>JAUQWW010000051.1 GCA_030834965.1 Gallionellaceae bacterium | reverse complement strand
GTTCCGGATTGGCTGTTCGGAATTATCACCATCCCTTCCCCCTCGAAGGGGGAAGGCTAGGATGGGGGTTGGGTCGTGGAGGTGCAGAGCTTCTACCCCCTCCCTATCCCTCCCCCTGCAAGGGGGAGGGGATCCCCGGCTGTGCTTGGTAAACAGCATCAGTCCACCAATTTCTTCAGATAGGCGCCCGTCACGCTGTCTGGATTGTGCGCAATCTCTTTGGGCGAGCCTTGCGCGATGATGCGGCCGCCGCCTTCGCCGCCTTCCGGGCCGAGATCGATAATCCAGTCGGCAGTCTTGATGACATCGAGGTTGTGCTCGATCACCACGACGGTGTTGCCCTGGTCGCGCAATTTGTGGATGACTTTCAGCAGCAGCGCGATGTCGTGGAAGTGTAGGCCGGTGGTAGGTTCATCGAGGATGTATAGCGTGCGCCCGGTATCGCGCTTGGACAGTTCCAGCGACAGCTTGACCCGCTGCGCCTCGCCGCCGGACAGGGTGGTGGCGCTCTGTCCCAGTGTGATGTATCCCAGCCCCACGTCCAGCAGAGTTTGCAGCTTGCGTGCGATGATCGGCACCGGCTTGAAGAATTCGTATGCATTCTCCACGGTCATCTGCAGAATCTGGTGGATGTTCTGACCCTTGTACTGCACTTCGAGCGTCTCACGGTTGTAGCGCATGCTGTGGCACACGTCGCACGGGACGTAGATGTCGGGAAGGAAATGCATTTCGACCTTGATCACGCCATCGCCCTGGCAGGATTCGCAGCGGCCGCCTCTGACGTTGAACGAGAAGCGCCCCGGGCCATAACCGCGCTCGCGCGCTTTGGGCACGCCGGCAAACAGTTCGCGGATGGGCGTAAACAGGCCGGTATAAGTGGCGGGGTTGGAACGCGGCGTGCGCCCGATGGGGCTCTGGTCGACGTTGATGACTTTGTCAAAAAATTCCAGCCCGCCGATTTCGGCAAACGGCGCGGGCTCGGCGCTGCTGCCATACAGGTGTTGCGCGACAGCGTGGTACAGCGTGTCGTTGATAAGTGTGGACTTGCCGGAGCCGGATACGCCGCTGACGCATACCAGCAGGCCGACCGGCAGATCCAGCGTGACGTCTTTCAGGTTGTTGCCGCACGCGCCGCGGATTTGCAGCATGCGCTCCGGGTCGGGCGCGTGATAGTTCTGGGGCGCCTCGATGCTGCGCCGGCCGGACAGGTAATCGCCCGTCAGCGATTCCTTATTGGCGCAGATTTCTTCGGGCGTGCCCTGCGCGACCACCATGCCGCCGTGTTCACCCGCGCCGGGGCCCATGTCCACCACATAGTTGGCAGTGCGGATGGCATCCGCATCATGCTCCACCACGATCACGCTGTTGCCCATGTCGCGCAGGCGTTTCAGGGTGTCCAGCAGGCGGTCGTTGTCGCGCTGGTGCAGGCCGATGGAGGGTTCGTCCAGCACATACATCACGCCGGTCAGGCCGGAGCCGATTTGCGAGGCCAGGCGGATGCGCTGCGCTTCGCCGCCGGACAGGGTTTCCGCCGACCGGTCCAGCGACAGATAATCGAGGCCGACGTTGTTCAGAAAGACGAGGCGGCTGGCAATTTCCTGCACGATCTTGTCTGCGATGGCCTGCTTGTGCCCGGATAACTTTACCTGCTGAAAAAAAGTCAGCGCCTGCTTCAGCGGGATGGCGCTGATCTGATAAATGGTGTGGTCCGCGATGCGCACGTTGCGCGCCTCCAGGCGTAGGCGCGTGCCCTTGCATTCCGTGCACAAACAGGTATTGAGGTATTTCGCCAGCTCATCGCGCACGGTGGGAGATTCTGTTTCCTTGTAGCGCCGCTCCAGGTTGTTGACGATGCCTTCAAAGGGGTGTTCGCGCTTTGTGGGTTTGCCGCGCTCGTCGAGATAGCGGAAGGAGATGGCTTCGCGGCCGCTGCCATGCAGGATGATGTGCTGGATATTTTCCGGCAGGCTTTCGAATGAGCGTTCCAGATCGAAATCATAATGTTTGGCGAGGCTGTCCAGCATCTGGTAGTAGAACTGGTTGCGCCTGTCCCAGCCCTTGATTGCGCCCGAACTCAGACTGAGATGCGGGAAGGCCACGATGCGTTTGGGATCAAAGAAGCTGATGCTGCCCAGCCCGTCGCACTTGGGGCACGCGCCCATCGGATTGTTGAACGAGAACAGGCGCGGCTCCAGTTCAGGCAGCGAATAGTTGCAGACCGGGCAGGCAAACTTGGCGGAGAACATGTGTTCGTGGCCGCTGTCCATTTCCACCGCCACCGCGCGCCCATCGGCGTGGCGCAACGCGGTTTCGAACGATTCCGCCAGGCGCTGTTTGGCTTCCGCGCTGACTTTGAGCCGGTCCACCACGATCTCGACGGTGTGCTTTTTGTTCTTGGCCAGCTGCGGCAGATTGTCGATCTCATACACTGTGCCATTCACACGCAGCCGCACGAAGCCCTGCGCGCGCAATTCATCGAACAAGTCGAGCTGCTCGCCTTTGCGTTCCACGACTAAAGGAGAAAGAATCATGATGCGCGTGTCTTCGGGCAGCTGCAGAACGTGATCCACCATCTGCCCGACGCTTTGCGCCTGCAACACCAGATCGTGCTGCGGGCAGTAGGGATCGCCCGCGCGCGCAAACAGCAGGCGCAGGTAGTCGTGGATTTCCGTCACGGTGCCGACGGTGGACCGCGGGTTGTGCGACGTGGCTTTCTGTTCGATCGCGATGGCGGGCGACAAACCCTCGATCAAGTCCACATCGGGCTTTGCCATCAACTGCAGGAACTGGCGGGCATAGGCGGAAAGCGATTCGACATAGCGCCGCTGTCCTTCCGCATAGAGCGTGTCGAAGGCAAGCGAGGACTTGCCGGACCCGGACAATCCGGTAATGACCACGAGCTGGTTGCGCGGCAGGTCGAGGTTGATGTTCTTCAGGTTGTGCGTGCGTGCGCCGCGTATCCGTATCTGTTCCATGCAACTGTGTATCGAGGGAAAACGACCTGCCAATATACGCGATTTTCCGTGCTTTCCCAAACGACGCAACGATGCGCGGAACAACCCGTGGTCTGTTATTGACGCACGCACTGAATGCGCATAGAGTATGCGCATTGTGAACGTCAAGGAGCGACCATGAGCAGTACTGTTTTCAACCCGGCGGCACCTAAAAAATCAGCAAATCTCAGCATCAATGCCGATCTGTTGCAGCAGGCAAAGCAGCTCAATATCAATCTTTCACAAACGCTGGAGCAGCATCTGGCCGAGATTGTCCGGCAGGCGCGGCGCAGCCAGTGGCTGGCAGAAAACAAGCGTGCGCTGGATGAATACAATCGCCGCATCGAATCGCGCGGTGCATTCAGTGACGGCCTGCGGCGGTTTTGATGGCGCAGTTTGATGTTTACCTCAATCCGAATGCGGATACGCGCAGTTTTATTCCTTACTTGCTGGATGTGCAGGCCGACCTTCTGGATGTGTTGGCGACCCGTGTCGTGGCGCCGCTCGTCCTGGTGGAAGAAATGGGGCCGGCAGCCAAACACCTTAATCCACAGTTCAAGGTCAAGGGTGTCGCAGTCGTGATGTCCACTGCCGAACTGGCGGGTGTCTCCATCCGTTCACTGGGCGACAAAGTTGGGTCGCTGAATGACAGGCGCGATGAAATCATTGCGGCACTGGATCTGCTATTTACCGGAATTTGATGCGAGCCTCCTGGCTTGGGTTTGGTTTTGAGTGACTCGGCTTCTATGTTTGCCAAGTTGTTCTTGCGTATGCATGCCATGCAAGCATGGCGACCTGCTAGAATACGCAGGTTTTTTTCAGGCAACTTAAGTCTTCAATGCAAGAAATCAAAGATTCCATGACACCCGATGAACGGCGCGCCAGTTTTGGCCTGGCGGGCATTTACGGACTGCGCATGCTGGGGCTGTTCATCATTCTGCCGGTGTTTGCGCTGTATGCCGAACACCTGTCCGGCGGCGATAACAAGATGCTGGTTGGCGTGGCGCTGGGCGCATACGGTTTGACGCAGGCCATTTTGCAGATTCCGGCCGGCTGGATGTCCGATCGTTACGGGCGCAAGCCGGTGATCTATGCCAGTCTGCTGCTGTTTGCGCTGGGCAGTTTCATGGCGGCGGTCGCGGATGATATCTACTGGGTCATCGCCGGACGCGTGATTCAGGGCACGGGCGCGCTGAATGCGGCGGTGATGGCATTGGCCGCGGACCTGACGCGCGAGGAACATCGCACTAAGGCGATGGCGATCATCGGCATCACCATCGGCCTCGCTTTCTCGCTGTCGCTGGTGCTGTCGCCGGTGCTGTATCAGGCGATAGGCGTTCCCGGCATCTTTGCGCTGACCGGCGTGCTGGCCCTGCTGGCCCTGCTGGTGGTGGCCTATGTGATTCCCGATCCGGCCATCACGCGCTTTCATTCCGATTCCGGGACGAGCGGCAAGCGCCTGGGCGAGGTATTGCGCGACAAGGATCTGCTGCGTCTTGATTTCGGCATTTTCACGCTGCACGCAATTCTGATGTCGGTGTTCATGCAGGTGCCGTTCATCCTGAAGAATAATGGCCTGGAGACGGGGCAGCACTGGCAGGTGTACCTGCCGGTGATTCTGGTGGCGTTTGTGCTGATGATTCCGCCCATCATTGCGGCGGATAAAAAGGCTAAAATGAAACAGGTATTCATGGGCTCGATTGCGGTGGCAGCGCTGGGGCAGTTGGTGTTGATGCTGCTGCAACACAGTGTGTGGGGCGTGGCAGCTGCCCTGACCCTGTTTTTTGCCGCATTCAACGTGCTGGAAGCCAGCCTGCCCTCGCTCATCAGCAAGACCGCTCCGCTGGCTGCGAAGGGCACCGCAATGGGGGTATACAGCAGTGTGCAGTTTCTCGGCGCATTTTTTGGTGCCACTACCGGCGGCATGCTGATGCAATATTTTGGCGGCAATGCCGTGTTCTGGTTTGCGATTGGCTTGCTGCTGTTGTGGCTGCTTGCAGCCGGCGGCATGCAGGCGCCTGCTGCGGTGCGCACCAAGCTGTACCCATTGGCGGAAATGGATGAGACGGCCGGCGCCGCGTTGCAGCAGCGCCTGGCACAGTTGAATGGGGTGCGCGAAGCAATGGTGGTGTCGGCCGAGCGCATGGCCTGCCTTAAGGTTGATAGCAGCGGTTTTGACGAAGCGGCAGTGGAAAATTTATTGAAAGGGGCATGACATGTCGGTGAACAAGGTAATTCTGGTGGGGCGCCTGGGCAAGGATCCGGAGACGCGTTACATGACCAACGGCGAAGCGGTGACGAATGTCACGCTGGCGACTTCGGAAAACTGGAAAGACAAAAGCGGCGAAAAACAGGAAAAGACAGAATGGCACAACCTGGTGTTCTACCGCCGCCTGGCCGAGGTTGCCGGAGAGTACCTGAAAAAAGGCTCGATGATTTACGTCGAAGGCAAGCTGCAAACACGTAAGTGGCAGGACAAGGAAGGCAAGGATCGCTATACCACCGAGATCATCGCGAACGAAATGCAGATGCTGTCCAGCAAGTCCGGTGGCGGCAGTTTCGAAGTGGTGGACAAGCCTTCCGCATCTTCAAGCGCGCCTGCTTCCGACAGACCTGCGCCGGCCCCCTCAGCGGCAAAGGGCGGCTTCGATAATTTTGATGACGACATACCGTTTTAGGGGACACCTGCTGCCGAGCGGGAAAATGTCTGACAAAGGCGGGCGGCCATGAGCAAAGCCTTCACCAGGGAAACTGATGAAAGCGCTGATGACGAAGAACATCCGTCAGCGCAGCCGCTTCCGCCGGGGCTGAAGAATTACATCACTCCAGCCGGTTATCGGCGCCTCAAGGATGAGCTCGACCAGTTGTGGAAAGAGGAACGACCTGCACTGGTGAAAACCATCACCTGGGCCGCTTCCAACGGCGACCGTTCGGAAAACGGCGATTACATCTACGGCAAGAAGCGGTTGCGCGAGATTGACCGGCGCATCCGCTTTCTTTCCAAGCGCCTGGACAATGCCGTCGTGGTCGATCCCGCGCAACGCGCAGACTGCGACCAGGTATTCTTCGGCGCGACGGTCACCGTAAGCGGACAGGATGGCGAGGAGCGCACCTACAGCATCGTCGGCGTGGACGAAGCCGATGCCGGGCGCGGCCTGATCAGCTGGGTGTCGCCCCTGGCACGGGCGCTGCTCAAGGCGCGCGAGGACGATGTGGTAATGTTGCGCATTCCCGGCGGAGTGGAAGAGCTGGTCGTGGTACTGGTCGCGTACCGAACCATAAGCTTCGACGATTGAACTTTTGGAGCATTGCCCGACAGCCTGGTCTTATCTGCCCCTTGGTACGATTGCCGGAACAGCGGCGCCACGATAAAATCGCGCCCAATTCTACTTCCGGCGCTAATCCGCCTAATCCCGAACGAAAGCACTCATCATGAAAATTCACACCTTGTTGTCATCCGTTACATCATTGTTGCTGGTTGCCGGATTGTCTGTGCAGGCGCCCAGCGCCTTGGCTTCTGGCACTTCTTCGGCCGACCTGGAAGTCCTCGCCGAGAAAGGCAGCGCGATGGCGCAAAGGGTTGTGGGCAAGCGCTACGCCTTGGGCGTCCGGGGCCTGGAACGGGACATGAAGAAGGCCGCCTATTGGCTGCAAAAGGCCGCCGACCGGGGGGATGGCGAGGCGCAATTCATGCTCGGAATGATATACAGCGAGGGATCCGGCATCCCCCAGGATCTGGTTCAGGCGCACATGTGGCTGAATCTGGCGGGAACGTCAAAGCAGGAAGTGTCTCAGCGGAACAAGGCGATTGCCGAACATAACCGCAAAGCGGTTGAAGCGAATATGACGCCCCAACAAATCGAGGCAGCCGAAGCGCTGGCACGGGATTGGCTGGCGAAGCATAAAGAGATTGACCAGACTGTTGCATCCAATCACTGAGTCGTTCGCAAGTCCTTGTCGGGTGGGTCAGGCGTGTAGCGCCGTAACCCGCCACCTTTCCCCATCTCAGCCGCCGATGGTAGGTTGTGCGATTCGGCCTACCCAGCCTGCATAACCGGCTTCACTCGTTCCATTACCGCCGCGAAGAATGCATCGGTGCCATGCAGTTGCGGCATCAGTTGCAGGCACTCGCCTGACTCAAGCGGAATTTTCTGCTGCGCAAGAATTTCTCCCGCAGGGCGCAGTACGAAATCTACATGAGCAGCGAGGAAGGCATCGACGATCGCGCGATTTTCTTCGTGCAGCAAACTACAAGTGGCATACACCAGACGGCCACCAGGCTTGAGCAGCTTGCTGGCTGCGTCCAATATTGCGGCCTGCTTGTGTGTGAGTTCTTCCACGCTTTGCGGCGACTGACGGAACTTGAGGTCGGGATTGCGGCGCAGCGTGCCCAGCCCGCTGCATGGTGCGTCCACCAGCACCCTGTCTATCTTGCCTGCGAGGCGTTTTATCTTGCTGTCGTTCTCGTGTGCGATGAGCTGCGGCTGGATGTTGGAAAGCCCCGAGCGTTTCAGGCGCGGCTTGAGATTGGCGAGGCGCTTCTCGGAGACATCGAAGGCATATAGCCGCCCTTGCGAATTCATCATCGCGCCCAGCATCAGTGCCTTGCCACCCGCACCGGCACAGAAATCCACGACCATCTCGTTGCGTTTCGGTGCAAGCAGGAAGCCAAGCAGCTGGCTGCCTTCGTCCTGCACCTCAAATTTTCCACCGAGGAATAACGGGCTTTTGTTGACAGCCGGTTTTCCCTTGATGCGGATGCCGATGGGCGAGAATGGCGTGGCTTGCGCTTCCACGTTCTCGCCTTGCAGCCCCTGCAATACCTCGTCGCGCGTGGCGAGCTGTGTGTTGACGCGCAGATCGAGCGGCGCAGCTTGCTGCATGGCGCGCCCGATGGCGAGGATGTCCGCATCGGGCATGCTGTTGTGCAGCCGTTCGATTATCCATTCCGGCAGTTCGGCCTGGATGGGCAGCGGCAATTCGTCCTGCTTGATGCCTTTTACCTGCCCCAGCCATTCTTCTTCGTCGCGCTTCAGCAGCGGCGCAAGTTCGCGCAGGTTGTAGCCGCCGAACCGGGTCCAATAGGCCAGCGCCAATCGGCGCGGCGTGGCCTGGCTGGCAGTGGCCGAGGGGTCGGCACATGCATGTTCCAGAAACAGGCGATGGCGCAGCACGCCGAATACGGTTTCCGCCACCAGCGCGCGTTCGTTGGAGCCGATGCGCTCCTGCTGAAAGAAATAGCGCAGCGCAGCATCGGCAGGATGCTCCAGCGGCAGGATGGCGCGCAGTGCCTGGATGACGAGGTCGAGGCGGTATTCAGTCAGTAGCATGGCTCTTCCGGTTTCAAATAATCACGGAGCGATTGGAGGCAAGGGTGAGGATCAGTCAGCATCGGCTATCCGTTCCAGTTTTTGATCCGCGCATTGGTGCAATGCTTCCGCCGCCGTTCCGACCCCGGGGATCGTGCAATCCGGAGCGATTTCCAGCAAGGGGCGCAGCACGAACGCGCGCACGTGCATTTGCGGATGCGGGATGGTCAGGCCATGTTCGTGGTGGCGCAAATCATCATACAGCAGCACGTCCAGATCCAGCGTGCGCGGGGCGTTGCGGAATTCGCGCGTGCGGCCGCACACGTGCTCCAGCTCAAGCAGCGCATCCAGCAAGGCGCGCGGGCTCAATGACGTTTTCAGTTGCGCGACCGCATTGATGAAATCCGGCTGTTCCAGATAATCCACCGGTGCGCTGCAGTAGAGCGAGGAACGCGCCAGGACCTGGGTGTGCGGCAAGCCGGCCAGAGCCTGCAGGGCCTGCAATACCTGGTGGCGCGGATTGGACAGGTTGCTGCCCAGCCCTATGAAAGCAATGTGGTCGGCCATCACTCGATGGGCAGGTCTGCCTGGGCTGCAGCCTTCGCACCGGCCGGCTTCTTGCGGCGGCGACGTTTCTTGGGCGCCTCGTCCGGCTGCAGCATTTCGGCGCGACGCTCATCCGAGGCATCCTGAAACTCGTCCCACCACAGGCCAAGTTGCGCATCCACTTCGCCGCTTTCGCAGCGCAGCAGCAGGAAATCATAGGCGGCGCGGAAGCGTGGCTGCGACAGCAGGCGCACCGGACGCTGCCCGCCACGCTGCTCAAAGCGTGGCTGCAGCAGCCATATTTCTTTCATGAACGCGTCGTAACGGTGGGGGATGGCGAGCTGTGCCTGCTGCCTGGCGAGTACTTCGTCCATTGCCTCGTGCAGTGCAGCAACCGGGCGCTCGCCCGCCTCCTGGCGCGTCTTCCAGGAGGCCAGCACCTCGTGCCACAACAGCGCGGCGAACAGGAAGGCAGGAGACACCGACTTGTCTTCGCGGATGCGCTGATCGGTATTTTCCAGCGCCAGCATGACGAATTTTTCGCCCAGCGGCTGCTCCAGTATCACGTCCAGCATCGGCAGCAGGCCGTGGTGCAAATCCATCGCGCGCAGCTTCTTGATGCATTCCAGTGCATGGCCGGACAGCAGCAGCTTGAGCATCTCATCCAGCAGGCGTGCCTGCGGCACGTTGCTGAGCAATTCCTTCATGCCAAAGATGGGCGCAGCAGTGGCGGCATCCAGTTTCATGCCCAGCTTGGCTGACAAGCGCACCGCCCGCAGCATGCGCACCGGGTCCTCGCGGTAGCGCACGGCGGGGTCGCCGATCATGCGCAGGGTGTTGGCGCGAATGTCGGCATAGCCGTTGTGGTAGTCGTAAATTTCCTGGGTGGAGGGATCGTAGAACAGCGCGTTGGCGGTGAAATCGCGCCGCGCAGCATCCTGTTCCTGGTCGCCGAATTCGTTGTCGCGCAGCAAGCGGCCATGCTCATCAGTTTGCGCATCTTCCGCTTCGATCATGCGGCGGAAGGTGGAGGTTTCCACCGTCTCCTCGCCAAACAATACATGCACGAGGCGGAAGCGCCGCCCGATGATGCGCGAGCGGCGGAACACGCGGCGCACATCTTCCGGCGTGGCGTTGGTGGCGATATCGAAATCCTTGGGATGACGGTCGAGCAGCAGGTCGCGCACCGCGCCGCCGACCACGAAGGCCGCATAACCAGCTGCCTGCAAGCCATCGGTCACCTTGCGCGCCGCGGGGCTGATGCCGCTTCGACTGACGCCATGCACCTCAAACGGAATGATGTGGCACTTTCCTTCCACCCGGATACGGGCGGCTTTTCCAAACACGCGCTTTAACAGTTTTTTAATCATCAATCTCTATGCAATTGAATGCCGCGCGAAACGTGCAGCATTGGAGAAGCGCGGATTATACACCCGGCACAAAACGGCGCTCACTCTCCCCATCAGGCTTGGGCAACAGGCAATAAAAAAGGCACACGACAAGCGTGTGCCTTTGGTCGGTACATACAGCCTGAAATTAACCTCTCAGGCAGTCACTCATGAACTTCTTGCGCTCATCGCCTTTCAGCGCTTTTGTCTTGGCGTCTTTGTTGCAGGACTTCATTTTTTCTTGCTGTGTGGATTTCTTTTCCATGGCTGCCGCAGGTGTGCCTTCCTTGCTCAGGCATGACTTCATGAACGCTTTGCGCTCGTCGCCCATGAGTGCTTTTTCCTTGGCATCCTTGTTGCAGGACTTCATTTTATCTTGCTGCGCTCCGGCAAATGCGGGAGCGGTGAACATCAAGCCCAGACAGACGAGCACAAACAGTTTTTTCATGGCATTTTTCCCTTGCGTAGTTGAATTTATTAATCGATGAAGCAGAGGTGTCGTTTCCGTCCAGGTTTCAGGAAACGCACATTTAGTATCATAAATTATCCAATGGGACAGCGCCGCATGGAAAAATAAGGAAAATGCTTAATCCTACTGTGTTGCAGACGTAGTCGTGGCCTGATTCAATTTGCCGTGCGGGCAGAAGCCCCCACTCGCTGACGAGCACTGCGCTTAAGCCGAGGACCTGTAACCTGCGCTCATGCTCATCCTGGACTTGTAACTCTGTAGAGTAATAACCGGGCACAAAATGCGCACTCTGTGCGACAACGCACATACTAATCGGCCAGGCGCTCTTACACTTCAAAATCCATATAACCAATTTAAGGGGAAATAAATGAATAAAGTTCTGATCGCAATGGCGCTGAGTGCAATATTTGTGGCAATGCCGGCATCTGCTGAATCGTCTGGATATGTAGGAGTTGGCGTTGGGGAGGCTGAAACCGACTCCAACAATACGTCCTATAAGATATTCGGAGGTTTACAAGTCAGCCAGAATTTTGGGGTCGAATTAGCGTACAACGATTTTAACGGCTATCGCGGCCAGAGGGCTGATTCGTGGTCCCTGGCGGGGACTGGAACCTTGCCGCTGACTATGGGGTTTGATATTTTCGGCAAGCTGGGCGCCACCCGAAACCATATAAAATTCGGTAATTCTTCCCACCACACTGATCTGCTGGCGGGCGTCGGTATCGGGTATAACTTCAATCGTAACGTTGCTGTGCGCCTGCAGTACGAAGATTTCGGCGACCTTCCGACTGACATCAACGGCAGAACCGCAAACGTCACCAATTGGGGACTTGACGTAAAATATTCGTTCTAAACGATAAACCCCAATCGAAAGCCGGGATCATTCCCGGCTTTTTCCTTGTTAACGATGTTTTCTAAGGCTGACTGCTCTGCCTGAGTCGTCGTGATTACCGCAGCGAGATAATCTTCCACCCCTGCTGCTCCGCATGGCTGCGCAATACCGGGTCTGGATCTACGGCGACCGGATTTCCCACCTTGGACAGCAGCGGCAGATCGTTCAGCGAATCGCTGTAAAACCAGCTGCCGCCAAAGCTGTTCCAGTTCCAGCCGCGTTGCGCCATCCAATTTTCGAGGCGGGTGATCTTGCCTTCGCGGAATGAGGGGACGCCGGCGACGCGCCCGGTGAATTCGCCGGCTACGTGTTCCGGTTCGGTGGCGATCAGGTGTTCGACGCCGAACTCGCGAGCAATGGGGCCGGTGACGAAGCTGTTGGTGGCGGTGATGATGACGCACACGTCACCTGCTGCGCGGTGCCGCGCGACCAGCTTCTGAGCAAGAGGCAAAATCATGCCGTGCACCTTGCGCCGCATGAATTCTTCATGCCAGGCATTCAGCGCCTTGCGCGAGTGGCGCGACAGAGGTTTCAGCTGGAAGTCGAGAAACTCATGGATGTCCAGCGTGCCATTTTTGTATTGGTCATAAAAGGTCTGATTCTTGGCCTCATATAGTTCGCGATCGATTTCGCCTTCTTCCATCAGGAATTGCGCCCACTCGAAGTCGCTGTCGCCGTTCAGCAGGGTGTTGTCCAAGTCAAATAAAGCCAGGTTCACAATCAATCTCCGTTCTTAAAAACCAAAAATAAATTACCGGGGTTCAATCTGCCACAAATGCTGTGCTACGGACAGCCATGCGCCCAGCCAGCCGAGGTAGGCCGAGAACAGCAGCAGCGTAAGGCTGTCGCTTGCGGAAGGTGGGTGCAGCATGAAGCTGCTGGCATACAGCTGCGCCAGGCTGGCGAGGCTGCCGTTGAGCAGGTGCAGGCTGACGGTGATGATAGCCCATGCCGCTGCTCCGCCCAGCAGCCCCTGCAGCAGGCCGAAATACAGGAAGGGGCGGCGGATGAAGGCATTGGTCGCGCCGATCAGTTTGGACACTTCGATTTCGTCGCGCTGGGTGAGGATTTGCAGGCGGATGGTATTGAAGGTCACGGCCGCCAGCGCAAAGCTGAGCAGCACGGCGAGGATCAGCACCGCCATGCGTCCGAATTTGAGCAGCGCTTCCAGCTTGTGCGCCCAGGCCGAGTCCAGTTGCACATGCTCCAGTTCGGGCCATTTCTGCAATTCGTCGCGCAGGGCTTCCAGCGCTTGTGCGCCAGCTTTATTCGGATGAACGACATACGCGTCCGGCAGCGGGTTTTGCGTCAACCCGCCGATCACGTCCGCCAGCCCGGTGGTCTGCTTGAGCTGTTCCAGCGCACGGTCGCGCGGCACAAACTCGACGCGGCCCACAGCCTCATGCTGCTTCAGTTGTTTGCCGATGCGGGTGACGTCTTCCTTGTCGCTGTCCAGGCTCAGGAACACGCTGATCTGCGGTGTGCCGGCCACCTGTTCGGCCAGGCCTTGCACGTTTTGCAACAGCACGTACAGGCCCATCGGCAGGCTGAGCGCGATGCCGATGACCAGGATGTTGAGCAGGCTGGATAGCGGCGTGGCGAAAAGGCGGCGCAGCGTAAACAGCAGCACGCGCACATGCTGGATCAGCCAGATTTTCATGACTGCAATTCCCCATGCTTCAGCACCAGCAAGCGCCCGCCGAATTTCTGCAGGATGCCTTCGTCGTGTGAGGCGATCAGCAGCGTGACGCCCACCTGATGGAAGGATTTGAAGATACCCATGATGTCGTTGGCATAGTCCGCGTCGAGGTTGCCAGTGGGTTCATCCGCGAGCAGGATGGAGGGGCGGTTGACGATGGCGCGCGCAATGCACACGCGTTGCTGCTCTCCGCCGGACAGTGCGATGGGATTGGTTTTTTCGCGTTGCAGCAGTCCTACCTTGTCGAGCGCGGCGCGCACGCGCTTGGCGCTTTCGCGGTGGTCGAAACCGCAGATTTGCAGCGGCAACACCACGTTGTCGAACACGCTGCGGTCGAACAGCAGCTTGTGGTCCTGAAAGATCAGGCCGAGGTTGCGGCGCAGATAGGGCAGCGCGCCGCTCCTGAGTTTTGCGATGTTCTGTCCGTTGACCACCACGCTGCCGCTATTGGGGCGTTCGATGGCGGCGATCAGGTTGAGCAGCGTACTCTTGCCCGCGCCGGAATGGCCGGTAAGAAAAACCATTTCGCCTGCGGCGATTTCGAAGCTGACGTTTTTCAGTGCTTCATAACCGCCGGGGTAGCGCTTGTAGACCTGGTTGAATCTAATCACTGTCCAGTCCAAGCAGTGCAGTGACAAAATCCTCTGCTTCGAACGGGCGCAAATCATCCAGGCCTTCACCCACGCCGATGAAGCGCACCGGAATGGGATGCGCCTTGGCGATGGCGGCAATCACGCCGCCCTTGGCGGTGCCGTCCAGCTTGGTTAGGATGAGGCCGGTGACGCCGAGCGCTTCGTCGAACGCCTTGACCTGGCTCAGCGCGTTCTGCCCGGTGTTGGCATCCAGCACCAGCAGCACCTCATGCGGCGCGGCGGGTGAGGCGGGTGTTTCGGGCATGGCCTTGGCGATTACGCGCTTCACTTTCTTGATCTCTTCCATCAGGTGCGCCTGGGTGGTCAGTCGCCCGGCGGTATCCGCCAATACCACGTCAATCCTGCGCGCCTGTGCGGCCTGCACCGCATCGTAAATTACTGCAGCCGGGTCGCCGCCCTGCTGCGCAATGACGGTGACGTTGTTGCGTGCGCCCCATTCCATCAGTTGTTCGCGTGCAGCGGCGCGGAAGGTGTCGCCCGCCGCCAGCAGCACCGATTTGCCCTGGCCTTGCAGGTATTTCGCCAGCTTGCCAATGGAAGTGGTCTTGCCTGCGCCGTTCACGCCCGCCAGCATGATGACGAAGGGTTGGTGCGGGCCGATGTCCAAGGGCCGTGCCAGCGGCTGGAGCAGCTTGTACAGACATTGCGCCAGCGCTTCCTTGAGCTGGCCGGATTCGGTGAGGCGGTGTTCCTTGACCTGGTGGCGCAGCTCGGCCAGCAGGAAGCGGGTCGCGTCCATGCCGACATCGGCGGTGATCAGGATGGTTTCCAGTTCTTCATACAGCTCGTCATCGATCTTGCCGCCGCGGCTGAACAAATCGGTAAGCTGATTGCCGGTGCGCGCCAGCCCGCTCTTCAGGCGGCCGATCCAGCTGCGTTTTTCAGGCGTGGACTGGTCAGCCGCATTTTCAGCAGGGGATTCTTCCGTACTTCCAGTAGGGGATTTTTCCGTATTTCCGGAAAAAGGTTTTTTTAGAAAACTGAACATTTGGATAACTGCTTGGAGGTGGTCGAAAGGTGAGGAAATAGCGCATAATGCAAATTCATTGCGGCAGACTCTGCCGCTTTTGTTATTCTAAGCTGATTAGTGGATTTGGGCTATAAAAAATGCGCGCAAAATTACTGAAACATCTGGTGAAGTTAGTCTTGTTTCCTGCGGTGTTGTTATCCGCCGCTGCGGCACACGCGGAGGTGTTCGAGAAGACGCTGAGCAATGGCCTCAAGGTGATCGTCAAGGAAGACCACCGCGCCCCGGTGGTCGTGCAGCAGGTCTGGTACCGTGCAGGAAGCATGGACGAACGCACCGGCACGACCGGCATCGCACATGTGCTGGAACACATGATGTTCAAGGGCACAACGAGCGTGCCGGCGGGAGAATTCTCCAAACGCATTGCGGCTGCGGGCGGGCGTGAGAATGCCTTCACCAGCTATGACTACACCGCATATTTCCAGACTCTGCACAAATCGAAACTTCCGCTTGCGATGCAGCTCGAGTCAGACCGCATGCGCAACCTGGCGCTGTCGGCTGCCGAGTTTGCCAAAGAAGCTAAGGTCGTGATGGAAGAGCGGCGCATGCGTACGGACGATGAGCCGCATGCGCTGATGTATGAAAAGCTGATGGCAACGGCGTACCAGGAACACCCCTACCAGAACCCGGTAATCGGCTGGATGAATGATTTGCAGGCGCTCAGCGTAGGGGATGCCAAGGCGTGGTATGAGCGCTGGTATGTGCCCAACAATGCAGTGCTGGTCGTCGCGGGAGACGTCAAGGCAAGCGAAGTGTTTGCGCTGGCGCAACGCTACTACGGCGTGATTCCGAAGCGCGCGCTGCCAGTGCGCAAGAACTATATCGAACCGCCGCAGCTCGGCATCAAGCGCATCGTGGTCAAGGCGCCAGCGCAACTGCCGAATCTGGTCATGTCCTACCATGCACCCGTATTGCGCGACCCGGAAAACGATAGCCTGCCCTACGCGCTGCAAGTGCTGGCCGGCATACTGGATGGCAACGAGTCGGCGCGCCTGAACAAGGCGCTGGTGCGCGAGCAGCAGCTTGCCAGCAGCGTGGGCGCGGGCTATGACGCAACCTCGCGCGGGCCGAGCATGTTTACGCTGGAAGGGACGCCCAGCGAAGGGAAAAGCGTGGCTGATCTGGAAGCGGGTCTGCGCGAACAGATCGCGCTGCTGGTGCGTGATGGCGTGAGCGAAGAGGAGTTGAAACGCGTCAAGGCGCAAGTGACTGCCAGCGAAGTGTACAAGCTCGACTCGGTGTTCTATCAGGCGATGCAGATCGGTCAATTGGAAAGCATCGGGCTGTCGTACAAGGATATCCCGGTGCTGCTGAAAAAGCTGCAGGCAGTGACGGCGCAGCAGGTGCAGGATGCGGCGCGCGAGATTCTCAAGGACGACAGCCTGACTGTTGCCGTGCTCGACCCGCAGCCGCTTTCCGGAAAACCCAAACACGCCACTAAGGGAGCAGGTCATGCGCACTAATTTTCTTGCGGCTGTCGCATTGTTCTTGTCAGGGAGCCTGGTTTTTTCTGCGCCTGCGTTCGCCACGCCGAAAATCGAGCACTGGCAGGCAGACAGCGGCGCACGCGTCTATTTCGTGGAAAACCATGACCTGCCGATGCTGGATGTGGCGGTGAGTTTTGCGGCCGGGAGCGGGTTTGATACGGCCGAAAAATCCGGCCTGGCTGCATTGACGCATGGTTTGCTCGATCTCGGTGCGGATGGGCTGAGCGAGGACGAAATTGCGCGCAAGATCGCCGATGTCGGGGCGCAACTGGGCGGGCATTTCGATATGGACCGAGCCGGCATGACGCTGCGCACCCTGAGCAGCGCCGCGGAGCGCGATCAGGCGCTGGACATTCTGGCGCGCGTGCTGCAGCAACCCCTGTTTCCGGAAGAGGTGCTGGCGCGTGAGAAAGCGCGCGTGATCGCGGGGCTGAAAGAAGCCGAGACCAAGCCGGACAGCATCGCTTCCAAAGCCTTCGGCAAGGCTGTTTTCGGGACCCATCCCTACGGGTTTCAGGCATCCGGGGAAGTGGGTAGCGTAGAAAGGATTCAGCGCGCAGACCTAGAGGAATTTTATCGCAGCCATTATTCCGCCAAAGGCGCCGTGGTCGCCATCATGGGTGACGTCACGCGTGCCGAAGCGGAAGCCATCGCGCAACAGCTTACCGTACAGTTGCCGCAGGGCGGGGATGACGCACGCATTGCGCCGGTAGCCATGCAGATCGAGGCCAGCGAGCAGCGCATCGCGCATCCGGCCACGCAGAGCCATATCCTGATCGGCGTGCCCGGCATTGCGCGCACCGATCCGGATTACTTTCCACTTTTTGTGGGCAACTACATCTTCGGCGGAGGCGGTTTCGTGTCGCGGCTGATGAACGAGATTCGCGAAAAACGCGGCATGGCCTACAGCGTGTACAGCTACTTCATGCCGATGCAGCAGCCGGGCGCGTTCCAGGTCGGGCTGCAGACCAAGAAGGAGCAGGCGGACGAGGCGCTGCAAACGGTGCGCAGCACACTGCGTGAATTCATCGCCAAGGGGCCGACGGCCAAGGAACTGGTGGCGGCCAAGCAGAACGTCATCGGCGGTTTTCCGCTGCGCATCGACAGCAACAAGAAGATACTCGACTACCTCAGCGTGATCGGGTTTTATGAATTGCCCCTGACCTACCTCGATGACTTTGTCGGCAAAGTGGATCAAGTCACGGTTGCGCAAATCCACGATGCCTTCAAGCGGCGCGTGAATCCGGATGCGATGGCGACAGTCATTGTCGGCGCTCCAGATGGCAAAGAGGGAGCCGGGCAATAAACCGGGTTCGCATCATCGGCGGCACGCACCGCAGCCGCTGGATCGTGTTTCCGGATGCGGAGGGGCTGCGTCCCACGCCGGACCGCGTGCGCGAAACCCTGTTCAACTGGCTGGGCCAGACACTGGATGGCAAGCGCTGCCTGGACCTGTTTGCCGGCAGCGGCGCGCTGGGATTCGAGGCAGTCTCGCGCGGCGCAGCCGAAGTGGTAATGGTGGAGAATAACCGTGCTGCGTTTCGGGCTTTGCAGGAAAACTGCAAAAAATTGGCCTGCACCAACGTAGCGCTGCGCTGTGAAGATGGGCTAGAATTCGCGCGGCGCGAATCCGGGCGTTACGATGTAATCTTCCTCGACCCGCCGTTTCAGAGCAGTTATTTGCCCAAAGTGCTGTCGCTGCTGGCTGACAGGCTGACCGAGGAAGGCCTGGTATATGTCGAAACCGGGGCTGTATTCGAACCGGACACGGGGTTGCAGGTGGTGAAATCAGACCGGGCGGGCAAGGTGTTTTATCAATTACTGCGACAGGCGCAACGCGAGCCAAAATGATTAAAGTGATTTATCCGGGCACCTTCGATCCCATCACGCGCGGCCATGAAGACGTGGTGCGCCGTGCCGCCGGTCTGTTCGGTGAAGTCGTCGTGGCGATAGCTGCAAGCCGCACTGCGACCCTGTTCAGCCTGGAGGAGCGCGTAGCCATGGCGCGGGAAATTTTCGCGGATTTTGCCAATGTGCGGGTGGAAGGGTTCGACGGCCTGCTGATGAATTATGTGCGCACCCAAAATGCGCGGGTGGTGTTGCGCGGTTTGCGTGCGGTGTCGGATTTTGAATATGAATTCCAGATGGCCGGAATGAACCGAAGCCTGCATCCGGATGTCGAAACCGTGTTTCTGACACC
>JAUQWW010000050.1 GCA_030834965.1 Gallionellaceae bacterium | reverse complement strand
ATGATGCCTTTCATGATGTTTTCCTGTCGCCGTAGTTTTGTTGAATCCAGTTCTGGTATTCGCCGCTGATTACGGCATCGACCCAGGCGGTATTGGCCAGATACCATTCCACCGTTTTGCGCAGCCCCGACTCGAAGGTTTCCCTTGGTTTCCAGCCCAGTTCGCGCGCGATCTTGCTAGCGTCGATGGCATAGCGGCGGTCGTGGCCGGGGCGGTCCTTTACGTAGGTGATGAGCGCGGCATGCGGCGCACCCTGCGGGTGCAGCTCATCGAGAATGGCGCAGATCGCATGCACCACTTCCAGATTGGTCTTCTCATTCCAGCCGCCGATGTTGTAGGTTTCTCCGATACCCCCCTTTTCCAGCACCAGCCGCAGCGCGCGCGCGTGGTCGTCCACATACAGCCAGTCGCGGATGTTGTCGCCCTTGCCATAAATCGGCAGCGGCTTGCCGTTTACCGCATTCAGGATGACCAGAGGAATCAATTTTTCAGGAAAATGGTAAGGGCCGTAGTTGTTGGAGCAGTTGGTGGCGACCACGGGCAGGCCGTAGGTGTGATGCCAGGCACGCACCAGAAGATCAGATGACGCCTTGCTTGCCGAGTAGGGCGAGTTCGGCTGGTAGGGCGTGCTCTCGGTGAAAAAGCCGGTTTCACCCAGGCTTCCGTAGACTTCATCGGTGGAAATGTGATGAAAGCGGAAGACGGCTTTGCGCTCGGCTGGCAACGCTCCCCAGTATTCCCGCGCCGCTTCGAGCAAGGTGTAGGTGCCGACAATATTAGTTTCAATGAAGGCGGCCGGCCCGGTGATGGAGCGGTCGACATGCGATTCCGCGGCCAGGTGCATCACGGCATCCGGCTGGTGTTCGCGGAACAGGCGTGCAACTTCTGCGGCATCACAAATATCCACATGTTCGAAGCGATAGCGCGGGTTGTCAGCCACCGATATCAGCGATTGCAGGTTCCCCGCGTAGGTCAGCTTGTCCACGTTGATGACGGTGGTATCGGTTTCCGCAATCAACTGGCGGATGACGGCAGAGCCGATGAAACCGGCGCCGCCGGTGATGAGAATTTTGTTCATATTGTTTATTTTGTCATGAATTGGCCGATAACAAGCAGCGCGCGTTCCGTCGCACCCAGGTTTGCGCTCACGAAGCACCGGCCGGCATGGCCCGATTCTGCCATACGCTCGGGATGCGAAAACATATGCTGCAGTGTTTGTGCAAGCTCGGCGGTGTTCTGTATGCGCATAGCCGCACCGCTTTCCACCGCAAGCTCGCTGGCTTGCGCAAAGTTGTATGTGTGCGGGCCGACGATCACCGGCTTGCCGACGACGCAGGCTTCGATCAGGTTCTGTCCGCCGAATGGCAGCAGGCTGCCGCCGATGAAGGCGAGGTCGCAGGCAGCATAGTACGCAAACATTTCCCCCATGCTGTCACCCAGCACCACCTGTGTATCCAGCGCAACCGGGCGGCCTACGCTGCGGCGCTGGAAGCGGATACCGCGCTGGGTGAGCAGGGTGGCCACATCATCAAAACGCTGCGGGTGGCGCGGCACGATCACAGTGAGGAGGTTGGGAATATCGGATTGTTGGAGCGCATCGAGCAGCAGCGCTTCTTCACCTTCGCGCGTGCTGGCTGTGAGGAAAATCTTTCTGTCCTGGCCAAACTCGGTGCGTAACTGTATACCCAGTTCCAGCATCGCGGACGGCGGCTCGATATCGAATTTAAGGTTGCCCATCACGGAAACATCGCGGCCGCCCAGGGCGGTCAGGCGCGTGGCATCGTCCCCGGTTTGCGCGGCGATGGCGCTTAACTCGCGCAAGCCTGATCCAGTCAGATTCGGGTAGCGCGCATAACGCGCGGCAGATTTTTCCGACAGGCGTGCATTGAGCAGCAGCAGCGGCATGTGTGCTGCATGGCAGGCATGTATCAGGTTGAACCAGATTTCTGTCTCCAGCAGAATGCCGATGCGGGGCTGGAAGTGACGCAGAAAGCGCCTGACTGCAAAGGGGTAGTCATAAGGCAGGTAAACCCGCAGCACGTCATCACCATAAAGCTGCTCGCTGGCGGCGCGTCCGGTCGG
>JAUQWW010000049.1 GCA_030834965.1 Gallionellaceae bacterium | reverse complement strand
GCTGGTCTGCGCCACGGCGTGCGCTTCGCCGGTGTCGGCGTCGGTGATGGTCAGCGTGCCGCCAGTGTTCAGGGCGGCAGCGGTGTCGCCTTCAGACAGCGATTTGCTGTCCGAGCTGACGGTGGCGATGTCGTTGACCGGCGTTACATTCACATTAACCGTGGCTGTGGCCGTGCCGTCTTGGCCGTCGCTGACGGTGTAGGTGAAGGATGCACCGCCGTTGTAGTTTTCAGCAGGCGTGAATATGATGTTGCCATCTTCTCCCAGCGAAACTGTGCCGTTGACCGCCTTCTGCACCGAGGTGATGCTCAGCGTGTCGCCGTCGACATCGCTGTCGTTGCCCAGCAGCGTGGCCGGGACAATCGTCAGAGCCGTGTCTTCGTGCGTGGTCAGTGCGTCGTTCTCCGCACCTGTGCTGTTGTCGTCGGTTGCGACCGGAGTATCGTTGGTACCATTGATGGTGATGTTCACGTCGGCAAGGCCCGATGGATTGGTCCCATCTGTTGCCTGATAAACGTCCGCAAAATTGATCGTGAATGACTCACCCTGTGGCAAGGCTTTGGCTGCCGCTTCACCGGCATCATTCAATGTAAAGACATAATCACCGTTGGCAGAGATTACCAGCGTGCCATATTCATTCGTTTGTGTTACCGGCGTCACGACGGACAATGAGTCATTATTGCCATCAGTATCGTTGCCTAACACGTTGCCGGACACCGAGTGATTTCCTTCGGTTTCGCCTGCCATGCTAATCGTTGCAGGGTCATTCGCGGCCACGGGTGAAAAATCATCATCAACGATCAACGCGGTTGCGGTATTGGCCTCTGTGTTAATGGTTGCATTTGTCGCATCGGTCAGAACAATGTAAAAGCTTTCCGCACCAGCAGTTGTATTCTGGCCTTCGTCCAGATGATCGGGAATGATGTTGACCGTTACCGGAACCTCTATTGTCCCGGCGGGAATGGTGACCGCGCCGGTCAGCACGCCGCTGTAGTCGATACCGGGCTGTGCGGTGCCCGGCTGGATTTCATAAGAAACGGAAATGTCCTGTGTAGAAGCCTGGTCCAGACGCAGGATAAAAGACACGGTGTTGCCCGATTCGCCGTTGCTGCCCTCTGGAATAAAGACGTCATTGCCATTTATTACAGGGGTAAAGCCGCCATCTCCCTGCTGCACGACAGTGACCTCAGCCGTTGCAATCGAGATGACTGGTGCAGCCTTCAGCGAAACCAGACTCTCCCCCTCTATTGTTGGTGCTGTACCGGCTGGATTGATGGGGAAACTATAAGTCGTGGTTGGCACTGCTTCGACAATACGCACGAGATCCACAAAACTGATACCGCCGCCTTCCCCCGCCGTCAAGCCAGCCGCAGGCGCTTCGCTATCAAGCAGTGCGTTGAAATCCTGCTGGTCACCCGTATTAAGGGTCTGAATGACCTTGGCCGCCTCGGTGGAACCCAGATCTGAAACAGTTCCTGCCGTGGCATCATGCGTCGGAGTAATGACCTGGTTGTCCACAGCAACAGATTGTTGTTCAGCCACATTAAGCACCGGGCCGTTGAACATGTTGATTTCGGCAGAACTGCCATTGGCGGTGACGATGACTTCGCCTTCGAATATTTTGTCGCCGGCTGCCAAGCGGCGCAGATGGCCGTCCGCACTCTTCGCGAAGACTTCGCCTTTCGTGACCCGTACCTCGCCAACTGCCAATGCCTGAGCCGTATTTGAGTTTGCCATGATATTTGCTGCCTCCGCGTATTAGTTTTTGGGTTGCTGATGATGTGCAGTCTATACAGATTCGCAAATGCATCAATTGCCCAAAAGGGCAGAGACAGCGAGGCAACATGAGCGGCTCATGCTGAGAGGATGAACATAAAAAACGGCCCGAAGGCCGCTTTTAACACTTGATCGGGGGGTAATCAGCCTATCCTTACCACGCCACTGCTTTCTATGAGGTTATGATGGGGCACGCTTGCATCGAAGGCAATCTCAATGATCTGGGCATGTTCAATACTGGACTCCGAGTACGTTGCTGTAACAGTGTGAGCCGTATTATCGATCAACAGAGTAGCAGGGCCATTCGTGAAGAGATCACTCAGATCCAGAATTTCCCCAGTATTGAAATCCGTTACTGTGTCCGTCGTTGTACCCCCCGGTACATCAGCAAGCGACCAGACAAAAATATCGGTACCAGGGCCGCCACTCAGGATGTCGTTGCCTGCACCACCGCGCAAGATGTCGTTACCACCCCCACCGCGCAAAGTGTCGCTGCCATCGCCGCCGATCAGTGTTTCATTCTGCCCCACCACTATGCCGGAGGCCGGAGCCTGCCACTCAATCGCTGATACTGTTCCAATCGGATTAATCTGGTAATCATAGCCGGTAGCAGGCACGGTTTCGACGATATGCACGAGGTCGACGAAACTGCTGCCACCGCTGCCATCAGCGTCTGTCAAACCGGTGGCGGTGGCTTGATTATCCTGCAGTGCGTTGAAATCCTGCTGGCCGCTGGCATTGAGAGTCTGAATGACTTTGGACGCCTCGGTGGACCCCAGATCAGAAATGGCGCCTGCAGTGGCGTCCTGCATCGGTGAGATGACCTGGCTATCGATAGCAACAGATTGCTGTTCGGCCACATTGAGCACAGGGCCGTTAAAGATGGAAATTTCGGCGGAACTGCCATTGGCGGTAACGATGATGTCACCCTCGAATATTTTGTCGCCGACTGCCAAGCGGCGCATTTTGCCGTCTGCGCTTTTAGCAAAAACCTCGCCTTTCGTGACGCTCACCACGCCAACTGCCGAAGCTTGAGTTGCAATTGCCATCGCTATTTCCTGCCTTTGCCGGTTATTGAAATTTCCTTAAATCATGACACTTGCCATCCACATCCTCGCTCATTATGCCCCAAGCAGGAAATGGCGAAGCATGGCAATACTGTAATGAATTCTGGAATACTCAATAATAATATAGTTATTGATATTTACCAGTGTATACAAACCTGCGCATGCGTCAACCGCCTCATTTCGATCCATCTTAAACCTGCGGGAGATAGGTGCGCGGCAGAGCAAGTCGCAGAAGCTTGCTGTCTGTTTGATTTGAAGCGGAATTAGCCAGCAGTGTTAAGCAGAATGGCCAGTTGCAGACGATCTCGCACACCGAGCTTCTCGAAAGCGGCGGTGAGATGCGCCTTGATGGTTCGTTCGGCAATGCCAAGATTGCGGGTGATTTCCTTGTTGCTTTCCCCGCGAGCAACGCACAGCGCGACTTCACGCTCACGCTCGGATAGCGCCTGTAACGCAGGGTGTTGCTCATGCCGGCCGGACATGTGTGAGCGAACGCCGATGCCGCCCACCAGTCGGTTAAGCAGGGATTCGCCAACCCACAGGCCGTTGCTGCGGATGACCGACTCTATGGTGTGCAAAAGTTCAGGTGTGGCATGTGCATGGCAGTATCCAGACGCTCCATGCCCGAGTGCTTCCAGCCCTTTGTCGTCGCTCGGTTCGTCGTGCATCACAACAAAGCGGACACTGGCCGGACGCATGCCATCTGGCAGCAGGTTGTGCAGCCAGACAACGCTGCCGGCCGGTATATTCTCTGGTACGCGCTGGAGAATTTCTGCCTGCGGGAAAGCGATTTGCCACCGCTTGGGATGCACCTTGCCGGGTGAAACAAAAATATTCTTATCCATTTTTGCTCCCTATTAGCGCTCTGTCAGCGCATATTGCTTGGCCCGCAGCACAGGCTTGAGTAGATAGCTGAGTACCGCTTTTTTCCCGGTGAGGATGTCCACTTCCGCGATCATGCCCGGGATGATGGGTAAGTTATCTCCGAGGCTGGATTTGACGGTGCGCACCCGGACAATATAAAAAGTGTTGCCCTTGTCATCCGTAACCGAGTCTGCGCTGATGTTTTCCACACGCGCTTCCAGGCCGCCATAAATGGCGAAGTCGTAGGCAGTGAACTTGACGTTGGCCTTCTGTCCGGGATGCAAGAAAGCGATGTCCTTGGGCAGCACTTTGGCTTCGAGCAGAATGGTGTCTTCAAGTGGCACGACCTCGATAATGTCCTTGCCGGGCTGGACCACACCACCGACGGTGTTGTACAGCAGGCGCTGAACCGTACCGTTGACCGGTGATCTGATATCGGCCTGTTTGACCTTATCGGAAAGGGCAACATTGCCTTCACTCATGCTGTTGATCTTGGCTTGTGTTTCGGAAAGTTCGTTGCGCGCCTGGTTCCTGAACTCGAGTTCGACTTCCTCGATTTTCTTTCTCGCCTCGGCTATCGCTGACTGCAGGCGGGTAATCTGTGATGCAGCCTGGTTTTTTTCACCGTCGAGGCGGCTGACGTCACGTTCCAGACGAAGCAGGTCAACATCCGAAACAGCACCGGACTTGAGAAGTGGCCTGGTCATCGTCAGCTCCTTGGAGGTCAGCGTGTAACCCTGCACAGCCTGCTCATAACGTGCCTTGGCCTCACTCAGCTCGTGGCCGCGCTGGGAAAGCTGATCGCGGGCAATTCCCACCTGCGCATTCAGCTCGGCCTTGCGATTGAGGTAGACCGATCGCTCCTGATTGATCAGCGCAGGATTCTCCTTGACCACTTCCGGTGGCGGCACAAATTCTACGCCTTCAGCCACAGCACGCAGGCGCGCTGCCTTGGCCAGCAGAGACAGATAGGTGGCACGGCTTTCATTAAGGCTGGAAAGAAAACGGGTTGTGTCGATCTTGACCAGCACCTGTCCCTCGCGCACCCGGTCACCTTCCTTAACCAGAATTTCGTTCACGATGCCGCCATCAAGACTCTGCACCACCTGCAACTGGCGCGAGGAAACAGCCTTGCCTTCGCCCTTGGTAATCTCGTCAACTTGGGCGACGGAAGCCCAGATCATAAACACGGCAAAGGAAATGAGAACGGCACGCACAACACGTCTTGCACGCAGCGGATCCTGGGCAATAACTGCCGAGTCGGCATCGACCACGAAATCGCGAGCCAGTCTGTCGTCCTCAACACGATAGACGGCGTAGGGATCGGTCGCATCAGCGCTGCGCGAAAATGGATTGAGTTGACCGATCCGCAGCCTTCTGAAAAATCCCACAGACTTTTCTTGCATCTCAGGTGGTAGGTTTTGCACTTTATCTTCCATGATCAGCCCCGCCCTACTTTGCCGGTGCGCAGCGCTTCCGTAACCTGTGCCTTGGGTCCATCCGCAACCACCTTGCCCCGATCGATGACAATCAGACGGTCCACCAGATAAAGCAATGAATTGCGGTGGGTAACCAGGATCATGGTGCGGCCCTTGGCGTAAGCCGCCAGCCGCGCCTTGAGCACCTCTTCCGTGGAACTATCCATCGCGCTGCTGGGTTCGTCCAGAAGAAGCAGGCTGGGCTCATGCACAAAGGCACGGGCAATCGCAACCGACTGGCGCTGGCCGCCCGACAGCGACTCGCCGCGCTCGCCAATAGGCATATCAAACCCCTTGGGATGATTGCCGACCATCTCCTGCAGCCCCGCAATCTCGGCGGCCTGCAGGATGGCGTGATCTTCCACATGGGGCATGCCGATGGTGATGTTTTCGCGCAGCGAACCATAGAACAGCGTGACATCCTGCGGTACGTAACCAGCAGCCTTGCGTATCTCAGCCGGGTCAAGCTGACGAATATCGACTCCATCGATCTTGATGCTGCCTTCGTCCGGCTGATAGAGGCCAAGAATGAGACGATTGATAGTGGATTTTCCTGAACCTACCTTGCCGATGATCGCAACATGCTCTCCTTCCTTGATGCGGAAGCTGAGATCACTGAGAACTTCGGACGATCCGCCGGGATAGGAAAACTTGACGTGGCTGAACTCGATGTCGCCCTTGATGCGTTCACGGCGAATAAAAGCTGCGTTTTCGGGCCGCTCGACTGGCTGGGCAACCACCTTGTCCAATGCGGCCAAGGCCATGGCCGCATTCTGATACTGGGTAAGCAGCGAGGCTATCTGTGCGAAAGGCGCAAGCGCCCGCGATGAAAGCATCACGCAGGCAATCAATCCGCCCATGGACAACTTATGATCCGATATGAGATAGACGCCAATAATGACAATTGCAACGGTAACCAGTTGCTGAACCGAGCCGCTGCCATTCACCACCGACGAGGACAAGTAGCGCAGATCAGCCCCAACCCTGGCCAGATATGCCACCGAGCGCTCCCACTTGCGCTGCATCACTCCTTCCGCACACTGCGTCTTTATGGTTTCAATGCCCACCAGGCTCTCGATCAGCGTGGAGTTGCGCGTCGCTGTTGCGCGGTAGGTAGTTTCGGTTAGTGCCTGCATTTTCGGCTGAAGCATCAGCGCGTAAAGAACGAGCCCGACCATGGCAACGAGCAGCGGTATGGCCAACATCCACCCCAACCAGAAAATAAGCGCGAGGAAAATGATGGCAAAGGGCAAATCGATGAAAGCAGTGACTGTAGTAGACGTAATGAAATCGCGAACCGACTCGAAGGCCCGCAGATTGGCCGCAAAAGAACCAACTGAAGCCGGCCGGTTAACCATCTGCATGCCGAGAACACGCTCCATGATCAGCGCGGAAAGATCGATATCAACCCGCTTGCCGGCCACATCGAGCACATATCCCCGCACCATGCGCAACCCGAAGTCGACAGCGATGACCATGATGACCCCCAATGCCAGCGTCCACAAGGTTTCAAATGCATTGTTCGGGACAACCCTGTCATAGACGTTGAGGGTAAAAAATGGAACGACGATGGCTATTATGTTGATGAGGAAAGCCGCGGCCAGTACATCTCTGTAAAGCTGCGCGTTGCTCCAGAGCGCGCCCCAGAACCAGTGGCGATTGACGACCGAGCGTATCTCCGGCGCACGAGTATCAAAGCGAAAGCGGGGACGGACAAAAATGCAGTAGCCGCTGTAGATGGACACAAGCCTTTCCAGCTCGATCTCGGTTGCACCCTGGCCCGCTTCGGGAAAGACAACACGGGCCCGGGTGCGATCCTTGCTCACGCCGAGCAGGATGCATGAATCATTGTCTTTCAGCAGCAAAATGACCGGAAGCAGTTCTTCGCGAATTGCATCCAACGGCCTGCGCGAAATGCGGGAAGCGAGTCCTGCGCGCGCTGCAGCGCGCCGCAACAAGCCCGGCGTAAGCCGGCCTTCTGGAAGAGGCAGGCCAGCAAGAAAACCCTCGGGCGTCATGCCTCGCCCGTGAAAACGGGCAATCTCAATGAGCGATGACAACAGCGGGTCGTGTCGTCTCCAGGATTCTTCACCCAACGGGGATCCCGTTACTCCCTCTCCGTTATTATTGGCTGTAGTCATAATTGTCGATTCGGCCTAAGTGCAAAAATATCCGCGCGGTGTAAACATTAAGCCGGATTCATTGATGACGTGGCATAACTTCAATCCCGGATAATGATTAGGAAAATTTCACCTTCATCCTGTGGGAGGCAATAGTTCATGCGCACAGACGACCACCTGTGTCGCAGACTCGCCACCATTAGTTATCATCAGGCTGTTAACTTTGCGCCCCTGCCTTCCGGCAGGTTTGCCAAGCGCTTGCAGATTATTGAGTGGCCCGAATGGAGTCAATGCTTATGGGGCGAGTGGTCGGATATTCCGGATGAGCGGTAATGCCCGTCAGATGTATCCAATGCCTTGTGTATGAACATGTTAGATATTTTGCTAAAGCAGCAAATTGTGGCAAGAAAGAAAAAGGGGACAGGCTTAGCCTGTCCCCTTAAATCTTATAGATCAAACTGGTGGGTGCTGAGGGGATCGAACCCCCGACATTCGCCTTGTAAGGGCGACGCTCTACCAGCTGAGCTAAGCACCCTAGAAGATCGTTAGTTTAACGCATCCTTCAAGCCTTTGCCAGCGCGGAATTTCGGTACTTTTGCTGCCTTGATCTTGATTGTGGCGCCAGTGCGTGGATTGCGGCCATTACGCGCAGCACGTTTGCCTACATAAAATGTACCAAAACCAACCAAGGTAACCAGATCACCTTTCTTCAAAGATTTTTTTACTGCCTCTACAGTAGCGTCCAACGCACGACCTGCAGCTGCCTTGGAAATATCGGCAGACTTTGCAATCGCATCAATCAGTTCAGATTTGTTCATATAAGCGTCCCCTTTTGCGTGTTGGTTGAATTTGACAGGAAAACCCTGCAACGGCTTTATATCAAGGGTTCTCAGCCGGGTCAAGCAATTCAAAAACTTTTTTTGGAAATCGCCACAACTTAAACAAACCCGCACATACCGCGTCAATGCTTGATCAGAGCAGGCGCGTGAGATTCATCTGTAACCGGAATGGAACTCACTACCGGCGCCGATTCCGGCAACGATTCCGGTTTGCGTTCCAACGCCATCTCCAGTACCTGATCGATCCATTTGACCGGGTGAATATCCAGCTTGTTCTTTACGTTATCCGGGATTTCCACAAGATCCTTGGTGTTCTCTTCCGGAATCAGTACAACCTTGATGCCGCCGCGTTGTGCAGCAAGCAGCTTTTCCTTCAGTCCGCCTATCGGCAACACCTCGCCACGTAACGTGATCTCTCCGGTCATCGCCACATCAGCACGCACCGGGATACCGGTCAGTGCTGAAACCATCGCCGTGCATATGCCAACGCCTGCGCTCGGCCCATCCTTGGGTGTAGCGCCTTCGGGCAGGTGGATATGCAAGTCTGTCTTCTGGTAGAAATCGTCGGCGATACCCAAGCCGCGCGCACGACTGCGCACCACGCTGAGTGCCGCCTGGATAGATTCCTGCATCACCTCGCCCAGCTTGCCGGTGGTCGTGGTTTTGCCCTTGCCTGGCAGCACGGCTGTTTCAATGGTCAGCAATTCGCCGCCGACTTCGGTCCAGGCCAGGCCAGTCACTTGACCGACCTGATTGACCTTTTCCGCGATGCCATAAGAGTAGCGCCGCACACCGAGGTATTTGTCCAGATTGCGTGAATTCACAACCACCTTCGTATCACGTCCCTTGAGCAGCAGAGACTTGACTACCTTGCGGCATATTTTTGACAGTTCACGCTCCAAACCACGCACTCCCGCCTCCCGCGTGTAATAGCGCAGAATGTCGCGGATGGCGCTTTCGGAAATATTGATTTCTTCAGGCTTCAGCCCGTTGTTCCTTGATGCCTTTGGAAGCAGGTAGCGGGTTGCAATGTTGACTTTCTCTTCCTCGGTATAGCTCGACACATGAATGATTTCCATGCGATCCAATAAGGGAGCCGGAATATTCATGCTGTTTGCGGTGGCCACAAACATCACATCGGACAAGTCATATTCGACCTCAACATAGTGGTCGACAAAAGTATGATTCTGTTCCGGATCGAGCACCTCCAGCAGTGCGGAGGAAGGATCGCCCCGGAAATCCATCCCCATCTTGTCCACTTCATCGAGCAGGAACAACGGGTTCTTCACCGCCACCTTGGTCATGTTCTGCAAAATCTTGCCCGGCATGGAACCGATATAGGTACGGCGGTGGCCGCGGATTTCCGACTCGTCACGCACGCCACCCAGCGACATGCGCACAAACTTGCGGTTGGTTGCACGCGCGATCGATTGTCCCAGCGAAGTCTTGCCCACGCCCGGTGGGCCGACCAGGCACAGGATCGGTGCCTTCATTTTGTCTACACGCTGTTGCACAGCAAGATATTCAACAATACGTTCTTTGACCTTTTCCAACCCATAGTGGTCGGCTTCCAGCACTTCTTCCGCAGTCTTCAGGTCAGTGCAAATCTTGGTTTTCTTCTTCCACGGCAATCCTACCAGCACATCAATATAATTGCGCACAACGGTCGCCTCGGCTGACATGGGCGACATCAGGCGCAGCTTCTTCATCTCAGCCTCGGCCTTGGCACGCGCCTCCTTGGGCATGTGAGCGGCTTTGATCTTCTTTTCCAACTCATCGATGTCTGCGCCTTCTTCGCCCTCGCCCAATTCTTTCTGGATCGCCTTCACCTGCTCGTTCAGGTAATACTCGCGCTGGCTCTTTTCCATCTGGCGTTTAACGCGCCCACGGATGCGTTTTTCCACCTGCAGAATATCGAGCTCTGCCTCCAGCAGACCCAGTAGATGCTCAAGACGCTGGCGCACGTCAAAGATTTCCAGGACTTCCTGCTTCTGCTCCAGCTTGAGCGGCAAATGTGCGGCGATGGTATCCGCCAGCCGTCCAGCATCGTCGATCCCTGCGAGCGAAGTCAGGATTTCCGGGGGGATTTTCTTGTTGAGTTTGACATACTGATCGAACTGGTTGATCAAGGCACGGCGCATCGCCTCGGCCTCGTGACCCAGGTTGTCATCCGCAGGCACCGGCTCGATATCTGCATCGAAATACGTCTTCTCATCCAGTACTCGCAGCACCTTGGCGCGCTGCGTGCCTTCCACCAAAACCTTGACAGTGCCATCCGGCAACTTGAGCATCTGCAGGATATTCGCGATGCTGCCGATGCGATACAGGTCGTCGGTGGACGGCTCGTCCTTGGCGGCGGATTTTTGTGCCACCAGCACGATGCTCTTGTTCGCTTCCATCGCGGACTCAAGCGCCTTGATCGACTTGGCGCGCCCGACAAACAGCGGGATGACCATGTGGGGGAACACCACCACATCGCGCAAAGGAAGCAGCGGAAACAGACCGGGGACAGCGGGTGTATTAATGTCGTGTTCAGTCATGGTATGGATTCTTCAAGTGAGTTAACGTGACAGTTAGATGAGGGCGCAGCGAAATAATTCAAGTTGCTGCGCATCACCCTCGTTATGGGAACTTCAAAAAATCCAACAACATCGTGAAGCGGCGTTACGAAAACCTTATCATTACAATCAAACAGGTACATCACAGACTACAGCACTCTTGAATCCGGAATTTCAGAAACACCCTCAGTGAAGCACTAAGCGGCCTTGGGTGTGTCAGCGTATATGACCATCGGCTGAATTTCCCCGCTTGCACTGTTTTCGTCCAGCACGACCTTATTAACATTTTCAATGGAAGGCAAGTCAAACATAATGTCGAGCAAAGCATGTTCGAGAATCGAGCGCAGGCCGCGTGCGCCAGCCTTGCGCGCCAGCGCCTTCTTGGCGATAGCCTGCAATACTCCCTCACGGAACTCCAGCTCCACATTTTCCATGGCGAACAGTTTCTGATATTGCTTGGTCAGGGCATTCTTGGGCTCGGTCAGGATCTGAATCAACGCTGATTCGTCAAGCTCTTCCAGCGTAGCGATCACCGGGAGACGGCCAACGAATTCTGGAATCAGACCGAACTTGATCAAATCTTCCGGCTCCACTTCACGCAGCACCGCGCCCACATCCTTCTTGTCATCCCGCTTGGCAAGACTGGCGCCGAAGCCTATGCCAGCCTTTTCTGAACGGCTGCGTATGACTTTCTCCAGGCCATCGAACGCACCGCCGCAAATGAACAGGATGTTGGTGGTGTCCACCTGCAAAAATTCGGTGTTCGGATGCTTGCGCCCACCCTGCGGCGGCACCGATGCCTTGGTTCCCTCGATCAGCTTCAGCAGCGCCTGCTGCACTCCTTCGCCAGATACGTCACGGGTGATCGACGGGTTGTCCGATTTACGCGAAATCTTGTCGATCTCGTCGATATAGACGATGCCGCGCTGTGCGCGTTCCACATCGTAGTCACACGCCTGCAACAGCTTCTGAATGATGTTCTCGACATCCTCGCCGACATAACCTGCCTCGGTCAGCGTGGTAGCATCCGCCATCACGAACGGCACATTGAGCAGGCGCGCCAATGTCTGTGCAAGAAGGGTCTTGCCGGAGCCGGTCGGACCGACCAATAAGATGTTGCTCTTGGACAACTCCACCCCGTCCTTGTCCGTGCTTTTCAAGCGCTTGTAGTGGTTGTACACCGCAACGGACAGAATTTTCTTGGCCTGCTCCTGGCCGATCACATACTCGTCAAGGCTGGCACGGATTTCGTGCGGCACCGGCAGATCACTCTTCTCCGCCTTGCTTGCTGCCCCGCTCTGGGTTTCCTCACGGATAATGTCATTGCACAGCTCGATGCATTCATCGCACACAAACACAGAAGGACCTGCAATCAGTTTGCGCACTTCATGCTGGCTCTTGCCGCAAAACGAGCAGTACAGCAACTTATCACCCTTGTTCTTATCCGACGACATTTGAACCCTCGCTGTAATTTAATCGGAGCAACACCATTCTTTCCCTGATAGAACTACTAGCCATTCCACCAGGTTGTCAACAAACGACAACCTAGTGGCTGGTTATCTCTCCAGCTTTTCCCCGTAAGGGAAAATCTCGCCACGCGAGTTTCACGTTAAATGCGTTTGTCCAGCACCTTGTCAACCAAGCCGTATTCTACCGCTTCAGACGCGTTGAGGAATTTATCGCGCTCGCTGTCGCGGGCAATCTCCTCGACACTGCGGCCGGTATGCTGCGCCATCAGGATATACAGACGCTCGCGCAAACTCAAAATATATTTTGCGTGAATCTCGATATCCGTCGCCTGCCCCTGAAAACCGCCCAGCGGCTGGTGAATCATCACCGTGGAATTGGGCAGCACAAAGCGCTTGCCCTTGGCTCCCGCCTGCAGCAGGAAGGCGCCCATGGATGCCGCTATGCCGACGCACAGCGTGGACACATCCGGCTTGATGAACTGCATCGTATCGTAAATCGCCATCCCTGCAGAAATGGAACCGCCGGGCGAGTTGATGTAAAGGTGGATTTCCTTGTCAGGGTTTTCAGACTCGAGAAACAGCAACTGCGCCACCACCAGATTGGCGACGGCGTCATTGATCGGCCCCACCAGAAACACAACCCGCTCCTTGAGCAGGCGCGAGTAGATGTCGTAGGCGCGCTCCCCGCGCCCGCTGGTTTCAATCACCATCGGGATCATGCCGATGTCCTGGGGCTCCATATTTCTTTGCGGCGAATCGCTACGCATCATTAATCTTTCCCCATTAATTCGTTGAAATCCATCGCCTTGTCAGTTACCTTGGCAGCACCCATCACCCACGCCACCATATTATCTTCCAGCACCAGATTGTTCACTTCCTGCAAGCGAGACGGATCGCCGTAGTACCACTTTACCACTTCTTCCGGCTGCTCAAAACTCCGCGCGTAATCCTGAACCAGCGCCTTGACCTGCTCGGGCTTGGCGCCCAGGTCATGTTTCTTGACCAGCTCTGCCAGGATCAACCCCAGTTTGACACGCCTTTCCGCATTCTCCTTGAAGAGATCGGGTGGCAATGACATGCCAGTGGGCACTTTCATGCCGCGCTCTTCCATGTCGCGCATGGCCTGCTTCATCAGACTTTGCACTTCCCAATCCACCATAGCCTTGGGCACATCCAGCTGGCTGATTTTCAGCAACACGTCCATTGCACTTTCCTTGTTGCGCAGCTTGAGGCGGCGCTCGATCTCACGCTCCAGGTTTTCGCGGATTTCTGACCTGAGCTTGTTCAAGTCACCATCTGCGATGCCAAGCGACTTGGCAAATTCAGCATCCAGCTCTGGCAGGCGTGGCGCCTCCACTGCATGCAGCGTAATGGTAAAGGTAACCTGCTTGCCCGCCACATCTTTGCCGTGATAATCCGCCGGGAAAGTCATGTCGAAAGACTTGGTCTGCCCCGCTTTCATGCCAATGATGGCACTTTCGAAATCCGGCAACATGCGCCCCAGGCCCAGCACCACCGCAAAATCCTTGGCCTCGCCGCCTTCGAACACCACGCCATTCAGTTTGCCTGTGAAATCGAGACGCACCTGATCCTCGTTTTGCGCCGCACGGTCGGTCTTCTCGAATACCGCACGCTGCTTGCGCAGCGTGGCGATCGTATGGTCGATATCGGCTTCGCTCAGTGTATAAATTGCGCGTTCTACGCTTTCCGCACCAATATCGCCGAAGGCGATCTCTGGATAGACCTCAAAAGTTGCGCTGTATTCGATGTGCTCGGCGGCCGGATCGGCGGTCTTGACTTCAAAATTGGGATAGCCTGCAACTTTAAGGCTGTTGGCCCGCGTTGCCTCGGCGAATGAACGCTGCAAGGCGTCGCCCAGCACCTCCTGGTGTATTTGTGCGCCATACTGCTGCTCCAGAACCTTGAACGGCACCTTGCCCGGCCGGAACCCGCGTATTTTGGCTGTGCGCCCCAAACGCTTCAGGCGCGCTTCGATTTCGCCACGAATCTGCTGCTGGGGGATCAATGCATTCAGGCGGCGCTCCAATGCGCCCAGATTTTCTACACTCGACATGCTGGCTTTCCTTGATGTTTATATAAATTTTTAGTTGGTGCGAAAGGCGAGACTCGAACTCGCACGGGTTGCCCCGCTGGAACCTAAATCCAGTGCGTCTACCAATTCCGCCACATTCGCCTGTTCCTGGCGCGTAATTATAACACGCGATAATGGATAGACGTGGACAGGAAGCGTCAGCCAATTTTCACCACGGTGCGCCCGTGCGATTGCCCGTGCAGCATGCTCTGAAACACCTCGGGCAATTGCATGAACGGAATGGTGCGCACAATCCCTTCGAGTTGAGCCGGGCGCAGGTCATGCGCCAAGCGCTGCCATATTTTTTCGCGCAGCGGCCGCGCAGTGGCCGCCGAGTCAATGCCGATCAGACGCACACCACGCAGGATGAACGGATATACCGTGGTGTGCAATTCCGCCCCGCCCGCATTGCCAAAGCTGGCAATCACCCCATTCTGCTGCATGGTGCGCGTCAGCCAGGCCAGCGTTGCCCCGCCGACCGCATCCAGCGCCCCCGCCCACTGCGCCGATTCAAGCGGACGCGTGCTGCTCAAATCAATCGCGCTGTGCGACAACACCTCATGCGCGCCCAGTTCCTTCAGATATTCATGTTCGCTGTCTTTTCCGGTCAGCGCCACCACGTGGTAACCCAGTTGCGCCAGCATCTGGATGGCCAGGCTGCCGACCCCGCCGCTCGCGCCGGTAACGATGACCCTGCCCTTTTCTGGTGACAGCTCGTTCTGTTCCAGGCGATGAATCGCCAGCGCTGCAGTGAAACCCGCCGTGCCCAGTGCCATCGCCTCCGACAGAGTCAACCCTTGGGGCAGCGGCACCACCCAGTCAGCCGGGACACGCACATATTCAGCAAACCCGCCGTCGTGCGCGACCCCAATGTCGTATCCGGTGACGATCACTTCATCGCCCGGCTTGAAACGCGCGTCCTGCGACGATTCCACCACGCCTGCCGCATCCACCCCGCCAACACAGGGAAAGCGCCGGATGACCTTGCCCGCGCCCGTCGCCGCCAGTGCATCCTTGTAATTCACGCTGGAATAGGCAGTGCGGATCACCACATCGCCGCGATCAAGCTCATCCAGGGTCAATTCAACGAAGCGCCCAGCGGATTTTCCATCCTGATCAAAAATCCGGTAGGCCCGAAATCGCGTATTCATTCTCTCCCCCTAGCCATATAAGCGCCGTACCAGCGCTTCGAATTCCGCCACAGGCACCGGCCTGCCGAACAAGTATCCCTGATAGGCCATGCACTCGTTCTGCTTGAGGAAGGCCAGTTGCCCCTCGGTTTCCACTCCTTCGGCAATCACATTCAGGCGGAAGTTCTGCGCCATGTCAATAATGGTTTGCACCATCACCGCATCGTTGGGATCGGAGGTAATGCCCCGCACAAAACTCTGGTCTATCTTGATCTGATCGAGCGGCAGCTGTTTCAGGTAAGTCAACGACGAATATCCGGTGCCGAAATCATCCATCGACAGCCGCACGCCCAGCGCCTTCAGGGCATGCATCTTGGTCACCACGTCGGCGACATCCTCCAGCACCACACTCTCGGTCAATTCCAGCTTCAGTCGCTCTGGGGCAATGCCGTGCCGCGTAACCACTTCTTTCAGCTGCTCCACAAAGTCGCGCAGCCTGAACTGCTGCGCACTAACGTTGACCGCCAGTACCAGATGGCGCATTTGCTCATCCTGCGCCCACTCGGCAAGCTGCCGACAGGCGATCTCGACCACCCAATACCCAATGTCCAGAATCAGCGAGCTCTCCTCTGCAATGGGGATGAACTGCGCGGGAGAAACCATGCCGCGCCGGGGATGACTCCAGCGAATCAGCGCCTCCGCTCCGATCGGCCTATGGTCGCCATCCACCTGTATCTGGTAGTACAGCTGCAATTGTTCGTTAGGCAATGCACCGCGCAAATCCGCTTCCAGTTCCGCGTGCGCCTCCACCGCCTGCTGCATCAGCGGGTCGAAGAAGCTCACCTTATTGCGCCCGGCATTCTTCGCCTGGTACATCGCCATGTCCGCCTGTTTCATCAGGACATCCACCGGCTCCGTGCTGCCGCGATACAGAGTGACGCCGATGCTGGGCGAACTGTGGAACTCATGCCCCTTCAGCATATAAGGCTGGGCCAGCACAGCGCGTATCTTCTCGGCAATCAACGCGACCTTTTGCAAAGCGTCCGGCATATTCGCGCTGACTTCCTCGATCAGCGCCACGAACTCGTCCCCGCCCAGACGCGCCACCGTATCGACCTCGCGCACGCACGCCTGGATGCGGCGCCCGACTTCGATCAGCATCAGGTCACCATAGTCGTGTCCCAGCGTATCGTTCAGCGTCTTGAACTTGTCCATGTCGAGGAACAGCAACGCACCGCAATAATGGCTGCGCATCGACAACGAGAGCGCCAGATGAAAACGATCCAGCAGCAGGCGCCGGTTCGGCAGGCCGGTGAGCGCGTCATAGAAAGCCAGGTTGCGTATCTCCTCCTCGGCCTGCTTGCGCGCGGTAATGTCGCTGAAAATGCCGACATACTCGCACGTTTCCCCCTGCTCGTTTTTCACCGCGGTAATGGTCAGCCATTTCGGATAAATCTCGCCATTCTTGCGCCGATCCCAAATCTCGCCTGACCAGGTACCATTCTCCAGCAACTGGCGCCACATTTCTGCATAGAATTCCTTGCTCTGCCGCCCCGAACTGAGGATGCGCGGGTTCTTGCCCAGCACCTCATCCGTGCCATAGCCGGTAATCTCCCGGAATGCCTTGTTCACGCGCAGGATATCGGCCTGCGCATCGGTGATCAGGATCCCCTCGTGCGTTTCGAACGCGACCGCCGCGATGCGCAGGCTGTCCTCAGTCAGTTTCTGCACCGTGATGTCCTGCACTGCCCCCACGGAGCGCAAGGGCTTGCCTGCGGCATCAAACTCGTTACTGCAATGCTCGCGCACCCACTTGATGCGCCCGTCTGCCATGCGCAGGCGGTGCACCACGTCGTAAGGCTGGCGGTTGCGCAACGATTCGGTGTAAGCCGCATTCACCTTGTCGCGGTCATCCGGATGGATTACGTTCAGGAAATTCTCATAGGAGGGCGTGAACCGCAGCGGATCAAGTTCAAAAATTCGGTAGATTTCATCTGACCAGCGCAACTCACCGCTTACCAGGTTCAATTCCCAACTCCCCAACTGCCCCAGCCGCTGTGCCTCGTTCAGCAGATCCTGATTGTGCTGTAATTCAAGCTGGGCGAGTTTGCGTTCTGTAATCTCGCGTGACAACGCGATAAAGCGAGGCTGTTGCCCGTGATCAACGGGCTTGCGCGAGACGGAAAGCTCGAACCACGCGCTGCCTTGCGGAGTCTTCAGCTCAAACTGATTGCCGTGCGAACGGCCATGCTCCTGGGCCTCCCTTATCGCTGACATAGCGACCTCCGCTGCTTCTGCCGGCAGCACGTCAGATACTTTTTTTCCGGCCACCTCATCAGCCGGGGCAGCCAGCAATTCGGGGCGCTGGGCATGGATGCTATAGTAAGTCCCATCCAGCCCCACTTCGAACATCATGTCAGGAATGGCATCAATCGTGGCTTCCAGCTGGTTGCGGGTGGCGAGGATGTCGGCTTCGGCTCGCTTGCGCTCGGTGATGTCGGTGCGTATCGCAATATATTGCGCGGGTTGACCTTGATCGTTCAGGTAAGGGACGATGGTAGTCAATACCCAATAGAGGCTGCCATCCCTGGCACGGTTGCAAATCTCGCCATGCCACACCTGTCCCGCCCCGATGGCGTGAAACATATCCCGGAAAAACTCCTTCGGGTGCGTGCCGGAATTGAGGATGCGGTGATTTTGCCCGAGCAACTCCTGTTGTGAATAACCGCTGATTTCGCAGAATTTTTCATTGGCATAGGTAATTGTGCCGCGCACATCGGTCGTTGCGACAATGGCGTGTTGATCCAGCGCGAATTTCTGGTAGCGCAATTCCTCGAGCGCGCGGACTGCATGCTCCCGGCTTTCCCGCAGTGCCTTTTCTATATGCTCGCGCTCGATGATTTCTTCCTGCAACTGCTCATTGCTCACATTCAACTCGCGGGTGCGTTCCTCGACACGATCTTCGAGTGTGCGGTACAGCGTTTGCAGATTTTCGGTCATGCGGTTGAACGCGCCTCCCAATGCGCCGATTTCATCCGTACGATTTTCGTTGACGCGCTTGCTCAGATCGCCCTTGGCAATGTCGTTCGCAGTGAGTGCGAATGCCTTGAGCGGCACGACCAGCCGCCGGCCTAAATAGAATGCAGCGAGTCCGCCCAACACGGCCAATGCCAGCAATGCTTGCAGAAGATTTTTCCGTTGCTGGTAAACGACTGCGAGCGCCTCGTCGGCATCCATCTTGACCACCATCCCCCAGCGCAATTCCGGCAGATAGCGCCATGCGGCAACCACCTGTTTGCCGGCATAGTCCGTTTCCACGCCACTGCCACGCTCACCGTACAAGGATTTGCGAATCGGAATAGCACCCGATTTCAAGTCTATCTTGCGCCGCATGGCGGCCTGCTGATCATGCCTGAGCGGCGCAACAAACACGGCTTCCTCAGCACCGATCAGTTTTGCCAGTGGAGTCTCGCCGGTCACACCCAAACCGATGCTGTCCGCTGCCACTTGATAGATGCGCTGCGTATCCAGTTGAAAAGCGGCCACCCCCAGCAACACGCCATCACGAATGATCGGAGCGGCAATAAACGCGGCTGGTGCGTTGGACGGTGCGTAATGCTCAAAACCAGAAATGCTGCCTTCCAGGGTGAAGCGCGACTCGCGAAACACCTGAGCCAACTGTGAATCGCGATAGGGGCCTTTGTTCAGATTGGTGGCAAAGTCCGACTCACGCTTGTGGGTGTAAACGATTTCGCCCTGTGGCGTAATCAGGAACACGTCGTAGAACAGCGCGTCTCCGCCAATATACGCGCCAAAATTATTAGCGAATGGCTCCGCAGCTCTCCGGTATTCCGCTGAATCTGGGTGATAACGTACGTAAGCGCGCGACAAATCCGACATCGCCACTTCAGCCAGATTGCTGCGCGCTAACAGCTCTATATCTTGATTGCGTTCATGCAGATAGAATTTGATCTCCATCGCTTTTTTGTCTGCGAGGCGTGACATCCGGTTTAATGCTTCGCTGCGCAAAACGGTTTCGTTTTGCTGCAAGCTCAGATAACCGAACAATGCCAACGGCAGCAGCGCAATGACGATGAACCAGACCAGAAAACGATAGGTGAGCGAAGTGAATCTCATCTCGAAACCCCTGCTCATGGCTTTGCTCCCGGCAGTGCGTGCTGCATGGCCAGCCATTCGGCACGGCTGCGATAAGACGGAAAGGGAATGGGGTGGATCGGCTGAGCGGAGCGCCATACAATCTCAAATTGCCCGTCAGCGCGCGCCTTGCCGACATACGCCATTTTCCATAAATGCCGTGTATCAAAGTCAACCGCCACGATTCCTTCCGGCGCGAGCAGGGTTTGCTGCGCCAGCGTAGTTTTGACCAGTGCCAAATCGGTTGAGCCGTGTTCACGCACCGCCGCAACCCAAAGCTTTACCCCGATATACGAAGCCTCCATCGGGTCATTCAGCACGCGATCCTTGCCAAAGCGGCCCTTGAAACGCTCGACAAACGCCTTATTCTCAGGACTATCCAGGCTCTGAAAATAATTCCAGGCGGCATAATGCCCTGTTGTCAAATCAGGCCCTATTGCCGCCAATGCGACCTCGGCAACACTGGTAGAAAACACCGGCACTTTTGCCGCACTGATACCCGCGTCATGCAGCGCGCGAAAGAAATGCAGATTGCTGTCACCGTTCAGCGTGTTCAACACAAAATCGGGATGCTGCGCGGCAATTTCCTTCACCACCGCCGCCATATCGCTTGCTCCCAGCGGCACATACCGCTCACCAAGCAACTGCCCGCCTTGTGCAAGCAACACATCCTTGGCTATGAGATTTGCCGTGCGTGGAAAAATATAATCCGAACCGATCAGGTAAAAGCGTTTGCCCTGGCGCTGCAACGCCCATAACGCCATCGGAATGATTTGCTGATTGGGAGCGGCGCCGGTATAGATAATGTCGGGTGATTGTTCCAGCCCTTCATATTGCAGCGGATAGAACAGCAGGTGATGATATTTCTCGACGACTGCTTTCACCGCCTTGCGACAGTCTGATGTCCAGCAGCCGAACAGTGCCTGCACTCCATCCTTTGCGATCAGCTTCTCGGCCTGCTGTGCGCAATACGCGGCATCCGAACGGCAGTCTGCCACGACCATTTCGATCTGCCGGCCATTCAATCCACCCGACTGATTGGCTTCTTCCACCGCAAGCCGCACCGCATCCACCAGTGGCGTTTCGCTGACAGCCATCGTGCCGCTGAGCGAGTGCAGCACGCCGATCTTTATATGGGGCTTATTTTCAGAGCGACTGAGGAACAGCCACACGGCGTAAAGCATCACCACTGCCAGCACGGCGGCCAGTAGCAGATTGACTCTTCCCCTGTTTGGACTGCGCTTCATTTTGTTACCCGTCCGTTGCCGCAGTTCGGACATTCTATAACGTTTAATCCACGCCGCGCTGTCTCAGCCCGTCAAATATGCAGCGCACGTTTATCCACCGCCAGCGCGGCTTCATGGATCACTTCGGACAATGCGGGATGCGCGTGGATGGTGCGCGCCAGGTCTTCGCTGCTGGCCGAGAACGCCAGCGCCAGTACTGCCTGCTGGATGAGTTCGGAAGCCATCGCCCCGATGATATGCACGCCGAGGATGCGGTCGGTTTTTTCGTCGGCAAGGATTTTGACGAAGCCCGTGGTCTCACCCAGCGCGCGTGCACGACCATTTGCGATGAAGGGGAATTGTCCCGTCTTGTAAGCCACACCGCCTGCCTTGAGTTGCTGCTCGGTTTTGCCCGCCCAGGCAATTTCCGGGGCGGTGTACATCACCCACGGCACCAGATTCAGATCACAATGCCCGGCCTGACCGGCGATCAGTTCGGCCACCATCACGCCCTCTTCCGATGCCTTGTGGGCCAGCATGGGGCCGCGCACCACATCACCCACGGCGTATATGCCCGGCAGATTGCTGCGGCAATGCTCATCAACCTCGATGCGTCCGGCGGCATCCAGCTTCAGCCCGACAGCCTCCGCACCCAAGCCCTGCGTATTCGGTGTGCGGCCAACCGCAACGATCAGCTTGTCGGCAGACAACACCTGCGCCGCACCCTGTGCATCGCGCCATTCCAGGCGCACCTCTTTCTTGTCCTGCGTGACCTTGTCGATCTGCACACCCAGTTGAATCCTCAACCCCTGCTTGGTGAAGGCGCGCAATGCCTCCTTCGCCACCTGCTCGTCTGCCGCGGGCATGAAGGCTGGCGCCGCTTCCAGCAGCGTGACATCGCTGCCCAGCCTGCGCCACACGCTGCCCAGCTCCAGCCCGATCACACCCGCCCCGATGATGGCCAGTCGTTTCGGCACTTCGGCAAAACTCAGCGCACCTGCGTTGTCCACGATGCGCCCGCCATCAAAAGGCGCTTGCGGCAATGGGCGCGGTGTCGAACCGGTGGCGATGATGACGTGCCTGGCCCGCAGCTCCTCACCACCCGCCACTCCCACACGCCAGACTTCGCCATCACGGCCCAGCAGCTGCGCCCTGCCGTGCAGCGAAGTCACCTTGTTCTTCTTGAACAGCTGCCCGATGCCCAGCGTGAAATCGCTGACGATCTTGTCCTTGCGCGCCAGCATCTTCGCCACGTCGAGTTGCGCGCCCGAAGCCGTGATGCCATGTGCGCCAAAATCATGTGTTACGCGCTCGTAGTTTTCGGAGGATTCCAGCAAGGCCTTGGATGGAATACAACCCACGTTAAGGCAAGTGCCGCCCAGGCTGGCCTTGCCCTGCGGATTCTTCCATTCATCCACACAGGCTGTATTCAGGCCCAGCTGCGCACAGCGTATTGCCGCCACATAACCTCCGGGGCCGGCGCCGATCACTACTACGTCAAAATCTGCCATGATTGTGTTTCCCTTCAGATATCCAGCATCACCTGCCCCGGGAATTCCAGGGCTTCCTTGATAGTGGCGAGAAACAGCACGGCGTCGCGCCCGTCGACGATGCGGTGGTCGTAGGATAGCGCGAGGTAGTTCATCGGACGAATCACTACTTGGCCATTTTCTGCGACCGGCCTGTCCTTGGTGGCGTGAATGCCGAGTATGGCGCTTTGCGGTGGGTTGATGATGGGGGTGGAGAGCATGGAGCCGAACACGCCGCCGTTGGAAATGGAGAAGGTGCCGCCGGATAATTCTTCCAGTGTAATCTTGCCATCCTTGGCGCGTGCGCCGAAATTGGCAATCTGCTTTTCAATATCAGCCATCGAAAGTCTGTCGGCATCGCGGATGATGGGCACGACCAGGCCGCGCTCGCTGCCGATGGCCACGCCGATATCATAGTAGCCGTGGTAGATGATGTCGGTGCCGTCCACCGAGGCGTTCACTACCGGGAATTTCCGCAGCGCATGTACCGTCGCCTCGACAAAGAACGACATGAAACCCAGCTTGACGCCATGCGCCCTCTCGAATGCGTCCTTGTACTTGTTGCGCAGCTCGATCACCGGCTGCATGTTGACTTCGTTGAAGGTAGTAAGGATGGCGGCGTTTTGCTGCGACTGCAGCAGCCGCTCCGCAATGCGCTGACGGATGCGCGTCATTGGTACGCGCTGCTCCACACGCTCGCCTGCAGCCGGCTGAGGAACCGCGGCCACGGGTGCAGCAGGCTTCTCCAACGCGCCCAGCACGTCTTCCTTGGTAACGCGTCCGCCACGTCCGGTGCCGCCGATCGCAGCGGTATCCACCTTGTTTTCCTCGGCAATTTTCTGTGCCGCCGGCATGACGGCTGCTGCTGTTTTTGTTGCTTGCATTTGCGCTGCTTGCGCCTTGGCTGGTGCCGCCGGATCTGCAGTGCTGCCCGCGCTGGGTTTTGCCTCGGTATCCAGCAGCGCAATCACTTCGTTGCTGGTGACTTTTTCGCCATTCTGCTTGAGGATCTTGCTCAGCACCCCGGACTTGATCGCAGGCAATTCCAGCACGACCTTGTCGGTTTCGATGTCGATCAGGTTTTCACCCTCCGTCACCGCCTCGCCTGCCTGTTTGTGCCAGGACACCAGCGTGGCTTCGGAAACTGATTCGGACAGTTGCGGCACTTTCACTTCAATTTGCATGGCGTCTTGCTCCTGGTTTGTTTTTCTGATCAAGATCGGGGCGGAAGGCAGCCTCGATCACGGCCTTCTGCTGTTCGTTATGCACGGACAGGTAACCCGCCGCGGGCGCAGCCGAGGAAGGCCGCAACGCATAACCGAGCTTCATGCCGGCGCGCATATGGCGCAGCAGATAATGCTGGATGCGGTGCCATGCGCCCTGGTTCCCTGGCTCTTCCTGGCACCACACCACTTCCGTGGCATTCGGGTAGGCGGCGACCTGCGCTTCAAACAGCGCATGCGGGAAAGGATAGAGCTGCTCCAGGCGGATGATGGCCATATCCTGAATGCCGCGCTCGCGCCGCGCCGCCACCAGCTCGTAATAGATTTTCCCGCTGCACGCGATGATGCGTTTTACCTTGTTTGCATCGAGCGCATCCACTTCGGGGATGACCGGCTGAAATGTCCCCTGCACCAGTTCATTCAGCGGCGAAGCTGCATCCTTGCTGCGCAGCAGGCTCTTGGGGGTAAACACGACCAGCGGTTTGCGATAGGTGCGCAGCATCTGGCGGCGCAACAGATGGAACATCTGCGCCGGCGAGGAAGGGATGCACACCTGTATGTTGTAGTCGGCGCACAATTGCAGATAGCGTTCGATGCGCCCCGACGAATGCTCCGCACCCTGGCCTTCATAGCCATGCGGCAGCAGCATCACCAGCCCGCACAGGCGTCCCCACTTGGCCTCACCCGAGGTAATGAACTGATCGATGACCACTTGCGCACCATTGGCAAAATCGCCGAATTGCGCTTCCCATAGCACCAGCGTCTCCGGCTCGGCAGTGGCGTAGCCGTATTCGAAAGCCAGCACGGCCTCTTCGGACAGGATGGAGTTGATCACCACAAAATCCGCCTGCCCGGTTTCAAGATTGCTCAGCGGAACATACAAACCCTCTTGCCACTTCACGCGATTCTGGTCATGCAGCTCGGCATGGCGGTGAAAGAATGTGCCGCGTCCGCAATCCTGGCCGCTCAGACGCACCGGATACCCCTCGGTCAGCAGGCTGGCGTAGGCCAGATTTTCCGCCATGCCCCAATCCAGTGACAACTCGCCTCGCCCCATGGCGCGCCGGTCGGCAATGATTTTTTCAACCCGGGAATGCAGCTTGAAATTTTCCGGCACATCGGTCAACCGCTCCGCCAGGAATTGCAGGCGCTCGCGCGCCACAGCCGTATTCACGGGTTCGTCCCATGCCGCATCCAGGCTATAGTTCGCCCAGCGCGCGCCGTGCTTCCATTTAATGTCCGGAGCCGCCATCTGCACCGGGCTGATGCCTTCATCCATCATGCGCCGGTAGGCAGCGATCATCGTATCCGGCTCTTCCGGCGCAATCACCGCTGCCTCGACCAGCCGCTGTGCGTACAAGGCGCGGGTGCCCGGATGCTTGTTGATGTAGCGATACATGAACGGCTGCGTCACCAGCGGTTCGTCCTGCTCGTTATGCCCCAGCTTGCGGAAACACACCAGATCGATCACGACATCCCGGCGAAACTCCATGCGGTAATCCAGCGCGATTTCCGTTACTCGCAACACCGCTTCCGGATCGTCCGCATTCACATGAAAAATCGGCGCATCCACCATCTTCGCCACATCGCTGCAATACAGCGAGGAGCGGGCATCGCGCGTATCCGAAGTGGTGAAGCCGATCTGATTGTTGACGATGATGTGCACGGTGCCGCCGGTACGGTAACCGCGCGTCTGCGACAAATCGAGTGTTTCCATCACCACGCCCTGCCCGGAAAACGCCGCGTCGCCATGCAGCAGCACCGGCAACACCTGTATGCCTTCGAGGTCGCCGCGGGTATGCTGGCGCGCGCGTACCGAACCTTCCACCACCGGGCTGACAATCTCCAGGTGTGAAGGGTTGAACGCCAGCGTGACATGCATCGCGCCGCCCGGAACCGCAATATCAGAGGAAAAACCGTTGTGATATTTGACGTCTCCCGAACTCAGGTGCTCGGCGTGTTTGCCCTCAAATTCTGCAAACAGCATGGAGGGCAACTTGCCCAGGATGTTCACCAGCACATTCAGCCGCCCGCGGTGCGCCATACCGATCACTGTTTCCTTCACTCCCGCAGTGCCGGCACGCTGCAACAGATGATCGAGCAGTGGAATCAGCGTTTCGCCGCCTTCCAGCGAGAACCGTTTCTGCCCCACATATTTTGTGTGCAGGTAACGCTCCAGCGTCTCGGCAGCGGTGAGGCGTTCCAGAATGCGACGGCGTTGCTCGCCGGAATAACCTGGCAAACTGGCCCCACCCTCGAGGCGCTGCTGTAGCCAGCGCTTTTGTGAAATATCGCTGATGTACATGTATTCCGCACCGATGCTGCCACAATAAGTCTGGCGCACCGACTGCAAAATTTCGCGCAGCGTCATGCGCGGTGGGCTCACCAGCGAACCAGTCTCGAAGGTGGTATCCAGGTCCGCATCGGTCAAACCGTAATGAGCGGGATTGAGTTCAGGCACGACCGGCTTGGCATGGCGACTGAGCGGATCGAGGTTGGCGATGCGCACGCCGAGAAAGCGGTGCGCGTTGATCAGTTGCAGCACAGAAACCTGCTTGCGTTCCAGTCCGGCACTCGCCGCAGATATATTTTCTGCATGCTTGGGCAACGCAGCAAAAGCGCGCTGAATCGGGCTATGCGCAACCTCCCGCTGTGCGCTTCCAGCCTGCTTCAGGGCATCGAAATAGCTGCGCCACGCCTCGGAAACAGAAGTCGGATTTGCGAGATAATCTTCATACAGCCCCTCGACAAACACGTCGTTCATCCCGAACAATTGTGAGGTGTCGCGCATGGCCTGCATGTAATCTTTGTCTTGGGCGGCCATAAGTTATTCCTGAATTAGCGGCTGGCAACCGGCACGTAATCGCGCTGTGCCGCACCCTGATACAACTGGCGCGGACGGCCGATCTTGCGTTCGCTGTCGGCGATCATCTCGTTCCACTGCGACACCCAGCCTATGGTGCGTGCCACCGCAAAAATCACCGTGAACATGTTGGTCGGGATACCCAGCGCGCGCAGCACGATGCCTGAATAGAAATCCACGTTGGGATACAGCTTGCGCTCGATGAAGTATTCGTCGCGCAGTGCGATCTGCTCCAGTTCCAGCGCCATCCTGAACATGGGATCATTTTCCAGATTGAGTTCACTGAGCACTTCGTAACAAGTTTCGCGCATCACCTTGGCGCGCGGATCCATGTTCTTGTACACGCGGTGGCCGAAACCCATCAGGCGGTATTTCTTGTCCTTCACGCCCTTCATGAAATCCGCCACGCGCGACACGTCGCCGATTTCTTCCAGCATCTTCAGCACCGCCTCGTTCGCGCCGCCGTGCGCGGGGCCCCACAGCGCCGCGATGCCGGACGACACGCACGCAAACGGATTGGCTCCGCTGGAGCCGGCCAGCCGTACCGTCGAAGTCGAAGCATTCTGCTCGTGATCGGCATGCAGGATCAGGATGCGCTCCAGCGCGCGCACCAGCTTCGGATTCGGCACATACTCTTCCGCCGGCGTGGCAAACATCATGTACATGAGGTTTTCCACAAAGCTGAACGCATTCTTCGGGTACATGAACGGAAAGCCGGTGTAGTACTTGTAGGTCATCGCAGCAATGGTCGGCACCTTGGCCAGCAGGCGCAACGCCGATATTTCGCGATGTTCTGGATTATTGATATCGAGCGAGTCGTGGTAGAAGGCTGACAGTGCGCCCACCACGCCAACCATCACCGCCATCGGATGCGCGTCGCGGCGAAAGCCATTGAAGAAACGCGCAAGCTGATCATGCACCATGGTGTGCTGCTTGACCTTGTCGTTGAATTCGGCCTTCTGCGCCCCGTTGGGCAAGTCGCCATTCAACAACAGATAACATACTTCGAGAAAATCGGATTTCTCCGCCAACTGCTCGATGGGGTAGCCGCGGTAGTACAGCAGGCCGGCATCGCCATCAATGAAGGTGATGTTGGAAGCACAACTGGCCGTCGAAAGAAATGCCGGATCATAAGTGAACATGCCGATCTTGCTCAGCGCGCGAATGTCAATTACGTCCGGCCCCAGCGTGCCGGACAATATCGGTAGCTCGATACTCCTGCCATCATCCAGTGTCAGCGTTGCAACACGTTTTCCTTCCATGTATCCCCCCCTCTCAAGTTTTTTGCATTACTGCAATTCAGTGCATCCTGCGTCAGGCCGATTGAAGCAACTCCAGCACGGCGCGACTCTCTTCCGGCGGCATTATCTTGCCCGTAATCATATCCCAGAGTTCGGTATCGGGCATATCCAGCAGCATATCGAATGCAGCCAGCTGCGCCTCATCCAGCCCTTGATAGTACTGCTCGATGAAACGCCCGAGCACAATATCCAGTTCCAGCAGGCCACGCCGGCAGCGCCAGCGAAGCCGTTCTATTTCCTTCATGCAGGCTCCAGCTTTTTCATACCGTGCGCTTTACCATCATATCTTTAATTTTTCCAATTGCCTCGGTCGGGTTCAATCCCTTGGGGCACACATCCACACAATTCATGATGGTGTGGCAGCGAAACAGCCGATAGGGATCTTCCAGATTATCCAACCGCTCGGCCGTGGCCTGATCGCGGCTGTCGGCGAGGAAGCGATAGGCCTGCAGCAGCCCGGCGGGGCCGACAAATTTATCCGGGTTCCACCAGAACGACGGGCAGGATGTCGTGCAGCATGCGCACAGGATGCACTCGTACAGCCCGTCCAGCTCCTTGCGCTCTTCAGGCGATTGCAGGCGCTCGGTTTCCGGCGGCGGGTCATTGTTGACCAGGTAGGGCTTGATCGAATGATATTGCTTGAAGAACTGCGTCATGTCCACGATCAGGTCGCGAATCACCGGCAAACCGGGCAGCGGGCGCAGCTCAATCGGCTGCTTCAGGCTGGACAGCGGCGTGATGCAGGCCAGCCCGTTGCGCCCATTGATGTTCATCGCATCCGAACCGCACACGCCCTCACGACAGGACTTGCGCAATGACAGGCTGTCGTCCTGCTCCTTGAGCATCAGGATCGCATCCAGCAACATCATGTCGCCCGCTTCAATGTGCAGCTCGTAGTCCTGCATATAGGGCTGCGCATCGGTTTCCGGGTTGTAGCGGTAGATTCTGAATTTCATGACTATTCCTAAGCTAGTAGCTGGCGGCTGATTTCGCTACCCGCTCAATAAACCCGTGCCTTGAGCGGGAACGACTCCACCGTCAGCGGTTTCAGGCGCACCGGCTTGTAATCCAGCTTGTGTCCTTCGCTGAAATACAGCGAATGTTTCAGCCAGTTGTCATCATCGCGTTGCGGGAAATCATCGCGCGCATGGCCGCCGCGGCTCTCTTGGCGCGCCGCAGCGGCGTGCATGGTGGCTTGCGCGACTTCGATCAGGTTATCCAGCTCCAGCGCTTCCACGCGCGCGGTATTGAACACCTTGCTCTGGTCTTGAATGGCCGTGTTTTTCGCGCGCTCTGCGACTTCACGTATCTTCTGCACGCCTTCGGCAAGCAGGTCGGGGAAGCGGAACACCCCGCAATGCACCTGCATCACGTTGCGCATTGCCGCTCCCACCTCGGCCACGCTTTCGCCCTGCTTGTGCGTTTCCAGCCGGGCAAGGCGCGCCAGCGGACGCTCTGCGGCGTCGTGCGGCAGGGGCTTGTGGTGCGGGTTGCGTTCCAGGTCTTCGATGATCTGCCGTGCCGCTTCACGTCCGAACACCACCAGATCGAGCAGAGAGTTGCAGCCCAGGCGATTGGCGCCATGCACGGACACGCAAGCGCATTCGCCCACGGCATAAAAACCCTGCACCACTTCTTCCGGGCCGGTCTTGTAGGGAGCGACCACCTGGCCATGATAGTTAGTGGGGATGCCGCCCATCATATAATGCGCAGTGGGGACGACCGGGATGGGTTCCCGGGCCGGATCGACATGCGCAAACTTTTTTGCTATCTCGCGTATACCCGGCAAACGATGGCTGATCACGTCTTCGCCGAGATGATCCAGCTTCAGCAACACATGGTCGCCGTGCTTGCCGCAGCCGCGCCCTTCCTTGATTTCGGTCGCCATTGCGCGCGACACCACGTCGCGGCTGGCAAGGTCCTTGGCGTTGGGAGCATAGCGCGCCATGAAGCGTTCGCCGTCCTTGTTGACCAGATAGCCGCCCTCGCCGCGCACACCTTCGGTGATCAGCACGCCCGCGCCATATACACCGGTAGGATGAAACTGGAAAAATTCCATGTCCTCCAGCGGAATGCCCGCGCGCGCCGCCATGCCCAGACCATCGCCGGTATTGATGTAGGCATTGGTGCTGGCGGCAAAGATGCGCCCCGCACCGCCCGTGGCGAACAGCGTGGCGCGCGCCTGCAGGATCATCACTTCGCTGGTCTCGATTTCCATCGCCACCACACCGAGCACATCGCCATCCTCGTCGCGTATCAGGTCCAGCGCCATCCACTCCACGAAGAAGTTGGTGTTGGCCTGTACGTTGCGCTGGTACAGGGTGTGAAGCAGCGCGTGGCCGGTGCGGTCGGCAGCGGCGCAGGCGCGCTGCACCGGGTTCTTGCCGTAGTCCTGCATGTGCCCGCCGAACGGACGCTGGTAAATCTTGCCGTTATCCAGGCGGTCGAACGGCATGCCGTAATGCTCCAGTTCGTACACAACCTCAGGCGCGGCGCGGCACATGAACTCGATCGCATCCTGGTCGCCGAGGTAATCCGAGCCCTTCACCGTGTCATACATATGCCAGTGCCAGTTGTCTTCATTGACGTTGCCCAGGGATGCCGCAATCCCGCCCTGCGCGGCCACGGTATGCGAGCGCGTGGGGAACACCTTGGACAACACCGCCACCTTCAGCCCGGCCTCCGATAACGCCAGCGCAGCGCGCATTCCCGCTCCGCCCGCGCCCACCACCACTACGTCAAATGTCCGTTTCGCTACTGCCATCACATTCCCCACAAAATTTGCACCGACCAGATCGTATACAGCAGCAGCGCCAGTATCACCAGCACGTAAATGGCGAGGCGGATGCCTGCCGGTTTGATGTAATCCATCACGATGTCGCGCACCCCGATCCAGGCGTGGTAATACAGGGCCAGCAGGAACAGCAGAGTGAACGAACGCATCACCTGGTTGGAGAACAGCCCCGTCCATCTGTCGTAACCCATATCCGGATGCAGCAACACGTAGCCGGCGATGAACAGCGTGTAGATCACCATCAGCACCGCCGTCAGGCGCTGTGCCAGCCAATCGCGCAGACCGTAATGCGCGCCGGTAACAATGCGGTCTACCATAGCTTCAACCCCATCACCATCGTCAATCCAAGACTCACGAACAGAACCCACTTGCTGGTCAGGCGCGCACCGGCAAGCGTCGAAAAATATCGCAAATCGATCAGCAAATAGCGGATACCCGCGCACAGGTGGTGCAGAAACGCCCAAAACAAGCCGAGCAGAACCAGCTTGCTGAATGGGTTTTGCAGAATCTCGAGAAGCTGTGCGTAAGTCAAGACAGAGCGCAGGCTGGCCTGCAACATCCACAACAGCAGCGGCAGGCACAGGAAAAGCAAAGCACCGCTAAACCGATGGAGGATGGAAACAATTCCGGGAAGAGGCAATTTGATCTGATGCAACGCGAGATGTTTGGGGCGTTTTGTATTCATCGGCGCACGCGAAGTTGAGGTAAAAAACTTACAGACGCAATCTTACACCTGATGCAATATTTTTTGCGTGCGGCTCGCTTGCTTCTTTGCATGTGCGCGATACGAACTGGGTGAAGTCGTACGCAAATTATGCAAGAGGGTTATTTATTCTGGAATTGAAACGGGATAAATGGCGGCCCGCAGAGGGGCCGCCAGGGAATGCTGCTTGTTATTTCTTCTTTGCTTTTCCGCCAGCAACAGCGTCTTTCAGCTTGCTGCCAACCTTGAACTTTGCAACTTTTTTCGCAGGAATCTTCAGCTCTTTTCCGGTAGCAGGATTACGGCCAACACGAGCGGCACGCTGTTCGACAGCGAAAGTTCCGAACCCGATCAGCTGAACGTTATCGCCCTTTACCAGCGCAGACTGGACAGCGGCCATCAACGCGTTCAATGTTTCTTCGACACTAGCCTTGGAATTCTTGGTGGACTTGGCTACTACATCAATCAGATCTGCTTTATTCATGTTGTAAACTCCCGTGTGGTTGAAAAGGAAACGTACTGTAACAAGCCGCAGAACCAATTACAAGATAGTTTTTGCTTCCGTAATTTCTGGACAAACCCGCAGGCATTTTTAACTCGGGCAGCCCTGCCCTTCTGTCTTGCCGAAAATGGCGTTGACGGGAAAGAAGCTTATGGGGAAGAATGCGCCTGCAACAATAACTAAAGGGGGAGAATTATGAATAAGAATATGAAATTCAGCATCAATGCACTGCTTATAGCCCTGCTTAGCACGGGGGCGGTACAGGCGGCAGTGGGGGATCCCAAAGCAGGCAAAGAAAAATCTGCGATGTGTCAGGGTTGCCATGGCGAAGTTGGCATCAGCCCTGCGCCCAATTTCCCTCATCTGGCCGGGCAATTTCAGCAATATATCGAAAGACAAGTTTTGGATTTCCAGAATGCCAAGCGCGCTGACCCGGTGATGGCCCCGATGGCGGCCGCCGTTACTGATCCACAGGATTTAAAAGACATCGCTGCGTATTTTGCCAGTCAGAAAAAAATGACTGGTGCGCCAAGCAGCAACAAAGACTTGGCAGAGAAAGGCGAGACCATCTACCATCAGGGCATTGTGGATACCGGGGTGTACGCCTGCGCCAGTTGCCACGGAAAAGACGGCCGCGGACAAAGCCCAAATAACAGCCTCTTCCCTGTCATTGGCGGGCAAACCAAAGACTATCTGGTAAAGCAGTTGAATGATTTCCGCAGCGGCGACCGCCACAACGACCCTGCGGGGATGATGGGCGGCATCGCCAAAAAGATGACTGATGCCGAAATCGATGCGGTGGCGGAATACATGTCTGGTATGTAACTATTAACGGGACTGCAAATAGAAAGCGGCGGGATCAATCCGCCGTTTTTTTATTTGCGCCACGTCCTGTATCAACTGCTTCACCCTTATGCGCCGATGCCGGATGGCCATGACCATCAACCGATCACCGTCATGCCAGTTCCGGGATTCCACCGCTGCAGGCCGCTGACATTTGTCATTCATTCACTACCAGCACGTCACACCTGGCGTTGGACAAGACATGCCGCGTCACACTTCCGAGCAGCAACTCTCCCACGACCGACTGTCCGTGCTTGCCAATGACGATCAGGTCAGGGCTCGCTGCCTCTTCCTGCTCAAGGATGACGCGAGCCGCATCTCCATGCTCGATTATTGCGTGAAGTCGAAAAGAGGTGTTATCCAGGTTTTGCATCAGCGTTCCGATTTTTTCCTGCGCATCCAACCTGGCCTGAATGCGGTAGCGGTGGATTTCCTGTTCTTCAACTCCAGCCAACCAGAGTTTTCCCTCGAAGGGTACGTCAAATGCATGGACGATGGTTATGCCCGCCCGCGGGGCAACCTGTACTGCGGTGCGCAGCGCGGCAATCGAGTGTGGGGACAGATCCACCGGAACGATGACGCGCTGGTAAGGTCCGTGCGGCGGACGCTTGTTCACCAGTATCGGGCATTTGCACTTGCGCAGCAGGTTTTCGGCAGTCGTCCCCAGCAACAAATCGCGCAGCGGGTTCAAGCCGCGCGCACCCAGGACCAGCATGTCCGCTTGGCCGGAAGCCGAAATAATCTCGTTTACCACATCCCCAACACGTACTTGCCGGACTGCCGTAAGTTTGGTTTTTTCGGCAACATCATCTACCAGTTCGTCCAGCATGCGCTTGGCATCGTCGATCAATTTTGTATCGGCATCGCTGCTCAGCTTGAACAGCTCACGCATAAAATTCAGTGACCGGCCGCTCATCACATGCAGCACCCCAAGCTGTGCCTCTTGCTCCGCAGCAAGGAAGGCGGCACGCAAGACGGCTTGGCGCGCATCGTCGGAAAAATCGGTTGCTGCCAACAGCGATCTGATTTTGCTCATGGTATTTCCTCCTTGCAATGTAGCTAACGGGATATGCTCAACCTCTGGCGTACTTATGGCGCCGTCTTTGGTTAAAAATTCTCAGCAGTGCTTTTTCCAGCTCGGCGATGGCAAAGACCAGCATGCCGGCAAATACCACTTTCAGCCATTCACCTGGCGCCAAACCGGTAGAGCCGAATACCGCCTGTAACGGCGCGGCGTGAACATAAGCGATTTGCAGGGTCGCGCAGGCAGCGATGGCAAACAGCACGTAATGGTTGCCGAACAGCCCGTGGTGCGACAGCACAGATCGGTAGATATAGCGGCTATTCACCAGATAGAACATCTCGGCGAACACGACCGCGCTGACTGCCATGGTGCGCGCTGTTTCCAGGCTTGCGCCGTGATCGAGTTCCCAGAGGAACAGGCCGAGCGCGCCCGTCATCATCAGGATCGAAACCATCAAAACGCGCCAGGCGAAGAACCAGGAAAGCAGAGGCGCGCGCGGGTTGCGCGGATGGCGGCGCATCACGTCGTGTTCGGGATGCTCGAAGGCCAGCGCCAGCCCGAGCGTGCTGACGGTGGCCAGATTGATCCACAGCACCTGTGCCGGTGTGAGCGGCAATGTCAGCTCGAACAGGATCGCGGCGATGACCACCAGCGCTTCGCCGCCGTTGGTCGGCAGCATGAACAGGATGAACTTCTGAATGTTGTCGTATATCCCGCGCCCCTCGCGCACCGCATTGCCGATGGTGGCGAAGTTGTCGTCGGCCAGCACCATGTCCGCCGCCTCCTTGGCCGCCTCGGTACCCTTCATCCCCATCGCGATGCCGACATCCGCGCGTTTCAGCGCCGGCGCGTCGTTGACGCCGTCTCCGGTCATCGCGACCACTTCCCCGGTGGCCTGCAAGGCCTCCACCAGGCGCAGTTTGTGCTCGGGGCTGGCGCGCGCAATCACGTCGGCACCGGATACTGCGAGGCGCAGTTGCTCGTCGCCCATGAGCTCGATCTCTTCGCCGGTAAGCGCCAGCCCGTTCGTGCCAATTCCCAGTTGTGCGCCGATGGCGCGTGCCGTATCGGCATGGTCCCCGGTAATCATCTTGACCTGGATGCCGGCGGCGCTGCATGCAGCCACGGCCTCGATCGCTTCCTCGCGCGGCGGGTCGATCAGCCCGGTCAGCGCGAGCAGGGTGAAGCCGCCTTCCAGGTCGGCAAATTGCACGTCGCGCTGCGATCCCTCGACGGGCTTCACCGCAATTGCCAGTATGCGCAGCCCGTCTGCCGCGCACGTCTGTGCGTTGCGGTGCCAATAAGCGAAATCCAGCGCCCGATCCGGCTTGCCGCCCTCCTTGTCGCACATTGCCAGAATGCGTTCCGGTGCGCCCTTGACATAAATGCATCCTTGGCTTTCATGGTCGTGGTGCAGGGTCGCCATCAGGCGGTGCTCTGATTCGAACGGGATGGCGTCGGTGCGCGGCAGATTCCTGCGCTCCGCCGCCGGATCGAGGCCGGCCTTGAGCGCAAGGGTGAGCAACGCGCCCTCCGTCGGGTCGCCGTGAAGCTTCCAGCCGTCGTCGTGCCTGCCCAGCCGCGCATCGTTGCAAAGCACGACAGCACGCGCAATGTGCGATAGTTCCGGATAGTCGTCGGAAGACACCGCCATGCCCCCGAGATGGAATCCGCCTTCGGGCGCGTAGCCGGTGCCGCTGACCTCGAACACATGCGAGCCAGTGACCACACGCTGCACCGTCATTTCGTTGCGGGTCAGCGTACCGGTCTTGTCGGAGCAGATCACCGTTACCGAACCGAGCGTCTCCACCGCAGGCAGGTGCCGGACGATGGCGTGGCGCTCGGCCATGCGCCGGACACCGAGCGCCAGCGTGATGGTCATGATCGTTGGCAGACCTTCCGGAATGGCCGATGCCGCCAATGCAACCACCATCATGAACATTTCGGCGGGAGGATGGCCGCGCCAGAGGATACCGATGACGAAGGTGGCGGCAGCCATCAGCACGATCGCCAGTGCGAGCCAGCGGCCAAAGGTGGCGATCTGGCGCAGCAACGGTGTGGTGACTTCCTGCACCTGTTCCAGCAGCGTGCCGATGCGTCCGATCTCGGTACCGGTTCCGGTCGCCACGACAATGCCGGTTGCCTGCCCGGAAGCCACCAGCGTGCCCGAATAGAGCATGCAGGTGCGGTCGCCCAAAGATGCATCGGCAGGCACAGGCGCCACCGACTTTTCAACGACCTCAGATTCCCCGGTCAGGATGGCTTCGTTGATGCGTATGCCCTTCTCCGTAACCAGGCGCAGATCGGCAGGCACCTTGTCGCCGGAGGAAAGAATCACTACGTCGCCAGGCACCAGCAATTCTGCGGCAATATCGACCCGTTCGCCGTCGCGCAAAACCGTCGCGCGCGGCGAAAGCATGTTGCGGATCGCGTCGATGGCCTGCTCCGCCTTGCCTTCCTGTATGAAGCCGATGCAGGCATTGACGACCACGGCAAACAGAAGCACCGCCGTGTCCATAAAGTGCCCCAGCAGGAGCGTGATTACGGCTGCGGCCAGCATCACATAGATCAGGACATTGTGGAACTGGAGAGCGACGCGCAACCAGGCGGGTCGCCCGGGCGGGGAAGGCAGGCGGTTCTGGCCGTAATGCGCCACGCGCCGCCCCGCTTCTTCGTCGGTCAGACCATGGTGGCCCGTATGCAATTTTTCGGCGATGTCGTCGGCACTCAAGGTGTGCCAATTAACTGCATCGCCACGCGGGTGCCCGTGTTCAGCCATTGGGTGAACCCTTGATCCTGTCCAGCACATGCCGCGCCATGCCCTGTGCCAATTCGTGCTCACCCATGAACACCTTGCCGACATTTTCCTTTTGCAGCAGCACTGCCTCCTCGTCGCTATGAGTACGCAACACCACTTCGATGGCCGGATTCAGTGTGCGCGCTATCTCGACCATCTTGCGTACATTAAAAGTGTCCGGCGTGGCAATGACCAGCATGCCTGCCCGGGCGATGTGCGCCTGGATCAGCACCGCCGGGTCGGAGGCATCGCCCGAGACAGCGGGAATGTTCTGCACGCGCAATGCTTCCACAAGCTCGCGGTTCTGTTCAGCGACGACAAACGGGACGTTATGTGCGCCGAGCGCTTCAGCAATACGACGCCCGACCCGTCCGTAACCGATAAGCACCACCTGGCCACTCAAGAACGCCTGATCGGTCGACATGGGCAGTTGCGCCAGCGGGTCATCGCGCAGTTCGAGCCTGCGAGCAAATTCGGAACGTGCGCGCAGCCATGCCTGTACCGGGGCGATGGCAGTAAAGGCAAACGAATTAAAAGCAATCGAAATCAGGGCGCCGGCAAGAATCAGGCTTTGCCCCTCCGGCGACATCAGCCCCAAGCTCACCCCCATGCCGGCCAGGATGAACGAAAACTCGCCGATCTGTGCCAGGCTCGCGCCGACCGTCAGCGCAGTATTGAGCGGATAGCGAAAGGCCAGCACCAAGGCGATGGCGGCCAGCGTCTTGCCGACCAGGATGATGGCCGCCACAGCAAGCACCTTGACGGGTTGCTCGACGATTACCAGAGGATCGAACAGCATGCCGACCGAAACGAAGAACAGCACCGAAAACGCGTCGCGCAACGGCAGGGACTCGGCAGCAGCACGATGGCTGAATTCCGATTCGCGCAGCATCATGCCGGCGAAGAACGCGCCCAGCGCGAACGAAACGCCGAACAACTTGGCCGAGCCATAGGCCACGCCCAGCGCCGCCGCGATCACGCACAGCGAGAACAGTTCGCGCGACCCGGTCCGCGCCACTTGCCAGAGCAGCCACGGAAACAGCCGGCGCCCGACAACCAGCATCACGGTAATGAAAGCAGCGACCTTGGCAAGCGTGATGCCGAGCGGAATCAGCATGCCTCCGGCTGACAGCATTTGGCCGGGCATATTGTTGCCACCGAGCAAGCCCGCAAATGCCGGCAACAACACCAGCACCAGCACCATCACCAGGTCCTCGACAATCAGCCAGCCCACCGCGATCCGGCCATTGATCGATTCGAGCACGCCCCGCGCCTCCAGCGCGCGCAGCAATACAACCGTGCTGGCACACGACAGGGAAAGGCCGAAGACGAGCCCCGCGCCGGCATCCCATCCCCAGAACATTGCGACCGCCATGCCCAGCGCCGTCGCCACCAGAATCTGCACGATGGCGCCCGGCACCGCAATGCGCCGTACCGATAACAAATCGTCGAGTGAAAAATGCAGACCAACACCGAACATGAGCAGTATCACGCCAATTTCGGCGAGCTGGCCCGCCAGTTCGACATCAGCGACAAACCCCGGTGTGCCGGGGCCAATGATGATCCCGGCAACCAGATAACCAAGCAGGGGCGGCATCCTGAGGCGTGCTGCGATGAAACCGAATATCATCGCCAGACCAAGTCCGGCTGCAATCGTTGTGATCAGGCTGATGTTATGCGGCATTCGGTAGCTCTTCTGGATTGTTCATTATCCGTGACAACAGACTGAAATTATTGCGAAGGAGCGCATCTGCAATGTGTACTATTTTGCACTGAAAAACCTCAAGCAGCGCGATGGCCTGAATACTGACCATTCATTCCAGGTACCCTACGTTGCGGCAAACACCACGCGATTCCGCCCAGTTTGCTTGGCCTCGTATAGGGCCGCATCGGCGCGGTCGAGTAAAGCTTCCCTGGTTTCTCCCTGCTTCATCATCGCCCCACCCAAGCTAATGGTAATGTTGATATTCGTTCCCTTGATATGCATGGGAGCGGCGGCAATTTCATTGCGGATACGCTCTGCAATGACTTCCGCCAGACCGATATCGGTATTTTTCAGAATGATGGTAAATTCTTCTCCGCCAAAGCGCCCCACGATATCGAAATCGCGCACTGCTGCCTGAATCCGCTCCGCTGTATGCCGCAACACCATATCGCCGGCCATGTGGCCGTAGGTGTCGTTGACTTTCTTGAAAAAATCCAAATCGGCCATCAAGACGCACAAAGGTTGTTTCCGCTCCTCGGCTTTCCTGATCTGTTGCTCCAATTTCTCCATCAGGCTGCTGAAGTTTGTCAGACCAGTAAGCTGGTCGGTCGAAGCCTTATGGTGCAAGCGCGACACTTCCTCATGCGATTCGGACAAGGCTTGCTGTAGCGTGTCAATCCTGGCTTCGCGGTGACCTTCGGTTGCCAGATAGGCATCCAGCGCGCCAAGCTTCAAGACATAAACAGCCAGCAATTGAAGGTCTTGTGCGGATTTTCCGCTTGCTGCAAGGAGTTCGATGACAGACTGAACGATCAGGCTATGTTGCAAGTGCAACAGACCGAGGGAAATACCGGCGCGGGCACAGGCAGCAGAAAATGCCATGCGCTCGGCAAAATAAGCGGGAGTGTCGAAACTCAAGCCAAAGCATTGCAGGTAGTCTATCCACCCCTGCCGGAAAGCCACACCAAAATCATCGTGCCCGATAGACGCAAAATCAAGATGGTGTGCCAGCTTCGAAAGACAGGCCTCGACCAGCGCCTCCACATATCCACCCGCCAAACCGGCGCGAAGCTGCCGTGTCAGGTACTCATCCGCATTCAGGCCAAGCGCGGCAATGACCTGCCGCACACGCGCCTGGTCAAAGTCATATTCAGCTGTGTTACGCATGGGGGAATGCTCTTCCAAGCCGGGGCCTCCTCATTCTGGATGCATGAATTTGTACCGATTGCCGATAACTGATGCTTGGGCGACCGAATATGAATCGTCCCATCAACCGCATATCTCAACGATTGAATTCGCCCGAGCGCTCAGGCTGGTAAATAACTTCTTGAATCTGGACTTTTTGCATCCCGCCGCCGGGCCGGGGCCATTCGATGGTGTCTCCCTGTGAAAGCCCCAAAAGAGCACTCCCGACAGGCGCCAGAATCGAAATCGTCCCGCCGCTGGGGTTCACATCTTTGGGGTACACCAGTGTCAGGCAGAATTCTTCGGTTGAGGATTCAACCTTGAATTTAACCGTTGAATTCATGGTCACGACGGAAGGTGGAATATTTTTCGGATCCATCACCTCTGCGCGTGCCAGCTCCGCCTCCAGGTCTGCCTTGCCCGGGATCGCGCTGCTGGGCAGTGATTCCAGAAGCCTGTCCAGCCGCTCTGCATCAAGCGTCGAAAGTATCACCTTGGGTCTTGCTTTCATTTTTTACCTCATCAAAAAATTTCAAACCTCGGGTTATGGTCGAATCGCGAGCAAGTGTGCCGCCCATGTTTATCATCGGGATGAAGGGGAACTTATTCTGCATGCGCACCCTTGGCGACCAATAGCAATTAAAGGGTAACACCTCTACAGTAGACCGTCCATTTTGCGGCGATCAAGCCCTATGAGCCACGCACTTGCTTGTTATTCAAAACTGAGAGGAACTAATGATGGCTGGCCGGCAACTCTAGTGAATGCCTCGAATGCTCACTAGATCGACCGCTCTTTAAGGTGCTGTGAAAGTTTCCATAACAGAGCCACTATGCATAATGGCCGGGAGAAATTTTACAGGGCACAAGCTTAACCCAGCATCGCGGACAACATGTGGCACATTGCGCGCCAGTCACTATTCTGCGATGGACATACCCATTATTCTTCCATCACGCCGCCGTTGGGGAACAGCACGTCAGAGTAACCAAACTGCCTCATGTCACGTATGCGCATCGGGTATTGGATAGCTTCCAAGACCATTGTTGTTGCTTGTTTTCGAGGTGGATAAAATTGGTTTACACACAACTTTACCCGCTATCACTTTCGCTGATTTTTGCGACGCCATCCGCACTTGATGATCGTATTCGCGGGTAAGGGTGCACCGTGTCACTGCCAGGAGGTCAGCACCGGAAGGTACGCCACCCATCACCGCCATGGGTCTGCTCTCTCGCGGTGATGGGGCCGAAGTCCTCTACTCGAGTGGCGGTATAAACTCCATTAAAGAGCGGCGCCTGCTCATTTTCTGACAATCCGCCGCACCTGCTTGGTCGAAAGCCCGAAGCGGGTCGCCAGCATGCGCACGTCATGGTTGCCGGCATCCCACAGCGCGACGATCTTTTCGTTGCGCTCGATGATGCGCGCCTCCCTTCCATGGGCGATATATGGCTCGCTGCCGCCCCATGTGTTGCGGGTGCGACGGTCGATCGCTTTCCGCATTTCGACCGGGAAGTGGATCCCGGCCTTGCGTGCTTCTTCTTCCACGAGACCCATGATGAAATCGATAATGCAATCGCTCACCATCGCGTAGCGAATCCCTGGCGCGGGCGGTTGCGCCGCGCCGGCTGTTTGTATTCGCCTTCCGTCTCCGCTGGCGCTTGCGGGTCAGTCTCTCCAGCGCTTATTGTTGCAGGCTCGATTGGGGGGATTGCCGCAGCAGCTTCCGCCTCGAACAGTCCGCGCTGCCTTATTTTTTCTTCGGTGTGATCCCACCAGGCGGGCTTCTGTATGTGCAGCCGCAGGGCATGCACCAGCCAGAGTGCGTACACGGTGCAATCCAGTGCTTCATTGCGCCGGTCTGTGCGCTTCTTCCATTGGCGCCGCTTTGGGTTCTGGCGCATCGGAATTTTGATTTCAGACAGCAGTTGCTCATAAAAGTCGGGACGGACGTTTTCATACCAGTGCATGCGGTGCGGGCCGCCGCCGGTCAGCCGCACGCGCCCGCCTTCCTGCGCCCAGCCAAGAATGCTGTCTTTCGCCTTGGCCGTGCCGACAATGTGCACATGCACGCCATACTTCGCGGACTTGCGCCCATTCCAGTGCGGCTCGATCGATTGCGCCTGCGGCTGGCGCCATATTTCGATTTTTCCCTCGCTATCGCTTGCGCCCTTGATCGCATACACGGGGCGGCCCGGGCGGTTGCGCTTGCGCACGTAGTCATACACCGCACCGCTGGTCTGGCCGTCCGATGAATCGAGCGCAACGGCGGCAATTGGCAGAGCGGAACCGCTGGCGTGCCGCACGGTGTTTTCCAGAAGGTTGTCGAGTTCCTGCCATGCACCGGCAAATGGGACGATAGTCTGGCCGTGCAGCTCGCCCCAGAAGGCCAGCCACATTTCCTCGCGGCGACCGATCACCCAGCAGGTGACGGCCAGGCGATCATGCTGCACGTCGACAGTGAGCACGGGGATCAGGCCGCCATCTGGCGCTGTCCATTCGGCGTAGGCTTCTGCGCGGGCGCGCAGTTCGTCTTCCTCGGGCAGCTCGCCGCGATACTCCCACGGCAGCCCAAGCGTGGAATTCCAGAAGGCGACCATCTCGCTGTGATCACCCTCGTCCTGTTTGTGTTTCGCCTCCAGGTATTTACGGGCCAGCACAGGGACGCGCGAGCCGTCGAAGGTGGACAGCAGCTCGTTAACCAGGAAGCCGACGGCGGCGGTGGCGGGCGCCGTCGCCTCAAAATGTCCGCGCCGGATGGCGTCGTGCCGTTCTTCTTCAGTCCACGCTGTGCCGCAGGCCGGGCAGGTGTAGAAGGCATCTTCCCAGCGGGAGCGGCCGTAGATTTCGCGGGGCTGCTCGTCATCCTCGGGGATGATGATGTGGTCCCATGCGAGGATATGTTCGTCGCCGCAGTGCGGGCATGGCACATGGAACTTGCGCTGATCGCTGGCAAGTATCTCTTGTTCGATGCTGCTCGCGCCCTTCGCGGTCGGGGTGCCGCCTATCAGGATCAGGTGGTCGGGGTAGGCTTTCGCGCGCTCTTCCGCCAGTTTGATGGCGTCGCCCTGGCCTCGCACGTTGTTACTGGCATCATCTGGCTCTTCGACGATCACCACGCGGGCGCTGGTCGATTTCACGTCGCTGGGCGAGTTGCTGCCGACAAGTTTGATCAGGCCGCCAGGATAATGCTTGCGGGTCTGGCTGTTGCCGGCCGCGCGGCTTTTCAGGCTGATGCGCTCGGCCAGTGGTTTGGTGGCGCGCACCATGGGGTCGAACTTCTCCGCAGCGAAATCCTTGGCGCTTTTCTCGCGCGGGAATACGGCAATCTGCACGCTCGGGCGCTGGTGCGCGTGATAGCCCATGACGTTGCAGACAACACCGACGGTATAGCCAAGCTGCGCCGATTTCTGCACCACTACTTTGCGCACCTTGGGATCTGAACAGGCGCGCAGGATTTCGCGCAGCACGGGCGTATATTCGAGCGAATAGGGGCCAGGGATCGGCGATTCTTCGGGCGACAGCTCGCGATAACGCTCGGCCCACTCATCGATGCTCAGGCGCGGCGGCGGCGCAAACTCACTCCAGACAGAAGCTATCAGGGCGTCCAGCGTGGCATCGGCCCAGCCGGTAGCGAGCGTACCCGTCAGGTCAAGCGGCGCATTCATCGGCTTGTTGTTCGCCATCGTATGTGCCGACCTGCTGCCAGCGGGAAAGCTTGGTCAGCACTTCATCCAAGAGATCGCGCAGCAGGGCTTCCCGCCCGGCGCGATCAAGGCTCTCCATTTGTGCGGCGATGCGCGCCGGCTCGTTGCGCACGCGCTCGCGTGCCGAGACGATGGCGGCACGCATGGCCGGTTCGACGGCTGCTTTCTCGATCAGCTTGCCGCGTTCGCGTGCCAGCTTCATTTCCAGATCGTCGCCCTGCAGGCGCGCGAGCCGGTCCTTTGGCGTTTCCGGCCCCTGCACCTTGGCGACTTCACGCTCAACCCGCCAGCGGATGCATGCCTCGCTGTCGTATTCGCCAGGCACGCCGGGACCGCCCTGTACGGCAACGGGCATGCCGGCATCCTGCCATTCGTTGATGGTGCGTGGCGTGACGCCAAAGATGGCGGCGATTTCGGTCTGGCCGATGATGCGCATGGCGTCAGTGTTTCGTAATGCTTGCCAGGTGGTCGGCGCGGTGCACGGTGACGCCGATGCGATGGCAGGCGGCCTCGCCTGCAGATAGCGCCGCTTCCAGGATTTCGGACAGGTTGGCCGGGCGGGGCGCGTATAACAGCGCTTCCAGATCGGTGACGGCCTTGCGGATTTGAGCGCGAACCGCTTCCAGCACATCGGAGTTGTTGCACTCAATCTTTGTCTTATCACCGTCCCATTTTTTCTCGGTCTGTGTCCAAGCGCTAAACCCACCCTGGCGGGCCTTTTCATCGAAGTTGAGCAGCTGAGTGATGGCGCCATGGATACGCGGATCGGCCAGCCCGGCAAGCAGGTTGTGGCGCCGCTCTATACGGAAACTTGTGTCAGCGGCAATAACCTGTGAATTGGCTTCGGCAAGTTCCACGCGGGCTTGCTGCAGCGCGACTTCTGCGGCCTCCAGAGCTGCTCTGGCGTTACGCTGGCGCTCCAGTAGGGGCGGCAGTATTTCGGCTTCGTGTTTCTTGAGGGCAATAATTTCTTCTGCCAGGCGGACGCGTTCTTCTTCGCGCTCCGCCTGTTGCGTTTCCGCAATGCGCTCAAGGATGCCTTTCTTGTTGACGTACTCAAGAATTTCGTTTGGTATGTTGTTTTGCATGATGTGTTTCCTTTCATCAATGGGCCGGTGTTATTCCGGCCCGTGTTTTAGGCACGTACGGCCAGGGTGACAAAATGGCTGCGCGTTACCGTGCTATGGGGCGGGGTGACTGCTGCCGACAACAGCGGCTGGCCATCCATACGGAACGTCAGGCGAAAAGCGGTAATGTCCTGGTCAAACCACAGATGCATGCTGCTCGCGAGCACGGCACCGCCTGCACGGGTGACAGCCTGATATCCGCTCATATTTGCCAGGATGATGTCCCCTTGATCGCCCAAGGTCTGGCAGGCATCCGTCAGCACAATGGGGCGGCCAAGCAGCAGGCCGTTGGGTGCATCGACGCTGGTGCCGGGTGTCCAGATTGGCGACTCATTCAAGACGAGGCTCATCACCTGCCCATAGGCATCAGGATTGATGAGCCAGACGATATTGCCGCCTCCGGTCAGAATCGCGCGGGATAGCATGTTCGTCACGTTCGCAGCGTTGATGGTGTCTGCGGTCTGCGCACCTTCCTTGGCTTGCACTATCAAGGAAGGTGCCTTGAGGATGCCAAGCGGAACCCCTGCGCCGGTGCCGTTGATGATCGCGTCGTTTATCTTCCAGCATATGGCGGCACTCATCACGCGCTTGAGATAGCCTTCCATTGCCGGCGAGTCTTCCAACAGTTCGTCGGTAATCGGCACAAGTGTCTTCAGTTTCCGCAGGCGGCATGAGGTTGAATCAAGGTCAGGCTTACTCTGTGCGGATTGCCCGCCTTCGCCTTCCCATGCGGCGACGATGCCGGTTGACCCCCAGGGCGTGGTTTCGTCGCGCGGAATATCGACGGTGCTGCTGCTGATCGGCAACTCGCTGCACAGCGGCAGCAGCGACCCTTCGCTGTAAGCGAGGCTGGCAATTTCTTGTGCGAACGCCGAAGGAACCGCATAGTCGCCCGATGGGCCAACGCCCTCGCTTCCGAAGGTGGTTGCTGCGCGTACCAGACGTGGGTCGGCAGCGGGGCCGGTGCATGCCTGCTTTACTTGATAGACGAATTCACCAAAGCTGCGAAAGCCCTCTGTCGGATTAACCTTGCTTGCTTCTTCGTGGGCAAGCGCGGCATGGGCGATGGCAGCCGGGACGCGCCGCTGGCGATGGTGGGTAGATATTACGGGGCTCTGTTGCATGATATTTCCTTTCTGTAGTGGTGGATAAGTACTGCTTAATGAAACCTAGTGCATTGATAAAACTAAACAAAAAACGCGGTGCGAATAACCCGTACTTGGAAAAGCTGGCGGAGTACCTTGATCATTTGGCCGTCCTCATGGCTTCGGCAAAGGCGTTGGCGAACTGCCGATCCCATTCGCGTCGCACAATGGATGCTGCCGCTTCGTGGAACTTGAAGCGCGGCTTGTACTTGGCTGGCGTATCTTCGAAGAGGATCACGGGGATCAACTTGCCTGGGCTGCCAGGCACGCGCCGCCATATACCCATTGGCGCCTTCTCCCATCCGCGCCCGATGGGCTTGCCGAGAAAGAGCTGGATAGGTGCAGCACCCTTGCGCCGATCGCCAACGCCCAACTTCTTGCCGATAGCCTTTGACAGCAGGCCAGACTGCGCCGCCTGCTTGAGCTTGTCGATCAACCCCTTGGGGATGTTGCCAAATGAATTAAGCTCGACATTGCCAGGCAGCTTGATGCCGCGTGCTGTTGGCATGCGTGCGCCGCCAGCGATCTGGTATTTCAGATAGGATGCCTGGCGATCCATAAACCCAACTACCGCCTTCAAGTCGATGGGGCGCGCAGGCTGCACGAACAAGCCTCGCTTGGAGAACGGGGTAGGCCTGTCGAGTTCGCGCTCCATTACCGCTGGCATCCCATCCTTGACGGCCTTGGCCGTGCGGGTCAGCGCCACGGCTGTGGCGTAGCGCGTCTGTTTTTCTAGGTCGGCGATGGTCTTCTTGACGGCATCAAGGCCGGTTATCGTTACGCGCAAGTTCAGCATGACCCCACCTCCAAGCTATCGTCGTGCAGCAGCCACTCGTTATTGCCGACACGAACCCATTGATGCAGGGCCGCCTCTAATTCATGCATCGCCTCACCTTCATCGCGAGACTGATACTGATCCATGGCTGATATGACATCGCGGCATGCTTCGCGGAACTTATTGGAAAGTGTTTCGATGCCGGAAAGCCGAGAAAATAAACTGCGCCGCTCCAGCAGATATGCGGAGAGTTCGACAGATGATCTATCAATAGCGTGACTCATCTTGCTTCCTTTCGAGTGGTGTGATGCAGGTGATGCCTTTGCGCACTTGCGCACTTTGCGCAGCATTTTCGGGATGTTTCCCTAATGCGCGGGGGTGCGCGCCCGCGTATAAAGAAATGCGCCACTTGCGCACTTTGCGCACTTGTTTTGAGACTTATTGCAAAAAATGCCCTATAGCCGATTAACGGGAAAACGCTGCGCAAAGTGCGCAAGTGCGCAAATAACCATTTCAGCTATCCAGCGGTTTCAACACCACCCCTTTGATGGGGCGGGTCTTATTAGTGCTGTGCTGCTCAAAACCATTCTGAGTTAACCATCGCGTCATTGAGTGCATGGTTGCGGCTGCGTGCCCCATACCACGGCACCATGCCTCATAAGAATGGTAAAGCTGGCTGCGTTCGGTGTAAGTGACGCTGTCGCACTTGTCGCAGCGCTCGGCAAACCATAGGCCGATAACATCCTCTTCCCTGAAATACTCGGCTGTCGCTTCAGTAATCGTTGCTGGTGGCACCAGACCCTCCCTTGACCACCACTCGGCGCCGTCGATCATCCATTGCAAGATTGACGGATACTCCCCACGCAGCTTGTCCTTAAGCCCCGGGTCTGGTTGTTCGGGTTTGCGGGTGAAGGGGACGAGGTGAAGCCGCCTGCGCCAAGCATCGTCAACAGTTTTAATCCTGGGTTTGTGGTTGGATGCAACCAGCAATTTGAAGCGAGGGATGAACTCGAAAAAGTCACGATTCATAAATCGCGCAGAGATGGCATCGCGCCCGGTCAAAGATTTGATACGCTCTTCATCCCAGCGCCGCCCCTCGGGGCTTTCGCTTGCCAGCACCAGGCGCGCGCCAAATAGGGCGGCAAGCTCTGTCGGGTGGCGGTCGCCGTTGTTGGCGAGGAAAATCTGCATCGGTGCCTGGCGCGCATACTCTCCCAAAATGTCTCGCAGCACATTCATAAACACGCCCTTGCCGTTGCCGCCGGGGCCGTGCATAAATACCAGCACCTCTTCCCTTGTTTCGCCTGTCAAACAGTACCCAGCAAGACGCTGGAGATAATCAATCAGATCCTTGTCTCCGCCGGTTGCCTGCTTAAGAAATGTCAGCCAGAGCGTTGGCTCGCTTGCGCACGGCGAAACAGAGGTACGTTTACTGACATAATGTTCCGGTGATTTTTGTAGCATCGTTGAAGTGCGCAAATCCAGCACGCCGGATGGTGTCCCGAGCAGCCAAGTATCAGCGTCAAATTCATCGCCTGAGCGCGCCATCGCAGGGGCGCGGCGACAGTATTGATCCACCGCAGACACGATAGAAGCCTTGGCCCATTTTTCCCTCTGTTCGGAGTTGAGGCTACGAACGAATTCCCTTACCCAGTGCTGGACTCGCTCCATCGTATCAACACGCCACGCCCCTGTTTTTGGATCGTAGATATACCATCGCCCTAATTTGTGCGCATAGAGAAGGCGGCCTGCATATTTTTCTTCGTACGCGGACGCAAGCGAATCCTCGGATAACGCCAGCGCGCCGGATGGTGTCGCTGCGATTGCGTTACGTTTTTTCTCTGCTACTTTAGTTTCGCGCTCCAGGAGCGCATCGAGTTTGCCTATCGAGTCGCCAACTTCTTTCATGACAGCCCACCCGCTGAAAGTCCGCCAGCAATGCGCTGGTTAGCCAACAGCAAACGCGTGCGCGCCTCTTCTGATAGCGTTCTGCCATGCGCCATGTCGAGTGCTGCCAAGCTCACGATGCGCGCCTCAAAAGCGATTGCACGCAGCACGTCAGATGCGGGGAATGGCCTGCGCTCAACCTTGCAATGCGTATCAACGGCACGCTCAGGAAACAGCGCGTCAAACTCAAGGCCAACAGCCGATAGAACGGATTGAACATCGCAGAGCGCGAAGCAATGACAGAGCACCCGTCCATCACCAAGCTCAGTTATCGCCAGCGATGCGCGCTTATCCTCATGCGCTGGGCAGCGTGCCATCCAACGGTCTTTACCGGTGCGTTTAACACCATCCAACCGTGAGAGTAATTGGTCAATAGCCATGCTTGCTAGTACGAACCGGTAAGATCGGCGACCAGACCGAACGTGGCTTACATTCGCCAGTCTTGGTGGCTCCCTGCAATGCGGGATGGAGGATCACGCCAGCGCCCCTGCGCGCTGCAGCTTGTCAACAAGCTCAGCATTTCCTTGCCGGATAGCATTCGATACCAGCCGATGAACCTCGGCCTGGTCCGTGCGCGAATCAATGCTTATGTTGTTGACTGGGGAATAGACGATACCGCCTGCGCTTCCGTTATTCTGCGCCGCCGGCACGACGCGCTCGCCCTTATGAATGAAGGCCAGCATGTCGCGTGGAACGTAGTCGATGCCGGTTGCAAAAGTTCCACCATACCCAGGCAGGCCAAGGCTGGCTAAAACAGCTTCTGTTCCGTTCGACGCTGCTGTTCCTGTGCCGCTCCATCCGCCTCCACCGCTAAACGGATTTCCGCCAGAGAACATACTCATTAAATCACCAACCCATCCTCCAGCATTGCCAGTGGTCGCCATATCTCCGACCAACTTCTTGGCCAGTTGCGCCGCTGCCGCATCAGCCGCCATGCGTTCAAGCATTTGCTTGAACGAATCCCCTATGCTGTCGAATTTTCCGTTAAGCCCATCGTATAAAACGTCCCCCAGATTGCGCTGGATATTTTCTGCAAATCGCTTGCCGTACTGACTCATCTGTTCCATGTTCTCGCCGAATGTCTTGGCATACGCCTTGCCGATCTGCTCATCCGTGAGCAGGCCGCGCTCCTTCAGCGCAGTGAGCTTCTCCCATTCGTGAGTCGCTTTCGCGATTGGATCGACATCGAAGATGATCGCCTGCGCCTCCAGCGCGCTGCGCTGCAATTCGCGGTTAGCGTCTTCCTCCGCTTTGACCATATCGCGCAGGTAATCTTCCTGCGCCTTTTTGTTGTTCTTGCGCCGCGCCTCATCGATAGCGAACTGGTAATCGGCGTCCGGGTTGAAATCTTTCGGCGCCTTTAAGACCTTGTCGTCTTTACTGTCTCCACCCAGCGCGCCGTACAGGGATATCCCTTTCCCGTCGTTCTTGTTTTTTGCATTTCCCAACAAACGAGCGGCCTCGTCCCGGTAACCTCCGGGCGGAAGTGCAGCAAGCGCTTCCTGATTCTGGTTATATTTCGCCCATTCCAGTTTCTGCCTGGCGGCGGCGATTTGTGTGTCGATCAGGTTCGTGCCCATCCCGGCGCCGAGCCTCTTCGCGCGGTCGCCTTCGAGCTTTTCGAGTTCTGCGCGCAATTCCTTTGCGTGCTGCCCCCATGTTTTTACCGGGTCCATCGCACCGGCTCCGATCATCGCGCTCCAGAATCCGCCGAATATCTTTTTGCCCTCGATCATCTGCGCGAGCAGTTCGTTCATCTTTGGCAGCAATTCGCCCGCAATCGTCACGCCCAGCGTGGCTGAACTGGACTGCAACTCCTTTAGCTGGTCGTTGAACGCCTGGGCCTGCTTCGCGCTTTCTTCCGTTACCGGGTTGTACTCCTGCCCCTTTTCAATGAGCCTCTGCAGCTCGGCGCTGCCCTGGTTCAGGAACGGGATCATTTCATCCCCAAGCGCCTTCCCCAATAGCTTGGTTGCGAGAGCTGATTTCTCCACGCCGTCCGGCATGGCTGCGAAGATGTCGGCCATCTGCACCAAAGCTCCGGTGGTGTCTTTGGCGGTGATGCCGAACTTTTTGAACAGCTCCGGATTGTCTGCGATGTTGGTGGCGAGCTTCTTGGCGGCGTTCGCGGTGGATTCCAGCGATACATCGTTTTGTTCGGCGGCAAATTTCAGCCCGGCGAGCGCTTCCACCGTGGTGCCGGTCTTCTGCGCGAGCTTGGAGAGTTGATCGGCAGCATCAATGCTGCTCTTGATGAATCCCGCAAAGGCTGTGATGCTCAGTGCGCCGCCCAGCGTACCGGCCATTCCGCTTAGGTTGAGCATGCTGCGTGTCGTCAAATCCAGCGATTGGCCAAACGTCTTGATCGATGATTCTGCTTGTGCGGTATTGGCGGTGACGACAACCTTTGTTTCGTTGTTGGCCATGTTAGCTTCCCTTTATCTTTGCCACCGTTGCGCGCTTGATCGCGCATTTTTTATCGGTGCGACGCTGATTGGTTTTGGCGAGCATCTGCATGAAGCCACGCCCTGTGCGTTTGTGCTCCGCCCGCGCTTTCCAGGCTCCAGTGCGGGCCCTGCTCATTTCTTGGATTTGCTGCGCGGTATTGCTGCGAGTTTCTTCTTGGCGAATCTGCGCTGCGCCCTATTGCCGTTGGCGATGACATCCTCCAGGGCAACGGGTCTGGTAGTTTTGTTGAGGTTTTCGCTCATTCCGTTCATTCCTCGCGGGGTGGCCCTGTAGTTCATGATTAGCCCCTCGCGGCAAGGGCGCGGCGCAGATCACCGACTTTGAAGGCCGCTATGCCCGGTGAAGGGTGGGTAGGCGCTGGCAGCGTTCCGTCAGCGACTCGACGGTGAACTGTCGCGCGTGAGCATGACAGCAGCCCCTGGACAACACGGCTGCGCACGTAGGCGCTATCGGGAAGGGAATCGAAATGACGCAATGCGTCGGGGATTGTGTTGCGTTTGGTTTGCATGGCTGCTCCTCGTACTTGGTGATACAAGGCGCATCATGCCGCTTCTATGTGCTTAATATAATCCGTAGGATTTTAAGTTATTCGGTGAGCGAAAAACTACGGGGTAGTTTTGGAAAATGCCTTTGCCAACCGCAAGTCTTCACCAGAAAACGGTCGCCTGTACGGCCCAAGATCGTCAGGCAAATCGAGGGCGGCACGAGTAATGCGGGCATAGTTATCGTAGGAAAGCAGATATGGAAGGCGGAATTTCTCAACTGCCGGAAATCCATACGAGCCATGCTCGCAAGCATGGCGAAGAAGACCGTACACCGATTTCGCATAATGAATCTCGGGTGACGACTTCTTAAAAACCCCTCCCTCACAAATCGCAGCGAATTCATCATAAGCCGATTTTCCATCCCACGTTGAGGCAGCCTCAATAATTTTTTCAAGTTTTTCGACCATTTCGAACTCAAACTCATCGGGGAGACTCAATCCGTGATATTGCGAGCGGTTATATTGCAAATGATTGAGCCACCTATCACTGCCACCCAGCGCCCATTTCAAGTCTGTCAGTAACTGTGCACCTGAACTATGGATTTTTTTCATGCGCTGTTTCAGTTCCTTTCGCGCCGGCTTAATAGTCTTGGAAATCCAATTGTATTCGCCCTCCACCGTGACCATAATTTCGAGAAACCAATCCCATGGCGTCCCCACGCTTCCTGATGGGCCAGGCGCCTCTGGCAGTCCATTAAGCAGCTTGCCGACATCCCGATATACCTTTTCCATGCACGGGCGAAAGATCAGTCGCCGCGCCACGATGTCGCCTTCCTCTCCCCAGTCGTGCACAACCCTTTCATGCGCAGCAATGACATCCTTCGTAATGTAGCTTGGATAATTGCTATTCTCCATGTCAGCCTCTTGGTTGATGTAATGCCAGTAAATATTCGCGCTTGCGCCGCTAACGCGGCGGTCCGGCCAGGGTGTCTGGCCGGACATTGCCTCAAGCGGAAACTGTTGTCTCTGCATCGCTTTTGGCTGCAAGCGATTCGGTCATGAACCTCTGGATATTGGCTTCCATTTCAGTCTCGGTAAAATAGTACCGGCACCCTTGGAATGCTTTGGCCACGATCTCGTTGCGGCACTGCTCGTGGATTGCAGGGAAAAACACAATCTCGCCGCCCCTGATAATTTCGCCCAATGCAGTGATCGATTGGCCGATTTTTTCCGCCGTTTTTTCTCCGAAAGAATAGCCGTCTGCGTCCACCACCAGGATAGGTGCTATTTTCGTGACATGCCTCGCGCATGCGCTCCCAAAGTTTTTCGCGCTGTTGAACATCTCACTAATTGATTTTCTGGCCTGCGCAGCGGCTTCTTGATATGACTGCTCTTTTTCTTCTTCGGTAACGCAGCCATTCTCAACAGTACTCGCCACCTCTTCATCAAGCCTGACACGCGAAGCTATCTTTTCCTCGTCTGTCATGGCGGCTTCCGGCTTTTCCCAACCATCTGGATAGCAACCGACGCTAGAGAGATCGTCCTTTACATACTCAGCAAGAGTGGCAATAAAACCCGCCATGAAACCGCCCGGATTCCCCGCCGCACGAAGCATGACCGCTACTGCGTTATCTTTTTCGAGCCACCACCCTGCTTTCGAACGATCGGGGTTGGGATCTTCCGCAATTTTTTGTATGGCCCGCAGTGCTTCCAGGCAGGCCATCGCCCCGGCGCGCGTTTCTTCGGTGCTTGTTAATGTAAAATTGCCGTTATCCATGATGTATGTCTCCTTTGATGTTGGGTGCTACATTGTGGTAGGGGTGGCGCGGTGTGTCCGCATCGTGCCGCCCCGCTTTGCCTGAAACGGTCAGGTCGCCGTGCTGCTCTTGCGTACGCCAACGGGAATCACCTTCCCGCCAGACTTCCATTCATCCAACATATCCGCCCACTGCTGCATCATCTGGCGCCGCTCGTCGAGATAGTCGGCCCGGTTGTATGCGCGGCGGATCGCGTCGCGGTCTTCGTGATCGAGCTGCTTTTCGATGGCATCGTAGCGGTATCCCAACTGGTTCAAGTGTGTCGAGGCGGTGGTGCGGGTCGCGTGTGGCGAGTATGCAAAATCGAGGCCCTTCATGCGCGCATGCACCTTGCCAAGTGTGCTGGCTATCATGGGAGTTCCGGGCTTGTCGCGGTGCGGGAACAGGTGCCCGATGCCTCCTGTAAAGTCTTTCCACGCTTGAAGCTTTTCTACTGCCTGGTGCGGCAAGGGGACGATGTGCGGCGGGAGGTGCGGGTTCTTATGCTTCATCCGCGCGCGCGGGATAGTCCATGTCGCCGCCTCCAAATCGAACTCATCCCAATGAGCCGCAACCACCTCCCCTGGCCGAAGCATAGACCACCACAGCAGACGGAATGCCAATACCGTCTTGGGATCACCACGGTAGCCGTCGAGGGCGCGCAAGAATTCGCCGATCTGCTTGGGCTTCAACGGGGTTTTGTGCGCAGCCTTGACGGCCGGTGTGAGCACTTCGCGTAGCGAGCCTGCAGGATTGTTGTCGGCGCGTCCAGTGGCAATGGCTACATTGAAGACGCTGGCAATGTAATGGCGTAACCGGCGGGCAACGTTCGGGCTGCCGACATCGCGCACCCGTGCACCCCTGCCCGCCTTCTTGGTGCTTTGCGCAGGCTTTCCCGCCCGGCGCAATACGTCGAGGACGTGCATGGAAGTGATTTCCCGCACAGGCAGCGGCCCCAGGTATGGCAGGACATGGAATTCGATCTGCGCCAGACGGTTGCGCTTGGTCGATTCGGCCCAAGTGCGCGAGGCAACCCATTCATCAAAGATGGCGCGAAAGGTTTGTGCGTTCTGGTGGCCAGCGCGAATACGCTCCAGCTTTTTTTCCTTGCTCGGGTCCTTGCCTTGCGCCAGCAGTTTGCGTACTGCGATCAGCGCTTCGCGCGCTTCGTCGCGCCCCATTTCGGGATAACGCCCGAGGGTGCATATATTTTCCTTGCCGGCAAAGCGGTAGCGGTAGCGCCAGGATTTCGACTTGGCGCGGACATCCAGATAGAGACCATCGCGGTCAGCCAAGCGATAGGGCTTGTCCTGCGGTTTTGCGGCTTCGATATCGGATTTTTTCAGCGACATAGTGGGCTCCAAAAACGTTACCCACATCAGAAATTGGGTAACAGCATGAATTACCCACAACGTTACACAATTTTTCTAGAAACTGCAAGCCCTGTTTCATGCTGTCTCGGCTGGTTTCAATTCGTCTATTTTTCGATATACATCATTCACTTAAAGGATATTGCCCATCAGGGAATAATACATCTTGAAACCCAAAGAAGCGCATATCTTTCACGCGCATCGGATATAGAATTCCATCCAGATGGTCGCACTCGTGCTGCACCACGCGGGCGTGGAAGCCACGCACAGTACGGTCTATCGGCGCACCAGACTGGTCTTGCCCCTGATAGCGGATGGTTGCATAGCGTGGCACCAGCCCGCGCATTCCCGGCACACTCAGACATCCTTCCCATCCTTCTTCCATGTCATTACCTGCAGGGGTGATGACGGGATTGATCAATACCGTGTGCGGAACCGTTTCTGCCTCGGGATAGCGCGGGTTGCTATCCACGCCAAAAATTACCACGCGCAGGTTTACGCCGATCTGTGGCGCAGCCAGTCCCGCCCCCTCCAGCGCGCGCATCGTGTTGTACATATCAGTCAGCAAGGCGTGTAGATCCGGCGTATCAAATGCAGTCACCTCGTCCGCCCGGCGCAACAGGCGCACATCTCCCATGCGCAGCACTTCTTTAATCGCCATCGCTTCCCACCACGCATTCCAGAATGTTGCGCACGCGCGCCATGGCAGGCTGCACCACCGTGCTGATACTCTCCAGATGCACGCCATCGCGGCTGCTGCCGCGTCCGGCAGCATGATTCACCACCACCGCAATCGTGGCGTAACTCAGGCCGAGCTCCCGGGCCAGTGCAGCTTCCGGCATGCAGGTCATGCCAGCCATATCAGCGCCATCACGCTCCAGGCGATTGACCTCCGCCGCCGTCTCCAGGCGCGGACCCTGCGTGGCGGCATACACGCCGCCATCCCGACAAGCCTCGTTGGCGCGCTTCGCGGCATCGAGTATCTGCTGGCGCAGTTCCTGGGTATAAGGCCGGGTAAAATCGATGTGCGTCACCGATCGGTCTTTTCCGTCAAAGTAGGTAAATTGCCGTCCGTAGGTATAGTCGATGATCTGATCCGGTACGACGATATCGCCGGGCGACAGGTCGGCGCGTATCCCCCCCACCGCCGCCACCGAGATCACGCGCTTCGCACCCTGATCGTGCAACGCCCACAGGTTTGCGCGGTAATTCACCTCATGCGGCGGGATGGTATGCCCGTAGCCGTGGCGCGCAATGAACATCACCTCGTGCTGCTGCAAATGGCCGAAAGTGATCGCACCGGAAGGCTCGCCATACGGCGTGCGCATCACCTGGCGATGTGAAATTACCAGATTCGCCAACTGGGTCAGTCCTGTACCACCAATAATTGCCAGCATTCTACTTTTTCCTTGTTTCGTCATTCGGGGACGTTTCGCCAGTCCCGGGTGTTCCGCCACTCTCGGACACTGCATAAATCGCGGGCAGGTTGCGCCACGCACCATGAATATCCATGCCAAAACCGAACACAAAACGGTTCGGCAGTTCCATTCCGACAAAATCGGCGCGGATTGGCTTGACTCGGCCATTTCGCTTGTCGGCAAACACTGCACAGTAAAACCCGGCGGCCCCCAGGTCCATCACGCGCTGCCTGATTGCAGCCAGCGTTTCGCCCTCGTCGAGGACGTCGTCCAGAACCAGCACCACCTTGCCGCGCACATTTTCGCGCGGCTCGACCTTCCAGTGCAATGTTCCCCCCTGCTGGCTGCTGCCATAGCGCGATACATGCACATAATCGAAGTCGAGCGGAAAGGTGAGCATCGGCAACAGCTGGCCGGTGAACACTACCGCCCCGCCCATCACCGACAACACCAACGGGTGCGCGCCTGCCAGCGCAGCATTAATTTCCTGCGCAACGCGCACCACAGCCGCACGCACCTCTTCCGCAGAACAGATCAGTTCGGCCTGTTGCAGGGTGTCGCGTGCCTGCTGATCGGAGATTAGCATTTAATCGTTGCCAGGTAAGCGGCAAACTCTCCGCTCAGCTCCGGATGCTTCAGGCCGAACGCCACCGTTGCCTTGAGATAACCCAGCTTGGAGCCGCAATCGTAACGAATGCCATCAAAGCGATAGGCCAGGAATTTCTCTTCCTGCAACAATGCCGCTATACCGTCGGTCAACTGGATTTCGCCGCCTGCACCTGCCTGCACTTGTGTCAGATGATGAAAGATGCGCGATGTCAGCACATAGCGCCCGACCACCGCCAGGGTGGAAGGCGCCGCTTCCGGGCTGGGCTTCTCGACAATGCCGTGCACCTGCTCCACATCCTCTTCCAGCTTGCTGCTGCTGACGATGCCATATTGCCCGGTCTGTGCGCGCGGTACATCCTGCACCCCCAGCACCGAGCAGCCATAACGCCCATACACCTCCACCATCTGCTTCATGATGGGTATCTCGCCATCAATCAAATCGTCGGCAAGAATCACCGCAAACGGCTCATCCTGCACCACCGGTTGCGCACACAGCACCGCATGGCCCAGCCCGAGCGGCTCAGACTGGCGAATGTAAATGCAATTCACGTGCTTCGGGATGACCTCCTGCACCGCGCGCAACAGCTCGGTCTTGCCGCGTGCCGCAAGTTCCGCTTCAATCTCGTAAGCAGTGTCAAAATGGTCTTCGATGGCGCGCTTGTTGCGCCCGGTGATGAACACCATGTCGGTGATGCCCGCCGCCACCGCCTCTTCCACCGCATACTGAATCAGCGGCTTGTCCACCACCGGCATCATCTCCTTGGGACTAGCCTTGGTAGCGGGCAGGAAGCGGCTGCCCAACCCAGCCACGGGAAAGACAGCTTTAGTCACCTTTCTCACTACGCCCTCTCCTTCACATCAAATTGATGAAGCCCGTTTTTCATGTCGCTTCGCACTCTTTCAGCATCTGCAAAAATTGTTGTTCATCCAGCACTGTGATATTCAGCTCCAGCGCCTTGGCAAGCTTGCTGCCCGCCTCTGCTCCCGCCACCACATAATGGGTCTTCTTCGACACGCTACCTGCCACCTTTGCGCCCAGTTTTTCCAGCCGTTCCTTGGCCTCGTCGCGACTCATGCTGAGCGTGCCCGTCAGAACAAAAGTTATGCCACTCAGCGGCAAAGCCTCGGCGCGTTCACCTTCATGCTCCGCCCATTTTACCCCTCTGGCGCGTAACTGTTCGATCACCTCGCGGTTGTGCGCTTCGGCAAAGAATGCCGTAATGCTTTGCGCCACGATAGGCCCCACATCTGGCACCTGCTGCAGGCGTGCCTCATCCGCCGCCATGAGATTCGCCAGTGTGCCAAAGTGGCGTGCCAGATCCTTAGCCGTCGTCTCGCCTACATTGCTGATGCCCAGCGCGTAGATGAAGCGGGCCAGCGTGGTCTGCTTGCTGTGTTCGATCGCATCCAGCAAATTCTGCGCAGACTTCTCTCCCATCCGATCCAGATCCGCCAGCGTCTGCAAATCCAGCTTCCGCTTGTCATAGATATCGGCGGGCGTATCTAGGAGATGCGTATCCACCAATTGCTCCACCAGCTTATCCCCCAGCCCTTCGATATCCAGCGCACGGCGGCTGGCGAAGTGCAGCAGCGCCCTCTTGCGCTGCGCAGGGCAGAACAGGCCGCCGGTGCAGCGCCAGTCAGCCTCGCCCTCCTCGCGCACGATGGCGCTGCCGCATACCGGGCATTTTCCGCCCAACCGTTTGAACAAATCAAACGGCTCGCCGGCATTAGCCGGGCGCCGGTCGAGCATTACGCCCACCACTTCCGGTATCACGTCGCCCGCACGGCGCACGATGACCGTGTCGCCAATGCGCACGTCCTTGCGCCGCGTCTCGTCCTCGTTGTGCAGCGTGGCGTTGCTGACCGTGGTGCCGCCGACGAATACCGGTTCCAGTTTTGCCACCGGCGTCAGCTTGCCGGTGCGCCCAACCTGAATGTCGATATCGCGCACCACGGTCATCTGCTCTTCCGCCGGGTATTTGTGCGCCACTGCCCAGCGCGGCTCCCGCGTCACAAAACCGAGCTGCGCCTGGAACGCGAGACTATTGACCTTGTACACTACGCCGTCTATGTCAAACGGCAACTGGTCGCGCTTGGCCGCGACGCGGCGATGGAATTCCACCAGCCCTTCTGCTCCTCGCACCACAGCGCGTTCGTCGCTCACCGGTACACCCATCTTGCCCAGCGCGTCCAACACCGCGCTATGCGTCTCCGGCAAAGCCCAGCCGCGCACCTCTCCCAGGCCGTAAGCAAAGAATGACAACGGGCGTCGCGCGGCAAGTGCCGGATCGAGCTGGCGTATGCTGCCTGCAGCGCCGTTGCGCGGATTCACCAGCGTGGGCAAGCCCTGCGCGCGCTGCTTCTCGTTGTAGCGCTCGAAATCGCGGCGGCTCATATAGACCTCGCCGCGCACTTCCAATATATCGGCCTTACAGCCTCTGAGATGCAAGGGAATGCAATGGATGGTGCGCACGTTCTGCGTCACATCCTCGCCGGTCTCGCCATCACCGCGTGTGGCGGCCTGCACCAGCACGCCGCGCTCATAGCGCAGGTTAATGGCCAGACCGTCGAATTTCAGCTCGCAGGCATATTCGACCACCGCATCCGGGTCGCCCAGTTCGCGCCGCACCCGCGCATCGAAGGCGAGCGCGCCTGCATCGCTGATGTCGGTCTCGGTGCGGATCGAGAGCATCGGCACGGCATGGCGCACAGGCGTGAAAGCATCGAGAATTTTCCCGCCGACGCGGCAGGTGGGGGAATCGTGGGTGGCGAATTCGGGGTGCTGCGCTTCCAGCTGCTGCAATTCGCGGAACAGCCTGTCGTATTCCGCATCGGGAATCAGCGGGGTGTCCAGCACGTAATACTGGTAATTGTGCTTCTCGATTTCCGCGCGCAAGGCCGCGATGCGTTGCGCCACGGTCTCGTGCATGGCCATCAGAAAACTACGCGAACAGCCTGCGTGCCCGGGCGCTGCCGGGCACCACGCTGCCGGCCAGCATCCGGCTTTCGATGGCAGCCACCCGCGCGCAAATCTTGGCAATGCTGGGCTCGCCCAAAGCCACGCCGAAGTTGTCCACCATGGCCGCATGCAGATCCATCGCCAGTTGCCGCGCCAGCACCGCCATTTCGTCGAAGCTTTGCGCGGGCTGATCCACGCGCGGCACGTCCAGCAGCATGGTCAGGCCGGCGATCTGCAGCTGATTGAGGGTGTGGTGCTGGTACGGGGTATTGTCAAAATCGCTCAGCACAAACCGGGTATTGCCGGCTTCATCGAGCAAATGGAAGGTGCCATCAGCCTGCAACGTGAAGCCATGCAGCCTGGCAACCCGCGCGACTTCGGTGCCGGACAACTGGCGTTCACCGCTGGGCAGGATGTTCAGCCCGATCATCCGGTCAACCACGGCACAGAACGCATCCAGCTCCTGCGCACGCGCGGCGGCTGCGGCTGTTTCAGGTATGTCCATTTCCGCCTGCAACTGCGTGCCTATGTTGCGCACCAGATCGTGGAAATCCGTCAGCCGGCCTTCGCTCACTGCGCCGGAGCGGTCAACCAGCTGCAGCGCCAGCTTGAAAGCGGAATAGTGCGTCGGGCTTTCTGCAATCACTTTTTCCCACGCGCCGCTCGCTGCGTTCAAGCCGCATGCATGCACGTTCTTGCCGAAATCGAAACGCTGCTGCCAGAGCGGATCCAACGCATGGGCGCCTGCCGGCGACTTGAGCGACAGCACGGCAATATAGTCCGTCGCCTCATCCAGCTGCGTGCATATGCCGTCCACTGCATGTATGCGCTGCGGCTCGGCGGGTGGTGCCTCGGCGGCAATAGTTGTCTCAGTTGTCACGGCGGCAGGATTCGCCCCCGTATCATTAAGCAGCTCGTCCTTCGGCGCTTCCGTGCCGGCCTCTTCTGTGGCCGACCTTTCCGGAGATGCCTGATAGAGCGCATCTTTACGTTCAGGATTGAAGGTTGCGCCGAACTTGCGCCGATACTGCCGCTGCTGCCACACGCTGTAGCCATACAGCGCAAGCACCACGGCGATGCCGATGCCCAGCAGGCTGATCTGTAATTCACTCATATGGATGTTCGTGCCAGGTTATTTTTATGCTTGCCAGGCGCAATGCGCCGGCACCGGATTATCGCAAGTGCGCCGTGAAATTGCAAAAGCACCCCGATTGAAGACACTCCACTAGACGAGGCTGCTATGCCAGCGGCAGCTCGGCAGTGCCTGTGCCTATGCTGGCAACTTCGTGCACCGCCTTCACGAATTCAGTCTGCTCGTGCAGCTGCACCAGCGTACCCGCGTGGGGGCGGCCACGCATCTGCGCCAGGCGCGCCTTGCCGGTTGCCGGCATCTCCCAGCTCAGCCCGGCCAGCAGTTCATCCGCCAGATCGGGCCTGTTGCATACCAGCACCATGTCGCAGCCGGCTTGCAGCGCCGCTTCGGCACGTTGCACGATGCCGCCCGCTACGGTCGCGCCTTCCATGCTGAGGTCGTCGCTGAAAATGCACCCCTCGAAACCCAGCTCACCGCGCAGCACATCCTTCAGCCATATTTTCGAAAAACCCGCCGGATACTTATCCACCTTGGGATAGATCACGTGGGCGGGCATGACTGCAGTCAGGCCGTAATTCACCATCTGGCGGAACGGAACCAGGTCGCACAGCTCAATGTCGGTATAGCTGCGCTCATCCACCGGAATTTCCAGGTGCGAATCGGCGCGCACAAAACCGTGTCCCGGAAAATGTTTGCCCACCGTGTGCATGCCGCCGTGCCTCATCCCCACCAGCAGGCTGTGCGCCAGCTCGGCGATGGCCTGAGGGTCGGAATGGAACGCGCGGTCGCCGATTACTCCGCTGCTGCCGAAATCCACATCAAGTACCGGCGTAAAACTGAAATCCACCCCACATGCGCGCAACTCGGCTGCCAGTACATAACCCGCGTGCTGCGCCAGATGCTTGGCGCGCTTGGGGTGTTCATCCCAGATCTTGCCCAGTTCACGCATCGCCGGAATGCGGGTAAATCCGTCACGGAAACGCTGCACACGTCCGCCCTCATGGTCCACCGCAATCAGCAGCGCGGGGCTGCGCAGCGCGCGGATGCTGGCAGTCAGCTCGGTGAGCTGGCGCGGCGAGGTGTAATTGCGCGTAAACAGAATAACGCCGCCCACCAGCGGATGACGCAAGCGCGCCTCATCCTCAGCCGTGAGGTTCGTTCCCAGAATGTCCAGCATGACCGGCCCCAAGCCCATACTATCTCCTCAAAAAATCAATTAGTGCGATATCTCCCTCCCCCTGTGAGGGGGAGGGTTGGGGAGGGGGTGGAAACTTGGCTTATACACTACTCTACCCCCTTCCTAACCTTCCCCCTGCAAGGGGGAAGGGACTGACGGTTTTAATCTTTTTCCAGAATCACAAATGCCACGGCAGCATCGCGTTCGTCGCTGATGCTGAGATGGTGGCGCGTTATACCCAATTGCATGAAGTGTGCGTTCAGCTCCGCATCGAACGCGAAAGTTGGCTTGCCGAGCGCATCGTGTGTCACAACGATGTGCTGTAGCGTGACGGGATGACGCAGGCCGCTGCCCGCTGCCTTGGCCAGCGCCTCCTTGGCGGCGAAGCGTTTCATGAGCAGGCGCACAGGCTGGTTAGAGTTGTGGTAATCCGGCAATTCCACAGGGCTCAGCACGCGCTGCGCGAAGCGCACGCCGTAGCGCACATGCATCGCTTCGATGCGTGCATGGGAAACAATGTCGGTGCCGATGCCGAAAATCATGCAAGCAGCAGCGTCTTCATTTTCTTCACTGCCTGTTCCAGCCCGATGAATACGGCCTCGGCGATGATGGCGTGCCCGATGTTGAGCTCGCAGATGTTGGGGATGGCAACAATGGGCCGCACGTTGTGGTAATTCAGTCCGTGCCCGGCATTCACCTGCAAGCCCAGTGCATGGGCATGGATCGCCGCGCGCCGGATGCGCTCCAGTTCATGCTCCCGCTCCGACACGCTGTCGGCATCGGCATATTTGCCAGTATGGATTTCCACCACCGGCGCGCCGAGCTTCTTTGCGGCATCCAGCTGCTTTTCGTCCGCGTCGATAAACAATGAGACGCGGATACCCGCAGCAAGACAACGCTCCGTGGCGTGCTTGACGCTATCAAAGTGGCGCACCACATCCAGCCCGCCTTCGGTCGTGAGTTCCTCGCGCCGCTCCGGCACCAGGCAAAGATCATGCGGCTTGATGCGCAATGCAATATCGATCATTTCGTCGGTGACTGCACTCTCCAGGTTCATGCGCGTCTGCAGCATGGCGCGCAGGATTTCCACATCCCTGTCCTGAATATGGCGGCGGTCCTCGCGCAGGTGCAGGGTGATTGCATCTGCCCCCGCCTCCTCGCAAACCAGCGCGGCGCGAACCACGTTGGGGTAACGCGCGCCGCGCACCTGGCGCAGCGTGGCGACATGATCTATGTTCAATCCGAGTTTTATCATTTCCAGTCCAAAGCCTTTCCAAACAAGGGCGTAACGTAGCAGAGGCACACTCAGGATGCAACCGGCCGCCTGCCGCAAAGAGGCGCAGCGTTGCTTATCACGGTGCGCGCCGCTAAGATGAGCGCCCATTATACGGACCGTCCGCCTCTAACCTCGAATTCTTGCCCTCTTTCGCCCATGTACCCGGAACGAATCCTGAAAGCCTTGCAGCGCGCACAGGCATACATCCACGCGGGCCATCCGGCCGGAGCGCTGGAAGACCTTGAGAAGGTCGTGGCAAAAGTTCCCAAGGGGTTCGAGGGGTGGCTGGCTCTCGGGCAAGCCAAGGGTATGCTGAACGACCACGCCGGCGCGGAACCGTGCTTCCGCAAGGCCGCCGCGATCCAGCCGAAAAATCCCGACGGCTGGCACAACCTCGGGCTGTCGCTTTCCACTCAGGGCAAACTGGAACAAGCGTGCGCGGCGTTCGAGAAGGCGGCCTCCGTCTCCGCCGCCACCCATCCGGTGCTGGTGTACAACCTGGCCGCGTGCCAGCTCCAGCTCGATCATTACGAGGAGGCGATCCGCCTGCTCGAATCCTTGGTGGCAACGAAAGACGACGGCGAAATCTGGACGCTGCTGGGGATGGCGTACCAGGGCGCAGGCCAGCCGCAGAAGGCACTGGATGCATACCGCCATGCGCTGGAGCGGGGTAGTAGCGGCTATACGCTGAACCTGAATCTCGGCACCTGCCACTACGCGCTCAACGACTACGGCAATGCCGCAAAGTATGCGCAGTTAGCCGTAGACGCCAAGCCCGGCGATGACGCGGCGCTTTACAACCTAGGCGTCGCCCAATTTTCTGCCGGCCATTTGCAGCCCGCACTGGACGCTTTTTCCCGCAGCAATTTGCCGGCGGCGCGCGAGTCGCACCTGCTGTGCCTCAACTACGTCACGCCGCTCGATCCGCTCGCGGTGAAAGCAGAACACGAAGCTTTCGCCCGGCGCTCTTTTGGAAACAGCCCCGTCTTTGCCGCCACCGTCAGCCGCGCAGAGGGCGCGCCGTTGCGTATCGGTTTCCTGTCCGGCGACTTCCGCGAGCATCCGGTCGCATACTTCATCGAGGGTATGCTGCGCCAGCTGGATCGCTCGCGCTTCAAGGTCTATCTCTATTCCACCGCACGCAACGGCGATGCGGTGACGGAGCGATTCCGTGCACTGGCGGATGGCTGGCACGATGTACAGGGGTGCGACGATTCGGCACTGGCCGCGAAGGTTGCCGCGGACGGCGTGCATGTGATGATCGACCTTGCCGGATACACCGATGGCGGGCGCTTGGCTGCCTTCGCGCGCCGGCTCGCACCGGTTCAGGCCACCTATCTGGGCTACTGCACAACGACCGGCATCCAGGCGATGGACTATCTGCTGACGGATGACGTGCTGGATCCGCCGGGACTCACGGAATCCCACTATACCGAGCGCCTGTTGCGCCTTGGGCCGGTGCTCGCAACCTATACCCCGCCGCCGCTCGACGTAAAGATCGGGCCGCTCCCCATGCTGCAGAATGGCTACCCGACCTTCGCCTCGTTTGCCCAGCTGCGCAAGATCAGCCCCGACACGCTGGACATGTGGTGCGCGGCCTTGCGCGCCGTACCAAACGCCCGCATGCTGATCATGAGCAAGGGGCTGCATGCGCCGGATGCCGCAGCTGAGTTACTTGACCAGTTTGCCGAGCGCGGCATCGAGAAATCACGGCTGCAATTCCGGGGTGCGGGGTCGATGACCGTATTTCTGGAAGCACACAACGCGATCGACCTGATCCTCGACAGCATTCCGTGGAACGGCCACACCACGACGTTGCACGCGCTATGGATGGGCGTCCCCACCGTATCCGTGCGCGGCCGGCACCATGCCGGACGCTTTGGCGAGATGGTGTTGAGCGCGGTGCAGCTGCACGACTGGATCTCCGATTCTGCGGCCGTGTTCGCTGCCAAGGCGGCGCAGATGGCCAGCGATGCGGATTACCTGAAATCCCTGCGCGAACATGGCCGGGACAGGCTGCTGCAATCCGCCCTGTGCGATCACGCCGGACTGGCGCGCCGCTTCGAGGCGGCATGCGAGCTGATGTGGAGCAGCCGTTCCCGAGGCCATGCTTCAGCATTACATGTTTAACGGGGCGCGCCTGTCCTGCTGCAAATCCTCAGGCTCGCGATTTTCACTCGGACAGCCTTTCTTGCGTTCTACCGCACCATTGTTCTGACATTCGACGCAACCAGGATCGTGCAAGTCCTAACGTCACGTCAATCAAGGAGAAAGTACATGGATAAACCAAATCGTGGCGGCTGGAAAACATGCAGCCGTGGTCATAAATACCGCGGTCCCGGCCCCTGCACAATCTGCTGGCCGGCACGGCGGGGTGCTGCTACCGGCAAGCGTTCAGTCCGTACCTGATTACGTTCTCAACAAATCCTTAATCAGTTCGCGCGTATGCAGCGCTTTGCCTGCGAGATGGTGATTCAGCAACATGCGCATCAGTTGCTTGCTCTGGTGTGCGCTGACAGCATCGCGGTAATCATCGGCTGCCATGTCCAGCAATGTTTTGCCCAGCACCGCCAGCCCCTCTGTCGTATCACCCGCATCCGCTATCGCGCCGCGCTCGATCACGTAACGGTATTGCAGCCCGGGGTTTACGGGCCTGCCGCTATCCGCTTCATGTTCCAGCAACAGCGCGTATCCCAGTTCCTGCAGCATATGCTTTTCAAAACACCGCAGGGTGGCGGCGTGATCCGGCTCGCTCGCCAGGCGCTGCAAGGTGCGCTGGTAGTAATCGAACAATTGTTCGTGCGGATCGTCGCGTGCCATCAGGTTGAGCAGCAGCTCGTTCAGGTAGAAGCCGCACAGCAGCGCCGTGCCCTGCAACTGCGGCTGGCCGCCCTGCCACTCCGCGCTGTGCAGGGTGCGCAGCTCACTCTTGCCGAACCAGCTTAATGACAGCGGCTGAAAATTCAACAGCAATCCGCGCAGCGCCGATCTGGGACGCCGTGCGCCGCGTGCCACGAGCGCCACGCGGCCATGCTGGCGGCTGAACACCTCCAGCAGCAGGCTGGTCTCGCGAAACGGGTAACTGTGCAGAACGAAGGCCGGCTGATCTTCCAGCCGATGTTTATGCGCTGTCATTCATAACCCAAAGATTTCAGAACCCGTTCGTCGTCCGCCCAGCCGCTCTTCACCTTGACGAACACTTCGAGAAATACTTTTCCGTCGAACAGCTTTTCCATGTCCAGCCGCGCCTGGGTGGCGATTTCCTTGAGCTTGGCGCCGCCCTTGCCGATCAGCATCGCCTTGTGCGCTTCCTTGTCCACCAGAATGGCGGCGTTGATGCGGCGCAGGCCGCTTTCTTCCTGCTTGAATTGTTCGATCACTACGCTGGCCGAATACGGCAATTCCTCGCCGGTGAAGCGGAAGACTTTCTCGCGCAGCAGCTCGGCGGCGAGAAAGCGTTCGTTGCGGTCGGTAATCTCGTCGGCCGCATAAATCGGAGCGGCTTCCGGCAGATGCTGGCGAATGGCGTCCAGCAAGGTGTCCAACTGCTTGTCCAGCTTGGCGCTGACCGGCACGATGGCGGCAAAATGATGCTCGTCAGCGATTCCCTCGATGAACGGCAGCAGCTCGCTCTTGTCGATCATGACATCCACTTTGTTGATGACCAGAATCACCGGCGCATCTTTGGGCAGCATCTGCAATACCTGCCGGTCGCGCTCGTCATAGTGGCGTGCTTCGAGCACGAACAGGATGACATCCACATCGCGCATGCTGCTGCTCACCACGCGGTTCATGCCGCGGTTGAGTGCGTTCTTGTGCTGTGTCTGAAAACCGGGGGTATCCACAAAAACGAACTGGCTGCGTTCATCCGTCAGGATGCCGGTGATGCGATGCCGCGTGGTCTGCGCCTTGCGCGAGGTAATGCTGATCTTCTGCCCGATGAGGTGATTGAGCAGAGTGGACTTGCCCACGTTCGGACGGCCAACGATGGCGATGAAACCGCTGTGAAAATTGCTTGTATCCATTATGGTTGTGCCTCGATTTGGCGGTAGGCCGCCTCTGCCGCCACCTGTTCTGCCGCGCGGCGGCTAACGCCCTCGCCGCGCGCAGTGATCTTCAATTGCCCGACCTCGCATTGAACCTGAAACTCTTGCGCATGCGCCTCTCCCCGAGTGGCAATCACCGTGTATTTGGGCAGCGCCAATTTCCTGCCTTGCAGGTATTCCTGCAATAGCGTCTTGTAATCCTTGCCCAGCGTCTGTACATCGGCTTGCGCGATGAAGGGAACATATAAATTCAGTACTACTTGCCGTGCGGCTTCAAAGCCGCCATCAAGGAACACTGCGCCGAACAGGGCCTCCATTGCATCGGCCAGAATGGAGGGGCGGCGAAACCCGGCGCTCTTGCGCTCTCCCTCGCCCAGCAACAGCATTTCACCCAGGTGCAATTGCTGCGCCAGGATGGATAGGGTCTGCTGGTTCACGAGGTTGGAACGCAGGCGCGACAGGTCACCTTCCGGCAATCCGGGGTAGGCGTCGTACAGATGCCTGGCGACGACGCAATTTAACACGCTGTCACCGAGGAATTCCAGGCGTTCGTAGTGGGTCTGGCTGTGGCTGCGGTGCGTCAGTGCGCGCTGCAGCAGCTGCGGCTGCGTAAACACGTAGCCGAGCTGGCGGCACAAGGCATCGCGGCTCATCAGCTTGTCTATTTTGGGCTGCGGATATTGAATTCGAGCAACAGGCTGGCATTCCCGGCCACCGGGATTTTGACGGTATAGCTGGTGCTCAGCGATATGCCGTTTGCTTCCTTTTCCACCTCGATGTCTTCCGCCTTGACAGCAGTGATGTCATTGATTGAAGCGCGCTTTATGTAGGACATGCGGACATCCCTGACCGAAGCTTTTTGCATTTCCGGATCTTGCACGATGGCATCGAATACGTTCTGGACTTGCGCACTCTGCATATAAGCCGGGATGAGTTTCATCGCGCCGACCGCCGCAAATATCAGAATAACCGCCATAAACATAAGGCCGGACAAACTCAAGCCACGCTGCCTGTTCACCATGCTATTCATCACGCCCCCCTTGGTTTTCGTTCAGTTAATGGATAAGCCTATACGCTTCAAGTTATTGAAATTCATCCAGATTGCAAACGCCTTGCCAACGATCATGTTATCCGGAACGAACCCCCAGTAACGGCTGTCGCGGCTGTTGTCACGATTGTCGCCCAGCATGAAATAATGCCCGGGCGGAACCGTGCAGCGCAACTCATCATCGCTGTACCGGCAGTTTTCTCGGTAAGCAAATTCCGCCACCGATCCCAGATGCAAGCCGGGCATTTCGGGGTTGATCAGCATGGGATGATTTTTACCATCCAGATTTTCGTTGTAACGCTCGGTATGCACGAACTTCAGCGCACCTTCCACATAATTGTAGTCGCCCTCCGGCTTCTGCTCCTGCAACTTGCCGTTCACATAAACCTTCTTGTTGCGGTACCCGATCGTGTCTCCGGGCAGCCCCACCACGCGCTTAATATAATCCAACGATGGGTTTTCCGGATAGTGAAATACCATCACATCCCCACGTTTGGGCATATTGATATCGACCAGTTTTTTGCTGATGATAGGCAGGCGGATGCCGTAAGTGAATTTGTTGACCAGAATGAAATCGCCTACCTGCAAGGTGGGGATCATCGAACCGGACGGTATCTTGAACGGCTCCACCAGAAACGAGCGCAACAGGAACACTGCCAGGATCACCGGAAAGAAGCTCTTGGAATATTCTACCCACCACGATTCTTTATCTGACGCCGCACGTCTCGGCTCCAATACAAAACGGTCCAGCAACCACACGCTGCCAGTCACCACCAGCAGCACAAACATAATCAACGCAAAATCCATTTAACTTCCTTTTAAACTCCCTCTGGAAGAGGGTGGGGGTGAGGGATTATTTGTCGCCGACCTGCAAAATAGCCAGGAACGCTTCCTGCGGAATTTCCACACTGCCGACCTGCTTCATCCGCTTCTTGCCGGCTTTCTGCTTCTCCAGCAATTTGCGCTTGCGCGAGATGTCGCCGCCGTAGCATTTGGCCAGCACGTTCTTGCGCAGCGCCTTGACGTTCTCGCGCGAGATGATATTGGCGCCAATGGCGGCCTGGATCGCCACGTCGAACATCTGGCGCGGAATCAGTTCGCGCATCTTGGCTGCCACTTCGCGGCCCCGGTACTGGCTGTTGCTACGGTGCAGGATGATCGACAGCGCATCCACCTTCTCGCTGTTGATCAGCATGTCCACCTTGACCACATCGGCCGCCCGGTATTCCTTGAATTCGTAATCCATCGAGGCATAGCCGCGCGAAATGGATTTCAGCCGGTCGAAGAAGTCGAGCACGATTTCCGCCATCGGAATTTCATATACCAGCAGCACTTGCTTGCCGTGGTAGCTCATGTTGATCTGCACGCCGCGCTTTTGCGTGCACAGCGTGATCACCGCACCGACATATTCCTGCGGCATGTACAGATTGACCATCACGATCGGCTCGCGGATTTCCTCGATCTTGGAAGGGTCGGGCATCTTGGACGGATTGTCGACCATCAGCAGCGTGCCGTCGCGCATCACCACCTCGTAGATGACGGTGGGCGCCGTGGTGATCAGGTCCATGTCGAATTCGCGCTCCAGCCGCTCCTGCACGATCTCCATATGCAGCAGGCCGAGGAAGCCGCAGCGGAAGCCGAAGCCCAGCGCCTGCGACACTTCCGGCTCGTACTGCAGCGAAGCATCATTCAGCTTGAGCTTTTCCAGCGAATCGCGCAGCGCCTCGTACTGGTTCGACTCGACCGGGAACAGCCCGGCGAACACCTGCGGCTGCACCTCCTTGAAGCCCGGCAAGGGTGCGGCGGCGGGCCTACTGGCCAGCGTGATCGTATCGCCGACCTTGGCCGCCTTCAGCTCCTTGATGCCCGCAATGACAAACCCCACCTGGCCGGCGGACAATGTATCGCGCGGCTGCGACTTGGGCGTGAACACGCCGATGTGCTCCGTCAGGTGCTGCGCGCCGGTGGCCATCAGCAGGATCTTGTCCTTGGGCTTCAGCGTGCCGTTGAAAATGCGCACCAGCATCACCACACCGACATAATTGTCGAACCAGGAATCGATGATCAGCGCCTGCAACGGCGCACCCGGATCGCCCTTGGGCGGCGGCACCTTGGCGATCATCGCCTCCACCACATCCTGCACGCCCTCGCCGGTTTTGGCCGAGCAGCGCGTCGCATCGTGCGCGTCGATGCCGATGACATCCTCGATTTCTGCGATGGCGTTGTCCGGGTTGGCAGAAGGCAGGTCGATCTTGTTCAGTACCGGCACCACTTCCACGCCGAGGTCGAGTGCGGTGTAGCAGTTGGCTACGGTCTGAGCTTCCACGCCCTGCGACGCATCCACCACCAGCAGCGCACCTTCGCAGGCGGACAGCGAGCGTGACACTTCGTAGGAGAAGTCCACGTGCCCCGGCGTGTCGATCAGGTTGAGGTTGTAGACCTGGCCGTCGCGCGCCTTGTAGTTCAGCGCGGCAGTCTGCGCCTTGATGGTGATGCCGCGCTCGCGCTCCAGATCCATGGAATCGAGTACCTGCGCTTCCATCTCGCGGTCGGACAAGCCGCCGCACAGCTGGATGATACGGTCAGCCAAGGTGGATTTGCCATGATCGATATGTGCGATGATGGAGAAGTTGCGGATATGTTGCATTCGGTTCTTGTGTCCTGAAACGTAATCCCGCCGGAACCAGCCAGGATTCGCGAAAAGGCGAATTTTAGCCGATTTTGGCCGGATACGCTGGTACTACCTTACTTTCTTTGGCTTTATTTTTCGTCGAGCTTGAGCGCGATGTAGGAAACGGCATCGTCGCGCCGGACCAGCAGCGCGATATTGCGCCCCTTGGGTATCTGCTTCAGCAGTTCGTTGAAATGCTCCAGCGAGCGTACTGCGACATTGCCTATCGCCAGAATGACATCGCCAGCACGCAACTCGGCCCGTGCCGCAGCCCCCTTCACCTCCTCCACCACCAGCCCGCCTTTCACTTGCAGTTCGTTCTTCTGTTCGGCATTTAATTCACTCACCACCAGCCCCAGCCGCGCCACATTTTCTCCTGTGCCGGGGCCGCTACCCGGCTTGCCGCCCCCCTGCGCAAGCCGTGTTTCATCCGGCATCTCGCCCACGGTCAGCTGGATGTCCTTGATCGCGCCCTTGCGCCATACCTGCAATGTCACTTTGCTGCCGGGGCGGGTTGCAGCGACGACACGCGGCAAGTCTGTGGATGTAGCGATCGCTTTGCCGCCAAATTTGAGAATGACATCGCTGACCTGTATGCCGGCCTTGTCTGCCGCCCCCCCTGTTTCAACGCCGCTGATCAAGGCGCCGCTAGCCTTGTTTAACCCGAACGATTCGGCCAGTTCCTGGGTGACTTCCTGAATGGTGACGCCGATGCGCCCACGCGTTACCTTGCCGGTAGCGCGCAACTGGGTGGCCACGTCCATTGCCACATCGATGGGAATGGCAAACGACAATCCCATCGAGCCGCCGTTACGGGTATATATCTGCGAATTGATGCCGATCACCTCACCCTTCATATTGAATAGCGGGCCGCCTGAACTTCCGGGGTTGATCGCGACATCGGTCTGTATGAAGGGAACATAATTTTCCTGCGGCAAGGAACGCCCCTTCGCACTCACGATGCCGGCAGTGACGCTGCTGTCGAAACCGAACGGCGAACCGATCGCCAGCACCCATTCGCCCACTTTGAGAACATTCGGGTCACCCTGGACAACTTTCGGCAATCCGCTCGCCTCGATCTTGATCAGCGCAACATCGGTACGCTTATCGACTCCGATCACCTTGGCCTTGAATTCACGTTTGTCGGTCAGACGCACGCTAATCGCGTCGGCGCTGCTCACGACATGTGCATTGGTCATAATATAGCCATCATCGCTGATGATGAATCCGGAGCCGAGTGAATGTGTTTCATGACCGCGCGGCATGGGAGGCGAGAAACGTTTGAAAAACTCGAGGAAGGGATCACCCGGGGGCAGATTGGGGATGCCCGGCACCTGTGCATTGCGGGTAATCTGGGTTGTGCTGATGTTGACCACTGCCGGACCCTGCTTTTCCACCAGTTCGGTGAAATCGGGCAATCCCTTGGCCGATGCGTGCTGCGAAAAATAACAGACCAGAGCAATGGCAAACAGCTTCCTCAACATACTCCTCTCCTCACTTGTGCAAAAAAAGATGCGCCAAAGGCGCATTTCCATACCTCAGAATTGCGCACTACCCCTGCGCAGATTGACTGCTTACCCTTCTTCGACAGAGGGCCGCATTACTCAAGAATTTTTACTGGTACAGAACCGCCATGTGCAGCATTACATTACAGGGGCTTCCGCTCCGGGAGAGGGGTTGCACAATGTCGCCGCATCAACTCTCGTTGACGGAAATTAGTGGAAATGACACATCTCCTCGCTGCGCGCGATGACCGGCTGTGCGGAAGATAATGCACGCTGGCGGAGCGTAAACAACCTGGCCAGCACAAATCCGGCTGCCAACCCGAGCATGGCACCAATGACCGCATAACCGTCACTGCTGCCGGATTCGCCCGCAAACTGTGTACCCAGTGAACCGCCCAGCAGCAGCAAGGCTAGCGGAAACATGTAAATAATGGCCGCGCTGCGCAGCAGCACGCCATCCGCCACGAATACCTGAACTTCTTCACCCACGCGTGCATTGATCTCGTTACGCACCCGGAAGCGGCGCGGCTGCAAAGAAAACAGCTGTGATGCCTTGCCGCAACCCTTTGTGCTGTCGCACTGGCCGCAACCTCCACCCTGCTTGGCCTCGACGATGGCCTCGTCACCGTCAAGCCGGATGATAATGGCGCGCGTCTCTAGCATAGTATCCCCCGCATCGTCATTTCCCGCTGTAGCGCACGGAATCGGCGACTTGTATCACCGTGCGCGGCGGTACCTCACCCACCACCGTCACCCGATTGTCGCCGTTCACCTTGCTGTAAATATGCATCGCCCCCTGACTGGAGAGTCCCGTATTGGCATCCGGATTGTCTGCCACGGCCTCAATAAAGACCGAAATCCCGGCCAGCCCATCCGAAAACACCATCTGCGTAACCGGTGCTTTCTTGCTGCGCAGCGTGCGGCGCATTTCCGTGATTTTTCTGAACCCGGCTGGCAAGGCATCTACCTGCCAGCCACTGGAGTTAGTCGATACCACCGTTTTTGCCATGGCTTCAGCATGCTGCTTATATTCCGAAACGTCGGCAGCCGATTTTTCCACCTCGATCCATTTGCGATCAATATCGCCACCTATGGTCAACTGGGTGAAAGCGTATTGTTCAACCACACGGCCACGTTCATCCAGCACCTCTGCCTTGAGCAGCAAGCCGGAATCAACGTGCGCCCACATTCTGTGGTGGTAGCGCAGGCTATCCCTGGGTTTGAGAATCATGGCATGCGCATGGAAACCCGCCACTCTTCCTTCGTCGGTCTGCCTCACCTGATAGTTTTCATTCATTAATGAAAGCTGGTCCGGCAGTAATGCAGGAAACGTTCGGCCACCATGGCGCCTTTCCAGCTTTACCTTGCGGTCGCCCAGATAACACCATACCTGATCATTGTGATGGATGATTTCACGCCGTGCACCGTCCAGACCCTCCAACCTGCCATGCTCGCCATCGCTGTCCACGACATGGGTAATGCGCGTGGTTTCAACGTGATTGCCATATTGATACACAAAAGTGCCGCTGTAATCCGTCTGATGCGCGGCAAATGCCATGGTTTTCAGCCAGTTCAGATCATCCTGCCACAACGGGTCGGCAAACGCTCTGGGGGCTGTAACTGACAGCAGCGCAACCAACAAGAACGCAGATTTCATCACGATAGCTTGCACTATTGCCCCGCCACCGTACGAATATAAGAGGCAGCGCCCTGCACATCAGCACTGGGAGAAAACTCCTGATGGGCCATCAGGTAGCCATTCAGCCCCTTATCGGAGGGGAAGCTGGCCGGGCGCGCCCCTGATGGCTGCTGCACCGCCGCCATCTGCGCAGCTGGTTCGGAACCGATCTGCACCGACATCCATGCAACCATGGCCAGCGCCATGACCGATGCGGCGGCAGAGAGTGCGTACATCTGCATCCTCCGGCCGGTTCGCCTCTGCGGAGCAAGCACCGTAGGCTCGGCCTGCAGACGCTCACGCATGGCAGAACTGATATTGGAATGGAGATGATCGGGCTGGCGCAGCGCATCGCTGATCAGGTGGTAAGTTTGCCACTCGGCATGCGCGGCAGGATTGTGTTTCAGTTTATCGAGCAGTGTTTCCGCTTCGTCTTCGAATAATTCGCCATCCATTAATGCTGAAATTTGCTGTTTCATATTCACCACCTGTTGTCTTTACTCGTGCCCAGGAGCGGGCGCAAATTTTCTGCAATCGCCTCACGCGCCCGGAAAATCCGGGAACGCACTGTGCCGATCGGGCAATTCATTACGTCTGCGATTTCTTCATAGCTAAGACCTTCAATTTCACGCAGGGTAAGCGCGGTACGCAGATCATCAGGCAATGCCTGCAAGGATGAGTTCACCACATCCACCACCTGTTTGCTCATTAGCTCATTTTCCGGCGTACTGACCTCCTGCAGCAGCCCCGCTTCCTCGAAGCCTTCTGCCTCGTCCGCATCGAATGGGGTGCTGGTCGGCGCACGTCTCTTGAGCGCCAGCAGATAATTCTTTGCGGTGTTGATGCCGATGCGGTACAGCCAGGTATAAAAAGCACTTTCCCCGCGGAACGTCGGCAAGGCGCGATATGCCTTGATAAACGCTTCCTGGGTTACATCCTCAACCTCGCCCGCATCGCGTACGAAACGGGAAATCAGGCGAGCCAACCGGCGCTGATACTTGGCAATCAGCAGCTCGAACGCATGCTTGTCGCCGCGTTGCGCGCGTTCAACCAATTGCTGATCGACCTCCCTGTCGCCCATTTCCCGTTATCCCAGTCTTTAATTCCGCCCCAACACGGCACGCTAGTATAACCGGACAGGCCCAAGGCGTCAGCCAATTGCCTCACCAGCCAAGTTGACATGGCAGAGTGGAATTAGTTCACTCCATTTTTGCTATAGTTCGGCTTCATGCATAACCAGGCGGATTCGCAATGATGCAATTTGATACCCTGATCATAGGCAGCGGCCTCGCGGGGCTGTCGCTGGCGCTGAAACTCGCCGACCGCCAAAAGGTTGCCATCATCACCAAGAAATCCCTCTTGGAAGGCGCAAGCGCCCGGGCGCAGGGCGGAATCGCTGCCGTACTGTCGCGGGCAGATTCCCTGGCCGAGCACATACAGGACACATTGACCGCCGGGGCCGGCCTGTGCGACCCAAACACCACGCGCTATGTCATCGAGCATGCGCGGCCGGCAATCGACTGGCTGATCGCACAGGGTGTGCCATTCACACGCGATACAAACACCGACACGGGCTACCACCTGACGCGCGAAGGCGGCCACAGCCACCGGCGCATCATCCATGCCGCCGATGCCACCGGCATGGCGGTACAGGAAACCCTCGGCGCCAAGGTGCTGGCGCACCCCAACATCACGCTGCTGGAAAACTACATCGCCATCGACCTGATCACCGGCAACAAGCTCGGCCACCAGGACAACCGCTGCCATGGCGCCTATGCGCTCAACAGCCTGAGCGGCGAAATCAGCACCCTGGCGGCGCACGACACTATTCTTGCCACCGGCGGCGCAGGCAAGGTATATCTGTTCACCACCAATCCGGACACCGCCACCGGGGACGGCATCGCGATGGGCTGGCGCGCCGGCTGCAGGGTCGCCAACATGGAATTCATCCAGTTTCACCCCACCTGCCTGTACCACCCGCACGCCAAATCCTTCCTCATCTCCGAGGCGGTGCGCGGCGAAGGCGGGCTCCTGAAGCTGCCCGATGGCACGCGCTTCATGCCTTGGCATGACGAACGAGCCGAACTGGCCCCGCGCGACATCGTGGCGCGCGCCATCGACTTCGAAATGAAAAAACGCGGCCTGGACTGCGTGTACCTCGACATCTCGCACCAGCCGGCGGCCTTCCTGCAGGAGCATTTCCCCACCATTTACGCGTATTGCCTGGCGCTGGGCATCGACATCACGCGCCAGCCCATTCCGGTGGTGCCGGCCGCGCACTACACCTGCGGCGGCGTCGTCACCGACCTGCGCGGCCGTGCCGACGTGGACAACCTGTATGCCATCGGCGAAACATCGCATACCGGCCTGCATGGCGCCAACCGCCTGGCCAGCAACTCACTGCTCGAATGCCTGGTATTCGCCGAAGCCGCCGCCCGGGATATTCTGGCCAAGCCGCACGCCCCGCCCATTCCGCTGCCGCAGTGGGATGAAAGCCGCGTGACCGATGCAGACGAGGAAATCGTCATCGCGCACAACTGGGCCGAGCTGCGCCGCTTCATGTGGGACTATGTCGGCATCGTGCGCACCACCAAACGGCTGCAACGTGCGCAGCATCGCATCAAATTGTTGCATGAAGAAATTAACGAGTACTACAGCAACTTCCGCGTGACCTCCGACCTGCTGGAACTGCGCAATCTGGTGTTGAGCGCCGATCTCATCGTGCAGAGTGCGCTGGTGCGGCACGAAAGCCGTGGCCTGCATTACAGCAAGGACTACCCCGATACGCTGCCGCAAGCCCTACCCACCGTGCTTACGCCGCCCGCCTATACAGCGCGCTAACTCCCCCACTTCAGTCGCACCCGCAACTGTCGGAAGGATTCCGCATTCAGGCTGTCCGGCAGGATGACCACGCTGCGCGCAAGGCGCGCGCCTTGCGGCCGGACATTCAGCACGGTGAGGAAAGGCGTGACCAGGGTGGTGCGCAACACCTGCCCAGCCAATTGATCGCCGCCGCGCAGGGTCAGCACCGCCTGTTCCTCTTCCAGCAGCAACGCCATGACGGCAATCCTTGAGGATAACAAGGCATCGCGCCGCAGGTGATACGCCAGGCTGAACAGGATAACGATCGCCAATGCCGTCCTTGCCCAGACTGGCAGGGTCAGAGGAAAAAGAACGGCAAGTGCGCTGCCGTGCACGACCACCAGAACGGCTGCAAGATAACGGGAGGGTTGAAGTTTGAATTGCCGCTGCATATCTGCTTCTTTAACAAGAAGGGCAGCAGCCGGATCAGAAAAAGAACAGCGAAACCACGCCGGCCAGCACCAGCAGCACGATTATGATCAGCAGTAAATTGCCGCTTTTGGAGGGCTTTCTCTCTGCCTCGCCCTGGCTCACCGGGGCAGGCGTGGGGCGCGCGCCAGCCTGGAGCTTGGCTGTGGGGATGGCATTTATATTGACGGTGTCCGTGATCCGTCCCACCTTGAGCGTCTTGGCGACCGCTTCGGTCTCTTCCGGAGAGGTGGTCATCGCGGCCAGGCGCATCGTGGCTTCGGACGAATCAAAGAGGGCAGATAAACCCATGGTTGCCACCGGTTTGGATTCCTCAGCATCCGCTTCAGCCAGCCCCATCGCAGGAATGGCATCCGGTATCTGTGTTCTTGATGGAGGTGGTGGATTGACGACACCGACACGATCTCTGGAGCGCGGCATGGTATCGCGGCAAGCACGCAAATCCATCGCAAATTCGCTGGCATCCGGATAGCGGTCATCCACATTTTTCGCCAGCGCCTTGGCAACAATAAAATCAAGCATCTCGGGAACTGCAGGGTTCAGCGTGCTCGGGGGAGGAGGTACGGTATTCAGGGTCTGGTACATGATCGCGTTGATGTTCTCGCCGGCGAATGGCGCTTGTCCGGCAAGCATTTCATACAGCATGACGCCGAGAGAAAAAACATCCGAGCGCTGATCGATCTTCTTGCCCATCACCTGTTCCGGCGACATGTACTTGGGTGAGCCGAGCACCATGCCGGTTTGCGTGCGCACCGCAGAAGTCGCCATGCGTGCAATGCCGAAGTCGGTGATCTTCACATGGTCGTCGCGCACCACCATGATATTGGCGGGTTTCACGTCGCGGTGCACGACTCCATTCTCGTGTGCATAGGCCAGCCCCCGCGCTACCTGGGCCACCAGGTCGAGCACCTGATCGACCGGCAAATGCCGCCCATCATCGAGAATGTCGCGCAATTCACGGCCTTCGAGGAATTCCATCGCGATATAGGCGATATCCCCGCACTTGCCCACGTCATAAATGGTGACGATGTTGGGGTGGCTCAGACGGCCCGCCGCCTTGGCTTCCTGGTAGAAGCGCGCTTCGTATTCTTCTTTTTCTTCCTGTGCCAGGCTCAGATTGATTGTTTTAATTGCCACCAGGCGTTCGATCAGCGGATCGCGCGCTTTATAGACCACGCCCATCGCGCCCTGTCCGAGCTCGCTGATAATTTCATACCGTCCCAATTGGCTGATCATGGCATCGCTGATAAAAATTAGTTGGTGGACAGAGCCTTCACGCTGCGAAATACCGGCCCCCACACGGGATGGCCGGCTTCCTCGGTCTTCAGTTCAAATCCCGGGTCGATCTGGAGTGCATTCCTGAATGCGTCCCGGCACTGTTTCTCGCGCTTGGAAACGCAATGAATGAAGGCCAGATACTTGTGTGCCGATACCTGGTCGCTCTTATTTTTCAAGCCTGCATCCAGTGCGTTCTGCAATGCCTCTGCGGAGGACTTGTAATCGCCCTCTTCATAATATTTCACGCCGCTGGAAAGCTTTTGTTCGGCATGGCCTGTCTGGAGCAATCTGCCACCGGTGCCCGCTCCAGCGCAAGCATTCAACAAAAATGCGGCCATTGCGGCAATCAGCATCGTGCGAACACTCGACATATTAAACTCCCGTTCAGTTAGGGAAGCTCTGATGAGGTTCCTCAATTAGCGAACTTGTGCCTGATCTTTATTTTTTCGCCTGCCTTGACCTGGATGCTCTGTGTATAGGCCGGAAAGGCCATGTTGCGAATCTCGATTTTGTGTTTTCCCGGCGCCACCTGCAGTTCAACCAAGGGGGGGCTGACGCCGCGCATTCTACCATCCAGATAAACCTCCCCCCAAGGCGTGACAGCAATACCCACGGTCGCCATGGTACCTTGCCCGGCCACAACGAGTTCCCCAGGGATGGGGCCGGGCGCGTGCGGCAGTCCATTCTCCTTCGACACCTCAGGGTGGGCAGGCATGCTTTTCTGCCCGGCAGGAGTACTTCCGGGCGCATCCTGAGCGGGCCGCACACCTTGTTGTGCGCCCGTCACAGGATGCTGCGGCGCTCCCGGCGTCTGCTCGGCGATCGGCTCGCTCATTTTGAGCGGCATGCCGGCATCTATAGCAGCAGTTTGTGACGCGGCCAACTGACCCTGCACTTCCGCCACCGGCGGCGCTTGTACCGGGACACTCTGTTCGTCTGGGAGATTAACCTTGAATAGCACAAAGATCAGCAGTGCAGTGATCACCCCCACATACAGCGCGCGCAGTTGCAACGAATCACGGCGTGCCGCATCCGTCTTCCCCGCTGCCGCGTAACCGTGCACCGGGCCCAGTTGCGTTATGGTCGATTCGCCAGGGGGAGCAATTGCATATAGCTCATGTTCACGCACGTGCCTATCCGTGCGCGAACCTTCGTGTCGAAACATGCCAGCATATTTCTGTGTCAGGCGCGACACCGCATCATAATAGGAACGCGAAGCCAGCATCTGCCCAGGCTTCGCAAACCCCATCACCCGCCGGGCTACGTTGATGCCATCACCGACAATATTGGGCTGCTCATTGATGTTCTTGACCAGGCACACCGGGCCATAGTTGATGCCCAGGCGTACCTGCAACGGAGGATCAGTGTGCGCAGCTTCGCTTTGCAGGCCCTTGCGCAGCAGCAATGCCACCTTGAGCGCATTATCAGCGTCTCCCAAGAAGCAGATTGCCGCACCATCGCCCGTATCCAGGATAATGCGGTCGCTGGCGGGCACATCGCTGATCGCATTGGACAAAATGGCATTAAAGCCTTCTTTCAAAGCAATCTGCGCAGAAACCTGCTTCCGGGAATACTCCACAATGTCCATGAACAGCACGCTGCACATTATGGGTTTATTGCCCTGCTTTTCCATTCGATCCTATCAGATGTTATGCCGCGAACATTGTAGCGCTATTGGTTAATCTTTTCTTGCTCCAGCGCAGCACCGGGCACGGAACTTGCGCCATTAAACCCATGCTCGTACCATGGTTATGCGCCCGCTTTGGGCTTTCTGCGTGGGACGCCGTGAGCTGGGCCTGACTTGCTGCGCGGCACGGCGGGAACATGCTTCTGCCTACCCTTTGCGCTTGGTCCTTCCGTGGCCACGGATCTGTCGGGTCTCCTCGCCTTGTCATCGCGCTTTGACTTTGCAACTTGGCCGCGCGCCAGCCGCTCATCAGCCTTGCGCGGTGCTGACTGCTGTACAGCAGGCGGTGCTTCCATCCCTACCCAATTCAGCATCGCGGTCACCTCGCCCACCCCAAGCTCCGCCAGCATGCCGCGCTTCAGGCGCGGCGGCAAGTGGACGATACCGAAACGCACCCGCATCAACCGGCTCACCGGCAGTCCCAGCGCCTCGAAGGTGCGGCGCACGACGCGGTTACGTCCTTCCTTCAGCACCAGGCGATACCAGTGGTTGTAGCCTTCGCCGCCTTCGTCCAGAAGCTTCTCAAATTTAACCGGCCCATCGTCCAGCGTGATACCTTCCTTCAGCATCTGCCGCATCTGTTCCTCGGTCATGCTGCCCTGCACGCGCACCGCATATTCGCGCTCTATCTCGAAGCGCGGATGCATCAGGCGGTTGGCCAAGTCGCCCGAGGTGGTAAAAATCAGCAGGCCGCTGGTATTGAAATCCAGCCGCCCGATGGCGATCCATTTCTGCCCGCGCACCTTGGGCAGCTTGTCGAACACGCTGGCGCGCTGCTCGGGGTCGTCGCGGCTGACGATTTCGCCCTCCTGCTTGTGGTACAGCAAGACACGCGGCAGGCTGCTGCCCGGTGCCTCAACGCGTATGGTGCGGCGATCCACGCGCACCACGTCCCCTTCGTGCACGCGCATGCCCAGCGTCGCCGCGTCCCCGTTCACCGTCACGCGCCCGGCGGAAATCCATTCCTCCATCTCGCGACGGGACCCGACGCCAGCCTGAGCCAGCACTTTTTGCAGGCGTTCGCCTTGTTGCTCTTGCGGCGTCTGCTCTTCTTCCTGTTTGCTCATCCCGTCACCTCGCGCCGTTCCAGCACGGCTTGCGCCAGTGTGCCGCTATCCACATGCTCCAATTCTCCGCCCACTGGCAAACCACGCGCGATGCGCGACACCTTGATACCCTGTGCGCACAGCAGAGTGGCAATGTAATGCGCCGTCGCATCGCCTTCCACCGTAAAATTGGTGGCGAGTATCACCTCGCACGGCTGCTCCTGCGCACGCCTGATCAGCCGCTCGAGATGCAGCTCGCGCGCGCCGATGCCGTCCAGCGGAGACAACCTGCCCATCAGCACGAAATACATGCCGCGATAACATTGCGCCTGCTCCATCATCAGCAAGTCCGCCGGCATCTCCACCACGCACAGCAGGCTCGGGTCGCGCCGCGAAGAACGGCACAAGGCACACACTTCTTCTTCGGAAAAATTATTGCACTTGGCGCAATGGTGGATGCTTTCCACCGCATGCCCGAGCGCCTGCGCCAGCCGCAGTGCGCCCGTCCTGTCGCGCTGCAGCAAGTGGTAAGCCATGCGCTGTGCGGATTTTGGCCCTACACCGGGCAGACAGCGCAACGCAGCGATCAGGTCCTCCAGGCTAGAGGGGGTATTCATTTCAACTCAAATAAATCGGTCATGGACAGCACAGAGAGTATTGGGCGTTGATTTTCTCTGTGTACTCTGTGATCTCTGGAGCAAGAAGGTTTTTGGCTCACCGGTCAAAACGGCAGATTCATGCCGGGCGGCAAATTCATCCCTGCCGTAAAGCCGCTCATTCTTTGCTTGGTCACGGCGGCAGCCTGTTTCACCGCATCATTCATGGCCGCCGCGATCAGGTCTTCCAGCATTTCCTTGTCGTCGGACAACAGGCTATCGTCCAGCGACACACGGCGCACCTCGTGACCGCAAGTCATGACGACCTTCACCAAGCCTGAGCCGGCCTGGCCTTCCACCTCGACGGTGTCCAGTTCGGCCTGCGCCTTCTTCATGTTTGCCTGCATCTGCTGGGCCTGTTTCATCAGCCCGCCCAATCCGCCTTTCATCATGTTTGCTTCCTCCTAAGACAACTAAACTGGTCTGATTGACTCTTCGATCAGCTGCGCACCCAGTTGCGCCTGGGCATCGCGCACGAACGGGTCTTGCGTAATGGCGTCCACCGCCTGCTGCTGGCGCGTCTGTTTCTCCTGCTGCTCGATCGCGGCAGGCGTGGCTGCACTGGCTACGCCCGGCGTGACCACCAGCCGTACCGGCTGCGCAAAATAATCGGTGAGCGCAGCCTGTAACTTTTCCTGCGCCATTTTGTTGCTCAGCAAATGCTTGTGCTGCGGCGCCAGATTCAAAGCCAGGCGCCCATCGGCAAAACTTTCCAACGTGCAATGTTTGGCCAGCTCGCGCGCCATGCCCTGCACACTCAACTGGGCCAGCAGCACACCCCAATCGAGCTGTACGGAAGATGACGCTAACGGCTGTGCAGCCTGGGCAACAGCCTCAACTGGCTCTGCTTGCTGTTGCGGCTTCGCAACGGGTATCGCGGCAGCATAGGATGCCGGCGGCGCGGACAAAATCGCGGGTGCGGGCCGCTCTGGCATAGCCTGCGCGCCGGCCGGGGTGAAGGCCAGCATGCGCAGCAGCGTCATGGTGAACCCGGCATATTCATCGGGTGCGAGGTCGATCTCGTTGCGTCCGTGTATGGCGATCTGGTAGATCAACTGGATTTCTTCGGCACTGAAATTCTGTGCAAGTTCCAGCAGGCGCACGCGCTCCGGCTCGTCTTCGGCGATGGCCTGCGGCACGGTCTGCGCCAATGCGATGCGATGCAGCAGGGTTGCCAGGTCCTGCAACGCGGCATCGAACGCCAGGCTGCGGCTGGCCATTTCATCGGCAATGCGCAGCAGCCCCGCTCCGTCCTGCGCCCGCAGGGATTGCAGCAGATCATACAAATAGCTCTGGTCGATCGCACCCAGCATGTTGCGTACTGTTGCCTCGTCCACCCTGGAATCGGAATAGGCGATGGCCTGGTCGAGCAGGCTCAGCGCATCGCGCATGCTGCCCTGCGCCGCACGCGACAGCAGCACCAGCGCACCCGCTTCAAAGGGAATGTTTTCCTGCTCCAGTACATACTGCAAATGCGTGTGGATCAGCGCAGGAGGCAACTGTTTCAGGTTGAATTGCAAACAGCGTGACAGCACGGTGACCGGGATTTTCTGCGGGTCGGTGGTGGCGAGAATGAACTTGACGTGCGCGGGCGGCTCTTCCAGCGTCTTCAGCATGGCGTTGAACGCCGACTTCGACAGCATGTGCACTTCGTCGATGATATAAACCTTGAAACGTCCGCTGGTCGGCGCATACAGCGCGCCTTCCAGCAGCTCGCGCATGTTGTCCACCTGGGTGTTGGATGCCGCATCCAGCTCGATGAGATCGACAAAGCGCCCGCTGTCGATTTCAGTGCAGGCGCTGCAAACACCGCACGGCGTAGCAGTAATACCGTTGATGCAGTTCAACGACTTGGCAAAAATGCGGGCGATGGTGGTCTTGCCCACACCGCGCGTGCCGGTGAACAGGTAGGCATGATGCAAACGGTTCTGCGTCAGCGCATTGCTCAAGGCCTGCACGACATGCCCCTGCCCCGCCAGCTGGGCGAAGCTCCTGGGCCGCCATTTACGCGCTAGAACGGAAGTTGCTGACAAGTTTTGACTAACCTCAATTGATGACGAGAAAAATGCATTTGACCTGCTAACAGGGCAGTGAAAAGTCGCGTATCCAGACTGTCACTACCCGTCTTCAAAAGGAGGCGAGCCTTACCCCCGGCACTTACAGTAAGTAGCTGTGGCTGCTTCCTTCCGGACCTGACCAGGTTCACTACCCTGCAATGCGGGGAGGCCCGCCAATTCGTAAAATCTGTAAATGCGTACACGAGCCCGGCATGATAGACGAATCGTCCGGCAAAATCCATGTTCGGTGATGAGCGGAGGGTTGCATCGTGACTCCGCATAGGAAGGGCGCATTCAGATTGCCACGTGCAAGGGCTATTTCAGCATCTTCTTTTTGATCTGCTCCAAAGTATCCCTTATGTCCGCCTGTTGCGTTCTATCCAGGCTGACTGCCTGATTCGCCGCGACCAGCGCCTCGAAAAAGCGCTTCTGGTCGGCCAGCGTTTGGGCGAGGTTGTTGAAGGCAACGGCTGAATCCGGATGATCCAGCGTTGCCTGCCGGTAGGCTTCTTCGGCGCGCCGCAAGTCACTCATGGCGTAGGCCGCATTGCCCAGGCCGATGCGCGCGGCGAGATTGCGCGGCCAGCGCTTGAGCGCGGCCTCGTAGGCTGACGCTGCGCGTCCCGGCTGTCCCGACTTTTCCAATGCCATTGCAGCGCCAACGTATGAGACTTCGCTCGCAGTTTGCGGCATCCGGCCCGGCGGCGATGCAAGCATGGCCCAGTATCCGGCGCGCTCCCAAGTACGTTCGAAAGTTGAGAGCGCCATCACCTGTCGCCGTTCCAGGCCGGAGCGCAAAATAATTTCCCCGCGCTGAAGATCGTAGCCAACGACGACTGCGTAATGCCATAACGGATACCAGCTCAGCGCAAGATTTTGCAGCACAATTACCGGCGTACCGGCAGCGACTTCTGTCAGCAGATCTTCCAGCTTCGGCGCCAGCTCATAGGCAAGCATGCCGTTACGCCGTGCCGCAGCGAGCATTTCCACCTGCAGGCTACCTTCACGGCTGGGCAAATACACTTGCTTTGCCAACTCTTGAGGCGTCACTTTGATGCCAGCTGCATCCAGCACCATGGCCAGAGATGCAGGGCCGCACTGGTGGGTTTCCTGCGGATAAAACTTCACCTTGTCCAGCTCAACCCGCGGCGGCAGCTGCGTCGGGTTAGTGGACTCGAGCAGGCCCTGTGTTTGCAGCGTCGCACAGCCGCCCAACCAGGCCAGAAAGAAAACGCCCGCGGTCAGGCGGGCGAGTGCTGACAGAAGCATGGTTCGGATTTACTTGATCGGTCGCGTAAAGCTGTATACCTTGGTAAAGCCCAGTATATCCGTCACCAGCAGGACGATGAAAATGAGAAACAACACTCCAATGATATCGCCGCCAGCAGGCATATTGTCCAGCCGGCCCGCGAGCCGCTGCACTTCGTCGTCGGTCAGCGCATCCACTCTGGCCTTCGCGTTACTGGCATCAATTCCCTGGCTTTGCAGTGCCTTGCGTACATCTTCACGGTCGAGGAAGCTGCGGATTCGATCACGTTCGGATTGGGACTGAACCGATATAGCCACCTTGTCCGTTGCCACCACACCTGCATGGGCCGAATGAAGGGGCACGCCGAGCCCCAACGTGGTGACGATCAACAGGCGGCTGGTAATGCGCATGAGATGCTGATTCATGATTAATCCCTTTTATTAGTTGAAAAATTGTCTGTGTTTTGACAGTATCAATCCATTCCTGACAAAGCAAGTTGCGCGCTGAAAAATAAGGAAATGTTTTAGTTCTTGTCCTCCGGTTGAGCTAATCATTCGGCCTTCAGCGGCATTGCGCTGATGCGGCTGCGCCATTCTGCCGGGCCGGTTTCGTGCACCGAGCGCCCGTTCGCATCCACCGCCACGGTCACCGGCATGTCCACCACCTCGAATTCGTAAATCGCTTCCATACCCAGGTCGGCGAAGGCGACCACCTTCGCGCTGCGGATGGCCTGAGCCACCAGATAGGCAGCGCCGCCCACCGCGATCAGGTACACCGCGCCATGTTGTTTGATCGCCTCGATCGCGGCCTTGCCGCGCTCAGCCTTGCCTATCATCCCGATCAGCCCGGTCTGCGCCAGCAGCGTTCCGGTAAACTTATCCATGCGCGTCGCCGTCGTCGGCCCCGCTGGCCCAACCACTTCATCGCGCACTGGATCGACCGGCCCGACGTAGTATATGAACCGACCCGTAAAATCCACGCCATGCGGCAGTTTTTCGCCGCGCGCCAGCATCTCGGTAATACGCTTGTGCGCGGCATCGCGCCCCGTGAGCAGTCTGCCGGACAGCAGCAGCGTTTCGCCCGGCTGCCACTGCGCGATATCCTCGCGCGTGACGCCGTCGAGGTTCACCCGGCGCGCATCCGCCGCCGGCTGCCAATGCACCGCGGGGTAATCTTCCAGCCTGGGCGGGGTAAATTGCGCCACCCCGCTGCCATCCAGCTCGAAATGAACGTGCCGCGTCGCGGCACAGTTCGGAATCATGGCGATCGGCTTGGAAGCCGCGTGGGTGGGGTAATCCAGCACCTTCACATCGAGCACCGTGGTCAGTCCACCCAGGCCCTGCGCGCCTATGCCCAGAGCATTCACCTTGTCGTGTATCTCGATGCGCAACTCCTCCAGCCGGTTTTGCGGGCCGCGCGCCTTGAGTTCATGCATGTCGATAGGCTGCATCAAGGATTCCTTTGCCAGCAGCATTGCCTTCTCCGCCGTGCCGCCGATGCCGATACCCAGCATCCCGGGGGGGCACCAGCCCGCGCCCATGCCCGGCAGTTGGTTCACTACCCACTCCACCACATCGTCGCCGGGATTCAGCATCGCGAAGCGTGTCTTGTTCTCCGAGCCGCCGCCCTTGGCCGCAATGCGCACTTCCACCTTGTCGCCCGGCACCAGATCGAAATGCACCACCGCAGGTGCATTGTCGCCCGTGTTCCTGCGCGTGCCTGCCGGGTCGCTCACGACGGAAGCGCGCAGCACATTATCCCGATCGAGATAGGCGCGGCGCACGCCTTCATGCACCATGTCGGCTACGCCCATCGTCGCATTGCCCCAGCGCACATCCATCCCCACACGCACGAATGCCGCCACGATGCCGGTGTCCTGGCAGATGGGGCGATGGCCCTGCGCGCACATGCGCGAGTTGGTCAGAATCTGCGCCATCGCGTCCTTGGCCGCAGCCGATTCTTCACGCTGGTAGGCCGCCGCCAGCGCGTGGATATAATCTGCGGGGTGGTAATAGGAAATAAACTGTAACGCGGCAGCAATGCTGTCGATGAAATCCTGCTGATGGATGGTCGTCATGGCTTGGTGAGAGTTGATGGTGTGGTGGGGGCAGATTATCGGTAAGAACGCATTCGCAGTCAGTCCAAGCCGCAAATCTGATCGCGTTTGCTGGCTTTTGCCTGATAGAGCGCGATGCCGGCCTCTTTGAGCAAGTCGTCAATATTTTCACCTGTCCGGTCACTGAGGCCGATGCTGATTGTGTACGAAATTTTTTCCGTGCCGCAATCCACCGTGCTATTTTTTACAGCCAGGCGGAGATCTTCAAATCGTTTACGAACCTCTGGCGGCAGCGCATCAGTCAGCAAAACAGCAAATTCCTCGCCTCCTAGGCGTGCCACCAGGTTCGTTCCGAACCGCTTTTCCAGAAGAGAGGCGAAGTGCTGAATCACCACGTCGCCGCAATCATGACCATACTTGTCATTGATGCTCTTGACTGAATCCAGGTCGATTACTGCAGCTGTCAGGCCGGAGTTGTCTTTCTTCGCATTGGCATGAATCGGCCCGGCCAGTGCAAAGAAGTGGCGGCGGTTATACAGCCGTGTCATGAAGTCGCATTGGGCGGCCTCCTGGTTGGCTCTGATGATATCGAGCATATCCAGATTCTGATGAATGCGGCACAGAAACTCCTGGTAGGAAAAGGGGTTTGCAAGGTAATCGTTTGCGCCGCACTTCAGAAAGTTGATGGAGATGTCTTCCTCGGTCGCCGCCGAGATGCCGATAATCGCCAGCCTGTCCATGCTGAACATGGATCGTGCCTTTGCCGTGAGCTCAAACCCATCCATTCCTGGCATGATATGGTCGGTCAGCATCAAGGTGATTTCAGGGTGCTGCTTCAGCACGTGCAATGCTTCCTTGCCGTTGCTGGCGGTAAAAACCTTGAACCATAGCAGCTCGCACATATTCTTGTAATCCGCCAATGCGTCCGGCGAATCATCAACGATCAATACGCTGACTTGGGCGTTTTTTTGTACCCTTCCCGCGAGCTTAACGGCGTATTCGTATGCATTGATGCTGTCCTTCTGAATGAAATCGACCACGCCTTCTTTTATCACTGTCTCACGCGCGGCATCGCCAAACGCGCCGGTAAGGACGATGGGGGCTACACCATGCTCATTCATGAGATCAATCACCTCGCCGTGATGAGCGTCCGGCAGATTCAAATCACATATCGCGACCTGTATGGCGGGGGCTACAGAACTAAGCGCGTTCCTCGCAGCCTGCATGTTACTGGCCACAACCACTTCACAGTCCCAGTGCTCCTTGATCATGGCCGCGACATATTGGGCAATCGATTCCTGGTCTTGCACCACCAGGATAGGGTGATCAAATCCATTCTTTGATCTGGCCGAACGTGATAGCTGTCCGCGCTGCTGAAACCTGACACCTGCCATAACCGCCCCTTTACTAAGCAAGCACGAAGAATCCCTCTTGTTCAAACAACGCGGAGGGCGACCACCTGTATTGATTGCGAATCCAATATCGTTTGGGAGTATAGACTGCAAGATATTTCACATCAATTTTCCATCAGCAAATGGCCGCCGAGCGTCCAACCCTTTTGGCGCTTATCGCAAAGCTGGGAAACAAATACACAGCCAATAACAGCAGAAATGCTGCATTTTTTGCCGTCTTATCCATCAATGACATTCAGTTTCGGAAGGCTAGACTTCACTCAACTCATTCGATGGAGTTTCAATCATGTTCACTTTATTCGTCAATGGCATCCCTGCCATCAAACTAGGTGACAAGTCCGAGATACCCACTCGCCAAGGGAAAGAATCCTGGCTGGTTGTAGATGCACAGGGCAGAACGATTGATTTCTATTTTCCTGTCTGACAAGCCCCTCTCCATTCACGCATTGCCGAAGCCTATTCCATTGGGACAGGCTTTTTTCAGCGATCCGCTTGGCACCTTGCACAATCGTGTTCAGGAAATGTTGGTGTAAGATATCGGCCAGATCACCTCTGGCGCCATCACGGTTCGCCTTCACCTGCAGCAGGGAAAAATGATGAAACCACTTTCATGTTTGGTATTGCTATCCCTTTTTATAGCCAATGCTGCCTTTGCCAGTGAAGCCAGCATCAGATCCGCGATGCAAAAACGATTTCCCTATCAGAAGCTCATCAGCGTCACCAAAACACCTTATTCTGGTTTATATGAAGTGGTCTTTGAGGACCAGTTGGTCTATACCGACGAGAAATTGAATTATCTTTTTTCTGGCAATGTTATTGACATGCGTACGATGCAGAATTTGACAGAAGCAAGAGAAAAAGAGCTGTATGCAGTCAATTTGGACACATTGCCGCTCAGCCAGGCAATCAAGAGCGTCAGGGGTAATGGCCAGAGAAAGCTGGTCATCTTTTCCGATCCGAACTGCTCGTACTGCAAGAGCCTGGAAAAAGAGATCGCCAATCTGACCAATGTAACGGTTTACATATTTCCGATTCCCATACTGAACGGTTCTGAAGAAAAAATTCGTGCCGTATGGTGTTCTCCGGACAGGCTCAAGGCATGGGAAGATATGATGCAGAAAGGAGTGGCACCCGCACCTGAGAAGAAGTGCGATACCGCCGCATTGACCGAATTTTCCCAACTCGCAAAAAAACGCAGGATAAGCACAACGCCTACGCTGATCTTCGAAGACGGTTTCATGAAGCCAGGCTGGATGCCGCTCGATCTGCTTGAAAAGCAGCTTGCCGCATCGAGCACTAGGTAAGCCAGACCGCGCCAAATTTTTTTCTGCCGCCTTTTCCCGGCATGCCTGTATGCATGCCTGGCACACACCAAATAGTGAATTTTCTTGCAGGAGCATAATCCAATAGAGGTAATCCTAAAGGGTAGTTGCGTCAATAGCTCAATTAGGCGTAGTGTTTGTTGGGAAAGCATCACTCCATGGATAAATCTCCTAAAGAATTAGCTAGTTGTATTTTTCTATGGGCAAGCCCTAACACCGAGCTGCCGCCTTTTCGAAAAAATCTTCACGGAACAGGACCAACAGGTTGTCGAATGCAATATCAAACATTGAAGTCAAATTTATTTCTGGGGGTGTGAAATGGATCAGTTGCGCAGGGCATTTTTGAAAAACGCTGGCATTGCCGGAGCGGTAATGGTCGCAATCGGCACCGGCTTGCTCAGGTCTGGTGAAGTACTGGCAGCAACATGGAACAAGCTCGCATTCACCTCGACAAATGTAGCCGACGCCATGAAGAATGCCAATTACGGCGGAGCCGCAGAAAGCAAGGACATTCAGCTCAAATTGCCGGATATCGCAGAAAATGGTGCATCAGTGCCAATAGAAGTAACCAGCCACATTCCCGGAACCACTTCCATCGCCATTTTTGTGGAGAAGAACCAGAACCCGCTGGTTGCCGATTTTGAACTGTCCAATGGCGCTGAGCCATATATCAACACGTTCATCAAAATGAGCCAGACTTCCCAGGTTCGCGTGGCGGTAAAGGCTGGCGGCAAGGCCTACACTCAGGGCAAGGAAGTCAAGGTTACGATCGGCGGCTGTGGCGGCTGATTCCACCGGGCCGGTTTGGAAATCCATCTTACTTAACGAATTAACGAGGGGGCGAACATGGCAGACGAAATGAAAATGCGCGCGACGATGCAAGGTGACGTCGCCGACGTGAAGGTGCGGATGACCCATATCATGGAGACCGGCTTACGCAAAGATGCCAAAACAGACAAATTCATTCCCGCACACTTCATTGACCAGATTGTGGCCACATTAAATGGCAAGACCGTGCTGGATGCGCAGTGGGGTGTCGCGATTGCCAAAAACCCCTTCATCGGATTCAGAATCAAGGGTGCTAAACCCGGCGATAAAATTGCCATCAGTGCTGTTGATAATTTAGGCACAAAGTACGGTGGTGAGACGACGGTCGTAGCAGCGAAATAGCCATAGTTTCATATCGGCCTGACGTGATAAGGGGTGTCCGGGTGAGTTTGCCCAAGCCACAATAATTTTCATGGTGTTGCAAGTTGTTTTAGCGGAAAAGCTTGAGCGCTCCCGTTGAAGGCAGGTTGGAACATACAAAATATGAAGAGAGGGGGAAGTTATGAAAAGCAAAAGCTCACTGGTTGTTTTTGCGCTAGGCATCTCAATTGCCGCACCCATTGCGGCCGTTGAACCTGCTCCAGAAGCCAAATCAAATACGATCCCGCTGGAACTGGAAAAACCCGCTTACGCCACACCGTGGGTGCGATATAAAGGCTGGCCGGAAGAAAAGTGGAACGAATATTCCACGCTGTCGACGCTGAAGCCATCGCTGCCCGCCAACCCCATGAAGATTGAAGGCGCCATCGTGGGCGACCCAAAAAAAGGCGAAAAACTTGCCTTTGACCGTACACGCGGCGGCAGTTGTGTGGCCTGCCATGTCATGGGCAAGCCGACGCCATCAATGCCCGGCAACGTCGGCCCGGATCTTTCCGCTTACGCAACATGGGGCCGCAGCGACGAATACACGTTCAATTACATTTATGACCATCGCAGCACAAACCCTAATACGGTAATGGCGCCATGGGGAACACACAAGCTTTTCAGCGCTGACGAAATCAAGGACATTGTGGCATTCCTCAAGACGCAGAATTCTCCAGCGGAATTCAAGGACAAGCTGGAAAACCCCGCCACTCGCCCGGTCCCTGTAGAAACTCGCGATAATCTCGACCCATTCCTCAATGAAGCGATGGCAGCAATGGAAAAGGGCGCGGAACTGTTCGTCAAGGATGGCGCCAGCAAGAAATCCTGCGCATCCTGCCATGCCGATCCGGAGCAAAAATTCAAGACATGGGCAGCAACCATGCCCAGGAACGAACCTCGGCTGGGCAAGGTAATGGGTGTGGAGGAGTTTGTTACCCGCCATGCCCGCGCCACCACGGGTGAAGAATACCCGCTGCAGAGCAGCCAGAATCTGTCTCTTTCCATCTACCTGCGCTATCTTGCCAATGGCCAGCCAATCAACGTGGATACCAATTCCCAGGCCCACAAGGAAGCAATCAAGCGCGGAACCGAACTGCTGAACCGCAAACTCGGTCAACTGAACATGTCCTGTGTTGACTGCCATACTGCAGAGCGTGGCGGCAGCAAATGGATACGTGGCCAGTGGCTGGGTGAATTCCGCGGCCAGTTAGATCATTTCCCTACCTGGCGCACCAGCCGCTCGGAAATATGGGATATCGGCAAGCGCTTCCAGTGGTGCAACGTATCTATTCGCGCCAACGAACTGCAACCTGGCGCCCCGGAGTATGGCGACCTGGAACTGGCACTTTCCGCCCTCAATAACGGCTTGAAAATCAGCGTACCGGGCATTCGCCATTAAATCCCGCGGATGCAGCAGATGCAATGAAAGGTGCTGGAAGGCTATCTGCTACAGGCCCTTCACCGGGCAGTTTTGATCGTACAAGGTGCTCTACATGTCCATGAGCCGTCGCGAATTCCTGCAGATACTGGCGATAGCCTCCGCCGCCGGGTTTGCATTGAACGGCCGCCCGGCCTTGTCAGAAGGCAGCGCCGAAAATTTTTATGATCTGCCAGCCTTCGGCAATGTCTCCCTGCTGCACTTCACGGATTGCCATGCTCAACTGCTACCCATTTACTATCGCGAACCCGACTTCAACATCGGCCTGGGAGAAAGCCTGGACCGCCCACCGCATCTGGTGGGTGAAAAACTTTTGAAATCCTTTGGCATCCGCCCCGGCACAATCGAGGCGCACGCCTTCACCAGCCTGGATTTTGAAAACGCAGCGCGCACCTACGGCAGAGTCGGCGGCTTCGCCCACCTGGCAACGTTAGTGAAGAAAATCCGCGCCAGCCGCCCCGGTGCCTTGCTGCTTGACGGTGGCGATACTTGGCAGGGTTCCGCCACCGCCCTGTGGACCAAGGGACAGGACATGGTGGACGCCTGCAAGCTGCTGGGGGTTGACGTGATGACCGGCCACTGGGAATTCACGCTGGGTGCCGAGCGGGTCCAGCAGATCATTGAAAACGATTTCAGGGGCAAGGTGGATTTCGTTGCGCAGAACATCAAGACCCGCGATTTCGGCGACCCGGTTTTCCCGCACTACGTGATCAGGGAGATCAACAGCATCCCTGTCGCCATCATCGGCCAGGCTTTCCCCTATACGCCCATTGCCAACCCGAGCTACATGATCCCGGACTGGACCTTCGGCATTCAGGATGACAACATGCAAAAGGTCGTCAGCGAAGCCCGCGCCAAAGGTGCACAAGTGGTGGTCGTACTGTCCCATAACGGCATGGATGTCGATCTGAAAATGGCCGGTCGCGTGAGTGGCATTGACGCCATCCTGGGTGGACATACCCACGATGGCGTGCCTGCCCCGTCGATTGTCAAAAATTCCGGCGGCCAGACCTTGGTGACCAATGCCGGCTCCAACGGCAAGTTTCTTGGCGTGCTGGATATGGATGTCAGGGGCGGCAAGGCGGTCGGCTTCAAATACAAGCTGCTTCCGGTGTTTGCCAACCTGATCGAACCGGATGCGGAAATGGCCGCACTGATAAAAAATGTACGCGCACCCTATGCAGCAAAACTGGCTGAAAAACTGGCTATCAGCGAAGGCACGCTATACCGGCGCGGCAACTTTAACGGTACCTTCGATCAGCTGATCCTGGATGCGTTGATGGAAGTAAAGGGTGCGGATGCAGCTTTTTCTCCCGGCTTCCGTTGGGGCACTTCGCTGCTATCGGGCGAAGCCATTACCCTGGAGCACTTGATGGATCAGACCGCGATCACCTACCCGCAAACAACGCTGACTGAAATGACCGGCGCAACCATCAAGGACATCATGGAAGATGTCTGCGACAATCTGTTCAATCCCGATCCCTACAAACAGCAGGGCGGCGACATGGTGCGTGTCGGCGGCATCAGCTATACCTGCGATTTGCGGCAGGGCATGGGCAAGCGCATCAACAACATGATGCTCAACGGCAAGGCGCTCGAAGCCAGCAAAAAATACAAGGTAGCGGGCTGGGCGCCGGTCGCCGAAGGCGCGAGCGGAGAACCTGTCTGGGACATCGTGGCAGGCTATCTGCGCGACAAGAAGGTGATCACACCGCGCAAACTCAACCTGCCCAGGCTGCTCGGGGTGGGAGGCAACGGCGGTATCGCCTGAGCAACATGCAGATACATTGAACTTGAGAAAAAGGAGAAAAACATGGCTGAATCGAGTCTGACAACAACAATCGTCTGGGGAGGATTGGGCCTTGGAGTCATATTCGGCTTCATCGCCAACAAAACCAATTTCTGCACAATGGGTGCCGTTTCGGATGTCGTCAACATGGGACACTGGGGGCGCATGCGCGCATGGCTGCTGGCGATTGCAGTCGCCATGATAGGCACCAATGCGCTGGCGTATCTTGGCTATATTGATTTGTCGAAAACCATTTATACCGGCAACAGCTTCCCTTGGCTCGCCTATATCGTAGGCGGACTATGTTTCGGCGTCGGCATGACCCTCGCTTCTGGCTGCGGAAATAAATCACTGGTGCGCGTCGGCAGCGGCAACCTGAAATCTGTTGTTGTGTTCATTTTTATGGGCTTTGCCGCGATAACCACGCTGAAAGGCATTCTTGGCGCGTTCCGCGTGAACGTGCTGCAATCGCCCAAAGTCTCCCTCCAGTTCGAGCATGGGCAGACCCTCCCCGCCCTGCTCTCCGGCATCGGCGGAATGGATCCGCAAACCCTGCACCTGGCGCTAACCGGCGTGATCGCGCTTGCCATCCTGATATTCGTTTTCAAGGACAAGCAATTCCGCAAAGAGCCGGACAACAAGCTGTCTGGCCTGATCATCGGCCTGAGCGTAGTAGCCGGCTGGTACCTCACTGGCCACATCGGCTTTGCGGAAAATCCGGATACGCTTGAAATGACCTATTTCGGCACCAACTCCCACCTGGCTGAATCGATGTCATTTGTCGCCCCGAGCGGATACACCCTGGAATATTGGGCGTACTGGACCGACGCTTCGAACATCGTCACCTTTGGTGTTGCGACCGTATTCGGCGTCGGCATCGGCTCCTTCCTTTACGCCGTGGTCACCAGAACATTCCGCTGGGAATATTTTTCATCTGCGCAGGACATGATCAACCACATGGTTGGCGCAGTCCTGATGGGATTCGGCGGCGTCACGGCCATGGGTTGTACCATCGGCCAGGGCATAACCGGTGTATCTACGCTCTCTCTGGGTTCTTTTCTGGCTTTTGCCTCCATCGTCGCGGGTTCTGCCATCACCATGAAGATCCAGTATGCCATCCTGATGCGGGAGGCATGATGGGTAGCATTTAGTTTGCCATAGAGCCTCCGATACGAGGCATAAAAAACCCGCCCTATCGGGCGGGTTCTCAAACACTAACTTCCTTGAGTATCACCCCAGCATATCTGCCCAGATATTGTGCGCCCATGCTTCGGCGTATTGGCCCTCAATGTCGGATGAAGCACTCGACAAGCCGCCGCTTCCCTGCACCGTGACCATGGTTTTCTTTTCGGTGTCATACTTGTGGATGGACGACACATGCACCGCCTCCTTGTCGCTCACAAAGCTGTAGCACGTGTTAGCGATCATCGGATCGGCGTTCACCTGCTCTCCATGCATCAGCGCTACAACGGCGGCGGCACACACCTTGGCATGCTGGTTCGACATGTGGCCGGACTTGGGCATGGCGGGTGCGGCCAGGATCGAGTCGCCCAGCACGTGGATGTTTTTATGCGCCAGCGATTCGAAACTCAGGAAGTCCACCCCGCACCAACGATTGTTCGCGGTAATGAGGCCTGCACTTTCGGCGATTTTTCCGGCCTTCTGCGGCGGCACCACATTCAACACATCGGCTTTCACATCATCGAATTGCAGCTTGGCAGTAAGGGTTTTTGCATCCACATCAACCAGCTCGCTGTTGTTTCGGTATTCCACTATGCCAGGGTACAGATCTTTCCAGGCCTTGGTGAACAGGCCTTTCTTTGACACGATATCCTCGTTGGCATCCAGGATGAGCACCTTGGATTTGGGTTTGTGCTGCTTGAAATAGAATGCCACTTGGCAGGCGCGCTCGTAAGGGCCGGGTGGGCAGCGGTATGGCGCCTTGGGAATCGTGAGCGCGTATACGCCGCCGTCCGGCATCGCTTCCAGCTGCTTGCGCAGCGCCACGGTCTCTGGCCCCGCTTTCCAGGCATGCAGCACTTTTTGCTGCGCCTCGGCACTATTCAGGCCGGGTATTGCCTCATACATGAAGTTTATTCCGGGCGCGACGATCAGGCGGTCATAGCTGAGCGTATCGCCCTGAGCGAGCTTGAGCGTGCGCTTATCCGCGTCCACCGCGAGCACTTCGTCTTGTACGACCTTTACGCCGTGCTTGGACCCCAGCTGGTCATAGCCTCTGGTCAAATCCTGAATGCTCATTACGCCTGCCAGCACGCGGTTGCTCAAGGGACATGAAATGAATTCGGCATTGCGCTCGACCAGTACCACTTCGATGTCCGGCCCCCACATGCGCACATATTTCGCCGCGGCCGCGCCTGCGTACCCGCCACCCACTACAACCACCCTGCCGATGGTTCTGCCGCCGCTGGTCGTGGCGCAACCAGGCAGCGCAGCCAGCGCAGCACCCGCCGAGACCAACTTAATAAATTCGCGCCTTTCCATGATTTATTCTCCTGTTGAAAACGTTGGTGAACGCTATTTTTTTTGCTTGGCAAAGAATTCCGCGATTTGCCCGATCTGCTCGTCGGAGTAGCCCTTGGCGATTTGGTGCATCAAGGTCGCCGGCCTCTTGCCTGACTTGAACTCCAGCATGGTGTTGACCAGGTAGGCTTTGTCCACACCCGCCAGCGCCGCCATTCCGGTCACAGCATGACCGTTAGTGCCGTGGCAGGCTGAGCACGATGCCGCCCAGTTGCGGCTGTTGAGATTTTCCCCCGCGTGAGCCGTACCAGCACACAATGCCAGCAAGCCCAGCAGGTATTTTGCTGATGCCATTTTCATGATCCCCCCTACAATGAAAGTGAATGAAAAATGCCCATACAACGTTTGAAAGTTTCCGCCCTAAATGTGGCAGCGTCAATATAGTTCTTAAAAAATAAGGAACAAGCCAGAATGGGTCGATGCGTGCCGGCAGCGCGGCGTTGCGGGCGGTTTATCGATTGCCCGACTTGCATGTACACAATACGTGAATGAAATGCGGTGGCAGGAAACAGATGCCAAGGGCCGGTTGTAGCATGAAACAAAAACATCAAACCGCACTTTCCTGCGTTGCACGCATCGTGCGCACGGGCCCTCGTTCCCATCACTTGGATACGATGACCAGTCCCCGCGCCATATTGCTGGTGGTGTCGATAGTGGCTATCGCCTGCCGCAGAGTGCTGATGCCAATCCACACCGGGGCATATTTGTACCTGGCCACATCGAGAATCAGAACACTGTCGGACTGTGCATCAAAGGCCGCCAGGACTGACCAATGTCCGCCGCCTACCTGCCCCAGATTTGCACGCAAGTAATTGACCAGCACAAACTGCCCGTCGTCACCCAGCGTCTTGCCCAACAGGGTGCGCAGCCCCTCATCGTTCAGCGTATCGCCGGCGACGGTTTGCGCCTTGACGCCGTGGAGGGCCAGCGTTTCGGCCATCTGCTCCCGTGTCATCCCCATCGACAGCACGGTCTGTGGGCTGATGACCCTAATCACATCCGGAGTGAAATAGTTGCTCTGGGTGAAATAGGCATAAGGCGCATAAGCAGGGTCAACGGGTTTGTTGACAGGCATGGCGTTGAGCACGGTAATGGCGCTGGCTACCGAACAATATGTCTGTGTGCTTTGCACGGCGAAGGTCGTGCTCAGCTCCCAGTAGTCCGCATCAGCCGGAATGCGGGCGCGCAATGCCTTGCCCGCCTCCGAATCCCAATAGACAACGGCCGGTTCCCCGCCCGCAATGCCGGAAGGCGCTGGCACAAAAAAACACAGCATGACTAAAAACATAATCTTGTTCATAAGCGACCTTTCTGATTGTCGGCAATATGCGGCCTTGCGCAGCCGCAGAAAATGTCCCTGTTCGCCTGTCCCCGGTACCGGAACCGAGCACCGCCATGTTGCATTACAACCGTCCAGTGGCTGCGACGGCCGCACGGGCGCCTGCGCATGCAGGATGAAATCGATATCCTCGATCACCCTCGCTCCATGAACCGTTCAAGATGCGCCAGAAAGACGCGCGTCTTGGCTGGCAGGTAGCGGCGCATGGGCATCACTGCCCAGGCGGGCACAGAGGGCAGAGACCACTCCGGCAGCACACGCACCAGCCGTTTGAGGCGCACGTCTTCTTCAGCAAAACTGTTCGGCAATGCACCAATGCCTGCACCATTCAGCAATAGCTGCTGGATCATGTCAGGCGAGTTCAGCGTAAGCCGCCCGGGCGGAATGCTTTCCCAAACGGCTTTGCCGCGCACCAGTTTCCATGGGACGGCACTCCCTCGTGCGGACAGCAAGCGAACCGCCGTATGATGCTCCAGTTCATCCGGATGTTTCGGTGCAGAATGGAGCGCAAGATAGATAGGGCTGACATAAAGGCCGAAGCCCTGTTCATGAATTTTGCGTGCCACCAGGCTGGAATCGTTTTCCAGAGCGCCCATGCGGATGGCCAGATCGAAGCGTTCGCCGATCAGATCAACGCGCCGCGAAGTCAGATCTAGATCAAGCTGTATCTCGGGATAGGCTTCGATGAAAGTTGCAATGGCACGCGCAAAATGGTGCCTGGCATAATCGCCCGGCATGGAAACGCGCAAGCGTCCGCGCGGCTGCGCTTCCTGGCTGCGAATAAAATCCTGCGTCGTGGCAACTTCTTCGGCGACGCGGCGGCAATGGTCGAGGAATTCCTGCCCGAATTCAGTGAGCGTCAGGCGGCGTGTCGTTCGCAACAGCAGCCGCTGCCCCAGCGCTGCTTCAAGATTCGTCAGGCGGCGGGAAACCGTCGCTTTGGGCATACCGAGATATTCAGCAGCACGCACGAGGCTTTCCTGTTCGACGATGGTGGCGAACAGAATGTAATCGTCAGCGGAGGTATTTTTTTGTTCCATTATTGGAATAGTCTATCCCAGTTTAACGGCTTTATCTATCTTTTCGAGACGCCTAATATGCAATCACTTTCCTTCCTCTAAGGAGCAGACCATGAATGCTATTACTGAAAAAACCACTTTGAGCCAATCGCGCAGTATCGACCGTCTCATTGAGGGCGTCGCGACGTCAGATGGTGCAGGCGTCAAGCTTACGCGCGTGCTCACCGGCAAATTGCAACGCCGCCTCGACCCGTTCCTGATGCTGGATGCCTTCGGCAGCGACGACCCGGACGACTACATCGCCGGCTTCCCCGATCACCCGCATCGCGGCTTCGAGACGGTGACCTACATGCTCTCCGGTCGCATGCGGCACCGCGACAGCGCGGGACACGAAGGCTTGCTGGAAAATGGCGGCGTGCAGTGGATGACTGCCGGGCGCGGGGTGATCCACTCCGAGATTCCCGAGCAGGAAGACGGCGTGATGGAAGGCTTCCAGCTTTGGCTCAATCTGCCCGCACAGCGCAAGATGACGGAACCGTGGTATCGCGACTTTTCGAGCGAGGAGATCCCGGAATATGTCACGGCAGAAAACGTCACCGTGCGCGTAATCGCAGGTGTAAGCAACGGTGTTGCAGGTGCTGTTACCCGCGAGGTCACCGAGCCGCTGTATCTGGATGTGCACTTGCCTGCGGGCGCTTCATTCTCGACCGCGCTGCCGGATACGCATAACGCGTTTATCTACGTCTATCGCGGTGCGGTAAGCGTCGGCGACACGCGGGTGGAAGCGCAGCGCATGGGAGTATTGAGCAATACGCCGGGAGCCGATGGCGTGACGCTGAACGCGACACAGGATGCGCGTCTTATCCTGATCGCAGGCAAACCTCTCAACGAGCCCATCGTGCAGTACGGGCCGTTCGTGATGAACACACAGGAAGAAATTCATCAGGCATTGGATGATTTTGGCTCGGGCCGCTTCGCCTGAATGGCATAACCTTTAACCGACAAGGAGCATGACATGAGCACGACAAATATTTTTAAGCAGCTTAATAGCAGCATCGTAAGATTGGTGTCGATACCCGCAATCAACGCGTCGCTGGGAATTGCCGCCAGACTCCTGGCCTCGGCAATTTTCATCAGCGCGGGATTCAGCAAACTGGGGGCTGGCTACGCGGGAACGCAGGCCTACATGGCCTCGGTTGGCGTATCCGGTGCGCTTCTGCCACTCGTGATCATGCTTGAAATTGGTGGCGGACTGGCACTGCTGCTTGGGTTTCAAGCACGTCTGGCGGCATTCGCACTGGCGGTGTTTTGCATCGTTTCTGCGCTGTTGTTTCATTCGGGGGCCGACCAGATGCAGCAGATCATGTTTATGAAAAATCTCACGATGGCAGGCGGCCTGCTGGCATTCACCGTATTCGGCGCCGGTCGTCTGAGCCTGGATGGAGAAACACAGACTCAGTCTTCTCAACGTTGAGTTACTGAACCAAACTTTATCGATTAAATATCTACAAGAAAGGAAAAACAACATGACTACTACCCTGTTTACCCACGCCACACTCGGCACGCTGCAACTAAAGAACCGCATCGTCATGGCGCCCATGACTCGCTCCCGTGCCATCGGCAATGTGCCGAACGAAATGATGGAAAAGTATTATCGGCTGCGCGCAACAGCCGGGCTCATCATCACTGAAGGCACGTCGCCTTCTGCAAATGGCTTGGGCTATGCCCGCATCCCCGGCCTGTTCAGCGATGCGCAAGTGCAAGGCTGGCGCCGCGTAACTGACGGCGTGCATCAGGCTGGAGGCAAGATATTCGTGCAGCTGATGCACACCGGGCGCGTCAGCCATCCCGAAAACATGCCGGCAGGAGCGAAAATACTTGCGCCCTCGGCTGTCGCCGCACCGGGCGAAATGTGGACAGACAGCAACGGCCAACAGCCGCACCCCGTCCCCACTGCGATGAGCGAAGCAGACATCGCGCAGGCCATCGCTGAATATGCTGCTGCCGCCAAACTCGCTATCAAAGCAGGATTCGATGGCATCGAACTGCATGCGGCGAACGGCTATCTGATCGACCAGTTCCTCAATACTGCTTCCAACCAGCGCACTGACGGCTGGGGCGGCAGTATTGAGCACCGCGTCCGCTTCGCCGTAGAAGTTGCCAAGGCTTCTGCTGCCGCCATCGGCGCGGATCGTGTTGGCATGCGCATCTCACCTTATGGCGTGTTCAACGGCATGACGCCTGATGCCGAGATGGACGCGCTGTACGAACACCTGATTGCCGAACTGAACCGCATCGGCCTGGTATATATCCACGTCGTTGATCACAGCTCGATGGGCGCACCGGAAGTCAGCCCCGCCTTGAAAGCGAAAATACGCGCCGCATTCAAAGGCACGTACATTCTGTCCGGCGGCTATGACCTGGCTCGTGCGAGTGCCGACCTAGACGCACAGCGTGGCGACCTCGTAGCGTTCGGCCGTCCGTTCATCTCCAATCCCGATCTGGTGGAAAAATTGCGTACTGGCAGTGCCCTGGCTGCACCAGATTTCAGCACGTTCTATACACCGGGAGAAAAGGGATATACAGATTACTAGCGCCATGAATAAGATTGCTGCTACGACCTCAGTACGGCATTGGGGGAAATTCTTGACCGCCTGCTCCACTGTCACTAGCCGTAGTCCAGCATCGGCGCCTTCATGACGGACGCTCGTCGAGCACACGAAGAGTGTGCAGAATCGCCTCCACCGCGCGTTTGCCTTCGTCGATTGCCTCCTTTGCGCGGTGAAAATCGAACAGGCCGAGGTGTGCCAGCCGCGGCGACACGATCACGTCCGGCGGGTCGCCCGCCATGCGGCTGCGCGTAATGCGCACCTGCATGATATTGATGCTGGAAGCCATCACGTCGAGCATGGATGGCAGGCTGGGCTCGTCGGGCACATCCGAGGAAATGAGTTCGCCCAGATTTTCCTGCAGCTTGTGCATCCATTCGCCGATCGCGCTGCTGTGCGCTTCGGCCTGGGCTTCCTCGGCCAGGTGGCGCCCCAGAATGTCGGAGCTGAGATCGACCGCGATCACAATCTCGGCGCCCATTGCGCGCGCCAGCGACACAGGCACCGGATTGACGAGCCCGCCATCCACCAGCATTGTGCCGTCGCGCAGCACCGGTGTGAACAAAGCGGGCAGCGCAATGGAGGCGCGCACCGCCTCCACCGTCGAGCCCTCGCGCAGCCATATCTCGGCGCCCGTATGCAACGCAGTGCCCACTGCCGCGTAAGGCATGTCCAGTTCTTCGATCGGGCGATCCACAAAGCTGCGCCGGAAAAACTCCATCAGCCGCTCGCCCTTGAGCATCCCGCCGCTCAGACTCACATCGATAAAACCGACCACGTCCGACACGCGCATTCCGAGCAGCCATTGCTCGAAACGATCCAGTTCGCCCGCCGCATAGGCAGCGCCTACCAGCGCTCCGACCGACGTTCCGCACACCACGTCCGGCCGGATACCGGCCTGCTCCAACGCGCGTATCACGCCCACATGCGCCCAGCCGCGCGCAGATCCGCTGCCCAGCGCGAGGCCCACGCGCGGTTTGCGCCGCGCGCTCATGCGCACGCCCTGCCAACAGTCTGCACTATCAGAAGTCGAGAACCATGCAGCTTCACACTCATCAATTGGTTCATTGACGCCCCCACAAATTTGTCTGCATCCGTATCGTACAGACGATCGATCTAAATCTTATTGAGCCGAATAATGCCGGTAAAAAAACCGCTTCGCAAACTCTACGACACGAGATCGCCCGGCGTCATTACTGGAAAGAGTGGGAATTTTGCCTCTCTGTATGCTCTGGCATGACGCGGTGGATTGGTAAAGGTAGAATGCGCCTTTAGTCGGCTGGTTCAATACGAATGTCTATCCAGTGGTTTCCCGGTCACATGACCTCGGCGCGCAAGAAAGCGGCCGAGACCATGGAACGAATCGATGTCGTGATCGAAGTGCTCGATGCGCGCGTGCCCGAGGCAGGCAGCAACCCGCTGATCAATGAATTGCGTTTGCATCGCCAGCGCCCCTGCCTGAAAATCCTCAACAAGACCGACCTGGCCGATCCCGCTGCCACCAAGGCCTGGCTCAACTTCTACAACGCGCAGAAGAACGTCAAGGCGGTGGCGCTGTCGTGCAAGAAACCGGGCGACGTCGCCAAGGTGCCCGGCCTGTGCGAAGTGCTCGCTCCGCATCGCGGCACCCGGCTCAAGCCGTTGCGCATGATGATCATGGGCATCCCAAATGTCGGCAAATCCACCCTGATGAATGCACTGCTGAAGCGCCGCGTGGCCGCGGTGGGCGACGAGCCAGCCGTCACCAAGAGCCAGCAGAGCTTCGACCTGAACGAACGCATGACGCTGATCGACACGCCGGGTCTGATGTGGCCAAAAATCGAACATGACAGCGATGGCCTCATGCTCGCCGCCAGCCACGCCATCGGCCGCAATGCCATCATCGACGAAGAGGTCGCCACCTTTCTCGGCGACATCCTGCTGGCGCACTACCCTGCCCTGCTCAGCGCGCGCTACGGCATACCTGCTCCCTCTCCCTCCAAGGGAGAGGGTTGGGGAGAGGGTCATAAAATGGATGGCGCCGACGTCATTGCCGCCATCGCCCAGAAGCGCGGCTACCGCCTCAAGGGCGGCGCGCCCGATCTGGAAAA
>JAUQWW010000048.1 GCA_030834965.1 Gallionellaceae bacterium | reverse complement strand
GAGCATCCGCTGCGCGGATGCTCGCACAAGGGGGAGTTGGACGGGGTTTGGGCTTTGTAGGCTTCCTGCTCACGCCTTGCAACGCTGGAGCTAACCGGTTTCCAGGTCGAAAAACTATTTCCCCTTCTGGTACCAGTATGTCCGGTTGCGCCGGGTCGAAACGCTGATAGGCGGTTTCTGCCCGCCCAGTGCTGACGCGCAATCCGAGCCGACGCAGTCCGGGTTGCCGCCACCGATCAGGAAGGGCGCCTGCAAGGTCGACCCGTCCGCCCTCTGGATATTCACCACACCGGACACCGGCGACGGAGGCAGGCCGCCGCCAGCAAACGTCACGGTAGAATACTGGCCGGTAAAGGGCTTCAGCCGGTATCCCTGCGCCAGGCCCAGCGACGAGGTACACGAGTTGGCCGACGGCGCCGTCGGCTGGTTGGTGCCGAAGTAGACATAGCCTGCGGTCACCAGCGGCGCATTCACCACTTTCTCGCCAGCGGCGAGCGTGATCATGTAGCCGCTGCCGCTGCCGTCATAATTTGTGCTGGTGGCATCGAACAGCGGCAGCGTGATCGCGGTCATGCCGGTGGCGTCCTTCCCGGTATAGGTGTCCTTCAGCATCACCACGCGGTTGTAGCGCTGCGTGGCAGTATTCACATAGAGCGGGTGTTCCCGGTCCCCCGTTCCGGCAATGACGGCATCGTAGGCGCTGGTGGTAATCACCTCGGGCGGATAGAAGAACTTGCGCTGCGTGGTGGCAGACGGGATCGAGCATGGCCCGCCCCAGCAGCCCAGCGCCGCGAGCTTGTGCACATTCCAGTAAGCAGGGGCGGTATGCGCGGCCGTTGGTTCGAAATCCACGCGCCATATATTCCCGCCTGTATCAGCTGCATACAACCGGTCTATGTAGCCGTCGCCATCCCTGTCCATCAGCGTGGCATCCGCAGGTATGCTGTATTGCATGCCGGATTGGGTACACTCCGCAGTTGCACTGGGACAACTGGAGGCCGCCCCGTACGTCACTTTCCAGACAAGCGACCCGGTAATCGCATCCAGCACGAAAATGCCGCGCCCCATGGTATCGCCCGCGGGCGGCGGCTCCACGTCCTGGTTGGGGTCATAGCCCGCGCCAAAAATCAGCACCGGATTGGCATATCCCTTCAACCTGGCCACCTTGGGTTGCGACCAGGTCTGCCCGAGTTCACCCATGCCGGTAGTGGTATTGTCGATTTTCCACAGCACGCTGGGTGCCGCAGGATTGGACACGTCCAGCGCATAGAGCAGCCTGCCGCCGCGACGCATCGCCAGATACAGATAGGCGGTCAGTGTCGTGCCGCTGGCATCCGACAACTGGTACACGCCGGTGGGGCCATCGATGAAATAATCCTTCTTGGACGGGGCCGGCAGAATCCCGGGTGGCGTCGAGGGCAGGTTCAGCTGCGGGCTGTTCGTGCGCATCCGGTTGAACTTGTGAAACATCTCGCTCGGAATGAACCCCCATAATTCGCTGCCCGGCGTGGGCAGCGTGCTGCCGGAAGGGTTGACCTGGTTGCCGTTGACGGCATGATAGACGCCACCGTTCTCGCCATAGAACACCACCACGCCGGTGGTGCCGCCATAATTGATCACCGTGGGGCGCGAATGCAGCACGTCGCCATGCACCGATGGGCGGATGGTCACCGTACCGCCGGGACCAGTCTCGTCGCCATAATTGTCTTCGCCGCGCACCCAGTTGATCAGGCTGTCCCGGTCAGGCGACACGCCGCCGCGGGTGGCCGTCATGGCCGCACCGCCCGTGCCGGACGCAGGCGTCGCGGGTGTGGTGGTGATGGCGTAATCGAAAGTATTGGCCGTCACGTTCGAGATGGTGAAGGTGCCGGCATACGCGCTCTCGTTTGCACCCGGCGTGCCGCTGATAATGACCGATGCCCCGGCGGAATAGCCATGCGCCGCCGCCGTGGCCGTCGCCGTCGAGCCGGAGCGGGTGAGGCTGGTAATGGCATTGCTGCTGGCGGAAGTGCTGGCGGTGATGGTGCCGGTGGCCGGAGTAGCGGGCGACCGCGTGGTCGCAAAGGTGAAGCTCCGGTTATTGGTCGGATTGTTCCAGCTGGTCGTGGTGACGTTGCCGTTGTACTCGGCGACCGGATTGCCGGCTGCATCCACCACGCCGGACAGGTTGATCACCTTGCCGACGGTAGAAATGAAGTTGTGGTTCGACGAAGTGTTGACCGTGACCGTGGCGCTGCCCAGGGAACGGCTCACCGTGCCGATCTGAAAGGAAACCATGCACGGCGACGGGCAGGTGCCGGTCGCATTCTTCTCGCCCGTGACCGTGCCGCCGCTGGCCGCAAGCGTCGGTTTCTCGGTGATGGCATAGGTGAAGGTATTGGCGGTCACCCCACCGATCACGAAGCTGCCGTTGTAATCGGCCTGGTTGGCGCCGCTGATGGTCACCGTCGTGCCATTGACGAAGCCGTGCCCGGCCGAGGTAACCGTCACGGTGTTCCCGCTGCGCGTGAGGCTGGTCACCGATTTGGGCGGGTTGGGCAGGCTGGCGGTATAGCTGCCGTTTGCCGTGGTGGGCGGATATTCGGTAATCGGATAAGTGAAATGCGTGGCATCCGTGACCGCGATGGGATAGATGCCGTTGTATTCGACCGGCGTCGCGTTGGCGATGGTGATCGAATCGCCCGTCGAAAAGCCGTGGTTGCCGCTGGTAGTCACGCTGACGGTCGCGCCGGAACGGGTAAGCGTCGAGATGTTCACGCTGTTGGAACCGCCAAACATTGGCGCCGTGATATCCGCATTGGTCGTGGCGAAGGCATTGGCGGCATTCGTCAGGTCGGCGACGCAGCCGCCCCCGCTCGGGCAATAGGTATACAGATTGCGCGGTGCGGCAGGCGAAGTGGAATAATTGTCGGTCAGGTTGGCGAGGCGGAGCTGTTGCGCGGCGCCGCCCTTCTCCACCAGTTCGCCGTCCGGCAGGTCGAATCCCTTGCCTGCGGAATTGGTCATGCTCGAAAAGTTTATCCAGTAGCCGCCATTTGCAGGGTCGGTGGCACTGACCGGATCGGTGGCGCAAGTCTGGCCGTTGTTTGACAACATCGTGCGCTGCGCCGCGGACAGCGTGCCGGTGTAGTACGGGTTGTCTGTCCTCGCGCAAGACCAGAAGCTGATCGCGTTGGGAGAAAGAAAGCCGGTGCCGGAAGAATCCAGTGCCGCATTGCCGACGCTGTCGCCCAGCTGCAGCGTGCCGCTGGAATCCAGGATGAACGCATACTGTTTCAGGTTGCCCGCCCACCTCGGCTGAGCGCCGGGGTCGGGGCGGAACATGCCCATGTATATCTGGTTCAGATAGGTGCCCTGCGCGTTCACGCTGACCGGCAGGCTGGAGGAAGAAAACACGCTGTTGACCGCCTGCACCTCGTTCAGGATTTTCAGGATGGCAATGACCAGGCTGCTGTAGTCCGTCGTGGCGAAATACTTGCCGCCGCCGTATTGCGCCATGTTGGTCAGGGTCGCGGCATATTCGGCCTGGCAGCTTGCGCCCAGTATCCCCACGGCATAGGTAGTAATACTCTGCGTGCCGTTCGGGGTGCCATACAGGTCGGACTGGTTCATGTAGCGCGCCCATTCGTCGGCATAGAAACCCTTGGTCTCATGCGCGGAAGTCGGGAAGGTATAGCTGCCGCAGGATGAAGTGACAGTGTTGGTGATCAGCGTCTGCTGCGCGGCCGTCACGCCGGGCGCGCTGGCCAGTGCGGTCGCCGCGGAGCCGGGCGCATCACCGGGCGTGCCGGAAGAACTGAACGAGTTTCCGATGAAAATCACGAAATTCTTCTGGCAGCCGCCGGGGGGCTGGATGCCCGCATAGTTACGCCCGGAAATTCCGGTGCTGCCGTGATAATAGGCCCATGCCTCCTGCATCGTCGCACCGGCAGCCTCTCCCGATGCCTTGATATAACCGCTGCCCGCACCGCCGGTGGTCACCCAGGATGCAATCCAGTTCAGCACACCGGTCTTGTGCGCGGCATCCATCGGAACCAGCGGCTGCGCCAGGCAGCCGCCGACAGAACTGCTGGCGCCGCAGTTGGCATTGTTCACGTCGCGGATGTTGTTGGCGTTGTACACCATCACGCCGATGTTGATTCTGGCGCTGCCGTCCGCATTGGTGGGCAGGTTCTGGATCACGTTGTACAGCGCGCACTGTTCGATGCCGCCCACCGTGCCGCTCAGCGCCGTGGCCACGCCGTTGATGACGCAGGATGATCCGGATGCACTGGAGGAGAAATTGGCGGCATTGTCCAGCACGAACAGCACGTTCGGCGTGTTGACGGCGCTGCCCAGGCCGCTGTAGATGTCGATGTCTTCCGCGTTGCCCGGAATGGAATGGCCCAGCACGGCAGCCAGCATGCAACATAAAGCAATTCTTGTCGGACTCATGATGATTCCTCCGGACTAACGTTAATCAAGGACAGGCCGTTCCGGCGGGAACGCGCATCGACACGCCCTGATGACTGGTTGCGGTCGCCCCGGTGCGCGTATCGTTCACTTGCGCCTGGACTTCCCATTGCTGCAGATAGCACCACGACTGCGACGTGGATGTTGCAACCACACCCGACACCATCATCCCGGTATTCTGCGCGGTGCCACTGCTGATGCAGGAAGCGTCGTCCGGGTTGGTGGGGTCGAGATTGTTATTGGTCAGCGACAAGGAGCCGGTGCACACCGGCGCCGACACGTTGGCCGTGTAATCCGCCGTTCCGTCGTTGTTGATATCCACGGTGACGGTTTGAGCCACAGGGTTGCTGGTGAAATTGGCGCTGAGCACCTGCTCTATCGCCTGCTGGGCGGCGGTCGCGGTTTCTTCCTGCGACTGCATGTTGCCGACGATGCGCATGTTGGTGTTGCTGGAGCGAATGGCCGACAACACCAGCAGCGTCAGCACCACCAGCATGACCAGGCCGATCACCAGCGTTGAACCGCGCTGCCTGTTCCAGCTGCCGTTCATCACTCCCTCCGCCCGCTCACGTTGACGACGCGCACCAGCTGGCTGTAGAGATGGCGCTTGTAGGCGCCGCCTGGCGAGACCGTGCCTCCTCCGCCCAGCGTGTAACTCTTGGTATCGTTGTAGCCGGGTGTGGATTCGTTGTTGCGCGCCAGCAGGTTCGCGCGCACCGTCACCACATTTGCCCAGTCGGCGGCGGCCGGCGTCGTGGTGTAGCTGGCAGCAAAGCTGCTGGTCGCCGATGCGGCGATGCCGTAATCGAACTGCATGTTCTCGATGCCCTCCACCAGCGGAATGACCGTCTGCGCGCCATCAACAAATTCCACCATCTTCAGCGTGGGAATGGTGTCGGTGCCGCACACGCTGCACGAACTGACGTAGTAGATGCGCACGATATACTTGTACAGCGGCGCCAGCGTCGCGCAGTCCTTCTGCTTCAGCGTGAAGCCGCCCGTGTTCAGCACAAACGGCATGGTGTCGCTATTGCAGCGCGAAGTCTGGAGATAGGAAGTTCCGGCAGCGGCGGCAGCGGCAGCGACGGCGGCCGTCGCAGTGCGGCGCACCACCAGCATCGCCGTCCCGGCCAGGCGATCGCTCACACAGCTCGGTGTTGCGTCAGCCGCGGTATAGCCGCGGACCGGCACCGGTATCGCCGGCGTGGCGGAATTCCAGCCCAGATCGGCCACCACCGTGCTGCACAGGTCGGCCGGCACGTTATAGGTCGTGGTGGACGAAGGCGCATATTCGCCGTAAAACCCTGCATGCTCGATGTCATCATTGAGCAGCTGCATGGCATAGCGCCCGTTCTCGATCTGCCGGCTGGATTTCTCCATTTCAACGCGCGCAATGCTCTGCCGCGAGATGAGCGAAGTGATGCCCGCCAGCAGCACCAGGCCGATGGTCAGCGAGATCATCATCTCCACCAGCGACATGCCGGCCTGGCGGCGGGTAAGCGCCTTCGTTCGTGGTGAGCTTGTCGAACCATGAACGGAGGGCAACACATAACCAATGATTTGAAACTCCCGCCCTTCGACAAGCTCAGGACGAACGGACTTATTCAGTGTTTCCTTAGCCGGTTTGTGGATAATATTTTTCATGAGCTCAACAGGTAAGGCATCCAAATCTTATCGGCATGCTGACGACGCGCCGCATGGCTTCGCTGCCATACTGATTCTGCCCGCAGGTCAGGCTGGCGGGCGGCGCCGCCGTGTCCCCCAGCCCCTGCCACGCCACGCTGACCATTACCGAACTGGCCGCCGCATCATAAGTAACGCAGCCGCGCGCACCCACCATCGCGCCGGTCGCGCCGACGCCTGCTTGCTGCTCGCTCGCGCCTTTCAGCGCATTGCTCCATTCGCACAGGTCGCGGTCAGGCATGGTGGCCTGGGTCGCGCAGGCAGACGCTGCAGGCTGCGCATCCCCCGTTCCCACGCTGGCCACATAGCTCGCAGCACTGTAACGGTTGGCGGTGATGCGCCCGCCCATGTCCTGCAGCAGCACCAGCGCCTGAACGCGCTGGTACGATTCCATTTCGGAGCGCTGCGACTGCACCTGCAAACCGGCCAGCCCCAGCAGGCCGACCAGCAGAATGACCAGCGTCACCAGCACCTCGATCATGCTGGTGCCGGCCTCGCGCCAGGCAGCATTGCGCATGGCGCTCATGGGCAGGCTCCCACCTTGCTGCTGGGGCGCCCGCCGAGATCGATGCTGATGCAGCGCACGCTGTTGATTTCGGTGCTGCTGATCTGCACGGCGGGAACCGCGGCCACCAGCCGCCCGTTGCCTGCGTAGGAAATCGTGCTGCACGCGCCGGCCACGCCCCCGGTGAAGCAGCTCACGCTCAGGTCGCGCAACGCGCTTTGCTGGCTCAGCACGCTGCCGTCAGGCGCCGTCACCGACCAGCCGTTGCCCCAGGCACCGCCCGATGGAACCACGCTGACCGGCGCGGCCGAACTGGCCTGCCGCTTGATCGCCTCGCTGCGCGCCACCGTCAGCGCGGACATCATGTCGAACGAGGCCGTCTTGATGCGCTGCCCGGCGATGAACGAACGGAAGGACGGCATGGCAATCGAGGCCAGGATGCCGGCGATGACGAGGGTGACCATCATCTCGACCATCGTGAAGCCGCGCAGCCGCGCACGCGGCGCATGAGGCAGCGCCGGTGTCGCAGCATGGGGATGAATGGCTTCGCTTTCCATGATCGTTACCAGCAGTCCGCCACCGTGCCGGTGCCGCTGATGGCCTTGATTCCTGCCTGATTGATGCTCACGCTGCCGCACTTGGTGTCATTGGTCGCCTGTGCGCCGGTCGGCACGGCGGTAATCGTGTAGGCCAGCGGCGCAGTCGAGACCGGAATGGGCTCGGTGATCGTGTACTTGCGCGCAACATCCGCGGGCGTGGACAAGCCCAGCGCGGAGAGCGTCGTCGCATACTGGCGCGCATCCAGCGCATATTGCTCCTGCTTGTTGGCCACGCTCAGGATGAAACTTTCGGCCGCCGCACGGTTGGCCTTGACGGTGTATTGGGTATAGGCGGGATAACCGATGGCTGCCAGTATTCCGACAATGACCACGACGACCATCAGTTCGACCAGCGTCACGCCTTGCTGCGCCCTGCCAATCTGTATGCTTTTCATATACCTCCCCTTTCGACGACCCACATGCTAGTTATCCTGCGGCAACAGCTCAAGAATAAACCGACAAAAGGTCGTCTAGCCAGAATCAACGGAGACAACGCCGCCTATCCCGGACAAGCTGCCGTTCGTCAATTTGACCTTCCCCCGAAAAATCGTCTTCCAAAGGTGACGTAAAACTAACGCTACAGTTGAAAAGGGAGATGATGAAGATACCAAAGCAGGAATACACCAGCGAGTTCAAGGAACTGTCGGTCAAGCGCGTGAAGTCTGGCCAGTCGATTAGCGCGGTGAAGTGCATCTGGATTGACGCGCAACGCCGTGACTTTGGGCTGGGCGAAATGTGGGCAGTACTGGACATCAGCGAAAGCGGCTATCGCTCATGGAAGCATGGAGGCAGGCCGCAACGGAAGCGGCTGACAGATGCGCAAATGCTGGCACTGATTCCTGCTCCAGCGCTTATGCTCCAGGAACGCTATTTTGCAGCTTCCGAGCTTGATGTCATTCCCAAGGTTCAGCAAAACATTGAGCTGTACCCCGAAGAGTTGCAGCACATCCGACAAGGTGGGAAAGTTGTTCTCAGCCTGTGGATGAGTGAAACCGGGAAAATCGAAAAAATCGAGTTGGTGAGCTCAGAACTGCCCGTGATTTTTGCCGAAGTGGCCACGCAGCGCTTTATGCAGGCCAGTTTTTTCCTGGCAAAAGAAACAATTCGGCGGTGGAATCCAGAATGCAGGCAGTGCCGGTCTTTCCCTCTCATGACTCGGCAAGCTGAACGCAGATCATGATTCATCCTGAAAACGGCAATTCAAGCCACAGATTTCACAGAGAACACGCAGAGGGCGCGGTACTCATGGCTTTTTTCTCTACATCGGTTGGGTGAGTCGCCAGCATTCGGCAACCCATTGGTTTTTCCCTGTGATTTCTGTGGCTAGCTGATTTTCAAGGTTCACTGGAACCGAACCATCCCTTCCCTCCCATAGGGAAAGAATGGGATGACGGTAAGTATTGACTGAAATCTGTCCCCCACCCTGCCCCTCCCTGCAAAGTGAAGGGTATAATTTCGCCCAGCCGAAACAATATACCCAGCCTGTGCAGACTCGATCGTCCAAACCTTGTGGCATGCGGATTACATTGCCGCTTGTCCAATCAATTTTGCCTCCCGTCAGCCGGGAGTAGCAACTTTAAAATCAATGCACTAGTATCCGAGCTAACCTAACCCGAACAGAAAGAATGCATCATGAAACCTGCAAGAGGATTTACACTGGTCGAACTGATGATCGTGGTGGTCATTGTCGGGATCCTGGCGACCATAGCCCTTCCTGCCTATACGGATTATGTGATGAGAGGGAAAATTCCCGAAGCCACGTCTAATCTTGCCGCATTGCGGGTGAAGATGGAGCAATACTATCAGGACAGCCGCACCTATCAGAATGCGGCGGCTAATGCATGCGGCGTGCGGATGCCGCAAGTGACCGACACTCCAAGACAGGTTCAGTATTTCAATTTTTCCTGTGCGGCACCGACTAAGGAAACCTATAAAATCACGGCAACAGGCACAGGCTCGATGGAAGATTTCACCTACACCATAGACCAGAACAACGCTAAAGCCACACCCTCTGTCCCAGATGGCTGGGGTTCCACCAGCACCGACTGCTGGATCACGAGCAAGGGCGGAAAGTGCTGAACACGCTGCACAGCCAGCGCGGCACCACCCTGATCGAGCTCCTGATCGGGATGGTGATCGTCGCCATCCTGTTCACCATGGGCGCCCCCTCCTTCAGTGAGTGGATTCAGAACACGCGCATTCGCAGCGCCGCAGAATCGATTCTGAACGGACTACAGTTGGCGCGTACAGAGGCAGTGCGGCGCAATGCCATCGTGCGTTTTCAGCTGGTCGATAATCTGACCAATGCCTGTACCTTGACCTCTGCAAGGCCAAACTGGGTAGTCAGTCAGGATGACGCCACCGGAAACTGTGGCAAAGAGCCGTCTGACACGGCGCCGCGCATCATACAGAAACATTCCAGCACCGAGGGGTCCGCAGCCGGGATTGATGTATCCACCGTTAATGCCCTGCTGACTTTTAATGGTTTGGGCCGCGCCACCACACTTGCCGCGGGCAGCAATGCCGTCATCACGGTCAGCAACCCGGAGATCGATGACTGCATGCCGGGCGGAACGATGCGTTGCCTGCGGATTGTTGTCTCATCGGCGGGGCAGGTCCGCATGTGCAACCCGGCATTTGCGCGGGCCGACAACCCGCAGGGGTGCTAAGGGGCCCACAATGCATGCCATGACATATTCACCGCGCGAACAACGAGGCTCGGCCATACTCGAAGCCCTGATCTCGATCTTGATTTTTTCTGTTGGCATCCTTGCCATCACAGGATTGCAGGCCATCTCGATCAAGAATGTCGCTGCCGCGAAATACCGCACCGATGCCAGCTTTCTGGCCAACCAGGTTATCGGGCAAATGTGGGCTGACGACAAGTCCAACCAGACCCTCAAGACAAACTACGAGACCGGCAAGCCCAAGTACGAGACATGGAGTGCCAACGTGATAAAGGCGTTACCCGGCGCTGCAACAACGCCGCCGACGATCAAGATTGATGCCAATAATGTGGCAACCGTCACCATCTCCTGGCAGGAGCCCGGGGAGACCCTGGCGCACAGGTATGTCGCGCTGACGAGAATAGACAAAAACTAGATCACTAACCGGAAAGCGAGACAGCCGTGTCACCCGTTCCAAATGCAAATCGCCGCAATGCCGGTTTCAGCCTGGTCGAAATCATGGTCGGCCTGGTGATCGGCCTGATCAGCATGATCATCATCATGCAGCTGTATGCATTGTTTGAAGAACAAAAACGCACGACTACCAGCGGCTCTGATGCGCTGACCAACGCCGGATTTTCGATTTTTTCCATTGAACGCGATGTGCGCGTTGCAGGATACGGCTTTGCGGATGCCACCGGTTGCACTGTAAACACGGCCCAGAACACGACCCTCAACAATCAGGTTTCAGCAGCATCCTTCAAACTGGTGCCGGTCACCATCACGCAGGGTATGGGCACAGCATCAGACACGATCAGCGTCCTTGCCAGCGACAAGAATACCTGGAGCATTCCCGCAAGAATTCTGGGCAACAGCACCAAGCAAACAGACACCGAATTCGCCCTGAATACTCCCGTCGGCATTGCCCAAGGCGACTTGCTCGTTGCTTACGAACTCGGCAAGAATTGCACATTGTTTCAGGTGACCGCCGTCGACACGAGCGACAACAAGATCACGCATACCAACAACACATGGAACAAGACAGCCATTTTTCCGAAAGATGGTGAAGGTAAGAGTTATCTTCAAAGCGGCGATGCAATGGTATACAACCTTGGCAGCTTGATGAGCCGCACCTATTCAATCGATGCCAACAGCAATCTAAACCTTGCGGATTATTCCTCTGCGACGAACACCTACACCAGTCAGCCACTCGCACCCGGCATCGTCAGCCTGCAAGCGCAATATGGTTTTGATACGCGTGGCGGAACGCAAACCGATGCCAAAGTGGACACCTGGCGGGACGCGATGGTAGATGCCGATGGGTCAGGCACGAGCGGCGATGCCGGCGATATAGCCAGAATTTATGCGATACGTTTTGTGATTGTTGCGCGCAGCGAGTTGAAAGAAAAACCCGATGCAAGCGGCAATTGCAATGCCACCACCAGCTCTGCCCTGCCCCCTCCCTCTGACAAATGGCCGGATGGCGCTGCAAGAAACATTGACCTCCGATTGAACCCTGATGGCTCGGCAAATGCCGACTGGAGATGCTATCGCTACAAGACCTTTGAAACCGTCGCTCCGCTGCGCAACATGCTCTGGAAGCAATTATGATATCTGCTGACTTCCGCAAAATCATTACACCCGTGAGCGTGTCGAGGCACGCATGTCTGCAACGCCAGCAGGGGGTGGTGCTTTTCATTACATTGATTGCACTGATCGCCATGACCCTCGCGGCGCTTGCCTTGATGCGTTCGGTGGATACCGGCAACGTCGTGGCGGGCAACATGGCTTTCAAACAGGGCGCAACATTGGCCGGCGATTCCGGAACAGCGGCTGCCATCACTGAATTGACGAAGATTGCCGGCAAGAGCGAATCCTACGTTGATATCCCTGCCCAAGGTTACTATGCCACCAGCCTGGGCAGCGTGGACATGACCGGCAATGGCAATGACCCTGCCCGGCCAGGGCGTATCGATTGGGACTTTAACGGTTGCAATGGCACTGCCCCATGCATACGCCCCTGCTGCAATGGCAATGCACCGGCAATTGCAGCCAACAACGACCCTGCCAGCCCCGATTTCAATGCCGGCAATGAAGTCACTTACATTATTGATCGCCTGTGCAAAACCACAGGCAGCCCTGTCAGTGCATCCAACAATTGCGCCGATTTCCAATCGCCAGCAGGCAGCAACAAGATACAGAAGGGCGACCTAACGTATGGTAACAATCTGCGTTTTGCCGGAGCCCCAATGGAATATTACCGCATCACCTCGAGGGTAAAAGGCCCGAGAAACACCGTTAGTTACATTGAAACAATCATCCATTTCTAGCCAGTTATTCTGGAGGCCATGATGAAAAACCAGAACACGCACATCCTGCTCTCTTCGCTGCTCATCGCCGCAATTAGCTTCGGCATCCCTGCCCACGCGGCACTGACGGACATTGCAAATGCGCCGCTGGTATCAAGCACCAACACCGTCAAGCCGAATATCCTTTTCCTGCTGGATGATTCCGGCAGCATGGGATGGGATCGCATGAGCCCGGCCACGCTGCAAGACACCAACGCGGAGTCCGCCAACTGCTACGAAAATGCCGCTTACAACGGCGTATATTACAACCCCGCCACCACCTATACCTTGCCGGTGGATTCCACCGGAGCCAACTACCCCAACGCCAACTTCACTGCTGCAAAGAACGACGGTTTTTGCACCGGCGCTTGCGCGACTTCTGACCTGAGAAATAATTTCCGGTACGGGGGCAGCAACAGCAATAGTCTTGGCCCCACCCAAGCTTTTTATTACAAATACAACGGCGCCAGCCCAGCACAGGGTGTTTGTTACTCAAACGAAAGTTACACCAGGGTCTTAATATCGGCCGGCACGCCCGAGGCACAGAACTTTGCCAACTGGTACAGCTACTATCGCACCCGCATTCTGAGCATGAAGAGTGCCGTAGGCCTGGCATTTAAAGACATTGATGATGGCTACCGGGTCGGGTTTGATGTCATCAGCAACTGGAACAACGCCAGCCTCAGACAGCACATTGCCGATTTTGATGACGCGACAAAAAACGACTGGTACGCCAGCGTCTACGGCGTTAATCCCGGCGGCAGCACGCCGTTGCGTATGGCACTGGCCAAGGCGGGCAGGATTTTTGCCGGCAAATCTGGACTGGATCCCATGCAATACTCCTGCCAGCCAAATTTTACGATCCTGACCACCGATGGATTGTGGAATGAAAGCGACACACCGAAGCAGATAGACGGGACGACGGATATCGGCAATCAGGATGGCACGGCAGACAGGCCCATGTTTGACGGCGCGTCCGTATCTTCTGCCAGCCCCCCCTCCAATGCGATCAGCGCTTATATGAGTGATAACGGCCACAAGATGGCTTTAGGCCTGTCGCGCTCAAACCCTGATTCTAGTCGCTGCTATCACCTGGGTGCCAATGCATATTTCTGCCGGGGCAGCGGAAGCGACAATCCCGTTGTCAACCAATCATCGGTAACCGACGCGAGTGGCGCGACATGGTATTTGGTGAGCAGCGTTGCCGGAGGCACAAACTGCATTACCAATAGAACGGCCTTTGGTCGGGGTTATAGCACTTCCTACGGTGCCTGCCCAAGCACATCGGGCGTTACTGGCGGAAGCTCCAATTCCCTGGCAGACGTGGCGATGTATTATTACCAGACCGATTTGCGCACTGACGCACTGCATAACTGCAACGGCGCGCCGGTGCCTTCGAAAAATAACAAGCAACACAAGCTCTGCACGTCGGACGACCCGGATCCGTCAAACAATGTTCCCCGTGATGCAACCAACATATATCTGAATAGCTTTCAGCACATGGTCACGTTTACCCTGGGCCTCGGCGTGAATGGAACGCTGCAATATAGTAGTGACTACCTGGGCGGCGGCTCTGCTGACTACAATGCCATTAAGGCCGGCACCAAGGATTGGCCTACCCCTGTCAGTAATGAAGCGACTACCGTAGATGATCTGTGGCATGCCGCAGTGGATGGGCGGGGCCAATATTTCAGCGCGCAGGATTCGGCTTCCCTGGTGAGTGGGCTAAGCACTGCAATAAGAGGCATTAACGATCTGATCGGTGCGGCGTCGGCTGCATCCGTCAGCAGCCTGAAGCCGACATCGGGCGACAACTATGTCTATGCCGCCACTTACAACTCAGGAGACTGGAGTGGTGACATGCTTCAGTACACAATCGACCCCGACACAGCCGCCGTTTCAGCAGACGCTAGCTGGGCCGCACAGGCGCTGCTGGATGCCAAGGTCGCGGCAAGCAGCGACACCCGCACGATTTACACGTATGACAGTAGGGGCACCAACAACCTGAAGCCCTTCCTGTATGCGAATCTGACTGACCCGGAAAAAGCCTATTTCGACAGCAAGGCATCCGCCTTTACGCAATACTCCGGGCTGAGCGCTGCCAGCAAGAATGACGCCAATTCGGGCGACAATCTGGTGAATTATCTGCGCGGCCAAACAAACAATGAGGACAACAAGCTCCTTTACCGCAACCGCAGCCATGTATTGGGAGACATGGTCAATTCACAACCGACATATGTAGGACAGCCGCAATTCAGCTACGTGGATGCAAACTATGCCGCGTTCAAAGCCGCTCCTCGTAACGCCATGGTCTATGTGGGCGGCAATGACGGCATGTTGCATGCGTTCGATGCCGCAACTGGCGTGGAGCAATGGGCCTACGTTCCGCCCATGGTGATGAGCAACCTGTATAAATTGGCGGATAATGCCTATCCGTCAAACCACCAATATTTCGTGGATGGCTCACCGACAGTTGGCGATATCTGCCCGAATGCGCCCAAATCAACCTGTACCGCAGCCCAATGGAAGACCATACTGGTCGGGGGATTGAATGCCGGAGGCAGAGGCTATTATGCATTGGATATCACCGATCCCGCCCATCCCAAGGCACTGTGGAATTTCACTTCCACGGATAACGAAAACCTGGGCCTCAGCTTCGGCAACCCGATCATTACCAAACGCAAGGATGGAACGTGGGTCGTAGTTTTTGCATCCGGGTACAATAATGTTTCTCCCGGGGATGGCAAGGGTCACCTGTTCGTTCTGAACGCCTATTCTGGCCCTGATCCCGATTCCCGCGCGCCGCTGGAAAACATTATCACCAGCGCCGGTGACAAGACAACGCCAAACCCCAGCGGCCTCGCAAAAATCAATGCGTGGGTCAACTCCGAGACAGACAACACCGCAGAACGTTTTTATGGCGGCGATCTGCTGGGTAATGTGTGGCGTTTTGATATAGACGATGTCGTGCCGCCCGCCGGCAAGGAAGCTGTGTTGCTGGCCGAATTGGGCGGTCCACAAGGTGCCACAACCCAGCCCATTACCACCCGACCGGAACTGGCCTCCATCACCAAGAGCGGCACCAGCTACAACGTCGTGTTTGTCGGGACGGGTCGTTATCTGGGCAACGACAACGGTGCTTCTCCGTATGGCGACGTGGGCAACACCGATCAGCAATCGGTGTATGCGTTCAAGGATAACCTTACCGACGCCGGCCTGGGTGCGCTAAGGAAATCCCGTTCAATGGTGCAACAAACACTGGGCAACATTGCGGTGGATGGTGATCCAGCCGCCCTGCGCACCGTTTCAAACGAACCCGTGGACTGGGCGATAAACTCTGGCTGGTATGTGGATTTCAACCCCGATAACACATCGCCGGGCGAGCGCGTGGACGTCACCATGCAGCAGCACCAAGGCACGCTGACGGTGGCGACCAACGTGCCCGACCCCAGCCCCTGCAGCTCCGGGGGCTCTTCTTTCCTGTATTACTTTGATTTCGCTACTGGTTCATATCTGCTCACCGCAAGCATGTATGGTGATACACCTGTTGTTGGGGTTAAAGTGAGCTCCGATGCATTGACTGCCGGAATAGGCACCGTCATGCTGAGCACCGGGGATACGGCCACGATTATCATGAAGACCGACGGTGAACGCACCTCAAGTAAAGATCCTGGTTCCGCGCCAACATCCGGTTCGGCTCGCCGCGTCTTCTGGCGGGAACTCACCAACTAGCCGGAGGCTTTGATGACGCAAGAGCGGCCCTGATGGCCGCTCTTTTTTTGGCGCAGCGGAAGCGGGCTAGTTTTTTGCCTGATGTGAAATTGAAATAAGCAGGTGCCAATGACAAATTGTATTGTGGTGGGAGGCGGAATCGCCGGCCTGGCCACCGCGCACGCGTTGTTGCAAACGGGCTCCGCAGTCACGCTGCTGGAGCGTGGTGCCATCGGGCAGGAATCTTCCTGGGCGGGCGGCGGCATCCTGTCGCCGCTGTGCCCGTGGGATTATCCCGACGCGGTGACACGCCTCACCACGCGCGGCGCGGCGCTGTTTCCCGCATGGGCACAGGCGTTGCATGCCGCCACGGGCATCGACCCCGAATATGAAGTGAGCGGGATGCGGGTACTGCCTCCCTTCGATGCAGAAGTCGCGCGGCGCTGGTGTGCGGAGCATGGGGTGAAGTTGAAAGCAGCCGACAACGCATCAAAGGATCTGTTCCTGCCGGACGTCGCCCAAGTGCGCAACCCGCGCCTGCTGCGCGCATTGCGCACGCGTGTCGAGGAACTGGGCGGACGCATCATCGAGCAGTGCGATGTGTGCAACCTCGTGACAGGCCATGGGCGTGTGCAGGCGCTTGCCACATCGTGCGGCGAGTTCCTTGCGGAAAACTTCGTCGTCACCGCGGGTGCGTGGAGCACGCAGGTGTTGGGCCAGCATGCGCTGCAACTGGACATCAAACCCGTGCGCGGCCAGATGCTGCTGTTCAAATTTGCATCGCCGCCGCTGCGCCATATCGTGTTGCAAGGTGATTTGTATTTGATCCCGCGCCGGGACGGGCATCTGCTGGTCGGCAGCACGCTGGAGGATGTCGGCTTCGACAAAAACGTTACGCAAACAGCAAGCGATGACCTGCATCGACGCGCGGAGGTGTTATTCCCAGCGCTGCACGGCATGCAACCGGTACAGCACTGGGCCGGCCTGCGCCCCGCCTCGCCGCACAACATTCCCACCACCGGGCGGCATCCGCAGCTGAACAATCTTTACCTCAACAGCGGGCATTTCCGGTACGGCATAACCATGGCTCCGGCCAGCGCCGAAATTCTGCTGAATGAAATCACCGGTGCACCGCAGCCCTTGGATATCGCGCCATATCAGGCAGGCTGGAACAATACCGCCCGGTAAAATTGCCCTGCCCTCGCGAAGCGCTTATAATCCGGCCGGTTTGCTGATGTAGCTCAGTCGGTAGAGCAACTGATTCGTAATCAGTAGGTCGGGTGTTCGATTCACCTCATCAGCACCACAAACAATGGCTTGCGAAGATTATCCGCAAGCCATTTTTTGTTTTGTGGACGTTGTAGAGGCAGATGTCCTGTTTCTTACTTCAACACATACACCAGCGTGTTTTCTCGAAACCATTCGATGCCGCCATCGAAGTAATCCACTCGCACACCCTCAACCTTGATCAAGGTCACAAGGCGCACTTCCCTGTAGTTGCGCAGTGGTTGCGTGCTGATTTTCTGCTCGGGGCGCACGAACTGAATTTTGATGCGATCATGTTTAATCATATCCCCCACACCGTCTTTGCGGTGTTTTCTCCTGATGGGTGTGTTCTGATTTAGTGAGCCGGTTATTCAAGCAACAGTCTCTGGCGGATGCTGGCTGCAATTCCTGTCTCACTCAATCCGCAGTCCGCCAGCAATTGCACGGCATCGCCATGCTCGATGAAGTGGTCGGGCAAGCCCAGCTGCAGCAGCGGAACGACCATGCCGTTTCGATGCAAACATTCGGCCACCGCGCTGCCTGCGCCGCCCTGCGCGGTATTTTCTTCCACGGTAACGAGCAAGCCGTGTTCGCCCGCAAGACGCAGCACCAGTTCCTCATCCAGCGGTTTGATGAAGCGCATGTTGGCAACCGTGGCATTGAGCTGCTCCGCTGCGCCGATTGCGGGCGCCAGCATGGAGCCGAATGCAAGGATGGCGACCCGCTCGCCTGTGCGGCGCACTTCACCCTTGCCGATGGGCAGCGCCAGCATTTCCTTGCGTGGCGCAACGCCCGGACCGCAGCCGCGTGGATAACGCACGGCTGACGGGGTGTCGAGCTGGAAGGCGGTGTACAGCATCTGGCGGCATTCGTTTTCGTCGGCGGGCGCCATTACGGTCATGTTGGGAATACAGCGCAGGCAGCTCAAATCGAAGGTGCCGGCGTGTGTCGCGCCATCGGCGCCGACCAGGCCGCCGCGGTCTATTGCCAGCACGACCGGCAGATTCTGGATGGCGATGTCGTGGATCAGCTGGTCATAGGCGCGCTGCAGGAAGGTGGAGTAGATCGCCACCACCGGCTTCATTCCATCGCATGCCAGCCCGGCAGCGAAAGTCAGCGCGTGCTGCTCGGCAATACCGACGTCAAAATAACGATCGGGAAATTTTTCGGCAAATTCCACCATGCCGGAGCCTTCGCACATCGCCGGCGTGATGCCGATCAGGCGCGGATCCTGTGCTGCCATATCGCACAGCCAGTCCCCGAAGACATGCGTGTAGCTTGGCTTGGCGGCTTGTTTGGAGACGATGCCGTAGGTCGGGTCGAACTTGCCGACGCCGTGGTACAGCACGCAATCTTCTTCCGCATGCGTGTAGCCCTTGCCCTTCTGCGTGACCACATGCAGGAACTGCGGCCCTTGCAGATGGCGGATGTTGTCCAGCGTGGTGACCAGCACTTCGAGATCGTGCCCGTCGATGGGGCCGATGTAATTGAAACCGAATTCTTCGAACAGCGTACCCGGCGTGACCATGCCTTTGACGTGTTCCTCGGCGCGCTTGGCAAACTCGAGCACCGGCGGCATGCTCTTCAGCACTTTCTCGCTACCGCGCCGCATCGCAGTATAGAACCCGCCCGACATCAGCTTGGCCAGATAGTTATTGAGCGCCCCCACCGGCGAAGAGATGGACATGTCGTTGTCGTTGAGCACCACCAGCAGGTTCGCGTCCATCGCGCCGGCATTGTTCAGCGCCTCGAATGCCATGCCGCCGGTCATCGCGCCATCGCCGATGATGGCGACTGCGCGCCGGTCGCTGCCCTCGAGGCGGGCCGCCACCGCCATGCCCAGCGCTGCCGAAATGGAGGTGCTGGAATGGCCTGTGCCAAAGGCGTCGTATGGGCTCTCATCGCGCTTGGGGAAGCCGGAGATGCCGCCGGCCATGCGCAGGGATTTCATTCCTTCGCGCCGCCCCGTGAGGATCTTGTGCGCATAGGTCTGGTGGCCGACATCCCACACCAGCTTGTCGTGCGGCGTATTGAAAACATAGTGCAGCGCAATGGTCAGTTCCACCGTGCCCAGGTTGGAAGACAGATGACCGCCGGTCTTGCTGACCGATTCGACCAGAAACTGGCGCAACTCATTTGCAAGTTGCAGCAGATGCTTGCGCTCCATCTTGCGCAATGCTTCCGGGGTATCGATGGTGTCGAGCAGGGAATACATCAGAATTTCCTCAACACAATGAAGTCAGCCAGCTCGCGCAACCTGCGCGCCCCGTCGCCGAATCCCGCCAGCGCATCCAGCGCATCGCGATGCAGTTCCGCAGCCATCTGTTTGGCAGCCTGCGCACCGAGCAGCGTGACGTAAGTAGGCTTGTCCTGTTCGGCGTCCTTGCCTGCCGTCTTGCCCAGCGTGGACGTATCCGCCTCGCTGTCGAGCACATCGTCCACCACCTGGAAGGCCAGTCCGACACATTTACCGAAATGATCCAGGCGTCCCATCTGCACAGCATCCAGCGCTGCGCCGCAGTGCGCACCCAGCTGGACAGCAGCACGTATGAGTGCACCGGTCTTGTGGATGTGCATGAACTCGAGCTCCGGCAGGCTGAGCTTCTTGCCCACGCTGTCCAGGTCGATTGCCTGCCCGCCCGCCATGCCACGCGAACCGGAGGCAACAGCCAGCAGCTTGATCATTCGCAGTTGACGCGATGTTTCGTCGCTGAGTTGATGCTCGGCCAGTAACTGAAACGCCAGGCTTTGCAGGCTATCGCCGACCAGCAGCGCGGTGGCCTCGTCATATTCGACATGGCAGGTCGGCTTGCCACGGCGCAGCACGTCATTGTCCATGCACGGCATGTCATCGTGCACCAGCGAATAGGCGTGGATCAGCTCGACCGCAGCGGCGGCAATGTTGACGCGCTCGATATTTGCATTGACCAGCTCGCCTGCGGCGAAGGCCAGCAGCGGGCGCACGCGCTTGCCGCCATCCAGCACACTGTAGCGCATCGCCTGATGAAGGCGCTGCGGCGCCGCATCCGGCTGCGGCAGCAGTCGACGCAATACATCCTCGAAACGGCTCTGGTGTACGCTCGCCCAAGACTGAAAATCACCGCGCTGGAAATCAGGCATCTTCACGCTTTACGGCATCACCCGCACCGGAAAGATTCCCTGCAAGATTATCGGCAAAATTCTTCAGCGTGCCCTCCTCCAGCATGCGCACCTGCAACTGCGCATCCTCCAGCTGCCCACGGCAATGCTGCAACAATTCGGCGCCGCGCTTGTAAGCCGCCAGTGATTCCTCCAGCGGCAGCTGCCCTGCCTCCATGTCTGCCACGACCTGTTCCAGCTCGGCCAGCGCAGCTTCGAAGCTCAGTGCTTTCTGGGATTTTGTCTGGTTTTTAGCGGTATTCCCGGGCATGTGCCTCTCCATTTCCAGCCATGTACATTTCGAAATTTCGCAAAGATAGGCATTTTACCTAAAGCCCTCATGCCGGGACAATTTATTGTTGCGTACCCCCCTGCTTTCAGGGAAAATTCATGGCTCCCCTCTGAACCGTGTACACCATTTTTTGCAAGGATGATGCGGGCATGTCCGAGATCGCCATAATCGATCAACTCATTCAGTCTCATACGCAGCCGCCGCTAAACTGGCATTTCGATCCCAGGGTATTGGAAGTCGAGCAGCGCGTGCTGTTTGACCATGGACCGGGCTACATCGGGCACGAACTGCTCGTGCCCAATCTCGGCGATTACCATGTGCTGGAATGGAAGGACAGCGCCAGCATGCTGGTACACAACGAACATGGCGTGGAGCTGCTGAGCAACATCTGCCGCCATCGCCAGGCCACCATATTTCAGGGACGCGGCAGCGCCAGGAACATCGTGTGCCCGGTGCATCGCTGGACCTACCAGTTGGACGGCAAGCTGCTGGGCGCGCCGCACTTCCCGCAAAATCCCTGCCTGCATCTCGACAAGACGCCGCTGCAGCGCTGGAACGGATTGCTGTTCGCAGGCAAGCGCGACATCGCAAAGGATCTGGCCAGCGTCCCCGCATTCAGCGAACTGGATTTCACAGGCTACATGCTGGATCGCATAGAAGTGGACGAATACGCCTTCAACTGGAAGACGTTCATCGAGGTGTACCAGGAGGACTACCATGTCGTGCCGTTCCATCCCGGCCTCGGCCACTTCGTCAACTGCGACGACCTGAGGTGGGAGTTCGGCGAGTGGTACAGCGTGCAGACCGTGGGCATCAATAACGGCCTGCGCAAGGCGGGCAGCGCAGTCTATGACAAGTGGCAGCAGCAGGTGCTGCGCTATTACAACGGCGAGCCGCCCCAATACGGCGCGATCTGGATGACGTATTACCCGAACATCATGGTCGAATGGTATCCCGGCACGCTGGTGGTCAGCACCGTCGTGCCGCGCGGCACGGATGCCTGCACCAACATCGTGGAATTTTACTACCCCGAGGATATCGTGCTGTTCGAGCGCGATTTTGTCGAGGCGGAAAAGGCGGCCTATCGCGAAACCGCAAAGGAAGACGACACCATCTGCCTCAAAATGCATCAGGGGCGCAAGTCGCTTCACCAGCGCGGCATCGAGGAATCCGGACCGTACCAGTCGCCGACCGAAGATGGGCTGCAGCATTTCCATGAGTTCCTGCGCCGCAACCTCGATCCGCATCTTTGAACGTCATTCCCGCGCAGGCGGGAATCCAGCGTTTTTATTCAAAATGCCGTTATGGTTTTACTCCCGCTACGCTGAGAGCTCTTTTACTTACTGGATTCCCGCCTGCGCGGGAATGACGGCCTAGTATGGGCGCACTATGGATGCTGGTCGCCGGTTTCCTGTTCGGCCTCATGGGCGTGTTCGTCAAGCTCGGAGCACAGTATTTCTCCGACCTTGAACTGGTGTTCTACCGCTCTTTCGTCGGTCTGCTGGTGATCTACGCCATCATCCGCCAGCAAGGCCTGTCGGTGGCAACTCATCACTGGCGCCAGCACTTGTGGCGCGGCATTTCCGGTTCCATCGCGCTGATGCTGTTCTTCTACTGCATCACGATGCTGCCGCTGGCCACTGCCGTGACGCTGAACTACACCTCGCCGCTGTTTCTTACCATCCTGACCGTGCTGGCGCTCAAGGAGCATTTTCATGCTCCCCTTGCCTTCTCCATTGCGGTAGGCTTTGCCGGCATCGTGCTGTTGCTGCATCCCACGCTGGAGCGGGATCAACTCGTTCCCGGCCTGCTCGGGCTGATCTCCGGCCTGTTCGCGGGCATTGCCATGCTCAATGTGCGCCAGCTTGGCCTGCAGGGTGAACCGGGGTGGCGCGTGGTATTTTATTTCAGCCTGGTCGCCACGCTGTTCAGCGGCGTCGCCATGCTGTTCGGCACCATTCACCCGGTCAGCGCCAACAGCCTGCTCATCCTGGCAGGACTCGGCGGAAGCGGCACACTGGCGCAACTCGCCATGACCCGCGCCTATATCACCGGAAAAACGCTGGTGGCAGGCAGCCTGTCCTTCAGCACGGTGGTGTTCGCCAGCCTGTTCGGCATGATTTTGTGGGACGAAGACTTATCGCTGACAGGATGGATGGGCATGCTGCTCATCATTGCGAGCGGTGTGTTAAGCTTGAAGCTGGCACCCAAGCACTAGCAGATAACCAACAAAGAAGAGAACCACATGATCACCATAGAACAAGCCCCCACGCTGCTCAACGTTACCGTACTGGGTGAATTTACCCTGGCCGACTTTAAGCAATTCGAGGAACATGCGCTTTACAAGCTCAAGTCCCCCGGCACGGTCAACCTGCTGTTCAACCTGCGCGACATGATCAGCTATACGGTGGATGTGGCATGGGGGGAGATCAAATTCTTCAGCCGCGAGCACAGTCATGACTTCAGCAAGATTGCCGTGGTCACCAATGACCAGTGGATCACCTGGCAGGCGTGGCTGTCACGCCTGTTCGTGGATGCGGACATCCGCGTTTTTGCCGATTACGAGCAGGCCCAAGCCTGGGTTTCTGCCTGATTCCTATTTACAAACGAGCCGGATAACAAAAAAGCCCGCTGAGCGGGCTTTTTAATTTTCCTGCAACCAGAGCGGCGAATTACTTCAGCTTGGTTTCCTTGTACATGACATGCTTGCGCGCGACCGGATCAAATTTCTTGATCTCGATCTTTTCCGGGGTGGTGCGCTTGTTCTTGTCCGTGGTATAGAAATGGCCGGTGCCGGCGCTGGACTCGAGTTTGATCTTTTCACGCATTCTTCATTACTCCTTAAACGTTTTCGCCGCGGGCGCGCATTTCAAACAACACCGCGTCGATGCCATTTTTATCGATGGTGCGCAGCGCAGCGTTGGTCAGGCGCAGGGAAACCCAGCGCTTTTCGCTTTCTACCCACAGACGGCGGCGCTGCAGATTCGGCAGGAACCGGCGCTTGGTTTTGTTATTGGCGTGGGACACATTGTTACCCACCATCGGGCGTTTTCCCGTTACTTGACAGACGCGTGCCATAGTCATTACTCCAACCAGTTTTCAAAAGAGGCGCGATTCTACCCTAAACACCCGGCCTGTTCAACCTGCTACTTAAAAAAGGGGAAAATGCGCAAAGTATCCTGCTTCACACCATCCCTCGCTCGGCAAAAGACAGGCAGCCGGCCCCCGCCACGATGAAGTGATCGAGCACGCGCACATCTACCAGCGCCAGCGCCTGTTTGAGCCCATCGGTAAGCAACCGGTCGGCCTGGCTGGGTTCGGCCACGCCGGAGGGATGGTTGTGGGCGAAGATGACCGCTGCGGCATTGTGGTACAGGGCGCGTTTGACCACTTCGCGCGGGTACACGCTGGTTTGCGTGAGCGTGCCGTGGAATAGTTCCTCTGAGGCTATCGCGCGGTGTTGCGCATCCAGGAAGATGACCATGAACACTTCCTGTCCGCGCCCCCGCAGCAGCAGTTGCAGATAGTCGCGTACCGCGCCCGGCGAATTCAGCGCATCGCCCGATTGCATATCCTCATGCAAGGCGCGCCGCGCCATTTCGAGTACCGCCTGCAATTGCACGTATTTGGCTTGCCCCATGCCGTGGATGGCGCAGAATTCTTCCTGGCTGGCAGCGAACAGCCCGGTGAGGCTGCCAAACCGGGCAACCAGCTCACGCGCCAGATCCACCGCGCTTTTGCCCGTTACGCCGGTGCGCAGGAAGATTGCCAGCAGCTCGGCATCGGAGAGCGCAGATGCGCCGCGCTGCAGCAACTTCTCTCTGGGTCGTTCGCCTTCAGGCCAGTTGTTGATTCCCATTGCTCGCTCCCTTCGCCAGCGGTTTCTTGTTAAGATGCGCAGCATTATGGGACAAGCCCAACAAAAACGCATTGTGCTCGGCCTTACCGGGGGAATTGCCGCCTACAAGGCCGCAGAGCTGACACGCCTGCTTGTGAAGCAAGGCATGGAGGTGCAGGTGGCGATGACTGAGGCGGCGTGCCATTTCATCACGCCGGCCACGATGCAGGCGCTTTCCGGCCGCCCGGTACTGGTCAATCAGTGGGATGCTGCCGACAATGGCATGGCGCACATCGACGCCAGCCGCGCCGCTGACGCGATCGTGATTGCGCCGGCCACGGCGGATTTCATCGCCAAGCTGGCGCACGGCCTGGCCGATGACCTGCTTTCCACGCTGTGCTTGGCGCGCGATTGCCCGCTGCTGGTCGCCCCGGCGATGAACCGGCAGATGTGGGAAAACGCTGCCACGCAACGCAATATCCGTCAGCTCGTTGCCGATGGCGTGACCTTACTCGGCCCAGCCAGCGGCATGCAGGCATGCGGTGAAGAAGGCATGGGACGCATGCTGGAACCCGCCGAACTGGCGCATGACGTACTCACCTTTTTTCAGCCCAAGCCGCTGTCCGGCGTGAAAGTACTGTTGACCGCCGGACCAACCTATGAGGCGATTGATGCAGTGCGCGGCATCACCAACCGCAGCTCTGGCAAGATGGGCTATGCGATCGCGCAGGCCGCGCTGGAACTGGGCGCGCAGGTCACGCTGGTGTCTGGCCCGACTGCACTAGCCAGGCCGCAAGGTGTGCAGGTGGTGGATGTCACCAGCGCGGCTGAGATGTTTGCGGCAGTGCAGCAGCATGCTGCTGATGCTGACATTTTCATCGGCGTGGCTGCGGTGGCGGATTATCGCGTGGCGCAGCCCAGCGAACAGAAAATCAAGAAGAGCGCGGATAAGCTGACGCTGGAGTTGATTCACAACCCTGACATCCTCGCCTATGTGGCAAACCTTCCCAAGCCGCCGTTCTGCGTGGGCTTCGCAGCAGAAAGTGAAAACCTGCGCGAGCATGCCGCACAGAAGCGCCGCGCCAAGAAGCTGCCACTGCTCGCAGCCAATCTGGCACAGCAGGCAATCGGCGCAGACGAAAACGAGCTGGTTCTATTTGACGATGCGGGCGAGCATGTGCTGCCGCGCGCAGACAAGCTCACGCTGGCGCGCGCCTTGCTGCAACATATGATTAAACTGTTCCAAAAAGGATAATTAGTAATGAAAAGAACTGTGGATGTAAAAATTCTTGACCCGCGCCTGCACGATCATCCGCCTGCCTATAGCACGCCTGGCTCAGCTGGAATTGATCTGCGCGCCTGCATCGACAGCAGCATGATCATTGAACCCGGCCAGTGCGAACTCATCCCGAGCGGCCTGGCCATCCACCTTGCCGACCCGCATTGCGCCGCGATGATTCTGCCGCGATCGGGCCTCGGCCACAAGCACGGCATCGTGCTGGGTAACCTGGTGGGGCTGATCGATTCAGATTATCAGGGGCAGATATTCGTTTCGGTCTGGAACCGCGGCCATCATCCGTTCACGCTGATGCCGCTGGAACGCATGGCACAACTGGTGATCGTGCCGGTGCTTCAAGCGCAGTTTAATATTGTCGAGGATTTTCCGCTGAGCCAGCGCGGGGCCGGCGGCTTTGGCAGCACCGGCAAGCACTGATACTGGCAGTCGCACCTGCAACAATAAAAAACCCGCTCATGCGGGTTATTTATTGTTGCATCTTCGACCTGTTTGCGTGTAACTCAGTGACCGTTGGAAACCCTTCTGGCATGATCCCAGCGACCTGCGTTCCTGGTCGGCAGCGGCAAATATCGCGCCAGTTCATTCAAAGCTGAGCGGTAAACATCGCGTTTGAATTCGATCACGCTGTCCATCTCGATCCAGTAATCATTCCAGCGCCACGCGTCAAACTCAGGATGGCTGGAGGCACGCAAACAAACATCGCAGTCGCGCCCAACCAGCCGCAGCAAGAACCATATCTGCTTCTGCCCCTTGTAGCTGCCGCGCCACTCGCGCTTCACCCAGTGTTGCGGCACCTCGTAACGCATCCACTCGCGCGTGCGGCCGAGTATCTGAACATGGCAGGATTGCAGCCCGACTTCTTCGTGCAATTCGCGGTACATTGCCTGCTCAGGCGTTTCGCCATGCTGGATACCGCCTTGTGGGAATTGCCATGAATCCTGTTTGATGCGCTTGCCCCAGAATACCTGATTTTTTGCGTTAGTAAGTATGATGCCGACATTGGGGCGGTAACCATCACGGTCTATCATCTTCGCCACCTGCTCGGTTAATTTCGATGGTGTGATTTTTTCACATTTCACGGCATATGAAAAGCACGCTTATCAACAATCGTTGTGCCGTTCCCTGTAAAATCGCCACTTTGATTTTTCAAGCTGGCAAAAAATATCATGCGCGTTTCACAATTTTTCATTTCCACCCTGAAGGAAGCACCCTCCGAAGCCGAGCTTGTCAGCCATCGCCTGATGCTGCGCGCTGGCTACATCAAGAAACTGGCAAGCGGCCTGTATAGCTGGATGCCGCTGGGGCTGCGCGTGTTGCGCAAGGTGGAGGCGGTAGTGCGTGAGGAGATGAACCGCAGCGGCGGCATCGAACTGCTCATGCCTGCCGTGCAGCCCGCCGAACTGTGGCAGGAGACGGGGCGCTGGGAAGTATTCGGCCCGCAGATGCTGAAAATAAAAGATCGCCACGACAATCTCTTCTGCTTTGGCCCGACCCATGAAGAAGTCATCACCGATATCGCGCGGCGCGAGGTAAAAAGCTATCGCCAGCTGCCGCTGAATTTTTACCAGATCCAGACCAAATTCCGCGATGAGGTGCGCCCCCGTTTTGGTGTGATGCGCGCACGCGAATTCGTCATGAAGGATGCTTATTCGTTCCACACCAGCTTCGACAGTCTGGAGCAGACCTATCGCGTGATGTATGACACATACAGCCGCATTTTCACTCGCCTCGGCTTGCAGTTCCGCGCGGTTGCAGCCGACACCGGCGCGATCGGCGGCAGCGGCTCGCACGAATTTCATGTGCTGGCTGATTCCGGCGAGGATGCGCTGGCGTTCTGCCCCAGCTCCGATTACGCAGCCAACGTGGAACTGGCAGAGGCAGTTGCTCCGCAGGTCGAACCGGCCGCCCACCTGGAAACGATGGTAAAAACCATCACGCCCGGGCAGAAGTCCATCGAGGAGGTCTCCATCTTCCTGAATGTCACACCGCAGCAAGTGCTCAAGAGCATCGCCGTGATTGCAGGCGATGGCGGCTTCGCGCTGTTGCTGCTGCGCGGCGACCACACGCTGAATGAAGTCAAGGCCAGCAAGGTATTGGGTGAGTTCCGCTTCGCCACAGATGACGAAATCCAGCGCAACATGGGATGCCGGCCCGGCTACATCGGTCCGATAAATTCTCAGGTGCGTATGTTTATTGACCGCGCCGCTGCCGCGCTGAGCAATTTCGTGTGCGGCGCCAACGATGATGGCTTCCACTATACGGGTGTCAATTTCGGGCGCGATATCCATCTGGATGAAGCAAATGTGCATGACATCCGCAACGTAATCACTGGCGACCCCAGCCCAGACGGCAAGGGCACGCTGGAACTTTGCCGTGGCATTGAAGTCGGACATATATTCCAGCTGCGCACCAAATACTCCGAGGCGCTGAAAGCCACCTACCTGGATGAGAAAGGCCAGGCCCAAACGATGGAAATGGGGTGTTATGGCATCGGTGTTTCACGCATTGTCGCGGCTGCAATCGAGCAGAATAACGATGAGCGCGGTATCACCCTGCCCGTGGCAATGGCCCCGTTTCAGGTCGCGATCGCTCCCATCGGCATCCGGAAAAGCGAAGCGGTACGCAATGCGGCAGAGCGGCTGTATGCAGATCTTTCAGCCGCAGGCTTTGAAGTATTGCTGGATGATCGCGACGAGCGCCCCGGCGTGATGTTCGCCGATCTGGAACTGATCGGCATTCCGCACCGCATCGTGATCGGCGAACGCAGCCTGAAGGAAGGCAAGGTGGAATACCAGGGGCGGCGCGACTCTGCCGCGCAAGCCGTTGCCTTGCAAGATATATTAAAACTCGTACAATCGAGGCTATGCAATTGACCGGAAACCGTTATCCGCATTATTTCGCACTACCATTGTTCGTGGTTGGATTACTGTTTTCCTGTGTGGCGCATGGCGGTGCACAGATTTACACCCCACTCTCTGCCAGCGTGCGCGGGGTATTGCACCGCAGCGTTTCGGATCAGGCCGCGCCCAAGCTGGCCTTTGCTTCGCAGCAGGAAGCCGATGCCTGGCTGGACACCATGTCGAAACGGCTGGAAAAACGCATCCCGGACCCAGCCTATCGCATGGATTTTCTCAAGACCATGCATTACGAAGCCACGCGCGCGGGGCTGGATCCGAAGATGGTGCTGGGCCTGATAGAAGTGGAAAGCGGTTTCAGGAAATATGCCGTGTCCAGCGCAGGGGCGCGCGGCTATATGCAGGTGATGCCGTTCTGGGTGAAGGAAATCGGTGCGCGCGAGCACAACCTGTTTCATCTGCGCACCAATCTGCGCTATGGCTGCACCATTCTGCGGCACTATCTGGATATGGAGCGCGGCGACCTTTACCGCGCGCTGGGCCGTTACAATGGCAGCCTTGGAAAGGCTGAATATCCTAACCTGGTCCGCGCCGCATGGCACAAGTACTGGGACACTACGCCCAAGGCACGCGCCTCCCTGTCGGTTCAAGCCGATGTACAATTGTCAGCCCGCCGCACTGCCGCATCCAATGATGCGACTGCGATCGTGCAGGGACTTTAGACCGGACCGGGCTGGCTGCCGTAAACCCCTGCAACGGCTTGTTCACCCGCCTATTTTTTTCTCCTGGCGCGCATAAACTCTTCCACGCCCTCGCGTGTGATCGCGCCTTCCTGACGTCCCACCGCCTTGCCAGTCGGATCAAACAAATAAGTGGTTGGCAACGCCTCTACGTTTCCGATCTGCTCGGCAATTTTGTAATTTCCAAACACGATTGGGTAAGTGACACCCAGCTTCTCCACAAATTCCGTGACTGATGCGCGTGTGGAATCGAGTGCCACTCCAATCACCACGAGGTCTTTGTCCTTGTGCTCATTGTGCAGCGAAACCAGATCGGGCATCTCTGACAGACAAGGCGGGCACCAGGTCGCCCAGAAGTTCACCAGCACCCATTTGCCGCGATAACCGGACAGGCGATGTTCACTGCCCTGCATGTCCTTGAAGTTGAACTCCTGCGCCGTGGCGCCAACGGAGGCCAGCACCATGCTCCCTGCCAGGAGCGCGCCCAGAATGTTGCGTGTTGATCCAAGAAATACCCATGTCTGCGAAATCAATCTGAGCGCAATGCAAATGTTCATCAATGTTTTTCACCCGTTTTGATGAGTTCCTCAGGCTCTCCTTCTCCTGGCTTGATGCCGTGTTCCGCGGCATGGGTTAAATACAGCGCCAGCGCGATCAGGGCGATACTGCCGCCAAGGTAGAGCAGGTCAATCGGCTCATCCAGCTTCATGTTCAATGCATGCTCGAACAAGGTGACGATCAGGATCATCAGGATCACCTTGCCCAGGCGCGATTTCAAGTCATCCAGATTGTTGATTACCAGTATCTTGCTGGATGCCTTGCTGCCATGCGCCTGGCCAATGTCGCTGATGAACAGTTCATACAGGCCGAGCGAAAATATCAGCATCACGGTGGCCAGTAGATAACCGTCCACCACCTCAACGATGTGTGACACCGTGCTGTCATGCAACGTCTTGCGCGCATCGTCGGCCAAATCGGCATAATGTGATGCGTGCAACACCAGATACACCACATCCACCGTGGCCATGTAAAAAATGGCAAATCCCGCGATCAGGCTGCCCACAACTGCCGACAAAATAACAAAGCGGCTGTTCCACAGAGAGCCTTCAAATAACCATTCCAAATGTTTCATTTAACCCTCTCGGCCTGATCTGATATCGGCGGGCATTAGAACGTAAAAGCATGCAATGAGCAAGCTACCCGGCCCGGTTGCCACCCTGCCCGACGGGGCCGGCAAACAGTTCACGCAGCGTAACTGCCGCTGCCTCTTCCATGCGCCGCTCCATTTGCTCCAGCCATGCATGGACTTGCTTGTCTTCATGTTGCGCATCCAGCAGGGCCGGGTTGTATACAAACAAACGATACAACTCGGCAACTTGCACATGATCCATATCACGCATCATCGCCCACCCCCTGCCCGCAAGTTTGCGCAACAATCTGGCTTGCTCCAGCCTGGCCAGAATAGGTTCAAGCGAATCGAAACCGATGTGCAATCGCCGGCAAAGAGTGGGCAAGGTCTGCACCTTGCCACTGTGCATGCTCTCGTCCATCATCTTAAGAACGCGCAGGGCATAATAAAGTTGCGCGGTGGTAGAAAGTTTTTTTGTCGGATCGCCACGCCAATGTGTCAGCGACGCCGCGATCAGCGCACCCAGCAAGATCGTCAGCCAGGACAGGTAAATCCAGAGCAGAAAAATCGGGATGCTGGCAAATGCGCCATACACCAGCTTGTAAGTCGGGAAATGCGTGATATAGAAAGCGAAGGCGCTGTTCATGGATTCGAATGCCGCCGCAGCTACCACGCCGCCGATGAATGCGTGGAGCAACGGAATATAACGGTTGGGCACGATGCGGAACATCAGGCTGAACGCCAGTGTGGTGAGCAGCACCGGCACGACTTTCAGCAGCACGACGCCGAATTCGGGAATCTGCTTGGCATAGCCCACCGACATTCCGACCAGCCACGAGGTCAGCGACAGACTGCCGCCGATCAGCAGGGGCGCCAGCGTCAGCAGCGCCCAGTAAATCAGCACGCGCTGCAACACCGTACGCTGCCGCGACACGCGCCAGATGGTGTTAAAGGCATCTTCTATGGTGTGTATCATCAGCATCGCGGCGAAACCCAGAAACACGATGCCCACTGCGGTCAGCTTCGCGGCGCTTTCCGTGAACTGCTCCATGTAGCGCGACATCATCTTGCCGCCTGTTTCCGGCATCATGTTAATGAGCAGGAAATGCTTGATCTGGCCAGAGAACTCCGCAAATACCGGGAATGCCGCGAACAGGGTAAATGTGATGGTGATCAGCGGCACCAGTGACAGCAGCGTGGTAAAAGTCAGGCTGGCCGCCATCTGCGCGCAGCGATCCTGCATGAAGCGCACCGAGATGAAACGCAGAAAATGCCGCAAGTCCTTCAAATTCTTCTTCATGACTAAATTCTTTAATGCAGTATGAAACAACTGAAATACAATGCGCACATGATACCCGACAAAGAAATCCTGGTGCTGACCTGCAGCCAACACGGCAAACCCCGCCGTGCGGCACGCGCCATGCACCTGGATGAAAATTCCTGTGGAGGCATGCAAATTCCATGAGCAACGCACGCGAAGCCAGGCAAATGTTGCGCGCCCACCGTTATGGCGCGCTATGCACGCTGTCGAAAAAATTTGATGGGCATCCGTTCGGCTCCATCACGCCCTATCTGGTCGATCACGACGGCAGCCTGCTTATCCTCATCAGCACACTGGCCGAGCATACCAAGAATATTCTGCATGACCCGCGCGTCAGCCTCATCACGCACAGCCAGGATAGCCCGCACATCCAGACGCAGGGCCGCGTAACCGTGGTGGGGGCGGCGCACCTTGTTGCTGACAGGGAACAATCCGGGAAGCGCTATCTACGCTATTTCCCGGAAGCAGAGACCTACTTCGCCATGCACGACTTTTCCTTCTATCGTATCGTGCCCCAGGGCATACGTTACATCGGGGGGTTCGGCAAAATTCATTGGGTCGCAGCTAATGACTACACGGTGCGTCCCTATCCTCTGATCGAACAGGAAGATGGCGTGATCGCCCACATGAATGCGGACCATCGCGACACGATGCGCCGCTACTGCGAGCACTTCAAGCAAGTCGATGCGCTGGATGCGGAAATGCTGGGCATAGACTGCGACGGTTTTGATGTGCGTGCCGATGCCACGGTGTTACGTTTCGATTTTGCCGAAGAGGTATGCGATGCGCAGCAGGCGCGACAGGCTCTGGTGAAAATGGCGCAAGATGCCCGCTAGCAGACATGTGGCCCCCCTGTTTCGCATGCCTAGCGAATGACGGCTTCGCCTGTTACCCCAAAAGGTGGCGCCACTCAGCCATTGGGCGAGACTACTTTTTGATTTGATCGTCGCCCGGATAGGGATAGCGGACGTGGCCCAGGCGCACCAGAAACACGGCCAATGTCAGCAACAGGATAGAGCCCGCTACCGCCAGCATGCGCCAGTCTTCCATTTCCTTCATGTCCAGTATCAGGTACCGCGCCAACGCAATCATGCCGATATAAAGCGGGAAGCGCACAGGCATTTTGCCAGTGCTGTAATGCAGGCCCACCATGGCCAATACTTCCATGTACAGAAACATCAGCAGCAGGTCAGCCAGCGTAACGCGCAGCGCTCCCACCATGGACATGATTTCGCCAAACATGGCGATGACGGTCGCGATGGCGATCACCAGCAGGCCAATGTTCTCCACGAACGAAAGCAGCGACATATTGAAGGTTTTGATTGTAGATTTGATTGGAGTTTTCATTGTTTTAATAGATCCTGCCCTATGTTTTATGTTCTGACCCGCCTGATCATTATAATCCAGCGCAACCGCTCACAATAATCCGCGGAGACGCACACGCGTTTCCGCGCGCTTAATGTACTACGGGCAACGCGATAGAAACCACCTGCCGCTGGAAAACTACACCTGCGGGTGCGCACGCTCTCCTTCTGTGTCCAGCTTGTTCAACGCATTCAGGTAGGACTTGGCGGAAGCCACGACGATGTCGGTGTCCGCCCCCTGGCCGTTGACGATGCGCCCCCCCTTGGCCAGGCGTACGGTCACTTCACCCTGTGCATCGGTGCCGCTGGTAATGTTGTTCACCGAATACAGCAGTAACTCGGTGCCGCTCTGCACAATTTGTTCGATAGCCTTGAATGTCGCATCCACCGGGCCGCCGCCTTGCATTTCTGCGCTGCGCTCCTGGCCTCCCACACTGAGTACCACGCGCGCACTGGGTAACTCTCCGGTCTCGGAATGAGCACGCATGGACACCAGCCGATAATGCTCGCTGATATGCGTCACAACCTCTTCATTGACCAACGCCTGCAAATCTTCGTCAAAAATTTCTGATTTGCGATCGGCCAGATCCTTAAAGCGGGCAAATGCAGCATTCAATGCCTCCTCGCCCGCCAGCACAATGCCGAGTTCCTGCAGGCGCGTACGGAAGGCATTGCGGCCGGAAAGCTTGCCCAGCGTCAATTTGTTCGTCGTCCAGCCCACATCTTCGGCACGCATGATTTCGTAAGTCTCGCGATGCTTGAGCACACCGTCCTGATGGATGCCGGACTCATGCGCGAACGCATTCGCGCCGACGATGGCCTTGTTCGGTTGCACCGGATAGCCGGTGATGCTGGACACCAGTTTGGACGTCGGCACGATCTGCGTCGTGTCGATGCGCGAATCGCACGTGAACACGTCGCGGCGCGTCTTCACTGCCATCACGATTTCTTCCAGGCTGGCATTGCCCGCGCGCTCACCGAGGCCGTTGATGGTGCATTCCACCTGGCGCGCGCCGTTCATCACGGCAGCCAGTGAATTCGCCACTGCCATGCCGAGGTCGTTGTGGCAATGCGTGGACCACACCACCTTGGCGGAATTCGGCACACGCTCGATCAGCTGTTTGATGCGCTCGCCCCACAACGCCGGGATGCTGTAGCCCACGGTGTCCGGCACATTAAGGGTCTTGGCCCCGGCCTGAATCACCGCATCGAAGATGCGCACCAGGAAATCCATTTCCGAGCGCACTGCGTCCTCGGCGGAGAACTCCACGTCGTCGGTATATTCCAGCGCGAGTTTCACCGCCTTGACGGCGTTCTCCACTACCTGATCCGGCGTCATGCGCAACTTCTTTTCCATGTGGATAGGCGAGGTAGCGATGAAGGTGTGGATGCGCCCCGACTTGGCGGGCTTGATTGCCTCGCCCGCAGCGCGCACATCGCGCTCGTTGGCACGCGCCAGCGAGCAAACCGTGGAATGCTCGATGATCTTGGCGATGCTTTGGATCGCATCTGCATCGCCCGGGCTGGCGGCGGCAAAACCAGCCTCGATGACATCCACGCCAAGCTTTTCCAGCTGGCGCGCGATGCGAATTTTTTCTTCCTTCGTCATGGACGCGCCGGGGCTTTGCTCGCCGTCGCGCAAGGTGGTATCGAATATGATTAATTTGTCAGTCATGGTGTCATGTTCCATTGCATGCTTAATTTGCGACCATCCGCCTGGATGCCGCCCGCTTCAAAACTGTGAGGGGGTATATTTAGCGCGCGAAGCGCAGCTTCAGCGCTGCCAGCAGGCTGAACGTGGAGTGCAATTGCGAGATGTGGCGGGAGAAGTGCATGGGTGCGAATATAGCGGCTTTTGTTTCAGGGCGCAATACTGGGTGGTGCTTCACCTTTTTTGCGCAGTGCCCACAGGAACATCACATAGCCTGACAGGCAGTATGCAAGGAACAGCAGAAACAGAATGCTGGGCGGATCAACCGAGATAAAAATGAAGAACAGCGCGAACAGAAAAATCACGATGAACGGCACGCTCTTGCGCATATTGATTGACTTGAAGCTGTAATACTTGAGATTGCTCACCATGGTGATGCCGGCAAAGGCAGTCAATGCGCAGGTATACCAGCGCATTTCCTGCCCGGTAAAATGATTGTCCAGCATCACCCACACGAAGCTCGACACCAGCGCAGCTGCGGCAGGGCTGGGCAAGCCCTGGAAGTAATTCTTATCGACCACTTCGATGTTGGTATTGAAGCGCGCCAGGCGCAAGGCGGTTCCCGCGCAGTAAATAAAGGCCGCGAACCAGCCCCACTTTCCCAGCCCCTTCAATGCCCACTCGTACGCAATCAGCGCCGGGGCCACACCGAATGACACCATGTCGGACAGGCTGTCGTATTCTGCGCCGAATTCACTCTGGGTATGGGTCAGCCGTGCCACGCGGCCATCCAGTCCATCCAGTATCATGGCGATAAAAATCGCTACCGATGCAACCTCGAACCTGCCGTTCATTGACTGCACAATGGCGTAGAAACCCGCAAAAAGCGCTGCCGTGGTAAACAGGTTGGGCAGCAGATAAATGCCGCGCCTGCGCAAATCCATGGGCTTGCGTTTATTCAGTTCAGGCATCGGGATGTCCTCTCGCCAATTTCAGCTTGCGGCTTGTAGCCAATGGCTATAAAACCATCGCCCGCTACAAGCCACCCATTACAGGCTGCCAGCTTAGTTCTTGGACTGGTCAACCAGCTTGTTCTTGCTGATCCAGGGCATCATGGCACGCAATTGTGCACCCACCGTTTCAATCGGGTGCTCGGCGTTGAGGCGGCGGCGTGCAGTCATCTCTGGATAGTTGGTGCGGCCTTCCAGAATGAAGCGCTTGGCATATTCGCCATTCTGGATATTTTTCAGCGCCTCCTTCATTGCGGCGCGCGCTTCGCCTGCAATCACGCGCGGGCCGGTGACGTACTCGCCGTATTCCGCGTTATTGGAAATGGAATAGTTCATATTGGCAATGCCGCCTTCGTACATCAGGTCCACGATCAGCTTCAGTTCGTGCAGGCATTCGAAGTAGGCCATTTCCGGTGCATAGCCGGCTTCCACCAGCGTTTCGAAACCAGCCTTGACCAGTTCCACGGCGCCGCCGCACAGCACCGCCTGCTCGCCGAACAGATCGGTCTCTGTTTCTTCGCGGAAATTGGTCTCGATCACGCCGCCCTTGGTGCCGCCATTGGCTGCGGCATAGGACAACGCAATATCCTTGGCCTTGCCGGATTTATCCTGATACACCGCGATCAGGGTCGGCACGCCGCCGCCCTTCAGGTATTCGGAACGCACAGTGTGGCCGGGACCCTTGGGGGCAATCATGATGACGTCGATATCATCGCGCGGCACGACCTGGTTGTAATGCACGTTGAAGCCGTGCGCAAAGGCCAGCGCGGCCCCCGTCTTCAGGTTCTTTGCCACTTCGGAATTGTAAACATCGGGAATATTCTCGTCCGGCAACAGCATCATCACCACATCGGCATCCTTCACGGCTGCCGCGACTTCCGCCACCTTGATGCCGGCGGCTTCCGCCTTCTTCCAGGAAGCGCCACTCTTGCGCAGGCCGACTGTCACATTGACGCCGGATTCTTTCAGGTTCTGGGCGTGGGCATGGCCCTGCGAGCCGTAACCAATGATGGTTACCTGTTTGCCCTTGATCAGGGAAAGGTCTGCGTCTTTGTCGTAATAAACTTTCATGTTGGCCTCGTTAATAAAATTACAGTCTTGCTATTTCAAAATGCGGTCGCCGCGACCGATGCCGGATGCACCAGTGCGCACGGTTTCCAGGATCAGGCTGCAGTCTATGGCTTGCAGAAAGCTGTCCAGCTTGGAGCCGGTGCCGGTCAGCTCGATGGTATATGTCTTGTCGGATACGTCGATAACGCGCCCGCGGAAGATGTCGGCCATGCGTTTCATTTCCTCGCGCACCTCTCCTACTGCGCGCACTTTGACCAGCATCAATTCGCGCTCCAGATGCTCGCCTTCGCTCAGATCCATCACTGCAACGACTTCGATCAGCTTGTTAAGCTGCTTGTTGATTTGTTCGATTACGTCATCCGATCCGCTGGTCACGATGGTCATGCGCGACAGCGTGGCGTCTTCAGTGGGCGCGACGGTAAGGGATTCGATGTTGTAACCGCGCGCCGAGAACAGGCCGGCAACACGCGAAAGCGCACCCGCCTCGTTTTCCATCAGCAGGGAAATGATGTGACGCACTATAGCTCCTCCGACAGAATCACTTCGGACAAGCCCTTGCCTCCGGGCACCATGGGAAACACATTTTCCGTCTGGTCAGTCTTGAAATCCATGAACACCAGCTTGTCTTTGCGCGCAAAAGCCTCCTTCAGTGCGGGCTCAACATCTGATGGCTTGTCGATGCTGATACCCACATGCCCGTACGCCTCTGCCAGTTTTACAAAATCGGGCAGCGCATCCATATAGGACTCGGAGTAACGGTTGCCATGAAAGAACTGCTGCCACTGCCGCACCATGCCCAAGTAACGGTTGTTCAATGCGATGATCTTGATCGGCAAATGAAACTGCCTGCAGGTGGACAACTCCTGTATATTCATCTGGATACTGCCCTCACCCGTTACGCAGGCAACAGTAGCATCAGGATGAGCAAGCTGTACGCCCATTGCCGCAGGCAAACCAAAACCCATGGTGCCCAGTCCGCCGGAATTGATCCAGCGACGGGGTTTGTCGAATTTGTAGTACTGTGCTGCCCACATCTGGTGCTGGCCGACGTCGGAAGTGACAAAAGCGTCGCCGTGTGTGATCTCATACAGCTTTTCGATCACGAACTGCGGTTTGATAACCTCATCGGAATTTTTGTAGACCAGGCAATTTTTGGCGCGCCACCCCTCGATCTGGGCCCACCACGGAGCAAGCACTTTAGCTTCACGCTTCTGCTTGCTGCCGCGCAGCACTTCCAGCAGATCACCCAGCACATGCGCCACATTGCCGACGATGGGGACATCCACCTTGACGCGTTTGGAAATGGATGAGGGATCAATGTCGATATGGATGATCTTGCGCTTTTCCTGATTGAAATGTTCGACATTACCAATCACGCGGTCGTCAAAGCGCGCGCCCACCGCCAGCAGCACGTCGCAATGCTGCATCGCCATATTGGCTTCCAGCGTCCCATGCATGCCCAGCATGCCGAGAGACAGCTTGTCCGTCGCCGGAAAGCCGCCCAGGCCCATCAAGGTGTTGGTACAGGGGAAACCCAGTAAGCGTACGAGTTCCGCCAGTTGCTGCGAAGCGCTGGACAGGATCACCCCGCCACCCGCATAAACCATCGGGCGTTTGGCACCCAGCAACAATTGCGCAGCTTGCCTGATCTGGCCGGCATCGCCATGCTGCGCCGGATTGTAGGAGCGCACGCTCACCGAGGACGGGTAGTGGAACTCCGTCCTGGTGTTTGATACATCCTTGGGAATATCCACCAGCACAGGGCCGGGGCGCCCGCTCTTGGCCAAATAAAAAGCCTTCTTGATGGTGCCCGCAAGCTCCCTGACATCCTTGACCAGGAAATTATGCTTCACGCAAGGGCGTGTAATACCGACGGCATCCACTTCCTGGAAGGCGTCTTCGCCAATGGCGTGCGTCGGCACCTGACCGCTGATAATCACCATCGGAATGGAGTCCATATAGGCAGTGGCAATGCCGGTTACCGCATTGGTCACACCCGGGCCGGAGGTCACCAGTGCGACACCGACCTTGTCGGTAGAACGCGCATAGCCATCAGCAGCATGAACTGCAGCCTGCTCATGGCGTACCAGGATGTGTTTGACCTGCTCCTGATTGAACAGCGCATCGTAAATAAACAGGACGGCGCCGCCCGGATAGCCGAATACGTGCTCGACTCCCTCTTCCTGCAAACACCTGATGGCTATTTCCGCGCCTGTCAGTTCCATGTCGAACTACCTTAGCAAGCAATAATTGAAGAACCGCACAAGATAAAGGTTAGACACATTTTGGTCAACCCCCAAGCCTGACCCCGCGGTCAACACGGGATTAGCGGGCTCTGCGCAAAATGCCGGAATTTGTTAGTATTCGCAACCATCCCTAAAGGGCATCTAAAACTGGCCAGCCACGACGAACTTTCCAGATTCCTTGCCGCAGCCGAACGCCGCGCCTACAAACAGGCCCTGTTCGCGGTACGGGACGAGCACGCGGCGTTGGATATCGTGCAGGACGCCATGCTTAAACTCGCCGACAAATATGCTGAAAAGCCGGATCAGGAATTGCCGCTGCTGTTTCAGCGCATCCTGCAAAACACCATCCGCGACTATTACCGCAGACAGAAAGTACGCTCAACCTGGACCACGCTGATGTCCTCGCTGAAGCCGGAGCACGAGGATGAAGATTACGATCCGCTTGAAGCTTTGCAAGATAAGGGTAACAATAGTCAGGCGCTCGCCCCGGACTCATCCTTGGAGCAATCGCAAGTTATTGCCCTGATTGAAAAAGCGCTAATGGATTTGCCTGCGCGTCAACGCGAAGCCTTCCTGCTGCGTTACTGGGAAGATATGGATACCGCCGAAACTGCGGCAATCATGGGTTGTTCCGAAGGCAGTGTCAAAACACACTGCTCCCGCGCAACCCACGCACTTGCAGCAGCATTGAAGGCAAAAGGACTTGATTCACCATGAACCAAAAATTTCATCCCGAACAAATCAGACAACTGCTCAACCGTTCGCTCTCCCAGATTGAACAACCCACGCTGGAACGTCTGCGCGAGGCCCGCACTCAAGCATTGGCGCGCTACGATGCGCACAACACTGCTCCGGCTTTCGCATGGGCTGGCAATTCGTCTCGCCCGGAACATAGCGCAAACTTGCGCCACAAACCATATTATTACTGGGTTGGCGCCATGCTGCTCGTAGCCTTGCTGTTCAGTGGCGCGACCTATTGGCAGCATGCCACCACCGAACAGGACATCAGCGAAGTGGATATCGCAATCCTGACCGACGACCTGCCCATGCATGTTTACGTGGATTGATGGTGCTGATGCTTTTGTTCCGAAATCTGGCGCTCATCCTTGGCATCTTTGCTTTGCTGGGCCAGCCCGCACTGGCCGCAACACAGCCATGGGAAAAACTTACCCCGGTGCAGCAGCAAGCGCTATCCCCGCTGTCGAAGGAGTGGAATACGCTGTCGGACGACCAGCAGCAGCGTTTTCTGGGGCTCGCAAAACGTTATCCTCACCTCACCCCGTTGCAGAAACAGCGCCTGCATGACCGGCTTGAACGCTGGAGCAAGCTCACCCCGCAACAACGCAAACGGGCGCGCGAAAAATATCAGGCTTTCAGTAAAGTGCCGCCGGAAACGCGCGAGCAGGTCAAACAAATGGTACGCCAGCAGGAAGCCGGCATAACACCTGCAAGCGGAGTTCCCCCTGCCGCGCCAGCGCCTTGATCAGCGCCGTTCTGTCCACCACGCTAAAATTAGCCACGAGCTGCACCATTGCTTGATTGCGGCTTTTACGCTTTTCAACATACCAACAGAAACACCAACAATTGTTTGCGGCTATGTGCTTGGATTGAGTGCGCCCAGCCTATTATCTTCACTCAATAACGTTTGGATGTAGCAAGGGTCAACGGGGGGGGGGGGAGGGGTGCAGCCCGGCAACTAAATTTGATGAACCCTCATCCGTTCTGAAAAAAGATTTTTTGGCATTTTCATAACTCACGACTTCGATTTACGAAAGAAAGGGGTTAGCTCCGCAAGCGAGTATATTAGCAATTGCTAATACGTCTTGGGTGCATGATGGTGGGGTGCCAGGTATTGCTAGCTGAAACTTAGTCAGGACATGCATTAGTACAATATGCATCGTTCCATAATTTATGCCAAGATGCATATTTACAACAATAAAAAAGCCCTCAGTCCATGAAGACCGCCCAAACCCTGCTTGTTGCTGCTGCCTGCCTATTGTCCACAACCGCCAACGCTACGCTTTATTCGCGGCTTAATGGCCAAGCAGTTTACGACAGCGACTTGAATATCACTTGGCTGGCGGATGCTAACTACGCCAAAACCTCCGGCTACAATGCTGACGGTTTCATGAACTGGGGCGATGCTAAAGCATGGGCGGACGGCCTATCTTTTGGCGGCTACACGGACTGGCGACTGCCCAATGCCAATCCGATATGTGGACCTAATTACTTCTGCACCAGCAGTGAGATGGGCCATCTGTTTTATACTGACTTGGGCGGCATAGCGGGTCAATCCATTAACGCGACGCACAATTCCAACTATAGCCTGTTCCAAAATGTCCCGTTCGGCGGCTATTGGTCTGGTACGGACAGCGGTATAGCAGGGCTTACGCCGAACTACGCCGACGCTGCGTGGCTCTTCTACTTCACCAGCATCTACAGCGGTACACAGGACTTCGGCGATAAGAACTCTGGCGCGTATGCCTTAGCAGTTCGCCCCGGCGATTCTGCACCCATTGCTGCCGCCCCTGCTGCCGTACCAGAACCCGCAACCTATACCATTCTGCTTGCTGGTTTAGGTCTGTTAGGTCTCACGACACGCCACAAAAAAACCTCGCTGCTTAATCGGTCTGTTAGCAGTTGATAATCGCCTCACGTGCCCCCTCGCGCGAGGATAGCGTGCAAAGCCTTGTCAGTAGGGGGTTAGCTGGCATGGGCGACATCTAAAAGAGGGGCGATAGGTGCGGCGATAAGCACCATACGCCCCCTTTATTCCGAACGAATTACAGCAGCATCGCCAGTGGCTAAAAATGCTGCTTTCTAGTGATTTCTATTTTATTCAGTGCTTGGGTTAGTTCGTCCAAGGTTGCGCCAGTATCGGCAAGTTTCTTGAGCTGTACCTCTAGTGATTTCCGTTCGACGTGTTCAAAGAGCATCGCTAAATGGTGTGCCAACTGATTTATTTGTTGCCGAATTTCTTTTTGTAGAATTGCCATGATTACTTTCCTTTCCTAGTGGATATTCTGTGCGCCGTGCCGCTCGATTAACTCCAGCAATCGCCATGGGTCATATTTGGCTTTGGGTATTAACAGTTCGCAGGTTTGCTGACAGGCGCGCACTGCCACGGTCAATATGACGTTGTGTGGATCGCTATCGGTGTCGGTGTAGATTGCCCGCTGGGTATCTGGTGCAGCATTCAGCATGGCGATTACTTTTTGCCGCCGCGCTTCCTGCTGTCGATCCAGTAGCGTTTCCGGTTTTTGCTGGCTGTTGTTATCAGAACAATTTTTCTCTATATACCCCGTACCCGGACCGCCAGAACTGCCAAAAGGGGCTTTTGACGGTTTTGTCAGTTCACTATCGGGGGTGTAGTGAGAATTTTTGCCATTCTCAAGCTGTTTCAATCTGGCAAGGTATGCCATCTTCACGCCCCCGCCTTAATCCAGTGATAATGCGTTGTTGGCCGTCCGCCGGTGGTTATCTCTTCTTCGGCTAAATGGTGATATTCCAGCAGCAGATCAATTGCAGATTGCGCCTTGCTCGGCGTTTCCAATCCTGCCCAACCTGCACGGTAAATATCCCTCACCTTGAATATGTCCGGTAGCTTTCCACTAGCCAGCCGCTTCAGCAGCGTTTTAGCCGCATCAATATCCGGTCGGGTGGCATAGCTGTATATCCGCTGTGCGTGAGATTCTAGGTACTCGCTGAAGGCGATAGCGCGCAGCAATGCCGCCTCACTCACCGCACCCTGTCTGCTATCGCATAGATGGTTAATCAAGGCCAGCGAAGGGATCAGCTTCCGGTATTTCGATAGGTGCGACACGATAGCCGGATGATCTTCACCGGATCGCAGTCTGGTTTCCAAAGTGGTGCGCCATTCTGAAAACAACACTTGCGCATTATCATCAAAGCGCAGGAATGGCACGCCGCCATACTGGTCAACTTCTGCACCGATCTCGGCAGGGTTCAGGTTGTCCAGTTCTTCGGCCAACAGGTTCACGGCTTCGCGTAGCGTGCTGTCTGGATAACGATCCACCTCTTTCCAGTCTGGCAAAATGTCTGGATATACCATCAGTCCGAAGCGTTGCAGCAATCCATCCGCCCCTGCACCGCCGCCTGTTGCCTGTCGCACATATTCCGCCAGCACGCCGGGCTGAATGCCGCCGACGATAGACAGGCACAGTGCGTCAATATGCAGCCCCTTGCCGCGCATGATCCGGTCAAACGTATAGGGCTTATCGCCGTCCGCTGCTGTCAGGTAAAACGATCTCGCAACTTCCTGCCCGCCCGCATCAAGCTGTTTCAGCAGGCCGATGATCTCATCCGATTCCACTAGCAGGCCGTTGGGATTTTCCATCAGCAATTCGCCCAATGCCTCATAACTGGCATTGTTGGTTATGTACCGCTTCAATATAGGTGCATCATCGGTTTCGCCGGCTTGCAGCAAGCCTTTAACATCGGCGGATTTATTTCCCTTCAGTGCCTTTCGTGCTTCGGTTTTGTTGACGGACTGTTGCAGCTTGGCAAGCTCGGCCTGTGCGTTATATTCGGCTTTGGCTTTATTGAAAACTTCGTATGCCGCTGCCTGAAGTTTTTTTATCGGGGACAATGCCGCCGCCAATGTTGGGCTTTTCATCACGCCGGAATTGCCCACAACCGCACCCCATAAATTCGGGATCACTGTCCAGTTGTCGTGCTTCATTGGCCGCACGCCAACCTTGCGCCCGATGATGGTTGCCATCATTACCAGCACGCCAACCGCAGCAAAGTCAGGGGGACACTGCATCCTTTCGGATATATCCTGCACATAGCCGCGCAGTGCATTAGGCAGATAGGAATAATCGAATGGCAACACGTTAGGCAATGCAGGGAGCAGCTCAGGAGGCGTAGGTGGGGCGATGGTATTGCCTACCGCATTTGAACGGCTTAAATCGCTTTCTACGGGGTCGGTTTCTTGCTCTACCGGCTTTGCTGCATCAATCGCCTGTTTTACAGCGTCCAACCCTGTCAGCATTGCCATATCGTTGAAGTCAGTCGCCTTGTCCGGCCTGTTTGCGCCGAATGCCGGACTAGCCAGCAATCCGCCAACTACTGCCGCCGCCTCGGTCGCATTCGTCAGCCCCGGATTGCCTTCGGTCTGGAAGTCATCGTCAGCGCACAGCACGATCCGCGCATCAGGATTTTTCGCCCGTAATACCTCCGCCATTTTGCGCAGATTGCCTGCATCGAAGGCAACAACAACGGCATGGCCGGTGGCTTCGTGGATACTCGCGGCGGTGGCGAATCCTTCGGCGATACAGATAGGCGCATCGGGCGTTATCTTGCCGATCAGGAAGCCGCCTTTTTCACCGTTGGGTAAGAAGCGTTTTTCACCTGCGCGGCTTATGAATTGCAGGCTTGAGATTCTGCCGTTAAGCATCATCGGTATCATCAGCGCGCCGTTGCAGGCCATGCCGCCGATAGTCAAGCTGCCGTGATATATCTTCGCGTCATGCGGTTGAATACCCTTGCACTTCAGGTAGGGATGGTCAGCAATAGCCGGTTGCGTTGCCTCCAGTGCGCTTGCTGGCGCATTCCAGATAGATGTTGCCTCCGCCTGTGCTTCGGCTTGCTTGGCTTTACGCTCGGTTTCGGCTTGCACCTTTGCCTCGGCAACCTGGCGCTTGAACGCCTCGCGCTCGGCTGGCGTGTAGGGCGTTTCGCGTTTCGCTTGCCAGTCGGTAGATAGGCCGGTCGAGTAGTCGCCAAAAATTCCGCCTGCTCCATCAGGAAACAGTTTGCACCACGCAGCCCTGTTGCTGTTGCGCTTACCCTCTCCGGGAAACTTGTGAAACCTGCCCGGCTCGATTACGTCTGGCGGTTGCAGGCCAGCAGCTCGAATAGCATCTTGAAAGGCTGGCACACTCATATCCTGCCCCCAATCATTCGAAAAAATGAAAGGACGATGCAGCACCCGGCCTGCCGCCATAGATGCCTTGCATCAGCATGGAATTGTCGGGCTTCTTCCAAGCAATAAGTTGTCCGCCAGATAGCAGTGGATAGGTTAAAATGTGCGCGTGGTGTTCTTGAGGCCGTCCCTTTGCGCGGGTCGGCCTTGTTGTTTGTGGTGTCCATGATTCACACCCCCGTCGTCTTGCGACTGTCAGCGATGCGATGCGCGATATAGTCTTGCGCCTCAGCCTCAATCCATGCAACCGAATCTGAAGATGCGCTTAACTTTATGGGTTTTGGGAAATCTGGATCGTACTGCTTTGACTTCGGATCAAGCCGTGCGTAGATTGTTGAACGAGATATTCCGAGTAGCTGCTCAATCTGTTTTCTGCGAAGTAAACGATGCGCGATTGCGCCTTGTTGGGTTTGGGTGTTCGACATAATGAAAGTCCTTTTATGGCTTTCGTGCCGCCCAAAAATTAAGGGACAGCAACGAAAAGCGTTAATAAAAATCGCTTTAAGTCGTCTGTCCCATTATCCCTATGTTGAGCGGGTATGCCGCTCGGGGTGGTACTTCATCTGTCGCGTTATTCAGGCTGGGCCGGCTTCACGGTTATCCCCCTGCCGCTAGATTAGATTACTTGGTGCCAATATTAGCGCCATCTAATATTCATGTCAAATCCAATTTAATCCCACGCTAACCTAACCCGCTTTTTTGTGTATCGGCACCACGTCCGCGCCGTTCTTCAGCCCATCAAGATAGTCAGCCCAATGCTGCATCATGCGCCGCCGCTCTGGTAGATATTCCGCCGCGTTATAGGTTGCGCGCACACCACTTGCCTTATGCGCTAGTTGACGCTCGATTGCGTCCGCATTAAAGCCTTGCTCGTTTAATAACGTGCTAGCCATGTGCCGGAAGCCGTGGGCAGTCATTTCAGCGGATGTATAGCCTAGGTTTCTTATCGCCGCCAATATCGTATTGCCTGCCATCGGTTGCGTGCTGGTGCGGACATTTGGGAAGACATATTTTCCCTTGCCTGTCAGTGGGTGCAGTTCGCGCAGTATCGCCACGGCTTGAGTAGACAACGGGACTATGTGCAATGCCTTCATTTTCATTTTTCCAGCAGGTATGCGCCATTCCGCCTTATCAAGGTCAATTTCTGCCCATTCTGCATTGCTCAATTCTATTGGTCGCAGGAATACCAAAGGGGCTAGTTTGAATGCACAGCAAGTAGTGAATGCGCCTGAGTACCCGTCAATATCTCGCATCAATTTACCAATTTTCACGGGGTCAGTAAGTGCTGCCAAGCGCCTAATCCTATACGGAGGCAATGCACCTTTTAAGTCAGCCGACGGATCACGCTCAGCCCTGCCTGTCGCAATGGCATAACGGAATATCTGCCCACAAATAGCATTTACCCTATGGGCGCTATCCAATGCACCACGGCTTTCAATCCGGCGTAATACTGCCAGCAATTCAGGTGCGTTGATCTCACCAATAGGTCGCGCCCCTAGCCACGGAAAAGCGTCATTTTCCAGCCTCGCTTGGACTGTTTTGGTATGCGATTCTTTCCAGTCTCTTGAGAATTTGGTAAGCCACTCACGCGCGACGACTTCGAAGCTATTTTCCGCCAGTGCTATACCAGCCGCTTTTTGCGCCTTCTTTACTGCACTAGGGTCTGCACCATTCGCCAACACCTTGCGCGCAGCTTCGCGCCTTTCCCGTGCATCCGATAGGCTCACGTCTGGATATACCCCGAGTGCCAGCGTCTTTTGCTTTCCGGCAAAGCGATAGGCCAGCCGCCAATACTTTGAATCTTTCGGATTGCTCGACTGCACCAGCAAAAATAAGCCGCCACCGTCTGACAGCTTCAAAGGCTTGTCGGACGCCTTTGCATTCTTTACCTGTAGCTCAGTCAGTGCCATATATCCCCCGCTGTTGGTATGCGCTTTGTTGGTATTGCCAGATGCCAACAATAATACCAACATTTGTTGGTAGATCACAAGGGAATAATTAGGAATAATTAGGCAAATAAAAACCCGCGATGCCTGTATTCATGCGGGTGTTATGGGCACCATAGGAATAATTAATACAGCTTTAACGTCTTTCTGTCCACCACAGCATGACCCCCGCCAGCAGCAGAAAAACCATGGACATCGCCGTGGCACTTAGCATGGGCGGCCACTCATTGAGCGCGCCCAGACTGGCAAACAACCGCCCGACAAAGTGAAACGCCAGTCCCAGCACGATTCCCAGGAACACCTTTGCGCTGATACCGCCCTCACGCCTGTGATGAGAAGCAAATGGCAAGGCCAGCAACATCATCACCAGCACGGCAAATGGATACACCAGTTTGTTCCACATGGCGATTTCGTAGCGCGCAGTCTTCTGGCGATTGTCGCGCAGGTGCTGTGCGTACTGATAGAGGTTCCACGCCGACATTTGCTCCGGTTTTACCAGCAGCACGCTCAGAATTTCCGGATTAAGCACCGAGCGCCACTCCATTCCGGCCTGATTGCTTACTGATGTCCCCTGTTTGTCAAAACGGGTCTGCGTCACTCCCTCCAGTTGCCAGCGATTTTCCTCCACAAAGATTGCACGCTTCGCTGCCGTGATGGCGCGCAGATGATAGCTGTCATCAAATTCATAAATACTGATATTCAGCAGTGAAGTGTCCGGCAACACATTTTTCACATTGACAAAACTGCCCTTGTCTTTCACCCACACCCCGGAACGGAACTCCTTCACCGAAACATCGGCATTCTGTGCCTTGAGCTTTAATGTCTGCGCCATGCGTTCGCTGGCCGGCGCAAGCAATTCACCGCACAGGTAACTCAACAACACCAAGGGCAGGCCAATCTTGAACAATGCACTTACCATCTGCCCCAGCGAAGCACCGGCAGAACGATATACGACCAGCTCGGAATTTGCCGCCATTTGCACCAGCGCAAAAATGCTGCCGATCAGGACCGCCACCGGGAACAGCTCATAGATATGGCCAGGCACAGTCAGTAACACAAACAGCAACACCTGGCTCAGACGATAGCCACCGCGATCCAGCATGTTCAGTTCGCGAATAAAATCGAGAAAGGCGAACAGCATCAGCAACGCAGCGAACACCAGCGCGATGCTGGCGTAAATCTCACGCGCGAGGTGTCGGGTCAGCAGGCTCACCGCGTCAACCGCCGCAATGAAAACACCGACAGTCTGCGGTAAAACAACACCACCGCCACCACAAGCATCAGCCCATGAATACCCCCGAATCCGCTAACGGGACCTATCTTGCCCTGCCCCACCCAGGTATTGGTCAGGCTGATCATATTGTTGTAAAGCATGTAAATCACCAGCGCCATAATGAGATTAAGCGAGCGCCCCGCGCGCGGATTGACGAAACCGAGAGGAATCGCGAGCAGCGCCAGAATCAATGCGCTGATCGGCAGCCCCAGCCGCCACTCCAGCTCAGCCATGTTCCAGCTGCTGCGGTTCTGCAATAGTTGCAGGGTCGACAATGACTTGGGCGTGGCGGACGCCTGCTTGCCCTCCTCCGCCTCGATACGCATGGCATAGCGCTCGAACTCGACAACCTTGAAGTCATATTGGCCGGGCACACCTTCATAGCGCCTGCCGTTCAGAAGCACCAGAAAGCGCTCGCCGTTCGGCGCGGTTTCCTGCAATCCCTGCTTCGCCACCATGGTGCCGATTTTGCCGTGCTGCACCGATTGCACAAAGATATTGCCGACACGATTCTTGCCCACATTCACGTTTTCGATGAAATAGACACGGTCAGCCTGCCTGGATTCGCGGAACGCGCCTGGCGTTGCGGCGGACACATCATCGCGGCTTTCCAGCCTGCGTTTGAATTCATCCGCCTTGGTGATGGCCCAGGGCGACAACACCAGGCTCAACAGCGCAATCATGCCCACCACAGGCAGCGCATACCACATTACCGGACGTATCCAGCGCGTCAGGCCGGCGCCTGAGCAGAACCACACCACCATTTCGCTGTCGCGGTAGCTGCGTGTCAGGGTCAGCAATACCGACAAAAACAGGCTGAGCGACAGCAGCACCGGCAGGTAATTCAGCGCGCTGAAACCCAGCAATGCCAGCACGCCATCCACCGCCAGAATACCGCTGACCGAATCCCCCAGCAGACGGATCAACTGGGTGAAGACGACAATGCCGAGTAGAATGACGAATACCAGCACCCCCATTGCAAAAAACTCGCGCACCAGCGCACGATGGAAGATGCCTCCGCCCCATAATTTGAAACGAAGCGGTTTTGACTTTAGGCGGTGAGATTGCGGATAATCCGGCATTCAGCGAAGCACAGAAAAAGATAAGGAGAAGCAGGTGGAATTTAGCATAAAACCAGGCAGTCCGGACAAACAGCGCAGCGGCTGCATCGTGGTAGGCGTGTTCGAAGGCGGCAAGCTGTCTGCGGCAGCGCAGGCGCTGGACAAGGCTGCCAAACACTATCTCAGCGACATCATTGCACGCGGCGACATGAGCGGCAAAGCCGCAACCACCCTGCTGCTGCACAATGTACCGAACACCCAGAGCGAACGCGTACTGCTGCTCGGGCTGGGAAAGGGCACCGAATTCGATGCGAAGCGTTTTCTCGAAGCCATACGCGCAGCGCTGCGCGCCGTGCAGGCAACCGGCGCCAGGGATGCCGTGCTGTACCTGAACGAGATCCCGGTAGCTCAGCGCGACAACTCATGGTGCATGACCCAGGCGGTGCTGGCGGCACATGAGACTACCTATCGTTTCGATCGCCTGAAGAGCAAGCCTGAAAAGAATATCCATGGCCTGAACAAAATCCAATTCGGTTTGATCGACGGGAAACAGGCTGCCTCGCTGAAAACAGTGCTGGCGCAGGCTGAAGCCATTGCGCAGGGCATGAAACTGGCAAAAGACCTGGGCAATCTGCCGGGCAATATCTGTACGCCGTCCTATCTCGCCGCGCAAGCGCAGACACTGGCCAAGACGCACAAATCCATCAAGACCACCGTGCTGGAAGAAAAAGACATGCACAAGCTGGGCATGGGTTCGCTGCTGTCGGTGACACGTGGCAGCCATGAGCCGGCCAAGCTGATCACGCTGGAATACCGTGGCGGCAACAAGAAGCAGAAACCCATCGTGCTCGTCGGCAAAGGCATCACCTTCGACAGCGGCGGCATCTCGCTCAAGCCTGGCGCGGACATGGACGAAATGAAGTACGACATGTGCGGCGCAGCCAGTGTGCTGGGCACGCTGCAGGCGGTGGCCGAAATGGGCTTGCCGGTGAACGTGGTCGGCATCATTCCCACCTGCGAAAACATGCCCAGCGGCACCGCCACCAAGCCTGGCGATGTCGTGACCAGCATGTCCGGCCAGACCATCGAAATCCTCAACACCGATGCGGAAGGCCGTCTCATCCTGTGCGATGCGCTCACCTTCGCAGGCAAATTTGAACCAGACACGGTAGTGGACATCGCCACCCTCACCGGCGCCTGCGTCATCGCGCTGGGCCATGTGGCGAGCGGGCTGTTCAGCAATCAGGATGGGCTGGCGCGCGAACTCCTCGCCGCAGGTGAACAGGTGCATGACCGCGCCTGGCAACTGCCGCTATGGGACGATTATCAATCGCTGCTGGACAGCAATTTCGCCGACATGCAGAACATCGGCGGACGCGCCGGCGGCACCATCACCGCCGCCTGTTTCCTGTCGCGCTTCACCAAGGACTACCGCTGGGCGCATCTGGACATTGCCGGCACCGCGTGGAAATCCGGCAAGGAAAAGGGCGCAACCGGTCGGCCAGTACCGCTGCTTGCGCAATATCTGATCAACCGCGCCCAAAGCGGCAAATAACCGGGCTGTCAGGCAGTGACCAAAGTTGACTTCTACACCGGCACGACAGACAAGCTGCGCACTGCCTGCCAGTTGAGCCACAAAGCCATGCAGAGCGGCTTGCGCGTGCTGCTGCACACTCCGGACGAGGACACCACTGCGGCGCTGGACAAACTGCTGTGGCACTATCCCGCCATCGCCTTTCTGCCGCATTGCCGCAGCGACGCAGCAGCGGCGGATGAGATGCCCGTGGTGGTCGGCCACCACCCGGACCGGTTTCCGCACAGCGAGCTGCTGATCAGCCTGCATATCACCTGCCTGCCGTTCTTCAGCCGCTTCGAACGTGTCATTGAAATCGTCGGCCAGGATCCGGAAGACACGCGCCTGGGGCGCGAACGTTTCGGCTTTTACCGTGACCGCGGCTATGAAATGCGCCACTTCGACCTGCGCAAACAGGACTGAGGAACTGCCTCCATGATCCAATCTCCCGAGCAGGAAAATGAATTTGCCGATCTCCCGGTGCTGACTGAAGTGGCGGATACAGACCCTGAGCAGTCAGCGCAAGCATACTTTGCCACCCAAGCCTCGCAAACTGAAATCCCCACGCTCACCGAAATCGTTGATATGCCCACCGTTGATACAAACCCAGGACAACCCCTTCCAACGCAGCACATCGCAATGGAAATCCCGAAAAATATGGAACTCGCAAAAAGCTTTGAACCGCAAGCCATTGAAGCGCACTGGTATCCAAAGTGGGAGGGCTCGGGCTATTTCAAGGCCGGGCTCGACCAGAGCAAGACCGATAATTTCTGCATCCTGCTGCCGCCGCCCAATGTCACCGGCACGCTGCATATGGGACATGGCTTCAACCAGACCCTGATGGATGCGCTGACCCGCTACCATCGCATGAAGGGCGACAACACGCTGTGGCAGCCGGGCACGGACCATGCGGGCATCGCCACTCAGATCGTCGTCGAACGCCAGCTCGATGCGCAGGGCATTTCCCGGCGCGATCTCGGCCGCGATAAATTTCTGGAGAAGGTATGGGAGTGGAAAGAATACTCCGGCGGCACCATCACCCGCCAGATGCGCCGCCTCGGCACCTCGCCGGACTGGTCACGCGAGCGCTTCACCATGGATTCCGGGCTGTCCAAAATCGTCACGGAAACTTTCGTGCGCCTGTATAACGAGGGGCTTATCTATCGCGGCAAGCGCCTGGTCAACTGGGATCCGGTGCTGGGTACCGCGGTATCCGACCTGGAAGTGGTATCGCAGGAAGAAGACGGCTCCATGTGGCACATCGTCTATCCGCTGGAAATCGGCGTGGGTGCACTGATCGTCGCCACCACCCGCCCGGAGACGCTGCTCGGCGACGTGGCCGTAGCAGTGCACCCTGAAGATGCGCGCTACAAGCACCTGATCGGGCTGCGCCTGCAGCTGCCGCTGTGCAACCGCACCATTCCGATCATCGCCGACGAATATGTGGACCCGGCTTTCGGCACCGGCTGCGTGAAAATCACCCCGGCGCACGATTTCAACGACTACGCGATGGGGCAGCGCCACAACCTCACGCCGATCAATATTTTCACGCTGGACGCGAAAATCAACGAACATGCGCCTGCCAGTTATCAGGGCCTGGACCGCTTCGAAGCGCGCAAGCAAATCCTCGCCGACCTGGAAAAACACAACCTGCTCGCCGCCACCAAGCCGCACAAACTGATGGTGCCGCGCGGCGACCGTACCCACACGGTGATCGAGCCCATGCTCACCGACCAATGGTTCGTGGCGATGAGCAAGCCCGGAAAAGACGGCAAGTCTATCACCGTACAGGCACTGGAAGCAGTGTCATCGGGCGAAATCAAGTTCCACCCGGAAAATTGGGTCAACACTTACAACCAGTGGCTGAATAACATTCAGGACTGGTGCATTTCGCGGCAATTGTGGTGGGGGCACCAGATTCCGGCATGGTACGGAGAAGATGGGCGCGTGTGGGTGGCGCACGACGAAGCCGAGGCGAAACAACTTGCATCGAAAGATGGCTACAGCGGCGCGCTCACGCGCGACCCGGACGTGCTCGACACCTGGTATTCCTCCGCACTATGGCCATTCTCCACGCTGGACTGGACGCCGGAATGGCCGGAGAAATCTAACCCGGCGCTCGACCTCTACCTTCCCTCGTCGGTGCTGGTCACCGGCTTCGACATCATCTTCTTCTGGGTGGCGCGCATGGTGATGATGACCAAGCACATCACCGGCCAGATTCCGTTCAAGGATGTGTACGTGCACGGTCTGATCCGCGATGCCGAAGGGCACAAGATGTCCAAGTCCAAGGGCAATGTGCTCGACCCGATAGACCTGATTGACGGCATCGGCCTCGAAGACCTGGTGAAGAAACGCACCACCGGCCTGATGAACCCCAAGCAGGCGGAACAGATCGAAAAGCGCACACGCAAAGAATTCCCCAACGGTATCCCCGCGTTCGGCACGGATGCTTTGAGGTTCACCTTCGCTTCGCTTGCTTCGCCCGGACGCGACATCAAGTTCGACATGCAGCGCTGCGAGGGCTACCGCAACTTCTGCAACAAGCTGTGGAACGCCACGCGTTTCGTGTTGATGAATTGCGAAGGCAAGGATGTCGGTCTTGACGACGCACTGCCGCTGGAATTCTCCGCAGCCGACAAATGGATGATAGGCGTGTTGCAGCAGGCCGAGGCCGAAGTGGCAAAGCACTTTGCCGACTACCGGTTTGACATGGCTGCACGCATCGTTTACGAACTGGTGTGGGATACCTATTGCGACTGGTATGTGGAACTTGCAAAAGTGCAAATCGCCAACGGCAATGAAAACCAGCAGCGCGCCACGCGGCGCACGCTGGTGCGCGTGCTGGAAGCCATGCTGCGGCTGGCGCACCCCGTCATTCCGTTCATCACCGAAGAACTGTGGCAGAAGGTCGCCCCGCTGGCAGCCAAACAGGGAGACAGCATCATGCTGCAACCCTACCCGCAGGCCAAACCTGACCTGATTGATCGGGATGCGTTGGAGCAGACTGGCCTGTTGCAGGAAATGATCAACGCCTGCCGCAAGCTGCGCAGCGAGATGAACCTGTCACCCGCACAGCGGGTGCCACTGCTGGCCGCAGGCGATGCCGCCACGCTGCATGTCTGCGCACCCTATCTGCAAGCACTGGGCAAACTGAGTGAAGTCAGTGTACTGGATGAGCTGCCCGATACGGATGCAGCGGTCGCCATCGTCGGCAATTTCAAGCTGATGCTGAAGGTCGAGATTGACGTGGCCGCCGAGCGCGAGCGCCTGGACAAGGAAATTGCCCGGCTGTCGGGCGAGATCACCAAGGCGCAGGGCAAGCTGGGCAATGACAGTTTCGTGGCACGCGCCCCGGCGCCGGTGGTGGAACAAGAGCGCAAGCGGCTGGATGATTTCTGCGCCACGCTCGCACAGCTGCAGGTGCAGCGTGCAAAACTGGGCTAGGTCACAGATTCCCGCTTACTGCGCCACTACCTGACCTGCCTGAATCCAGGCAGCAATGCCACCCTGCAAGTTATACACTTCGGCAATACCCTGTGCCGCGGCAAAGGCCGCGGCCTGTGCGGAGCGTCCGCCCATCTGGCAATAGAATACCGTCGGCACCGCGCTGTCGAGCTCATGCAAACGCATCGGCAACATGTGCAAAGGCAAACTGGTAGATCCCGGAATAACTCCGCGCGCAATCTCGGCATCGGTACGCACATCCACCAGACGGATGCGCCCCTGTGCCAGCATGGCCTGCAATTCCGTCACATTGACATTATTAAACCCACTCATTCCTCGGTTCCGCCTTTACTAAAATCAGTCATTCAATAGATGTGATATGCGCGTATTTGCAACATCCAGACGCTTTACCAGCAGGCGCAGGAAGGCACCGTCGAAGCGGGAACGGCACCCCGGTGTCGCCTTCTCCAGCACATCTGCATCAATCTCAATCAGTGTTACATCAGTTCTTGCCTCTACATCGGTGGTGCGCCTGAAGCCATGCTCGGAAAGATGCGCCATTTCACCGAAGCAATCGCCTTTATGCAATTGACTCAACAGCCGCCCCTGCTTGAGCACATTCACCTCGCCACTGGCGAGGATGAAAAATGTACGCCCTTCTGCCCCTTCGCTGAGGATGCGTTGGCCACTTGGGACCGTGCACCAGTGGCCAACATGCAGCACTTCCCACAACTCGACGTCGCTGAAATCCTTGAAAAACGCCAACGAGCGCACCGTATCAAATTTTTCCGTGTCGAACATTTCTGGCTGGGCCAACACTTTTTTGGTGCTGAGAAAATCCACCAGATCGTGCGCAAATTCGTCCCATGTCTGGTAGCGCCGCGACAGGTCTTTCTGCATGGCGCGCAATATGATGGCATCCAGCTCTGGCGGAATTGCAGCGCGAAATGTGCTGGCAGGCTGCGCTTCAACATTCATGATCTGGTAAATCAGGCCGTAGTTGTTGCTTGCCTCGAACGGCAATTTCCCGGTGAGCAGCTGGAACATTGTCACCCCCAGCGAATAGATGTCGGTCTGGTGCGTCAGCGGCTTCTCATCCACCTGCTCCGGCGACATATAGGCAGGGGAGCCCACACCCGAAACCTGCGTGATCTGCTGGTTCAGTATCACCGCCGCGCCGAAGTCGGAAATCTTGATGTCGCTCTGGCCAAAGAACAGAATATTGGCTGGCTTGATGTCGCGGTGTATCACGCCCTGATGCTGCGCATATTCCAGAGCCTTGCAGCACTTGTAGGCGATTTCCGCAACGGCACCCATCGGCAGCAGACGATCAACGCTGGCGTAATGCTCAAGCGTCTCGCCCTCGACATACTCCATCACCACATAATTCACTCCGCCATCCATCACCGCATCGAACACGCTCACAATATGCGGATGGGATAGCTTGCCGGCCAGCGACGCCTCGGTCAGCAGCTGCTTGCGGTAAGCCTTGGCGCGGTTGCTGTCGTGCAACGCATCGAGATCGAACAACTTGAGTGCGACCTGCTGGTTATAGAAAGTATCAAGTGCCAAGTACACTGTGCTGGTCGCACCGCGCCCGATTTCCCTGATGATTTCGTACTTGCCGATCTTATCCATTAGGTCGTTTGTTTATCAGTCGCCATGGCCTGTGCGAACACGGATATTCTGCGGGTTTCGCACCTTGCTGTCCAGACGGGCACCCGACCCGGACCACGCCCCGAACCACGCTTGGGAACTGCGAGGCAAAGCAGGTATCATATTGGAATGAAAAAGCTGGTATTTATCGTGCTTTGCACGTCGTCGTTGCTGTGCCGCGCAGATGGCCTGCCTGACCTGGGCGACGTTTCGCAGGCCACCATCTCGCCGCTGCAGGAACGCCAGATCGGCGAACAAAGCATGTTCGAGATCCGCGCCGACAAGAGCTACCTTGACGATGCGGAAATCAGCGACTACCTCAACCAGCTTGGCTATCAGCTCGTCGCCAACAGCAATGAGCCGGGTCAGGAATTTGAATTTTTCGCGCTCAACGACAACTCCATCAACGCCTTTGCGATGCCAGGCGGCTTCATCGGCGTGAACACCGGGCTGATACTCACCGCGCAAAGCGAATCGGAACTCGCATCGGTGTTGAGCCACGAAATCGCCCATGTCACACAACACCATCTGGCACGCATGGTGGCTGGTCAGAAATTCGACTCGATTGCATCCATGGCCGCCATCGCAGTGGCAATCCTGGCCGCACGCAGCAACCCGGATGCCGCACAGGCTGCCGTGGCGGGAGCGCAGGCAGGCGCAATACAGCGCCAGCTCAACTTCACCCGCACGCATGAAGAGGAAGCGGATCGCATCGGTCTCGCCACCCTGCAGAAGGCCGGCTTCGACATACGCGCGATGCCCGCATTTTTCGAGCGCCTGCAAAAGGCCACACGGGTGCTGGAAGGCAATGCACCGTCCTGGCTGCGCACCCATCCGATCACCAGCGATCGCATCGCCGATAT
>JAUQWW010000047.1 GCA_030834965.1 Gallionellaceae bacterium | reverse complement strand
CTGCGCTACTTCAATATATTTGGCCCAAGGCAGGATCCGAATGGCGCTTATGCCGCAGTAATCCCCCAATGGATTGCCGCACTCATTAAAAATCAAACCTTGCGTATCAACGGTGATGGCGAAACCAGCCGGGACTTCTGCTTTGTTGAAAACGTCATCCAGGCAAATCTTCTTGCAGCGCTGACTAATAACCCTGATGCTGTCAATCAGGTTTACAACGTGGCGCTTAACGAACGTACGAGTCTGAATCAGCTGTATGAAATGATGCGGTCACTGCTTATGGAAAAATTTCCCCATCTGCAAAACCATCACCCACAGTACGTGGATTTCCGCCAGGGCGATGTACGCCATTCCCAGGCTGACATCTCCAAGGCCGCGAAGTTGCTAGGCTACGAGCCCAGCCATCGAATCGATGCGGGGCTCAAGCAAGCCATGGACTGGTACGTCGAGCATCTTGCACCCACAAGCTGAATTGCGAGAATTCTGGGCCTGTTCAAGATAATGCTTGCGCGAAACAGGAACTGAATTTATCCAGAAAGCGTTCCAGATCGGTGACTGGCAATCTGTTGATGCCGGCCGCCGCTTTGCGCCCGCCACCTGTACTGAACATCATGCAGAGTGTATCTGCACCTTGCCGATTGCTGATCGGCGCACGAACACTGACCGTGTAGTCTCCATGCCTGTTTATAGTCAGTATTGCGTGCGCACGCTCCGGATGGCTATTCGCCAACCTGTTGGCAAAAACACCGCTCACTCTTCTGGCCCACGATGCATCCGGCAGAAGATAGGCTGCGCAGTGGTGATTTTCCAGTATCGGGCTCAATACATCTGCGCGACTAATATCGTCATGAAATCCCGCCGCGAGCTTACCGAACGCAGTGGATTCCTTGATAAAGACGAATGGATCGGAATAGGGCTGCATTTCCCGGTATAGACTGACGGGAGAAAAATACAGATCCTCCAGGCTGTCGCCGTAGCTGTTGTAATTCAGATATTCGCCAAGACTGGCCAATTTTCCAGTCTGTTTCTCGTTGAGTCCTGAAGCTGCCGCAAGCTCACGCGCGCTTTTGGAGACGTTGTCGCCAAAGGCCGCTGCAATCGCCCACAAACGATGTTTTCCCTGCAAATGGCGATCGACCAGGATGCTGGTGCAGACTTCTGCTGACAAATCGATGTGGGGGGTAAAATTGGAATGCTGCGGCAACGGCCCACAGCGATGATGATCGAAATACTCGATGCTTACACCCGTATCCAGCAGGCGCATCAGCCCGTCGCGGTTGCTATCCAGTGATATGTCCAGCACCGTCACCCTGTCGCCGGAAACGGCACTCACCCTATCCAGCAGCCGGATATCGCGTTTGACGCCCGTGATTAATTCTGAATCTGCAGGCTCATTGAGTCGAAGCTGATGCAATGCACATAATCCGTCGGCATCGCCATTGAAAACATCAAACCGCCGCACAATTTTTCCAGTTTACAGACGAACAATTATTGGTGGCGGAAGCGTACAGAAACGTGGCGCACAATCTCTGAAACACATTCATCAACACCCAGCTTTCCCGTCTCGAGCTTGAGTCGCGGATTGAGGGGCGCCTCGTATGGCGCAGAAATGCCCGTAAAATCTTTCATCAACCCGGCCCTCGCCTTCTTGTACAACCCCTTGGGATCGCGCCTTTCGCATACTTCCAGGTCCGCTGCCAAATGCGTCTCGATGAAATTATCCGGTCCGATGATATCGCGAGCCATATCCCGGTCTGCTCGATAGGGCGAAATGAAAGCGGTGACAACAAAAACGCCTGCATCGTTGAAAAGCTTGGCCACTTCGGCAATGCGCCTGATGTTTTCGGTTCGATCCTCCGGAAGAAAGCCGAGATCGCGATTGAGGCCATGGCGAATATTATCGCCATCCAACGCATAGACTGCGTGCCCGTTCGAGAATAAGTGTTTCTCCAGTTCAACGGCAATCGTCGATTTCCCCGACCCGCTCAATCCGGTGAGCCAAATAGTGGCAGCATCCTGCCGCAGCAATTT
>JAUQWW010000006.1 GCA_030834965.1 Gallionellaceae bacterium | reverse complement strand
GGATCGGGCGTGGCCCCGCTGCCTGCAATCACCACGGTCTGGAACGTCTCCTCCAGCCCCGTGCCGTTAACATCCCAGAAGATCGTGCGGCTGCCGACGATGACCGGGCACAACAGGCTGCCGACCAATGCAGTCCGGCTGCCGCCACGCTCATACAGGAAGCGGTAGCGCATGGTGCTGCCGGGTGCGGTCGGCGAATTCAGCGGGCAGAAACCGCGCAGCTCGAGACAGCTGAAGAATCCGTAATCCGGCCCTCCGTGGCCGAACACGGCCTTGTTGGTGAGCCCGTTGGCTGCGTTGATGTCGCCGTAAATGTGGAAGTGGCCAACGTGCGTAAACCATGGCCGCGGGCGCGGCGGCGGGCAAACGCAAAGGCAGAAGCGGCGGCAGGCCAGGCGGCACAGCCAATAGCACAGTTGGTGGCAGAAACGCTCGAAACCGAGTTTGTTCACCAGCTCTGCATAGGCTTCGGCGTTTTCAGTTTCCACCGCATCGACCAGCTTTGCCACGATCTCCGGACGGGTGGCGAGACTCGCGACCGCCTGGGCGAATGCGTGAATCTCGGCAAGTTCATGCTCGATCGGGACAGGGTTATAGGGACGGCACAGCAGGATGCAAACGCGAACGCAGCGCCACGCGCAAATCCAGTGGCATATCCAGTGGCATATGCTCTGGAATCCTGCGCGTTCCAGCGCGGTGCGCACAATGACACAGTCACGCGCCAGCACGCCCTTCTCCACAGCGGCGAGTGTCTTTTGATCCGTGAGTAGCCGGGCGACAGCCGCACTGGCCTGTTGCAGGCCTTCCATGAGATGGGTGCAGCCGATGAGATAGAAGGGTTTGTCCGGCGCGCAGAGGAGTTCGCAGATCAGCCGGCAGCGCACCGAACATATCCAGTGGCAGATGTAGTGGCAATAGCGCGTGAGTCCAAGCTTCTCGACGATGGCATTGAATGCCCTCTCGTCGCGCTCGATAACGGCGCCGGCCAAACGGCCCAGAAGCTCCCGATTCGATGTGATCTTGGCAGTCAGTTCGCCGAATTCACGCAGGCTGAGCTGAGGCAATTCCTTCGGAGGCGGGCCGCACAGCTCGAAACAAATAAGTGCGCACTCCTTCGAGCAGAGCCACTTGCACACCAGGTGGCAGCGGTCAAGCAAGCCGAAACGGGCCAGAAGGTCATGAAACACCTCGTAGTCCTGCGCTCGGTATGATTCAACCAGCAGGCGGAAAGCGAACTCATCCTGCGCTATTTTTCCAAGCGCCTCTGCGGTCTGGCTGACATCCTGTGTCAGGTCCTGATCTTGTGTGTCGTCCATTTGCATTCTCCCTTATTGAAATTTGGAAAAAATAGTCATGGTTTGGTGATGCGGGTCAATCCTGCCTATTAACAATCAATGCGGAAGCAACTCAACGCTAGTCACAACCGCAGTCGTCGTCCTTCATCTCGATATCGATCGCGACCTTACGGACGCGGACGCACTTCACTTTGCTGCTGGGCAGGTCCAGGCAGTCGAGTAGCTGCCTGGCCTTGTCGCGGCACCCATCTGTCTTGTCCCCGGGGGTGCGGTCGTTGTATGGCATGTCGAGATCGGGGTCGATGTGGTAGACCATGCCGCCGATGATTGCGCCGTCGGCGGTTGCGGTTACCACAATGTCCCGATCGGTCGTGGCCATCGTGTCGGCCTTGGTAAATGGCGCGCCTGCGTGGACATCGAAGGTGACGAGCCGCTGTTCGTGAGATTTCAGGCGTGCGCCATTCTCGGGAAAGTCGTGCAAGCCGATGCGCCAGCCGCGTTTTGCCAGCAGCGGCGGCAGTGCAACGCTAACCGCAACCGTCGCGACAGTGCGCCCGGGATTGCCCACCCAGAAACCTTTGCCATGCAGCCCGGCAACCAGGCCGCGCAGCCCGTCGCCGGGTACGAGCGTCACATTGCGCTGTGCGACATTGTTGTCGTTGGGCACGAGGCGCCAGTCCTCGACCACTTCGCCCGCGGTGAAGTTGTCAACGTTGCTCGGGTCGCCGCTTGCCGAAACGATCATCAGCATGCAGTCGTGGCCCCACGCGTTGGTGACGGGCGTCCACTCGAACGGGCCGACTACCTTCTCTTCGGTGTTGTTAGGCTGAACCGTGCCGGCCGCGAGCTGCGTCGTGGTCATGGCTTGCAGGTCGTTGGGCCACAGCACGCCCGCTGAGGGTTTGCAGTGGTAGCCCTTGACCACGACGTTGTTGGCGACCGAGGTGCCGCGGTTCTTGATCTTTACATAGGCGTAGTTCGTTTCTCCCAGTGCCGGTTCCTGATGCCCGGCCAGATTGTCGGCATTGCGGCGGTTCCAGATTGTCGTGGTTGCCCAATGAACCGGGAGATAGGCATATTCGCCGGCCCGGCCATCGTCGATGTAGACGTCGACGCTGGGCAGCGCACCGCCGTTGAGGTTCTGCTTCTCGAACGACCAGGTGAACACCTTGCCGTAGGCGCCGCCGTATATGCCTTCAGACGTCCAGTTGCCCGCATCGGCGGTGAGCAGCGCGGTGAGGAATTGCGCGGGCGTGCCCGGATTGCTCATCGGCGTAAGCGTCCCCACCGCGCGCAGCATCAGGTAGGCCATGCAGCGTGCGGCAAACTCGCGGCGGCCAAAGTCGGTCGAGTCGCCGCCGAGCGAGCGGTACACGCGAAACATCGTCGTCGCGAGAATCTGCTCGCTCGAATAGCTGCCGACATCGTTTGCGCCGCCCCAGCCCCATCCGGCTGCGACACTGCGGTCATGCCGCCGGCCGATAAAATTGACCCACGGAAACGACTCAAAGCGATCGGCGGCCAGTGTGTTGGGATCGTTCAGGATGACGGCGAAACTGTCGCCGGCGCTGTGCGCAAAACCGAAGTTGGCGGTGCCGACGTGATCGTAAAGAATCCCGTGCCCTCCCAGCTCGTGGAGCACCACACGCCAGTCTGCTGCGATACCCATCGGATTGGTGGTGTCGGTCAAATCCGCAAGCTCGAAGTCGACGTTCGCAATGCCATCGCCATCGCCGGAACACGATGCATTTCTTTCAACCCCATCCAGCGAGAGAAAGCGCCCGCGATGATCGACGGGGACGGGGAAGCTTGTGCCATTGAAGTAGCTGCCGATGGTAAAGCCCAGGTTTTCCACCAGGCGGAAAAAGCGGTCACAGTGATAATAAGCGTTGACGGCAGCAAAGTTGTTGGTGCGTGCGCCATAGTTGAAATTGGCGCCGGGCGCTTCGGTGGGGGGCGCGGACGTTGCCAATTCGAAATCGGAGATTTGCACAAAATTCCCCGTCAGGGCTTGATTGCTTCCGGGCGCCGGGGCTGTCAGTCCCAGCAAGGCCTGACTGCTTCGTACCGGGTTAAGCGTGGCGGCAGTCGCAGCCGGTGAATTTGCGGCGTTGCCGGTTGCGGTGATGGGGTCGGCGGTGAATACAAGCCCATTCGCACAGGATGTCAAGGCGCGCAGGTAGAGGATGGTGTTGGTCTCCACCTCAACCAGCATGCGCCAGTTCATCGGCCCGCCCTTGTACGGCAAACGGAAGATGAGTTCGGCGACGAGATACCAGCGCCCCTCCTGAATTGATTTGGGCGCCGGCGGCAGTGGCAGCGTCGGCGGCGTGCCGCAGAGCGGCTGATCAACGTCCTGCGTCACGCCCGGTTCCTTCACGTGCGTGGTGGGGGTTGGATGCGGGTGGTCATCGGTACGCTTTGCCGAATCGTAACGGTAGACAAAGAAGCGCCCACGGATCAGGCGCAACGCGTTTTCGTCACTCGCAGCCTTTGAAGATTTTATGGTCTTGCCCAGAATTTCGGCCAGCAGGCCGGAGCCGTCGATGCCGGTGGCTGCTGCCCCCTTGGCCTTGGGTTGCGTGGTGGTCACTGCCGCGCTCTTTTCACCGGATGAAAACAGCCGGCGGTACGCTTCTATGGCCTCAGCAGACGGCATCTTTGCATCGATGCCATCCTCGCTGGTGTTCGTTGCTGCAACGACGCGCGCCGGTGCCTGTTTGACCGTAGCAGTAACGCCAGCCGCCCAGACCGGCGTGTTGAGCCAGGTCTGGTAATAGGCGTAGGTGGCCGAATCGAACAAGGGTTTTTCCTCGCTGAAGCGGTACTCGACGTCCTGCGGGTGAGGGTCGAGGTACGACACGCGCTGCTCAAGGCTGCGCAACGCTTCCGGCGCGATGTTGAATTTGCCTGCTATGTCGCGGACATACGCCGTTGCCGCCTCGCGACCGCGCAGGTGTTCAATCTCGCGGTATTCGTCGAGGTGGTATATTCCTCGCACCAGGCCCGCATCGTCCAGTGTGACAGTGGCCTTAAGGCTTGGGTCATAGATCGTTCGCATGTGCTATCTCCTCTCGCTTGAAGAACTGCGTGCTTGCCGTTATCTAATTTATTCGGGTTGGATGGTAGTCCGACAATCACGAGAAACGAATAAGTGGATTGCTTATTTTGATCTGCGAACACCCTATAAACCCAAGACGTCCCTGACGTCACAACGAGTCAGCCATTGCCAAAAGTTATGTCAAAGGACTCGGAATAAGCGTATTCAATACGTTACGTACACAAAATTCGGGGTGTTCTTACACGCACAGGCACACTGCTTCCGGTTTCAGGCAGATTCGTTGATATATAATTGCCCTGTCACAAATTTCCGGGCACTGCTGCTCTTTTTCTCTCAATCATGCAAACAAAGCTTCCTCCTAGCGAACTTCGCACCGGTATGTACGTTGCCGAACTTGACCGCCCGTGGATAGACACACCCTTCCTGTTTCAGGGCTTTGTGATCGAAAACGATGAGCAAGTCGGACAGTTGCAGGAGTATTGCAAATTCGTTCTGGTCGATTCGCTGAGATCAACGCAGGCAGGACAAGCCGCGATCGCTGCTTATGTCAATAAAGCGAAGTCAGGCATGCAGGATTCAGCTGAGCAGGAATCCGCAAGTGATTTCGACCGGTACGCTTCAGCATTCGATGAGAGCAACGTGAATACCGTGCGGCCTGCCTTTATTCCAGACGATATCGTGATCACGACTTATCGCGATGTCAGTTCTGTAGAGGCGGAACTTGCCCCGGCAGAGGAGGCTTACGCGCGCACAGGCGAGATCCTGCACGAGCTCATGCAAGACATACAGTCCGGCAAGGAACTCGCCATCCAGGAGGTGGAAACTGCGGCTCAGGATGTGGTGGACAGCATCGTGCGCAACCCCGATGCATTGATGTTGATCGCCCGGCTGCGCCATGAGAACGAAGTCATCTATGGGCATGGGCTCAATGTCGCCATTTATCTGGTTGCGCTGGGCCGGCATCTGGGTTTGCCCAAAGATCTTCTCGAGCGCCTGGGCGTGCTCGGTTTGCTGCTTGATATCGGAAAAATCAAGTTGCCGCGCGAGCTTCTGCTGAAGAATGACCAGCTGACTTCGGAAGAATTCGAAATGATCAAAGCACATGTAAACCACAGCCTGGATATTCTCGGCGAGACGCCTAACCTGCATCCCGAGATTGTGCAAGGCATCGCACAGCATCATGAGCGGGAAAACGGCAGCGGTTATCCTGCCGGGCTATCTAAAGGCAGCATCAGCCTGTTCGGCCGCATGGCCGCAATCGCCGATACATTTTCTGCGCTGACCAATCCGCGCCCCTATGCCGAGGCTGCTCCTCCATATGAGGCCTTGCATGCGATGAGCAATTGGGGAGACGAGTTCTACCACGGTCCCATGGTCGAGCAGTTCATCCATGCAATCGGTGTTTTTCCGGTAGGCTCCATGGTTGAACTGTCCTCGGGCGAGGTCGCGGTCGTCATCAGCCATAGCAAGGTGCGCCGGCTGAAGCCGCGTGTGCTGATCATCAGCGGGCCGGACAAGAGCCCGTTGCAGCACCCGGCCACACGGGACCTGCTTTATCAGGCAGAGACGCACGAGCCCCCACTCTCCATTCTGCGCGGCCTTCCCAGTGGCGCCTACGGCCTCGATGCACGGGAGTACTATTTGGCATGACCCACTACAGCCAGCCTCACGTGCCTCAATTCGCCGACACCATAGCGCAGCATCAGCTGACTCAGAGTCAACTGGTCAATCTTCTTCAGAATGAAATCGCGAAGGGCGGGACCCGCGCCATCGCCGTGCTGATCCTGGAATTAAGACGCACCAATCGTCTGGATGCCATCACCGGCGATGTATCCACGCAATCGATCATGCATTACGTCGATCAGCGGCTCGATAATCTGTTGCGTGACGCCGACCGCTACGCGCATCTGTCCGGCGAACAGATATGCCTGGTCTTGCCCGGCCTTGCCAACAAGGATCAGGGCATGCTGGCGGCGATCAGGATTCTTTCCGAATTGCAGACATCCTTCAAAATTGGCGATTATCCGGTCACGCTGCGCCCGCATATCGGGATCTCCAATTCTCCTGAACTTGGCCGTGATCCAGGCCAGTTACTCAGGTACGCCGACATCGCATCGCATATCGCGGCAACCAGTGAACGCGGATATCACGTCTACCGGCCGGAAAACCAGGTTGAGACGGAAGTCTATCGCGGCCTCGACATTGAACTCGGCAAAGCAATCAAAGCGAGCGAACTGCGTGTCCACTACCAGCCGCAAGTTGATATTCAAACCGGGCGTTGCGTCTCCGCAGAGGCGCTGGTGCGGTGGACAGCGCCGGGGCAACGTGAGATCAACCCGGGTACACTGGTCGGTATCGCGGAGAACGCCGGCCTGATCAACCCCCTGACCCTATGGATACTCAACACGGCGTTGCGCCATACGGCGGCATTCTCGGCAGCCGGCATCGATATAGGAATAAGCGTCAATCTGCCGCCAAAGATGCTCGAAGACGAGGAACTTCCGCAGATCATCCAGCAGTCTCTCGATACCTGGGATGTGCCCGCTTCGAGGCTCACGCTCGAGGTCACCGAAAGTTCGATGATCAAGGATTTTGAATCCTCCCTTGCGATGCTGGCAAGATTGAGAAAATTGGGCGTTCGCCTGTCGATTGACGACTTTGGCACCGGCTACTCGTCTCTGGCCTACCTCAAGCATTTCCCTGTGCATGAGCTGAAAATCGACATGATTTTTATCAGGAGCATGCTCAACTCACGCGGCGACAAACAACTCGTTCGTGCCATTATTGATCTGGCTCATGACTTCGAATTGAGTACGGTGGCGGAGGGTGTTGAAGACCAGGAAGCATTCGACTTGTTGCGCGATTTCGGCTGTGACTTGGCACAGGGCTTTCTGTTCAGCCGGGCACTGCCCGACACAGAGTTCATCGACTGGTGCCGGCGGCGCGCCGGGTCTACTCTCCCCTGAGCGTTCCGCACATGCATGATCCCGGCGAGGTGTTGCGCGGGCTACACATGAAGTGCTTTGGCGGAGAAGTTTTTTATCCATGCGATGAATCAGTTTTCCGAATTCTTCGGGCGGGAGCAGGAATATGAAAAAAGATTTTTGGCTGGAGCGTTGGGAACGGGAAGAAATCGGTTTTCATCAGGATGAAATCAATCCGTATTTGCGCCAATACTGGCAAGAAATGCATCTTGCGCATGACGGTATGGTGTTCGTGCCGCTGTGCGGCAAGAGCCACGACATGCTCTGGCTGCACAAGCAGGGGCACCAGGTACTGGGAGTGGAGCTGAGCGCCATCGCGGCACAGGCGTTCTTCACGGAAAACGACTACACCCCTCATCATGTTGTCAGCGGAAAATTTGAGCGCTATGAAGCGGATGGAATCTGCATCCTGTGCGGCGATTTTTTTGATTTGAGCAAGGATGACCTGGCGAATGTGGGCGCAGTATACGACCGTGCATCGCTCATCGCGCTCCCGCCAGAAATGCGCGAAAGCTATGCGCGCCAGTTGACGAGCATCCTGCCGCCCGCGACCAAAATCCTGCTCATCACGGTCGACTATCCGCAACAGGAAATGTCCGGTCCGCCGTTTGCGGTTTCTTCAAGTGAAGTGGCAGCACTCTACCGCGAGCACGCCGAGGTTCGCTTGCTGGCGCAAATGGACGTGCTGGCGCAAAACCCGCGTTTTAAAGAACGCGGACTGAGTCAGTTGCAGGAAAGCATCTTCCTGCTGACACTGCGCTAGATCAGATAAGGTTGCTGGCGGAAAACAACGTTCATTTGGCCGGAAATTGGCCGTCTGCCCGCGCTTGCTTTGCATTTCGAAGCAAGTGCTAAACAGCTCATAAACGGGTTCGCCAGTTCGTGTTTATGCACTCGTGAAGCTCATCAAATAGCATGGGCTTGGCAAATAGAAATCCTTGAGCATGAGCGCAACCTTCACTCTTGAGAAAATTCCACTGACTAACAGTCTCCACACCTTCGGCGATAATGCGCAGGCCAAGGCTATTGCCGAGAGCCATGATGGCCCGGCAGATGGCGGCATCATTAGGATCGATCAGAACATCGCGCACGAAAGACCGGTCGATTTTTACCTGATCCAGAGGAAGTCGCTTCAGGTAGGAAAGTGAGGAATATCCGGTACCAAAATCGTCCAGCGAGAAACTCACTCCGATTCCCTTCAGCGCGGACATCTTGATGATGACGTTCTCGACATCGTCCAGCAGCATGCTTTCGGTAATTTCGAGTTTCAGCAGCGCCGGATTGGCGCCGGATTGCTGAATCATGCTGTGAATCTCTTCCACAAAGTTGGGGAGCCTGAACTGCTTCGGGCTTACGTTAACGGCAATCGAGAGATGGGCAGTGGCCGGGTTGTGTTGCCATGCGACAAGCTGGTAGCAGGCCTCTTTAAGCACCCAAGCCCCGATGGGCAGGATCAATCCGGTTTCTTCTGCAAGCGGAATGAATTCCGCGGGTAACACAAGGCCGCGGTTGGGATTTTCCCAGCGAACCAGAACTTCTACGCCGGTACAGCGGCCCGTGGCATCGACCTGGGGTTGTGCATGGAGAACAAATTCATTTTCGCCAACGGCCCGGCGCAATTCTTTTTCCATGGTGGTCCGGGCAGTAATGCTCGCCTGCATCCCGGGATCGAAGAAGCGCAGGGTGTTGCGCCCGGCCGCTTTGGCTTGATACATGGCCAGGTCTGCGCGTTGCAGGAGTTCGTCCAGCAGCACGTCTCGGCCATGGAACAAGGTAATGCCAATGCTCGTGGAGCCGTGGTGCACATGGTTGTCCAGAGAGTAAGGCTCTCTGAACCTGGAAAGGATTTTTTCAGCCACGCTCTTCGCCTGGGTGGCGGCTTCATCGATGTCTTCGCTCAGGTTTACCAGCAGCGCCACGAACTCATCCCCACCGAGGCGTGAAACGGTGTCATCTTCTCTTATGCAGCTTTGCAAGCGACTTGCTGACTCGGCAAGTATCTTGTCGCCCACATCGTGGCCAAGCGAGTCATTGACGATCTTGAAATCATCGAGATCAAGGAATAGAAGTGCCTGATAGTTAATGCTGCGTGCACTGGCGGCCATGCATTGCTGTATGCGGTCCAGCAGCAGGCGCCGGTTGGGGAGTTTGGTAAGGGGGTCAAAAAAGGCAAGATTATGTATTTCTTCTTCTGCACTTTTCCGCTCGGTGACGTCGATGCAGATGCCTATCATGCGCAATGGCTGCCTGGATTCATCGAATAAAGTGCGTCCGATAGAGTGGATCCAGCGCACCTCCCCATTGTCGCGGCGCACGATGCGATACACCCAGTCGAGCGGCACGTCATCCTGCAATGCAATTTGCGTACGCTTCGAAGCGGTCTCGCGGTCCTCCGGATGAAGCACAGATTGCAGCGATTCATATCCGGGCATATCCTTTGTTGGGTCAAGGCCAAAGAGCTTGAACAGCCCCGGTGTCCACTCGAAATAGCCAGCCGTGATATCCCAGTCCCAGATTCCGCACTCCGCAGCGTTCTGCGCCAGTTCAAGCTGCTCGTTTGCCCTGCGCAGCACTTCCTCAGCCTGTTTGCGGTCAGTGATGATGTCGCTGATACCCCGAATTACGACAGGTTTCCCATCAGCGTCACGTTCAACCTGCCCTTTGGAATGCAGCCAGCTGATGGTCCCATCTGTTCCCACCACGCGGAATTCCACATCATATGCCGTGCCGTGCTCGATATGTGACTGCGCGGTGTTGATCATCCGCTGCCGATCATCCGGGTGCACGGCTGACAGAAAATCCTCCCAGGTCGGTTCACTCAGGGTAGGGAATCCAAGCGTGGAAATGCAATTCTCTGACCACCATTGCCTGTTGTTGACCAGGTCGGCTTCCCATGTGGTAATGCCGCCACTTGCCTGGGCCAGGCGCAAACGGGTTTCGCTCTTGCTCAATAATTCTTCCACGCATTTGCGTTCGGTGATATCGATGCAGATGCCCAGCATGCGCAATGGCTGTTTGGAACCGTCGTAGGTAGCGCGTCCCAGGGCGTTGATCCAGCGCACCGCTCCATCACTGCGCCTCACGATGCGATACTCGCTGTCGAGCTGCGCATCATCCCGGACTGCAATTTCGATGCGTTCCGCGGCGGCCGCGCGATCCTCCGGATGAAGAATGGAATTCCACGACTCAAATCCGGCTAAATCCTTGGTCGGATCCAGGCCAAAGAGTCTAAACAGCTCTGGTGACCACTCGATGTGACGAGTCGTAAGGTCCCAGTCCCATATGCCGCTTCCTGCAGCGCTCTGTGCCAGGTTCAGCCGCTCGTTTACCTTGTGCAGAACTTCCTCGGCCTGTTTATGCGCGGTGATGTCCCGTATAAAAGAAAAGATCAGCCCGCCATCGATGGTGTGGTAGGCAGTGCTATTCTCGCAGGGAAAAATGCTTCCATCCTTGCGGCGGATTAGGGTCTCGATGAGGTCCACGCCCCCCAGCTTGAGCTTTTCAATCCTGGCGGCATACTCATCGGGGCTGGATTCAGCCGCCAGATTGAATACTTTGGTCTGCAACAGTTCTTCCCGGCTAAAGCCAGTCATGCGGCAGAGGCTGTCGTTGACGGCTCGAATATTGGCATCGAGGTCTACCACTGCAAAGCCATCGCCCGTGGTCTCGATGGCGGCGCGAAAGATCAGATCATTCAGGTCCAGTTTCATGTCTCGCCCAATCTGTTACAGCTATTTCAACTCTCGCTCAATACCCCATCCACCAGCCGCAGTTGGCGCTGCATTTTGCTCGCAAGGTCGAGATCGTGGGTGACGACGATGAAGCTGGTGTTCAGGCGCGAGTTGAGTTCCTGCATCAGCTCAAACAGCGCATGGGCGCTGGCGCGGTCCAGGTTGCCGGTAGGCTCGTCGGCCAGCACGCAGGCGGGTTCGGTGACCAGGGCGCGCGCCACGGCGACGCGCTGGCGCTCGCCGCCGGACAGCTCGGCGGGATGATGCTGGATGCGCTGCGCCAGCCCGACCTGTTCCAGCATGGCCGCTGCTCTGGGATGCGCTTCTTCCTTCTTCATGCCACGGATAAATAGCGGCATCGCGACGTTTTCCAGCGCGGTGAATTCCGGCAGCAGGTGATGGAACTGGTACACGAAGCCGAGCGAACGATTGCGCACCTCGCCGCGCTGCACTTCGTTCATGGCCTGTACGTCCTGGCCGAGAATGGACACGCTGCCTCCGGTTGCGCTATCCAGTCCACCGAGCAGGTGCAGCAGGGTACTTTTGCCGGAACCTGACGCGCCGACGATGGCAATGCGTACGCCGCGCGCAACTTCGAGGTTGACGCCGTTGAGCACCGGTACGTTGAGCCCGCCCTGGGAGAAGGTCTTGCGCAGGTCGCGGCAGCTTATGACGATGTTATTCATAGCGCAGCGCCTCCGCCGGTTGGGTCCTGGATGCGCGCCAGCTGGGATACAGCGTGGCGAGCAGGCTGATGAGCAAGGAGAAGCTGGCCACGATCAGCACATCGCTGCGATGCAGATCCGACGGAAGCTCGGTGATGTAGTACACGTCCTTGGCGAGGAAGTGTGTGCCGATCAGCCGTTCGATGAACGGCACCACGGTGTCGATGTTGAGCGCCAGCAAGATGCCGCCGCCCACGCCGAGCAGCGAACCGATGATGCCGATCAGCGCGCCCTGCACGATGAAGATTTTCATGATGCTGGAAGGAGAGGCGCCGAGCGTGCGCAGGATGGCGATGTCGGCCTGCTTGTCGGTGACGGCCATCACCAGCGTGGAGACGATGTTGAACGCGGCCACTGCGACGATGAGCGAGAGGATGATGAACATCATTTTCTTTTCGATTTGCACCGCGCGGAAATAGTTGGCGTGCTCATGCGTCCAGTCGTTGGCGTAAATGTGGCGCGGCAGATCGCGCTCCAGTTCGACGGCCACGCGCGGTGCCATGTCCATGTCGTGCAGCCGCGCGCTAATGCCGCTTACCGTGCTGCCCATCTGGTAGAGCTTTTGTGCGTCGCCCAGGTGGATCAGCGCCAGTGTATTGTCATAGGGCGCCATGCCGATCTCGAAAATACCCACGACGCGGAACTGCTTGAGGCGCGGCATCATGCCGGCCGGAGTGATCTGCCCCTGCGGGGTGATGAGCAGCACCTTGTCGTCCAGGCGCGCCCCCAGTGAGCGCGCCAGATCGGATCCGAGCACAATGCCAAAGCTGCCATCCTGCAAGGCCTGTAACGATCCGGCTTTCATCTTGCCGCTGATGTCGGTCACCTTGTTTTCCTGTTCCGGGAATATGCCGCGCACCATCACGCCTTGCACGCTCGGCCCGAACGACAGCATGCCCTGTCCGTTGACAAAAGGGGCGGCGCCGGCGACCTGTGGGTGTTTTGCCGCGGTGTCCAGTATGCCCTGCCAGTCGCTCACGCGATTCATGTCGCCGCTGATTTGCAGGTGCGGCGCAACGCCGAGAATGCGCGTACGGATTTCCTTCTGGAAGCCGTTCATCACCGACAGCACCACGATCAATGCGGCCACGCCCAGCGCCATGCCCAGCATGGAGATGAGCGAGATGAAGGAAATGAAATGATTGCGGCGTTTGGCGCGGGTATAACGCAGACCGATGAAAAGTTCGTAAGGGCGCAAGGTAGGAGCTCGAAATAAATTGGGCGCTAGTTTGCCACAAGAGCCGCTGGCGCGGGATGGTAAACTTACGAGTATGAAAAATATTCACATGGTCATTCCCGATTTATTCCTGCCCCCTGAATTGTCTGCCGACGTGTGCGCCGGGCTGGAGTTGCCGGCACTGGAAACGGTGCTGGCGCGCGCCCGGCCGGACAGCTTGCGAGCGGCAACGCTGGAGGCATGGTTGTGTGAGACATTTGGCGTCCCCGACCAGCCCATTGCCGCGATCACGCTGCTTGCGGAAGGAATGGAACCGGGTGAGTTCTGCTGGCTGCGTGCCGACCCGGTGCATCTGCACCTGCAACGTGACCAGATGATTCTGCAAAGTGATGTGCCGTTAAGTGCGGACGAAGCAGCGCAGCTTTGCGCCAGCCTGAACAGTTATTTTTCCGAGGCAGAGTTTCCGGGGACCGGGTTGCAGTTTTTCGCCCCGCATCCGCAGCGCTGGTATCTCCGGCTGGATCATGCGCCGGATATGGCGACACGCCCCGTGTCGCAGGTGGCGGGCAGGAATGTCCATGCGCATTTGCCGCAGGGGCCGGATGCGTTGAACTGGCACGGGGTGTTCAACGAAATCCAGATGCTTTTTTTCGAACACGCGGTGAACCAGGCGCGCGAGGCGCGCGGCGAACTGCCCGTGAACAGCGTGTGGCTTTGGGGCGAGGGCAGGGCGGCCGGGCAGTTGGCGCAGCCCTTTGATCAGGTATACGGCGACAGCCCCATGGCTGGGGCATTCGCACATGCGGCAGGCGTGCCGCATGCCGACTTGCCCGACGATGCAGGCGACTGGCTCGACCGGGAGGGAGATGCCGTGCTGCTGGTGTGGGAAGGACTGCATCGCGCCATCCAGCAGGGAGATCTTCAAGCCTGGCGCAGCTCGTTGCAGCGCTTCGAACAATGCTGTGCGGCCTTGCTCGCTGCGCTGCGTGCCGGGCGCATCGTGCAGATCACGCTGGATGTGTTGCAGGGCAATGCCGCGCGCCGCTTTGTGTTGACGCGCGGCATGACATGGAAGCTGTGGCGGCGGCCAAAGGGGCTGGCACATTACGCAAAACTCACGTGGCAGGCACAATAAAGCCGCGCCATGGAAGAACTTTACGCTTGCGCCGCAGCGTAAAATCCCGGGCGATCATCACGCGGATTTATGCAACATCCGGGCTGGTATCCTGTATTATTTAGCCCGATTAATTAGACAGATAAACAGAAACGCAATTTATGAAAGTCACCTTCCTAGATTTTGAGCAGCCAGTCTCCGAACTGGAAAGCAAGATCGAGCAACTGCGTTATGTGCAGGACGATTCCGCGCTCGATATTTCCGAGGAAATCGGCCGCCTGCAGAAGAAAAGTCAGACACTGACCAAGGATATTTACGCCAAGCTCACGCCGTGGCAAATCTCGCAGGTGTCGCGCCATCCGCAACG
>JAUQWW010000005.1 GCA_030834965.1 Gallionellaceae bacterium | reverse complement strand
GCGCGGATTTTCTTGCCCACGGCGAGCTGCTTCTGCTGGCTGGGATAGAAGTGCAGAAAGCGCAGGTGCAGTATGCCGCTCTCATCCTGTAGCTGGCACACCAGCGTGCGGCGCGGGCGAAACGCAACCTCGCTGTGGATGATCTCGCCCTCAACCTGCGCCGCCATGCCGGGCACAAGCTCGGCAATGGGCTGCAGGCGGGTTTCGTCTTCGTAGCGCAGCGGCAGGTGCAGCACCAGATCGAAGCGCTGGCGGATGCCGAGTTTGGCGAGCTTGTCGAGTGTGGCTTTAGGTATGGGACCAGGAATCACGTTGGTGTGCTGGATATCCTGTCTAGTCCTGCATGCACAGCACGCCATCCATCTCCACCAGTGCCCCGCGCGGCAGCGCCGACACGCCCACCGCCGCACGTGCCGGATAAGGCATGTGGAAGTAGGTAGCCATGATTTCGTTCACCCGGGAGAAATTGCTAAGGTCGGTGAGGTAAACGTTCAGCTTGACCACATCGTTCAGGCTGCTGTCGGCTGCAGTGGCCACGGCGCGCAGATTCTGGAACACGCGATGAATCTGCGCGTCTATGCCTTCCACCATCTGCATGGTGATGGGATCCAGCCCGATCTGGCCAGAGAGGTATACCGTGTCGTCTACGCGCACGGCTTGGGAATAGGTGCCGATGGCGGCGGGTGCGTCCGGGGTTTGAATCACGATCTTGTAGGGCATGGCTGTCTCCTTTGCGGCAATAAGCTGTGCTGAATGAGCCCAATTCTAGTGAAGAACGGCTCGGCTTGAAAGAACAGTTTTGCCAAAATGCAGATCCAGCCTATGCGCTGCTTGTGTTTGGCCCGCAAGGCTGGGCAGGCAACAACCCGCGCTTGCGCATATGCGAAAGGGCGAATCGATCTGGTACAATCCGGCGGTTTTTGGCCATATGTGTCTATGCTGTTAAGTTCCGGGGCTGTCAAGTTCCGGGCGTTGTTGCATACCGCACAGCATCGGAAGCTGGAAACAAGTTACTGGGCATTAATGGCGCCGACTGGCGCCGGACACTACGCTGCAGCGGGATTGCTGCAAACCTGGAGGACAATAAATGATTCCTGAAATCGGCCATCTCGCCCTCATTCTGGCACTGGCACTGGCACTGGTGCAGGGTGTGCTGCCCATCATCGGCGCAGCGCGCGGGAACGCCGCATTGATGGCGCTGGCGCGGCCCGCAGCGCGAGGCCAGTTCGTGTTTGTTGCGCTTGCCTTTGCCTGTCTGGCTCAGGCTTTTCTGGGCAATGATTTTTCCGTGCTGTATGTGGCGCAACATTCCAATTCCCAATTGCCCGCACATTTTCGCTTTGCCGCAATCTGGGGCGGGCACGAAGGCTCGCTGCTGCTGTGGACGTTCATTTTGACGATCTGGACCGTAGCGGTAACGCAGTTCAGCAAGCAGCTGCCGGAAGAGATGCTGGCACGCGTGGTCGGCGTGATGGGCCTGGTTTCTGTCGGTTTCCTGCTGTTCATGCTGTTTACCTCCAACCCGTTCGACCGGCTGCTGCCCGCTGCGCTGGACGGACGCGATCTGACGCCAATGCTTCAGGATCCCGGCCTGATCTTGCATCCCCCCATGCTGTACATGGGCTACGTGGGCACTTCCGTGGCCTTTGCCTTCGCCATCGCCGCCTTGCTTGGCGGCAAGCTGGATGCCGCCTGGGCGCGCTGGTCGCGGCCGTGGACCACGGTGGCATGGATATTTCTCACGCTGGGCATCATGCTGGGAAGCTGGTGGGCCTATTACGAACTGGGCTGGGGCGGCTGGTGGTTCTGGGACCCCGTGGAGAATGCTTCGTTCATGCCGTGGCTGGTCACGACTGCGCTGGTGCATTCGCTGGCGGTGACGGAAAAGCGCGGCGCATTCAAGAACTGGACGGTGCTTCTGGCCATCGTCGCGTTCTCGTTAAGTCTGCTTGGCACCTTCCTGGTGCGCTCCGGCGTACTGACCTCCGTGCACGCCTTCGCGGTTGATCCGGCGCGCGGGGTATTTATCCTGGCCTTTCTCGGCATCGTGGTGGGCGGCTCGCTGGTACTGTTTGCCTGGCGCGGCCCGCAGGTGGGGCTGGGTGGCGGTTTCGACATCATTTCGCGCGAATCGATGCTGCTGGTGAACAATGTGCTGCTGATGGTGGCTGCGGCTTCGGTGTTTCTGGGCACGCTCTATCCTTTGTTCATGGATGCACTGGGGTTCGGCAAGCTTTCCGTCGGGCCACCGTATTTTGATGCGGTGTTTGCGCCCATCATGGCGCTGGCCGTTTTCCTGATGGGCGCCGGCCCGTTTGCGCGCTGGAAGCAGTCCAGCGCAACCGAATTGCTGAAAAAATTGTGGGGCTGGCTCCTGGCCAGCGTGGCGCTGGCCGTGATCGTGATATTCGCATTCAGGCACTGGACAGCACCCATCGTCGGCGGCGTCACGCTCGGGTTCTGGGCATTGCTTTCCAGCCTGGCCTATCTGGTCATGCGGGTACGCGAGCAGAACGCGTCCGGTGTCTGGGCAAAACTGCGCGGAACGACGCGCTCCACCTACGGCATGCTGCTGGCGCATTTCGGGATCGGCATATTCATTCTCGGCGTGACTCTGGTCAAAGGCTATGAAACCACCAGCGAAGTCGTCATGCGTCCGGAAGACATGACGACGGTGGGCGGCTACACGTTCCGCTTCATCAATGCTCAGGAAGTGACCGGGCCGAACTATAGAGGGGTGCGCGTCGCAGTGGAGGTCACACAGAATGGCACCCGTGTGACGACGCTTTATCCGGAAAAGCGCATCTACAACGTGCAAACCATGAACATGACCGAATCCGCCATCGACACCGGGCTGTTCCGCGATCTGTATGTTGCGCTCGGCGAAGCAAGGAGCCTCGACGAATGGGTGGTGCGCATTCAGCACAAGCCCATGGTGGACTGGATCTGGGTCGGCTGCCTGATCATGGCGTTTGGCGGCATGCTGGCGGTGAGCGATCGCCGCTACCGCGTGCCTTCACGGCGCAGGCAGCCGGAGGCCGGTGCATTGGCGATGGCAGCAGCAAAGACAAGTTGAGGATGCGATGAACCGCTTTTTGTGGCCATTGGTAGGTTTTATTGTCCTCCTTGCCTTTCTGGCGGTTGGGCTGACGCTCAATCCCAAGGAGGTGCCCTCGCCCCTGATCGGCAAACCGGCACCGGCATTCCGGATTGCACAACTGCAAGCGGAGAACAGCACCATCGCGCCGGAGGATATGCGCGGCAAGGTCTGGCTGCTCAACGTGTGGTCCTCATGGTGCGTATCCTGCCGCGAGGAGCATCCTGTGCTGGTAGAATTTGCGCAACAGAACCTGGTGCCCATCATCGGACTCAATTACAAGGACAAGCGCGAAGCTGGCCTTGCCTGGCTGGCAGAACGCGGCGATCCGTATCTCGTATCGGCCTATGACCTCGAAGGCAATGTCGGCATAGACTGGGGCGTGTATGGCGTGCCGGAAACCTTCGTCATCGACAAGCAGGGGGTCGTCCGTTACAAGCATACCGGGCCGGTGACGCCGGATGCCCTCAGAAACAAGCTCATTCCGCTTATCAAGGAACTGAATCGTGCATAGCAAATTAATCTTCTTCATCCTGCTCACCCTGGCTTGGCCGCTGTCTCATGCGGGCGAGGCGACATCTGTTGCTGAAGATGACGCACTGGAAAAACGTGTCATGGCGGTGTCAGCAGAACTGCGCTGCCTGGTCTGCCAGAACCAGACGATCGCCGATTCGCATGCCGATCTTGCGATTGACCTGAAGAATCAGGTACGCGAGAAGCTGCGCCAGGGCATGTCTGAACAGGAAATAGTGGATTACATGGTGAAGCGCTACGGTGATTTTGTGCTGTACCGGCCATTGGTGAAATCCACCACCTGGCTGCTGTGGTTCGGGCCGTTCGCTTTGCTGGTGCTGGCGTTCGGCGTACTGGTCGTCAAGTTGCGTCAGCGGCGCAGGGCGATGCAGCAGGCGCCGGCGCTCAGCGCGGAAGACCGGGCTCGCGTGGCGGCGCTGCTGTCTGAATCAAACAAGAAGGCGCAATCATGACAACATTCCTGATCATTGCCGTGCTGCTGATTGCCATTGCCTTGCTGTTCATCTTGCCTACCCTGCTTGGGCGCAGTAGGCGAGACGGATCCTCCAGCCGTTCTGAGGCCAACCTGTCAATTTACCGCGATCAGCTGCGTGAACTGGATGCGGATTTGGCCGCAGGCACGCTGAACCAGGAGCAATATCAGGAAGCGCGGAACGAGCTCGAAGGCCGCTTGCTGGAAGATTCCAGCGCAAGCGAGGAAGAAGCGACGCCGTCAAGCGGACGCTGGATGATCATTGCGGCCTTGATTACGGTGCCGGCACTGACGATCTCGCTCTATTGGCTGCTGGGAAAGCCGGAAGGCCTGAAGCCGCACCTCCAGACAGCGGAAGTGGGTCAATCGCAAGGAGCCACGCAAGCGCAGATTGAGGCGATGGTGTCGGGACTGGAGCAAAAGCTCAAGGCCCAGCCGAACGATGCCAAGGGATGGGCCATGCTGGGCAATTCCTATGGCGTGCTGGGCCGCTTCAATGCTTCCGCCGCTGCCTATGGGCGCGCTGCAGCGCTGGCACCCGACAACGCCCAGTTGCTGGCCGATTATGCCGACGTGCTGGCAATGGCCCAAGGCAAGAATTTCCAGGGCGAGCCGGAAGCAATCATCCAGCAGGCATTGAAAGCAGATCCCGCCAATATCAAGGCGCTGGCGCTGGCGGGCTCCGCGGCTTTTCAGCGCAAAGACTACAATGCCGCCATCAATTACTGGCAAAACCTCGTCAAACTGCTGCCGGCTGATTCCGACTTCCTGCGCTCGGTCAACGGCAGCATCACTCAGGCGCAGAAATTGGCCGGACTAACTCCTGCAGGCGCGGAGGCGGCAACCAGCCAGGTTCAAAACCAGCCAGCGTCCGGGAATGCAACGGTAAGCGGAACCGTGAATCTTGACCCTGGCTTTAGGGCGCGCGTTGCAGATACCGACACGGTCTTTGTTTTCGCGCGCGATGCGGCCGTACTGCATGGCCCCCCGCTGGCAACCTTGCGCAAGACTGTAAAGGATCTGCCGCTTACCTTCACGATGGATGACAGCATGGCGATCATGCCCAACATGAAACTGTCTTCGGCATCCCGGGTTGTGGTTGGTGCGCGCATATCAAAGGCTGGAAATGCGACTACCCGTCCCGGAGATCTGGAAGGGCTTTCGCAACCGGTGAAAATTGGCGCGAGCGGCATCGCCATCAAGATCGATACAGAGGTCAAATAAAGTGCTGTTGCCGAAAAAAACCGCGCTGGCCAGCTTGCCCAGGCGGCGCCTATTGCAGCTTGCGGCGATTGGCGCGGCAGCCGCTTTGCTTCCCGCTTGCAGTGATACCACGCCCGAAGAAGCACCGGCACAGGGCGACCACTTCCCGGATATCGTGCTGCCCGGCCTGGATGGGCGCGTAGCGCCACTCTCGGCTTATGCCAATGTCGCATTGGTCGTGAATTTCTGGGCGACATGGTGCGAACCGTGTCGGCGCGAGATGCCCGACCTGGAAAAACTGAATGCGCTGTTCCGCCCCGAAGATTTGCGGGTCATCGGCATTACGGTCGATAGCGATGCCAACCTTGCGCGCGAATTTGGCATGCGCCTCAAGCTCACGTTCCCTCTGCTGTCGGATAGCAACCAGGCGCTGTCAAACAGTGCTCTGCGCATTACCGGCTTTCCCACAACCTACTTACTGAGGCGCGACCATAGTATTGCCAGCATCATTATCGGCGCGCGTGAATGGGCAGAACCAAAGATGGTCGATGAGATCGAACAGCAGCTGGCAGTGCAGCGCATTGCTGCGGTTTGATCGGGGCTTGACGGATTGAGTAATAGCGCAGCCCGGGAAATGGCGAATCCGGGGCATATATAAACGAATCGGGGCAGATCAACAGGCCGGTGGACACGAATCAAGTGCATGACAAGGCAGACAAGGAGACGCACACGGAGACTTCCGTGCCTGTCAGCCATCCGAAGCTGCTCGGCGGCATGTCTGTACGGACAAAAGGTATCGGGCTGATGATACTTTTCCTGATCTACACCTTATTTGCCGGACTCATCATGGCCCGGGAACGCAATGTTCTCTATCAGGACCTGCAGCAGCTCGAGGCAGTGCATGCAGAGGAAGAACGGCAGTTCGCCCTCAACATGCTGGTGACGCGCGCCATTCTTATCGTGAACGATAATTACTATTCATTGAATGAAAAGAATTTGCCAGACCTGAAGTCCGCCGTGCGCACCATCGCCGTGCAGACCAATACCGTATTGGTGAATCTGGGCAGGGCTGCCCAGCTCTATCCCGTCCTGTCCGACAATATTGTTACGCTGCAGGCGAACCTTGAGGATTTGGCGGGCAAACCGGCAAGCCGGCAAGCCATCGGCAGAGTCAGGGACAGCCTGCACGTGCTTGTCGTCGATCTGGACCAGGTTACCAACCAGATGCGCAAACGCAAACAAGTCTTGCTGGAACAGTACCACAGAGCATTTGACAGCATTTCCCTGATATGGTCGTTCACAGCGGCTGTCGGCATCGTATTCATCGGCAGCCTGGTGATGATTTTTGTCACCCGGCTCGCCTGGGACATCCGGCGCGTTCAGGATCGTGCGTTGGCAATTATCGAGGGATACCGCGGCAAACCGCTGAAGGTGACGCGCCGGGACGAATTAGGCTCGCTCATGAATGCGGTCAACAAGATGCAGCTCGAGCTGCGCCAAAATGAGATGCAGATGGAGCTCATCCGGCAACAGCGTTTCCACAAGGAAAAGATGGCGGCGGTCGGCTCGCTCGCCGCCGTCGTGGCGCACGAACTCAACAACCCGCTGTCTGCGATCGTGGGGGCGGCGCAGGCGATGGTGGACCAGCGCATTGCGCACGGGAGGGGCGACCGCCGTTCTACCAACCACCCTGATATGATCATCGAACAGGCCAGGCGGGTCATGAACATCACCCGGCAGATCTCCGAATTCTCGACGCCCCAATCGAATGAGCCGGAATTCCTGGATCTCAACAACCTGATTCGCAGCACAGCCAAGTTCATCAGTTTTGACCGGCGCTTCGGAACCATAGAATTGGTGCTTGACCTCGACGCGCAGCTTCCTGCAGTGTACGCAGTGGGCGACCACATCACGCAGGTGATCATCAATCTGCTGGTCAATGCTGCAGATGCGATGGAGGGCAGGGCCGACTCAAAACCCCGCATCGCCATATCGACCCGCCTCCGCGAGGAATACGCCGTGGTGACGGTTACCGACAATGGCACCGGCATGAACAGGAGCACGCTTGAGCGTGTATTCGAGGAATACTTCACCACCAAACCGCTGGGCAAGGGAAGCGGGATCGGGCTGGCGGTCTCGAAGTCGCTGATAGAATCTGATGGCGGTGATATAGGCATCGAGTCCGAACTGGGCAGCGGAACCGTAGTGACCTTGCGACTTCCCATTGCAAAGGATGATTTAAATGCACTTAAGGAGGCATGACATATGCACGTGCTGGTAATTGACGACGAGGCCGCCCTCCGCCAGATTCTTTCGAATCTTGTCAGCCGCGCCGGTTATTCGGTCGATGTGGCGTCAACCGTAGTCGAGGCCACGGCCAAGCTGGTGCGCGGCGATGTTGATGTAGCGTTGTGCGACGTGCGCCTGCCCGATGGCGATGGAATCGAACTGGTGCGCAGCTTCAAGGCTTCCGGCACGGTAATCGACACCCAGTTCATCATGGTTACGGCGTTTGCCTCCATGGAGACGGCGGTGGAAGCGCTGCGGGCAGGCGCAACAGACTATATTGTCAAGCCGGTGCACAATGAAGAGTTGCTGCACAGGCTGGCCCAGATCGAAGCAATGTGCGGCCTGCGCGCGGAAAACAAGGCACTGCGCAACCTGGTTACAGGGGGCCGTGGGTTGTACAAATTCAATTCGCCTGCCATGCAACAGATCGACCGGCTGATAAGCAGGGTTGCGGTAACCAACAGCACCGTGCTTATCACCGGGGAAAGCGGCACCGGCAAAGGCGTTGCCGCACGTTCCATCCACGAGCAGAGTCCGCGTGCCGCCTTCCCGTTTATTCCGGTCAATTGCAGCGCGATTCCCGAAAACCTGCTCGAGAGCGAATTTTTCGGCCACACCAAGGGAGCGTTCACGGGAGCCGACAGGGCACGCAAGGGATTGTTCACCGAAGCCGACCGCGGCACCATTTTTCTTGATGAAATCGGGGAACTACCGCTGAATTTGCAGACCAAACTGTTGCATGTGATCGAAGACAAACAGATACGCTCGGTCGGCAGCGAGCAAGCACGCAGCGTGGATGTGCGCATCATTGCCGCAACCAACCGCAATCTGGAAGAAATGGTGAAGGAAGGCAAGTTCCGCGAGGATCTTTATTTCCGCTTGAGCATGTTCAACATCCACATGCCGCCGCTGCGCGAACGCCGCAGCGACATTAGCGGGCTGATCCGGTATCTGGTTCACAATGCCGGGCTGGATTCTTCAGGCGGAATGCTGGAAATGGATCCGGAGGCCGAGGAAGTCATGCTGTCATACAAATGGCCTGGCAATGTCAGGCAGTTGGAAAATGTCATTAACCGCGTCCATATCCTGGCCGACGGGGGTCGTATCACCTTGGCCGATCTGCCGCCGGAAATCTCGAACCAGGGCGCACCCCAAAATCATGGTAAATTTGTTGCCGGAGAAGAAGGGAGCCTGCGTGATCAGTTACGGCATCGTGAAGCCGAACTGATCGCCAAGGCGATCAGTGAAGCGGGAGGAGACCGGAAGGCAGCCGCGCAAAAGCTCGGCATTGGCCTATCCAGCCTGTATCGCAAACTGGAGGAATTGGCGGACTTGGGGATAACGCGCGGCATGTAATGCCGTTTTCCCATGCAATGCATCGCTAAAAAATGCAATGTTGTATAAAATTCAATTATTGAGCAAATGATTACCCGTACGACAAATTGTGCGGGCCGCAAAGAATTCAAGAAATTATGGAGTAAAATATGCGCGGACGTATGAATTGGTTGTGGCTGCTGGCATTGCCGTATTGTTTGTCCTGCTCGGCGGAGGCACTTGCTGATTCGTCCGGGAAGGCTCCGCTCAAGATATCGGGCGAGATGAAGGATGTTGCGCCAAAGGCGCCGGAGCCAGCAAAACCTGCTGACCTGGAAAAGGCTTACGAGGCAGGCACCAAGGCCTATAAACAAGGGGATGCAGCGGGGGCTATGTCGTTACTCAAACCAGCTGCAGACGCTGGCCATGCACCTTCCCAGGCAATGCTCGGCTTCATACTCGACAAGTCGCTGTTTTACGATGATGCGGTGGCGTATTACCGCAAGGCCGTCGAACAATCTAACCCCGACGGCCTATATGGCCTGGGCGTGATGTACTCGGAAGGCTCAGGCGTGAAACAGGATTTCGGCGAAGCGCGCAGATTGATCATTAAAGCCGCAGAGCAAGGGCACAAGGAAGCTGTCAACGTAATGGCGCAAGCCTATATCAACGGGGGACTGGGCCTGGACGAAGCAGCAAGGCAGAGCCCTGAGGCGCTGGCCTGGATCAAGCGCTCCGCTGACAACGACGATCTCCCGTCGATCGATGCACTGGCTGCTGCTTATCTGTCAGGGCAGTACGGACTCACACCGGATCCGAAGAAAGCCGAGGTTTTGGTTGCCAAGGCGAACAAGATGCGGGGGATAACTGCAAAAGGTGGCAAGAAGAAATCGAAATAATGGGGATCCAGCACGTTTAATATAGTAATTTATTATTAAGGAGGGACGCACAATGAACACAACCAATCAAACCTCTGGGGCTCTGCGCCTGACCCTGTTTTCGACTTGCCTGGCTGCAGCGTTGGCCATGTTAGCGCAACCGGCGCTTGCTGCTGACGCGGCCAACGGCCAGAGAATATATCTTGCTCATTGCGCAGGCTGTCACGGCGAGAGTGGCCGCAGCACCATGCCGAATGCGCCAAATCTTGTGCGCAGCCAGAGCCTCAACCAGCCTGATCCCGTTCTGGTTGACAAGTTACGCACCGGCAGCAATGCAATGCCTCCGTTCCTTGGCATTCTGAAGGAAAACGAGTTTTATGATGTAATCAGCTACGTGAGAAACTTGCGCTAATGTTTACTGTATTCAGAACTGCGGCGGCGATCTCGATCGCCGCCTTCACCCTTGCTTTCACCTCCACCGTCGCAGCCGCAGATAACGCACCTCCGGTGCGCAATGCGGGCGAGCGTGTCCTAGATACATTTGATGTTGGCGCCAACGTCTATGTGCGTGCACTGGCAGTCGAAAAACCAAACAGCACGCTGTGGATAGGCACTTCTGCCGGGGTGCATGAAATCGACCTTAAGACGTTCAAGCCGCGCAACACCTTCACCAGAAAGGATGGGCTGGCCAACGAGTATGTTTTTGGCATTGGCGTTGATACCGAGGGCTACAAGTGGTTTGGTACCAACGCTGGTGGTGCGTCACGCTACAAGAACGGCAAGTGGAAAACTTATTTTCCGATGCACGGCCTTGCCGACTACTGGATTTACTCTTTTGCCAACGACAAGAAGGGTAACCTGTGGATCGGCACCTGGGCGGGCGCCAATCATTTCGACGTCAAGACCAAAAAATTCACGACCTACGTCAAGGAACTCGTGAACGAATGGGTCTACGGGTTGGATGTGGACAGCCAGGGACGTGTGTGGTTTGGCACTGAAGGCGGCGTATCCATGTTTGACGGCAAAACATGGAAGTCATGGACCCACAAGGATGGCATGGGCGCGCCCAATGCAGATGGCTTGCAGGCCAGCCCGAATACAGGGCTTGGTACGCGCTCGCGCCATGATCTCACCACGCTTGCAGGTGGTGCGCTGACCTATAACCCGAACTATGTGTTCTCCCTTGTTGCCGCACCGGACGGCACCATCTGGGCAGGCACCTGGGGCGGCGGCGTAGCGCGGTTCGACGGCAAGACGTGGCAGAACTTTACCGTCAAGGACGGGCTCTCCGGAAATATGGTTTATGCAATCGCCCGCGACACAAAAGGCGTATTCTGGTTTGGCACAGATAACGGCGTGACACGCTACGATGGCAAGACCTGGCGCAAGTTCGGGAAAAAAGAAGGACTGCTTAACAATAACGTCTATGCACTCGCGATATCACCCAGTGGCGATATATGGGCAGGAACCAAGGGCGGCGTAACACGGATTGGCGTGCCGGCGGCAAAGCCATAGTCCCATAACAGATTGCTTTCAATAAAGAACCAGATTAATAGGAAAATCATGCAAATTAACAGCAAGTCGTTGGCAGCAGCCATTATCGTGATCACCGGGCTCGCAGCGAGTGGTTGCGGCAAGAGTGGCACCACAACAAACACTGCGGAGCCCCCTGCGGCATCTACAGCGCCAGCGAGCGCCCCACAGGCTGCAAGCCCGGCGCATGAAGGCAAGGTCAAGGTCGATCCGACGCAAAAATTCACCCATTTCCGCGTCGGCGAGAAAAACGTCAAATCCATCTATGCAGATGGCAAGGTGATATGGGTTGGCACTTCGGGCGGCGTAATCCGCTATGACACCCGCGACGATTCTTTCAAGATGTTCGATACGAGCAACGGGCTGCTTTCCAACGGATCTTTTTATGTCGGCCGAATAAAGGGCCTTATCACCGTCGGTACCTACGGCGGCGGACTGTCGGTCCTCAAGGAAGATGGCAAGACCTGGAAGAATTACAACATCCCGGAAGGGGTCGGCGACTCCTTCGTCTATGGCGTGCTCGAAGCAAAGAACGGCGACATCTGGATTGCCACTTGGTCAGGCGTCAATCGTGTGCGCGGTGGCGCGCTGGATGACATCAGCAAGTGGGATCTCTTTACGGTCGAAAATACCCATGGCGGCTTGCCCAACGATTGGGTATATGGCCTGGCTGAAGGCAGGAACGGCGATATATGGCTTGCCACCGAAGGTGGCATGGCGCTGTTTGCCAACGGGAAATGGGAAAACTGGAACCATGCCAAAGGCGGCGTAGGCGCTCCATATGAAAAAGTGAAAAGCGCAATCACGTTCCGCAATGATATGGGCAAGGTTTCCGATCACCATGCGAAGCAAAAGAAAGAGATGGGCCTGGAGAACGTCGATGTGGCGTACAACCCGAATTATATTGTTTCCCTCGTGGTTGACCACAACGGACAAGTCTGGGCGGGGACATGGGGCGGCGGCGTATCGCGCTACGATGGAAAGCGCTGGACGAACTACAGCACCGCCGAAGGGCTGCCCGGCGACCATGTATTCATGCTGCACGAAGACGCCAACCAACAACTCTGGATCGGCACGAACAAGGGCCTGGCCATGTGGCAGGACGGCAAGTTCAAGGTATTGACCCGCGCTGACGGATTATATGCCGATGATGTGTTCACCATGGCGACGTCGGAAGACGGCAGCAAGTGGATCGGCAGCTACGGGGGCGTGACCTTGCTGCGACCGTCCGCAAACTAGCTACACCCCAACGGTCACGGCGATGACACGCCGTGACCGCCTTCAAAATATATCCCCGCAATCCGCTTTACCCACCCAGGTAAGCTCTCCTTACCTCATCGCTCCCCAGCAAATTCGCGGCGTTATCCGATAACGTAATCAGGCCGCTTTCCAGCACATAGCCGCGCTGTGCCGCTTCAAGCGCAAGCTTGGCGTTCTGTTCCACCAGCAGGATGGAAACACCCTGTGCGGAAATATCGCGTATGGTTTCGAAAATTTTTGCCACCATCATCGGCGCAAGCCCCATGCTCGGCTCGTCCAGCATCAGCAGCTTGGGGCGCGACATCAGCGCGCGCGCCATCGCGACCATCTGCTGCTCGCCTCCGGAGAGCGTGCCGGCCAGTTGCGTGCGGCGTTCGGCGAGGCGCGGGAACAGCGTGTACATGCGTTCGAGGTCGACGCCCGTTCCTGCCCTATCGTTGCGGGTGTATGCGCCCATCAGCAAGTTCTCTTCGACGGTTAATCGTGCGAATACGCCGCGCCCTTCCGGCACAAGGGCCAGACCGCCGCGCACGCGCCGGTGCGCGGCACAGTCGTTCAGCAACTTTCCGGCATAGTGCACCTTGCCGGCTGCGGGATGCAGCAGGCCGGCGAGCGCCTTGAGCGCAGTGGTCTTGCCTGCGCCGTTGCTGCCGATGAGTGCAACCAGTTCGCCGGGAGCAACATCGAGGCTGACACCTTTCAGTGCCTGAATGCCGCCATACGCGACTTTCAAATCACGCACTTCGAGCAAGGCGCTCATGCGGCTTCGCCTCCGAGATAAGCCGCAATCACCGCCGGGTTGCGGCGCACTTCCTCGGGCACACCCTCGGCGATTTTCCTGCCGTAGTCCAGCACCGCCACGCGGTCGCACAGGCCGAGGATAAGCTTCACGTCGTGCTCGATCAGCAGCACGGTGACACCGCTGGCGCGTATGGTTTGCAGCAGCGCTTTCAGACTTTCGGTTTCGGTGGCGTTCATACCTGCCGCTGGTTCGTCCAGCGCCAGCAACTTGGGATCGGTGGCCAGCGCCCGCGCGATTTCCAGGCGGCGCTGCTCACCATACGACAGGTGCTTGGCCAAGGTCTGATGCGGGCTGGCTATGCCGACATAGTGCAACAAATCACGTGCGCGCTTCACAATGGCGCGCTCCTCGGCACGCGCGCCGGCGTTGCGCGTGAGCGCACCCCAGATGCCAGCGCGCGTGCGCAGGTGGCGCCCGACCATGACGTTTTCCAGCGCACTCATATTGGCGAACAGGCGGATGTTCTGGAAGGTGCGCGCAATGCCTGCCTGCGCCAGCACATGCGGCTTACAGCGGTCATAGGCAATGCCGTCGAAAGTGAACTGCCCATCGTCCATCTGATACAGGCCGGTGACGACGTTGAACAGCGTGGTCTTGCCCGCGCCGTTTGGGCCGATCAGTCCGTAAATCTCCCCGCGCCGTATGTGCAGCGACACATCGGACAGCGCAGCCAGGCCGCCGAAGCGTTTGCCCACGCCGGAAAGATCGAGCAGGACATTATTTGCTGCTGTCATACACCGTATCCTGTTCCTGATGCACCACATCTTCATCCGGCGAAAGTTCGCGGCGGCGCTGCGTGGATGGCCACAGCCCGGCGGGACGCACCAGCATGACGACGATCAGTGCCAGACCGAACAGCAGCATGCGCAGGCTTTCCGGGTCAATCAAAGTTTTGCCGAACAGCGCGTGCTGCGCCGGTCCCGCTCCATGGCGCAGCGCTTCCGGCAGCAGCACCAGCAGCACGCCCCCCAGCACCACGCCGCGGATGTTGCCCATTCCGCCCAGCACCACCATGCACACGATCATCACCGATTCGGTCAGGCCAAAGCTCTCCGGGCTGATGAAGCCCTGAAAACCGGCGAACAGTCCGCCCGCCGCCCCACCGAAAGTCGCGCCCATCGCAAAGGCGAGCAACTTGATGTTTCTGGTATTGATGCCCATCGCTTCGGCAGCCACTTCATCTTCGCGTATCGCCATCCATGCACGGCCGATGCGCGAGTCCTCAAGGCGCAGCGAGACGAAGATCACCAGCAGGGTGACGCACAGGAACAGGTAGTAATAGAGATGTACGGATGGGAAGGTGAGCCCGAACAATTCGTGCGTGCTGCCCAGAGAAAAACCGCCAATCCGGACCGGGTCTATCATGCTGATGCCCTGCGGGCCGTTGGTGATATTGACCGGCGCATTCAGGTTGTTGAGGAAGATGCGGATGATCTCGCCAAAACCCAGCGTGACAATGGCGAGGTAATCACCGCGTAACTTCAGCGTGGGCGCGCCCAGCAGCACGCCGAACACGCAGGCCAGCAGCGCACCCAGCGGCAACACGATCCAGAACGGCCAATGCAGCCCGAATTGCGGCGAGCCGAGCAGCGCGTAGCAATACGCCCCGACCGCGAAGAAGGCGATGTAACCCAGATCGAGCAAGCCGGCATAGCCGACCACGATATTCAGACCTAATGCCAGCATGATGTAGAGCAGCGCAAAATCCACAATGCGCACCCAGCCGCGCCCGAGCAACGCATCGGTGGCGAAAGGCAAAGCCAGCAGCATGATGGCCAGGGCTGCAAACGCGATCCATGCGTGACGTTTGTCGTGGCGCAGCAGGCTATCAGGCACGTTCCGCAACACGCTCTCCCATTAACCCGGATGGCCGGAAAATAAGCACGATGATCAACACGAAGAACGCGAATACATCCTGATAATTGCTGCCAAAGAAGCCGCCGCTGAGGTCGCCGATGTAACCTGCGCCGAGGCTCTCGATCAAACCCAGCAGCAAGCCGCCCAGCATTGCGCCGCGCAGGTTCCCGATGCCGCCCAGCACGGCGGCAGTGAATGCCTTGAGCCCGAGAATGGCGCCCATGTAGTAGTGCACGATGCCGTAATTGGCGCTCACCATGATGCCCGCCACCGCCGCCAGCGCGGAGCCCAGCATGAAGGTGACGGAGATCACGCCGTTGATGTTCACGCCCATCAGTGCCGCGGCGGATGGATTTTCCGCCACGGCGCGCATCGCACGGCCCAGGCGCGTGCGGTGCACCAACAGAAGCAAGCACGCCATCACAGCCAGCGCGACCAGCACAATGATGATCTGCACATCGTTGATGACCGCACCGGCCAGCATGTGCGTGCTATGCGGGAGCAAAGCTGGAAAGGCATGGTATTCACGCCCCCAGAACATCATCGCGAGATTTTGCAGCACGATGGACACGCCGATCGCCGTGATCAGCGGGGCCAGGCGTGGCGCGTTGCGCAACGGGCGGTAGGCAATGCGCTCGATACCATAGCCAAGCGCCATGCACACACCAGCCGAAGTCATCAACGCGATTAGCAGGATCACCAGCGGGGGCAGGCCGGATGCAGCAAGCAGTTGCGTCATGGTCAGCGCCACCATCGCGCCCACCATCACGACTTCGCCGTGCGCAAAATTGATCAGGCCGAGTATGCCGTACACCATGGTGTAGCCCAGCGCGACCAGCGCATACACGCTGCCCTGCACCAGGCCATTGACGATTTGTTGCAGCAGAATATCCAAAGGTTGCCTACAAATGAAAAGCGACACATTGCGTGTCGCTTTGGTTATGCATGTGCCACTCCATCAGCGTGCTTCCGCAAGCGCTTCCCCGCCCATGGTTTGCAGCGGCTGCCACTTGCCTTGCTGCACCTGATACAGCGTCACAGCACCGCCCTTGAGGTCACCTTTATCGTCGAAGGTGATTTTTGCAGTTACGCCGTCATATGCAATCTTTGCCAGCATGGGCAAATATTCTGCCGGCTCCGCAGAATCGGCCTGCTGCATCGCGGTAATCATAACGTTCACCGCGTCGTAGCAATAGGGGGCATACAACTGGATAGGTTGCTTGTATTTCGCCTCGTAGCGCTGCGAGAAATCCTTGCCGCCCGGCATCTGATCCAGCGGCACGCCGGGCAGCGAGGCATAAGCGCCTTCCGCTGCTGCACCGGCATTGTCGATCAGCTTGGGCGTGTAACCGCCGTCGCCCATCATGAATTTCACATCGAGGGCCAGCGCCTTCAACTGCTTGAGCATGGGCGCACCCTGCGGATCCATGCCGCCAAAGAACACCAGATCCGGTTTCTTGCCCTTGATCGAAGTCAGCACTGCAGTGAAATCCACCGCCTTGTCGGTGGTGTATTCGTGCGCCACAATTTGCGCACCGCTGGCCTGCGCGGACTTGGCGAATTCATCCGCCAATCCCTGCCCGTAGGCTGTGCGATCGTCCAGCACCGCAATTTTCTTTGCGCCCAGGTTCTTTGCGGCAAATTCGCCCAGCACCTTGCCTTGCTGCCCATCATTTGCCATCACGCGGAAAGTCGTCTTGAACCCCTGCGCAGTGTAGCCGACGGCGGTGGCCGAAGGCGAAATCTGCGGGATGCCATTGTCGCTGTAAATCCGCGATGCGGGAATGGTGGTGCCTGAATTGAGGTGTCCGATTACGCCGTTCACTCTTGCATCCACCAGTTTCTGCGCCACGATGGTCGCAGTCTTGGGATCGGTCTGGTCGTCTTCACTAAGCAATTCGAAGCGCACCTTCTTGCCACCTATGGTGATGCCCTTGGCGTTGGCATCTTCGATCGCCATGCGCGTGCCGTTCTCGTTGTCCTTGCCGATGTGCGCTTGCGGCCCGGTGAGCGGGGCGGATGCACCTATTTTCACGACCAGCTCCGGTGCAGCACCTGCAACCGGCGTGTCGGAACCGGCAGCCGGCCCCCCTGATTTGCCGCAAGCCGAAAGCGTAGCGGCGCACAATGCTGCAAGAAGCAACCATGTTTTGTTATGCGGCATAGGGGGATTATTGCACTGGGAAAAAAGATGCCGAATTATCCGCAGCCCCTCCATGCTTGTCAATTTACACACCCTCGGTGCCGACTCTCTGGCGCCAGGGCAATACCTGTCTGCTTGCTACGAATTCGCATCGAAAAAAAAAACAGTGGCCGGCTTACGCCGGCCACTGTTTCAGGAATAGATCCTTAACTTACTTCGCCAAGCTCATAATAAATTTAACGAGCTCTTTCATATCATCCTGCTTTGTGCCGGCAGCATCATTTGCCGGCATAGGCATCGTGCCCCACACACCGGAGCCACCCTTGGACACCTTGGTGAGCAGATTGGCTTCTGCTTTCGCATCGCCCTTGTACTTCTTGGCAACATCTTCCCAGGAAGGGCCCACAACTTTCTTGTCAATTGCATGGCAAGCTGTACAATTATGCTTCTTCGCCAGTGCCGGCATTTCAGCTGCCACCGCTCCCCCTGCAACCATCAAACCTGCTGCTGCGAACATGCTTGCGATGATGGATTTCATTTAGTTCTCCCCATATATTTAATCAAGTTTTCGAATTGGCATACACGCTTTGCAATGAAGCCGTATTGATTCTAATCAACAGACGGCTAAATTCAAACTTGTACTTTTAACACATGATAATTAACTAACATGATAGTTAATTAATATAGCGATTAACGCTTGTCAGGTGCCAGCGGTTGACCTGCTTTACCTCGATGACAGAATAAATTTTACCGGCGCCCTGAGACAACCCCGCAACAGTGGGTCAGTCATCGGTTGCATGTTCCAGCCAGTTCAGCAAATAAGCCCACTGCTCCAGCTCACGCTCGGCCAGATGATGAGGAAGATCGAACAGGGTTTTGCCCTCGAATGCGGCATTGACGTAAGCCTGTGTTTCGCGCAGATAGGCCAGAACAGGCAGGTCCAGACCGGCAATGAATTGCTCCAGCGTGATCGCAGCACGGGTGCGAGGCGCCATGCGCATCCCGACCACACCGACGAAAATTTTTCCTTTGCGCACCGCCTTTTCCTGGCTCAGGGTTTCCAGAAATTCCCGGCTGGCCTGAATATCGAACAATGATGGCGCAATGGGCACAATCACCTTGTGCACCAGCTTCAGCGCATGCTCGAGATTCTTGCCGTGAAGGCCGGCCGGGGAATCGATCACCAGCCAGTCCGCTTCAGTAGATTTCCCCGCTGCGGCGCGAAGCACACCTATCTTTGGCAAAATGGAAGGGCGGCTGGCCAGCCATTGTTCGGCAGACTTCTGCCGGTCGAGATCGAGCATCAGGACACGCTGGCCGCGTGCCGCCAGATAGCCGGCAATGTTGGTCGACAGCGTGGTTTTTCCGCTCCCGCCCTTGGGGTTGGCTATCAGAATGGCACGCATGTCCGCCTCATGTCAGTGTGTGCAAAAACAGCGCTTACTTCATGAGTGCAGCCAGGTCGTCTAGCGATATTTTTTGCTGCGCCACTTCGAACAGCTCGCGCTCCTCGAAGCGGATATGCTGCGACAACAATTCACCAAAATCGGCCATGTTCTGCATGCCCCCTTCACGGATCATGCGCCGCAGCTCGGCATGATCGGCGTGAGTGCGCCGTACCAGCTCGGTCTCGCCAACCCGTTCCAGCGCGGGGAGGAGACCCACTTCCTCTTCCTGAAAATGTGGCTCCAGCTCGGTAACAAAGCGCTCGCGGACTTCCTGCCACACCCGTTCCGCCTCCGCCGTACCGATCGCCCGCTTCACCTTCACCGTTATAACCAACCCATGATGGTGCTCGCTGGACAGCGCACGAAGTGCATCGCAGCGGCGCATTATCGTTCCACCTGCGATACATCACGCACCGCACCCTGGTCTGCGGAAGTGGTCATCGCGGCGTAGGCGCGCAGTGCCGCGGACACATGCCGCTCGCGCTTGAGCGGTTTCCACGCCTGCCTGCCTCTGGCTTCCATCGCTGCGCGGCGGCGCACCAGCTCCTCATCGGAAACAGCCAGGCGGATGCTGCGTTTCGGAATGTCGATCTCGATGGCGTCGCCCTCCTCTACCAGCCCTATCGCCCCGCCCTGCGCCGCTTCCGGCGAAACGTGGCCTATGCTCAGACCTGAAGTGCCGCCGGAGAAACGCCCGTCGGTGAGCAGCGCGCACACTTTGCCCATGTCCTTTGATTTCAGATACGAGGTGGGATACAGCATCTCCTGCATGCCCGGCCCTCCCTTGGGGCCTTCATAGCGGATCACCACCACGTCGCCCGCCACGATCCGGTCAGCTAGGATGGCCTCCACCGCACTGTCCTGGCTCTCGAAAACGCGTGCACGCCCGTTGAACTTGAGTATGCTTTCATCCACTCCGGCCGTCTTGACGATGCAGCCGTTCTCCGCAATGTTGCCATGCAGCACCGCCAGCCCACCGTCCTGCGAATAGGCATGCGCCTTGTCGCGAATGCAGCCGTTGGCGCGGTCGTCATCCAGCGTGGGATAGCGCATGGATTGCGAGAATGCGATGGTGGTGGAAATCCCTCCGGGAGCTGCACGGAAAAAGGTTTTTACCGCTTCATCATTGGTGCGCATGATGTCATATTTTTCCAGCGCCTCGCCCAGGGTCTTGCTGTACACAGTGGGCAAATCGCGGTGCAGCAGCCCGGCGCGGTCCAACTCACCGAGGATGGCCATCACGCCGCCGGCGCGATGCACATCTTCCATGTGATATTTCTGCTCGCTGGGCGCCACCTTGGACAGATGCGGCACGAGGCGCGACAGGCGATCGATGTCATGCATGGTGAAGTCCACGCCGCCTTCGCGTGCAGTAGCCAGCAGATGCAGCACGGTGTTGGTCGATCCACCCATGGCGATGTCCAGGTTCATCGCGTTCTCGAATGCCTGCCTGGTAGCAATATTGCGCGGCAGAGCGCTCTCGTCACCCTGTTCGTAATAGCGCCGCGCCAGATCCACCACCACGCGCCCGGCGCGCAGGAACAGCTCCTTGCGGTCGGCGTGGGTGGCCAGCATCGAACCGTTGCCGGGCAGTGACAAGCCCAGCGCCTCGGTCAGGCAGTTCATCGAATTCGCGGTGAACATGCCGGAGCAGGAACCGCAGGTCGGGCAGGCGGAGTGTTCCAGCTCTGACACTTCTGCATCGCTATATTTATCGTCGGCGGCAGACACCATTGCATCCACCAGATCCAGCATGACGGTCTTGCCGCCCCAGGTCACTTTGCCCGCTTCCATCGGCCCACCGGAAACGAACACCACCGGAATATTCAGCCGCATCGCCGCCATCAACATGCCAGGCGTAATCTTGTCACAATTGGAAATGCACACCAGCGCATCGGCGCAATGCGCGTTGACCATATATTCCACGCTGTCGGCGATAAGCTCGCGCGAGGGCAGCGAATACAGCATCCCATCGTGCCCCATCGCAATGCCGTCATCCACCGCAATGGTGTTGAACTCCTTGGCTACCCCGCCGGCTTTTTCGATCTCGCGCGCCACCAGTTGCCCCATGTCCTTCAGGTGCACATGCCCCGGCACAAACTGCGTGAATGAATTGGCGATGGCGATGATGGGCTTGTCAAAATCGGCATCTTTCATGCCGGTTGCGCGCCACAAGGCGCGTGCACCGGCCATATTACGGCCGCGGGTGGTGGTGTGGGAACGATAAACGGGCATGGCATTTCCTCAAAACAAAAACCGCGCCGGATAGGCGCGTAATCGAATCACGTATAATGGATTTTAACTCAACTTCCACCTTGGCAGAATGCTTATCCACCCTCAATTTGACCCGGTCGCTGTCCATCTTGGCCCGCTTGCGGTGCATTGGTACGGATTGATGTACCTGCTCGGCTTCGCGGCGTTCATGTGGCTGGGCAGGAAACGCATCCGTTCACTTGGCCGTTCCGGCTGGGACGACAAGATGCTGGACGACCTGCTGTTCTACGGTGTGCTGGGCGTGGTGCTGGGCGGAAGGCTGGGCGAGGTGCTGTTTTATAACCCCGGTTACTATGCATCCCACCCCTTGGAAATTTTTGCCGTATGGCAGGGCGGCATGTCGTTTCATGGCGGGTTTCTCGGCGTGCTTGCGGCAATGGCGCTGTTCGCGCGCCAGCGCCGAATTCAGTGGCTGCAACTGATGGATTTCATCGCCCCGCTAGTGCCGTTGGGCCTGGGCGCGGGGCGCATCGGCAATTTCATCAATGCCGAATTGTGGGGGCGTCCTACAGATGTGCCCTGGGGCATGATCTTCCCGAACGTGGACAACCTGCCGCGCCATCCCTCGCAGCTTTATGAATTCGCGCTGGAAGGTCTCGCGCTTTTCGCGCTGCTATGGCTGTACTCGAAAAAACCGCGCCCCGCAGGTGCAGTATCTGGTCTTTTTCTCATCGGCTATGGCAGCTTCCGCTTTCTTGCAGAATTCACGCGCAACCCGGACGACGGCATCTTCGGCCTGATGACTTTCGGCATCAGCATGGGCCAATGGCTCAGCCTGCCGATGGTGGCGGCAGGAATGGTAATGATGGTGTGGGCGTATAGAAAAAGCTCCTAAGAAGACGCTCAACTTTCCTGCGCCAGCTCCATCGCCTTCTGATAATGCTTGAACGCCTCGTCCGGCTTCTGCAATTTTTCCATCAATTGCCCCAGCGCAGTATAAGCTGCACGGCTGGGCGCCACGCTGATGCTGGCTTCCAGATAGCTCTGCGCCTTGCCCCACAACTGCTGATGCAGGCACAGCTTGCCCAGCGTCAACAGCAGCCCGGCATCAGCCGTATGCTGCTTGAGCCAGCGCTCGGCCTGCTCGATCTGCGCCACAATATTGTTGCCACGACAGTCGCCATACAGTGTGACCAGCTCACTGTCCCACTGCGCATCCAGGCTTTCGGTAAGTAACTGCTGCGCGCTTGCGCAATCGCCCAGATGAATAAAGGCGCGCGCCGCGCTTGCGGCGATTTTGGCGCGGCGCTTGAAGTCGCCGGGGATGCTTCTCCACACTGCCTGCAGCTGCGCCGCATCCATTCGTTGTGCACGGATTTTTTCCAGCCATGCCTGCTGGCGCATCTGCGCAGCAGCCGTTACATCAATCGCGCTGCGTTTTTCCAGCTGGCTCACGATGTCCAGCACCGCATCCCAGTTGCATGCCTGCTGCTGCGCCTTCAGCTCCAGATGCAGTGCGCCAACATGGCCTTTTACGCCTGCCTCGCGCAGTTCCTGGAGCGAGTTCAGCGCGGACTGCGGCTGGTGCTGGTCGAGATTGAATTTGGTTTGAGCCATCAGGCGCATCGTGGAATCGCCCACCGTCTTGCCATCGGCCGCCGCCAGGTAGGCATCGCGCTTGTCGAATTCACGCAACTCGTGTGCGGCGCGCGCCGCGATTATGGGGTTGATCCCCGATTGCTCGCCCAGCTCCATCGCGCGCACCGCCGCTTGTTCGGCTGCCGCGTAGCGTCCTTCGAAGAACGCGCCCAATCCTTCCATCATGGCTGATTGCCCCTTTGCCTTGGCGCGTTCGGCGCGGAACTGGCGCACATAGGAAGGCAGGCGCAGCGCGGCGGATATCAGCTGCAACGCCAGATAGGCGAGTACAAACAGCGCGAGCAGCAGCGCCACAAACAGCGTCAGCGACATTTCGATCTTCTGCGGCGGATAAAATATCACCACGTAGCCGGGATTGCGCGCGGCCAGCGTCACCGCGACGGCCAGCGCGAACAGCCCCAGCAGCCACAGCAGCAGTTTCATCGCGCCGCCTTCTCGCGCGAAATGCGGTAATTGCGCACGGCCTCCAGGCTGGCGTTGATGTCCGGAAGCTCGATGGTGATGCTGGATTCGCGTAATTTTTGGATGGTAGTGACGGCCAGCTCACCTTGCGCGGATTTTGTGTCGAAGTAGCGCACGATCCACTGCTGCGCCGCTTGCAGCTCATGACGAAAGCTTGTTTCGTCGCGTGCCAGCAGCGCGAGGCGCGCCGAAAGCAGGCGCAGCTTCAGGTTCTCGCGCAGGAAAAAAGCCTGCGTGGGCGACAGCAAGGGTAACTCGCGTTTCTCTGTGTTCTCGATGCGCACGAGTGTTTTGGCTTCCCCCCAGATTTCACGCAGCATCTGCTGCCAAGCGGACCCTGTGGAAGCGGCAGGCGATGCCGCTGCGGCTTTCTGCGTGATGCGAAGATCCTGCACCAGCGGCAACGCGTCCACTGCGGCGATAAGACTGTCAAGACGGAAATTGATGCCGTGCACATCCACGGTGGGCAGCACGCGCAGCTTGTCCATGTCGTTGCTGATGGCCTTGCGCAAACCACTCAGGGCGGCGCTGTCCATGCGCTTGAGGCGTTCGTCGGCCTGCTGCATGGCAATCAGCGTGGCCTTCACGTTGGCTGAAAGCTGTAACTGCTGTCCGGCGATCAACAATATCTGCTCCACTTCGGCCAGCGCCGTCTGGTCGTGGCTTCCGGACAATTCCTGGTACAGCGCCTCCAGCGCCGCACGCTGGTTCTGCGCCTCGGCATAATGCGCTTCCAGCAGCGCCACCTTGGCGGACAGTTCGCGCGTTGCTTCCTGCCCCTGTGCAACCAGCATCTGGTTGGCCTTGTTGTTGCCGTCCATCTCGGCCAGGCGGCGCGCCAGTTCCTGCTGCATGCTGTTGATCTGGCGATGCGCATCGAACCACTGCCACAGGAACACCACCAGCACCACGGCCAGCGTCATTTGCATGATGTTCATGCGCGAGATGAAGTTCGCCACTGAATGGCGGGGCGCAGCCACAGGGGGCGCACTTGGCTGGCTTTGCTCCGGAGATGTTGTTTGTTCGGTCATGATCTTTGGGGTGATGAGTGATGAGTAATGGGTGACGAAGCCGGGTTTTGCATCACCCGCAACCTGTCACGAATCACCGTTTGTTTGCCCATGCTATCAAACCTGAGAGCAAACCGTCATCTCCCCCGGCAGTTCCCTTCACATTGCGCCAGCCCAGCCGCTGCGCTGCCTCGGCAATGCGTGCATGCGACACAAACAGCGGCACGTCGGCAAGCTGCTCCTTCTCTGCGCTGTTCAGCATCTCCCAAAGATAACCCAGCGCCTCGCTGCTGGTTACGGTGATGGCATGCGGGTCTGCAGCAAGCAGGGTACTCGCGTCCTGTTGCGGCCAGGCGCGCTGATAACAGGCAGCATACTCGACTGTGGCACCGCGTGCCTTGAGGGTGTCGCCCAGCAATTCACGCCCGCCATCGCCGCGGAATATCGCCACGCGCCAACCCGCAACCTGCTGCAATTCGGGCAATGCCAGCAGCGCCTCGCTGTCGAATCTATCATGCGGCGCAATGATTTCGCGCACGCCCAGATCGCGTAACGCCTTGGCGCTGCCTTGACCCACGGTTGCAATTTTCAATTCAGCCGGCAGCGGGCCAACGGCACGGATGGCCTCCATGGCGTAGCGCACCGCGTTGGGACTGATGAAAATGGCGAGATTGAACTCATGCAGGCGTGATACAAGCGCGCGCAAGGACTGCGGATCGGCTGCCGGACTGATTTCCAGCAAAGGAAACAATATTGCTTTTCCTCCCGCCTGCTCGATGCGCTGCACCAGTTGCGCCGCCTGCTCGCGCGGGCGGGTCACCACAATGTTTAACCCAGCAAGTGGAGCGTCCATTTTAAAAACGCCTACCGCAGAGACAAAGGGTAAGCATGAAACCCCAAGCGGTTTTCTCTGTGCCTCTGTATCCCTGCAACGTGTTGCTTTTCCAATGTCATAGAGCCAGTGCGGCGAGAATTTCGCCCGCACCTTGCGCCAGCAGATCTTGTGCTACCGCATCACCCAGCGCTTCAGGGTCGCGCACGCTACCAGCATGTTCGGCACGCAGCAAGCGCGCACCGTCTGGGGTAGCGACAAATCCGCGCATGCGCAGCTTGTCGCCGGTGACCTCGGCAAAGCCGCCCAGCGGCACCTGGCAACTGCCCGCCAGCGCCCGACTCATCGCACGTTCCGCCAGCACGCACGCGGCAGTGTCAGCATGATGCAGCGGTGCAAGCACGCCAACCAGGTCGGTGCGGTCGGCGCGGCATTCGATGCCCAGCGCGCCTTGCCCCACCGCAGGCAGGCTGTCGTCACTGGAAATCACGGCACGGATGCGATCGCCCAGCCCCAGACGTTTCAAGCCCGCAGCGGCAAGGATGATCGCCGCATACTTCCCTTCATCCAGCTTGCGCAGCCGGGTTTGCACGTTGCCGCGCAACGGCTCGATTTTAAGGTGAGGAAAACGCGCGCGCAGCTGACTTTCGCGGCGCAGGCTGGAGGTGCCCACCACGCTGCCTGCCGGCAAGGCTTCCAGATTGGCAAAATTGTTGGAGACGAACGCATCGCGCGGATCCTCGCGTTCACCGACGCATGCCAGCATGAAACCATGCGGCAGATTCATCGGCACGTCCTTCAATGAATGCACGGCGATGTCGGCGCGCCCCTCTTCCAGCGCGGTTTCCAACTCCTTCACGAACAGGCCTTTGCCGCCGATCTTGGCCAGCGTCACATCCAGAATCTGATCTCCCTGCGTGGTCATGCCCAATATGCTGACCTCGGTTTGTGGGTATAATGCGCGCAGCCGATCGCGGATAAATTCTGCCTGCCACATTGCCAACGCGCTTTCGCGCGATGCAATTACCAGCCTGGCTGGGGCGGTCTGCGCTCTGTGTGTCTGATTCATTGGTTTTCCTGAATAAGTTTGGTTAAATCCGTCGCGGCGCATTCTAGCATGAGCCTGTTGCGCGCGCGTTTCGCCTTGTAGAAGTTGAAGATGAACATGATGAACTTGCTTGCTGCGCCCGCAAATATTTCCAGTAAAGATGTGCCCCTGCGTGAGGACATCCGCCTGCTCGGGCGCATCCTCGGCGACACCCTGCGCGAGCAGGAAGGTGAACAGACTTTCGAGCTCGTCGAAAACGTGCGCCGCTCCGCCGTGCGCTTCCGCAAGACCCAGGATGAACGCGACCGTAACCAGCTCGAGCAGGTGCTGGATGCGTTGTCGCCACGCGATACGCTGTCCGTGGTGCGCGCCTTCAGCTATTTTTCGCAGCTTTCCAACATTGCCGAAGATCTGCACCATAATCGCCGCCGTCGCGCGCATCTCAAGGCGGGCTCGCCGCCGCAGGACGGCAGCATGCAGCTCGCGCTGGATCGCGTGCAGGAGAAGCACATCGACGCCGACACGCTGCAAACCTTCCTCAACAAGGCGCTGATTTCGCCTGTGCTGACGGCGCATCCTACCGAGGTGCAGCGCAAGAGCATACTCGACTGCCAGCTCATCATTTCCAGCCTGCTGGCCGAGCGCGATCGCATCGACATGACGCCGGATGAGCTGGCCGATAACGAAGAAGCGCTGCACCGCTTTGTGCTGATCCTGTGGCACACACGCATGTTGCGCACTTCCAAGCTGACGGTGCCGGATGAAATCAAAAACGGGCTGGCGTATTACACCTATACCTTCCTCAGCGAAATTCCCAAGATCTACGCGGACCTGGAAAAGCAACTGGAGCGGCGCTTTGGGAGACGCATGCATATCCCGCCGTTCCTGCGCGTCGGCAGCTGGATCGGCGGCGACCGCGATGGCAATCCCTTTGTCACGCACGAGGTCATGCAGAACGCGGCCGAGCGCCATTCTTCATTGATACTCGAACACTATCTGTCGGAAACTCACCTCCTCGGCACGCGCCTCTCCTTGTCTACACGCCTGGTGGAAGTCAGCGAGGAACTCGAAGCATTCGCCGCGCAGTCGCCAGACGAGGCGGCCAGCCGCGAAGACGAACCGTACCGCCGCGCACTGATTGCAATCTATTCACGACTGGCGGCTACCGCAAAGGAACTGGACCATCGTGTGGAACACCTGCGCCCGGTGGATCCCGACGCGCGCCCCTACGCTGACTCGCAGGAATTCATCAGCGATCTCGATATCCTCATCAACTCGCTCTACCATCACCATGCGCTCTATCTGGCGCGTGGGCGCATCGCCAACCTGCGCCGGGCAGCGGAAGTGTTCGGCTTCCACCTGGCCCCGCTGGACATGCGCCAGCACAGCGCGATACACGAGCAGGTTGTGGGCGAACTTCTGGCAGTTGCCGGGCAGGCAGGTTATGCACAAATGGATGAAACCGCGCGCCGCGCCGCGCTGCTCACTGCCTTGCAGGCAGGCAAACTACTCGCTACGGAAATGGGGAATTTTTCCCATACCGTACAGGGGGAATTGCGCATTATGCATGCGGCGGCGAACATCCATCGCTGCTTTGGCCGCGCCGCGCTGCCCAATTACATCATCTCCAAGACCGATGGTGTGAGCGACATGCTGGAGGTAGCGCTGATGCTGCAACAGGCCGGCCTACTCGAAGCCGGTGACCGCCCTGCACTGCACATCAACATCATTCCGCTGTTCGAAACCATCGCCGACCTGCGCGGCTGCGGCCCCATCATGGATGAACTGTTCTCCATCCCCTGGTACCGCGCATTGCTGGCCAGCCGAGGCAACACGCAGGAAGTGATGCTGGGCTATTCCGACAGCAACAAGGATGGCGGATACGTTACCGCCAACTGGGAACTGTACAAGGCCGAGATCGAGCTGGTGAAAGTATTCGAAAAGCATGGCATCGAACTGCGCCTGTTCCATGGCCGCGGCGGCACCGTCGGGCGTGGCGGCGGCCCCAGCTACCAGGCCATCCTGGCACAGCCGCCGGGCAGCGTGAATGCGCAGATACGCATCACCGAGCAGGGCGAAGTCATCGGCAGCAAATACTCCGACCCGGAGATCGGGCGGCGCAACCTGGAAATTCTCATCGCCGCCACCATGGAAGCCACATTGGTGCACCACCACGGCGACGACAGCACCATGCCGGAATTTCACCGCATCGTGGAAGCGCTCAGCCTGGATGCCTTCGACGCATACCGCAAGCTGGTATACGAAACGCCAGGCTTCACCGACTATTTTTTCGTTGCCACACCGATCCGCGAAATTGCCGAGCTCAACATCGGCAGCCGCCCTTCCTCGCGCAAGGCAAGCGACAAGATCGAGGATTTGCGCGCGATTCCCTGGGTGTTCAGCTGGAGCCTGAACCGCGTGCTGCTGCCCGGCTGGTACGGTTTCGGCAGCGCCGTAAAGCAGTTTGTCGAACGCGAGGGCGAGGCCGGGCTCAGGCAATTGCAGGCCATGTATAAGAACTGGGCGTTCTTCCGCGGCCTGCTCTCCAACATGGACATGGTGCTATCCAAGACGGACATGGGCATCGCCTCGCGCTATGCCGAACTGGTGCCGGACGAAACCTTGCGCAACTCCATCTTCGGCATGCTGGAAGCGGAATGGCAATGCACCGTGGAAATGCTGTTCGCCATCACCGGCGCCACCACTCTGCTGCAGGACAACCCCACGCTGGCGCGCAGCCTCACGACGCGCACACCTTACATCGACCCGCTCAACCACCTGCAGGTCTCGCTACTGCACCGCCACCGTGCGGGCGACAACGACGTGCTGGTGAAGCGCGCAATACATCTGACGATCAACGGCATTGCGGCAGGTCTGAGAAATAGCGGTTAGGGTTACACCAACAACAGCCCGGCGGAGTGCATGGGAAAGAGGAGGCATGCAAGAAGCGGCACATCACCAGCTTCGATACAGGGCAACCCTCCTGCCCTCCTGAAAGACAGAGTTACGCGGCAAGATTGTGAGATCAGCTTTTCCACAGCACCAGATAACCATTAATCTCCTTGTCACGTTCTTTGCGTAGCGTTGTCTCTGCCATTTCACGGACCAGGAAGCCGTTAGCAGAAGCAAGTCTGGTCATGTAGTCAATGGAATGGGAATAGCGGCCGGTATTCCCCAGCTTATATTCCCGCTGAGCGGCTTGACTTGATTCTTCATTTGGCGATACCTCAAGTGCCTCAATAGAGAATGCAAAGACTCCGCCTGGACAAAGCAGCCTTTGTACCTCGCTGGCAATCTCATCGAGCCTGCCCAAATATGTGAACACGTCCGCGGCAATGATTACATCGTAGCTTGATGCCTTTTCAGCACGCATCATCGTCAACACGTCCTGACGCTCCAGCCGCTGATATATGTTGCGTGCCTGCGCTTTTTCCAGCATCCTTGCGGAAAGATCGACCCCCACCAGTTGCTGTGCTAATGGCTGAATGACTGAGCCAACCAGTCCTGTTCCGCACCCTAGGTCCAGAACGTTCCATTTCTTGGATGATGGTGTCGCGTGTTTCGTAACGAATGCCACCAATTTTTCTGGAGCGTCATACCTCAATACTTGCTGCAAATGTGTGTCAAACTGATCAGCGTAGTCATCGAATATGCTCTCGACGTATTGGACAGGCGCACGTTGAGTATCGCTTCCAGTCAATGATGCAATATGATGCCGCGCCACCTCATTGTCCGGCATTAATCTGAGCTGATGTTGATAACAGGCCAAGGCCTGGTCCAATTTGCCGAGCTCGCGCAGCACGTATGCCAGATTGCCATACGCGTCTGCATAATCCGGCTTGATTTGCAACGCCGCTCGAAAACTGCCCTCTGCGTCGTCTAACCGATGCAGGTCAGCAAGGATATTACCCAGGTTGTAGTGCGCCTCAGCGTAATCCGGTTTTAACTGTAGCGCTCGCCGAAGGCTGGCTTCCGCATCGTCCAGCTGGCCCATATTCTGCAGGATTATTCCCAGGTTGCTGTGCACCTCAGCATAGTCAGGCCTGATCTGCAGCGCCCGTCGTAAGCTGGCCTCAGCCTCTTCCAGCCGACCCATATCATGCAGTGTGACGCCAAGTTGCCTGTGTGCCTCAACATAATCAGGCTTGATTTCCAGGGTCCGCCGATAGCTGGCCTGAGCTTCATTCAGCCTGCCCCGCTCCTGGAGGGTGAAGCCCAAGTTGTAATGCGCAGCAGCAAAATCCGGATTGATCCGCAAGGCCCGCCGGTAGCTCGCCTCGGCCTCGTCCAGTTGTCTCATCTCATGCAGGGTATTGCCCAAGTTGTAATGCGCTTCAGCATCATTTGGCAGGAATTCCGTCGCTTTCTGTAAAGCGAACAGGCTATCCTTACCTTGAATCTGAAGAGCTGCGCCTAGTGCCTTCCAGGCAAATCCGGAATCGGGACACCGGTCAAGCAACAAACGCGTCTGTGTTTCCAATTCCGCGAGATGGCCGGCGTTAAACAAGGCAACAAGCTGGTTACATTCCGCAGCTGTTGGAACCGCACTCTTCCGGGAATGTTTAGGCGCTGGCGGAATGAACTCAGAAGTTTCCTGGCAACATTTCTTGTATTTCTTTCCGCTGCCACAGGGGCACGGATCGTTTCTTCCTGGTTTCATGTCCGTCAAACCTGAATGATTCTTGCGGAACATCCTCTACAAATCTGAAGTTATCAGATCACATTTATTGAAATCGCCATTGGACATCGGGCAGCGGCACACTGCAGCTCCTGGCGTGTTATTTCCGCCGCTCGACCGCCACTTTTCGCCGGTCAACTGCGATTTTCAGGACGAATTGCTGCCGTCTGCTGATCGGCAGACGCTCGTCCAACCCCTTGAGCTTGACCGTCCAGCGTGGCTCTCCACTTTCCTCATCGGCGACTTTTTCAAAGCCTTCGATCTCGCTTTTTGCCACCAGGCAGTTGCGGTGTATGCGTACGAAGCGCGCGTTAAATTCATTCTCCAGCGCGGAAAGCGGTTCTTCAATGAGGTATTCGCGTTCCATCGTACGCACCGTGACGTATTTCAGTTCTGCACGCAGGTAGAGCACGCTCTCGATCGGAATGAGGTGGATCTTGCCCCGTTCGTGGATGGATAGATTCTTGCGTGGTTCGGGAAGGAGTTCCTGCAATTCCTCGGTACGCAGCGGAACCGCGGTGCGTGCGCGGGAAAGGGCGTCAAACAGCCGCCCCAGACGGATAGGCTTGAGCAGGTAGTCGATGGCATGCAACTCGAACGCCTTGATGGCGTAAGCATCATACGCGGTGGTGAAAATAACCACCGGCGGCTTGGGCAATTTGTTGAGATGCCGCGCCAACTCCATACCGTCCATCTGCGGCATGCGTATGTCCACCAGCACCACATCCGCATGCACTTCGGACAATTTATCCAGCGCCTCGCGTCCGTTTCCGGCCTCACCGACAATTTCCAGCGACAGCTGCGCGGCACAATCGCTAAGCAGCTCCTTGATGCGGTTGCGGGCAGGCGGCTCGTCATCGACCACAAACACGGCAAGCGGAAGTTCAACGATGCTCATTGCTGCTCCTCTCTCCTTGCGTTCGGCACATATGGCAGCATGATGTGCACGCGATAAAAATCCTTGCCCATTTCCACCGTGTAACGTGCTTCGAGATCAAATTGCATGGCCAGCCGTTCGCGAATATTGGACAGTGCCATCCTGTTGCCATCATGCTGCCCCCCCTCTTCCTGACGTGGATTATATATTTCAAGATGCATTTCTTTGCCGCTGCGATACAGCCTGATGTCTACCGTCCCGCCCTCCGTCAGCGGCTCGATACCGTGGTATACCGCATTTTCCAGCAGCGGCTGCAACATCAGCGGCGGCAGCAGCGCGTCCTCCGGCATGTTCTCGGTATGCCAGTTCACGCTGAGCCGGTCACCCAGACGCAATTGTTCCAGCGCGAGATAGTGGCGCGCAAGCGCCACTTCCTGGCGCATGGTGACCAGATCACCACTGTGTGCCATCGCCATGCGGAACAGGTCGGCCATGTCTTCCAGCGCGGCCTCGGCGCGCTTGGGGTCAGCGCGCACGATGCCGAGCACGGCATTGATGCAGTTGAACAGAAAGTGCGGACGGATGCGTGCCTGCAAGGCCTGCAAGCGCGCTTCATGCAGGGCCGGGGAAAACGCTTGTGCGCGCAGCCGGAAATAAGCCAGCAGCAGCGCGGCGCCGGCACTGCCCAGCAAGGCGTAACGCCACGGATTAAAATAGCTGGCGTCAGTGGCTGGCAAGGAATACAACTCGCCGCCCAGTTGATAGATCGCCAGTGTAATCGCCGCCACCATCAGCAAGACGACAGCAGACCCTTGCCAGTAGGTCAGCCGTGCAAGCAATGCATTCGTTGCAAACAGCAGCAGCAAACTTGACAGCAGCACCGGCTGCAGTAGGGTGGAAATATCAAACAGGCGTTGCACAATATCCTGCCATGACCTTGCCTCAACCAGCGCCAGCATGAGCGCCATGCCGTTGACCAGCAACACGATACGCAGGATAACGCCCATGCTGCGAAAGTTGGGCAGCACTTCGGGCAGAGGGTTTTGATTTATAATTTGCGCTCTCGGCATGGCTGATGATTTCTATATGCCGCACATTCTGGACAAGAGATGATGATGATGCAAGACAAACAAGCCTGGTCGGGACGTTTTAACGAGCCGGTGGCGGAGCTGGTGAAGCGCTATACCGCCTCGGTGGAGTTCGACCAGCGGCTGGCGCTGTTCGACATCCAGGGCTCGCTGGCCCATGCCCAGATGCTGGAGGCGTGCGGCATCATCACGTCCCAGGATTTGAACGACATCCGGCGCGGCATGGCGCAGATCGAGAATGAAATCATCAGCGGGGACTTTGTCTGGTCGCTGGATCTGGAGGATGTGCACCTCAACATCGAGAAGCGCTTGACCGCGCTGGTCGGCGATGCAGGCAAGCGCCTGCACACCGGGCGCTCGCGCAACGACCAGGTGGCGACCGATGTGCGCCTGTACCTGCGCAACGCGATTGATGAGCTGATTGAACTGGTCAAGGCATTGCAGATGGCGCTGGTCAATCTGGCCACGCATCATACGCACACCATCATGCCCGGCTTCACCCACTTGCAGGTGGCACAGCCGGTGAGTTTCGCGCACCATCTGATGGCCTATTTCGAGATGCTCAAGCGCGATGCGGAGCGCCTTGCAGATGCACACCGCCGCGTCAACCGCCTGCCTCTGGGTGCGGCGGCGCTGGCCGGCACCAGCTATCCGATCAAACGCGAGATGGTGGCTGAGCTGCTGGGCTTTGACGGCGTATGCGAGAACTCGCTGGATGCAGTATCCGATCGCGATTTTGCGATCGAATTCACGGCCGCCGCAGCGCTGATCATGACCCATCTTTCACGGCTGTCGGAGGAACTCATCTTGTGGATGAGCCCGCGCTTCGGCTTCATCGACATCGCCGACCGCTTCTGCACCGGCTCTTCCATCATGCCGCAGAAGAAAAATCCCGACGTACCGGAACTGGTGCGCGGCAAGACCGGGCGCGTAAACGGCCATCTGGTCGCGCTGCTGACCCTGATGAAAGGTCAGCCGCTGGCTTACAACAAGGATAATCAGGAAGACAAGGAACCGCTGTTCGATACGGTAGACACGCTGACCCAGACGCTGCGCATCTACGCAGACATGATAGGCGGCATCACCGTCAAGCCGGAAGCCATGCGCAGCGCTGCTTTGCAGGGCTACGCCACGGCCACCGACCTGGCTGACTATCTGGTGAAGAAGGGCCTGCCATTCCGCGATGCGCACGAAGCAGTGGCGCTGGCGGTGCGCTTTGCCGAACAGCGTGGCTGCGACTTGAGCGGACTCAAGCTGGAAGAATTACAGCAGTTCTCGTCCCTCATTGCAGACGACATTTACGGCGTACTGACGCTGGAAGGTTCGCTGGCAGCACGCAATCACACCGGCGGCACGGCGCCGCAGCAGGTGGAAGCCGCGATCGCGCGCGCGCGGCATTATCTGGCGGGATGATTCCGGTCTAGGCCTGGAGCAGCTTCTGCAACTCGCCGCTTTGGTACATCTCGGTCATGATGTCCGAGCCGCCGACAAACTCGCCGTTAATGTAAAGCTGTGGAATGGTTGGCCAGTTGGCGTAATCCTTGATGCCTTGGCGAATCTCCGCATCTTGCAGCACATCCACGCTGAAGAACTCTTTTACCCCAAGCGCATTCAGGATGCGCACTGCATTGGCGGAAAATCCGCATTGCGGGAAGCTGGGTGAGCCTTTCATGTACAGCACCACGGGATGGCTGGTGACTTGTTGCTTGATGCGTTCTTGCACGTCCATGCTATTGCCCCTAAATTTTGTTGAGTAATTAAGTCGGATATTTTACTGGCGCGCATGCTGGCCGGTCAAGCGCTAGCAACAACGCTTGATGCCGCTCCACTTCTGCTGCTGGTGCTGATGGAAGAATTCTCTGCGCGACAGCGGTGCGCTCCCCGCATGGCGGGCAGCATGGTGTGCCAGATAGCGTTCGTAAGCATCATCACCGCTGAGTTGGCGAATGTTGCGCCAGGCGTGCGCCAGCCAAGCGATCAATCTCTTTGCCATGCTTCCTCCAGTCTTGTGACCTGATGCGGCACTTCGGAAAGTGGCGGAACGGGCTTGCCATTGAGGTGGCGCGCGCAGACACGCAGCATATCAAGCACGATCAGCCACAACAGGCAGATGAAAAATAAGGCCAGCAGCGCATCGAGGCGCTGGTTGAATATCAGCGTCGGTGCGACCGCGGCCTTTTCCGGCGGCAGCGTGCCTGCCGCGAGTTTGCTGGCGAGGTCGTTGGCAGCGGCAAGAAAACCGATACGCACATCGGGGCTGGTGATCTTTTCCCACACCGCGCTGCTGGTGATGATGACCAGCCAGGCAAGCGGCAGAGCGGTGATCCAGGCATGTCTCAGCTTGCCGCATTTGACCAGGATGCCGGTGGCCACGCATAGCGCGATAGCGGCGAGTATCTGATTGGAAATGCCGAACAGCGGCCACAGGATGTTGACGCCGCCGTTGGGATCGATCACGCCGATATACAGGAAGTAGCCCCACGCCGCGACGACGATGGCGCTGGAAAGCAGCACCGAGGGATACCACGAGGTTTCGCCCAGCTTCGGCCAGATGTTCCCGAGGATGTCCTGCAGCATGAAGCGTCCGACGCGCGTGCCTGCATCCAGCGTGGTAAGGATGAAGATGGCCTCGAACATGATGGCGAAGTGATACCACAGCGCGAGCATACCCTCGCCAAACGCACTGCCCAGTATGCTGGCCATCCCCACCGCCAGCGAAGGCGCGCCGCCGGTGCGTGCGAACAGCGTGGTCTCGCCCATCTGCTGCGCCAGCAGGGCCATTTGCTCGACCGTGACCGGAAAGCCCCACGAGGAAATCTTGGCGACGGCTGCGGCCGCCTCCTTGCCGACGACTCCGGCAGGAGAGTTGATTGCAAAGAATATTCCGGGATCGAGCACGGTGGCGGCGATCATGGCCATGATCGCGACGAACGACTCCAACGCCATGCCGCCGTAGCCGATCATGCGAATGTCGCGTTCGTTGCTGAGCAGCTTGGGCGTGGTGCCGGAGGCGATCAGTGCGTGGAAGCCGGAAATGGCGCCGCAGGCGATGGTGATGAACACGAAGGGAAACAACTTGCCGCCGAAGATCGGGCCGGTGCCGTCGATGAACTGCGTCAGCGCGGGCATCTTGATCATCGGTTGCAGCCAGATGATGGCCAGCGCAAGCAGGATGACCGTGCCCAGCTTAATGTACGTGGACAGGTAGTCGCGCGGCGCGAGCAGTAGCCATACCGGCAAGATTGCGGCGGCGAAACCATAGCCGATCACCGCCCAGGCCAGCGGCAGGCCGGGATGGTTAAACAGTTCGCGCAAGACTGGCTGATGATCGATCCAGCCTCCGCCCGCGACCGCCAGCAGCAAAAGCACCACGCCGAGCAGCGAGCCTTCCAGCACGCGCCCGGGCCGGATGCTGCGCATGTAGAGGCCGACCAGCATCGCGATCGGTATGGTTGCGGCCACTGTGGAGGTGGCCCACGGGCTGTGCTTCATGGCATTCACCACTACCAGTCCGAGCACTGCGATGAGGATAATCATGATGAACAGCGTGGCGATCAGCGCGGCGATACCGCCAATGGCGCCCAGCTCGTCGCGCGCCATTTGACCCAAGCTTTTTCCATTGCGCCGCGTGGAAAAGAACAGTGTGACCATATCCTGTACGCAGCCGCCCAGCACGGCGCCTATCAGTATCCACAGCGTTCCCGGCAAATAGCCGAACTGCGCAGCGAGTGTCGGTCCGACCAGCGGCCCTGGCCCGGCGATGGCGGCAAAATGGTGGCCGAATACAATCCAGCGGTTGCTCGGAACATAATCACGGCCGTTGTCCAGGCGTTCTGCGGGTGTGGCGCGCGTAGGGTCGACCAGCAGCACCTTGCTTGCGATCCAGGCGGCATAGAAGCGGTAGGCAATCGCATAGACGCACAGCGCGGCGGTGATGAGCCACATTGCGTTGATCGATTCGCCGCGGTTCAGCGCGATGCCTCCCAGCGCAGCGGCACCGAGCAAAGCAATGGCAATCCAGACAAAGACACTGAGAAACTTTTTATTCATGGCGTAGCACTTTAAGCAGGAAATATTTATGCGACAATGCTACCTTAAATTACCGCCTGCTTGACACCGTGCCTGCATCCTCCATAACATCGCCGCCTTTTTGGGATTTGTCGTGTCGTTCGAAGCCATAAGAGAATTGCTTGTTCCGGATATGTCCGCCGTAGATGGTGTGATACGGGCGCGCCTGCACTCTGAAGTGGCGCTGGTCAGCCAGGTGGCCGAGTACATCATCAATAACGGCGGCAAGCGCTTGCGCCCGGCATTGGTGATTCTCTCCGCCAAGGCCTTTGCTTATCAAGGGGCGCATCATCACGACCTGGCGGCAGTGGTTGAATTCATACATACCGCTACGCTGTTGCATGACGATGTGGTGGATGAGTCGGAGCTGCGCCGGGGACATGCCACTGCCAACGCATTGTTCGGCAATGCCGCCAGCGTGCTGGTTGGCGACTTTCTGTATTCGCGTGCCTTCCAGATGATGGTGGAAGTGAACGACATGCGCGTGATGCAGACGCTGGCTGACGCGACCAACACCATTGCCGAAGGTGAGGTGCTGCAATTATTGAGCTGCCATAACGCGGATGTGGATGTAGCCAGTTATTTGCATGTGATTCACTGCAAGACTGCAAAACTGTTCGAGGCTGCCATGCGCTTGGGGGCGATTCTGGCGCGGGCAAATGCTGCCGAAGAGCAGGCTGCTGCAAAATACGGCATGCATCTCGGGACAGCCTTCCAGCTGGTGGACGATGTGCTGGATTATTCCGGCGACGAGCAGGAAACTGGCAAGAACCTTGGGGACGATCTGGCCGAAGGCAAGCCGACGCTGCCGCTGATTTATGCAATGCAGCATGGCGATGCAAGCCAGGTTGCCATCGTGCGCCAGGCAATCGAGCAGGGCGACATCGTGCGTTTTGCAGACGTGTTGCAGGTGATCAATCAGACCGGGGCGCTGACGTACGCCCGGCAGCAAGCTCAACGCGAGGCGGATGCCGCGTGTGAAGCTCTGGCGGTATTGCCCGATACGAATTACAAACAATCCCTGTTACAATTGGCAGACTTTGCCGCTACTCGGCAATTTTGATTCGGGGTGTAGCTCAGCCTGGTAGAGTACTGCGTTCGGGACGCAGGAGTCGGAGGTTCGAATCCTCTCACCCCGACCAAACAATCAAACACTAACGACGTAATGATTGTATCGGTCTTGTTGGTCCATCCATCCAAAGAGACGCGCCTCTCCCCTACATTTTTTCCGGCACATGAAGCGCAGCCTTGCCGTCATTTTTGTGGCGGTTTTTGATCCTCGGGAGTTTTGGCAGTCCCACGTACCAAGGTGACATAGCGCGGCTCGCTTTTCTCCGCGATGAAGTCAGCACCGTGGTCAAACCGCCATACCCAAGCGCTGCTGTTGAGCATGCGGAAATTGGTGCTGGTCCAATAGCCTGATTTTGCATTTTGCATGCTGGCCAATTCTTTAGGAACCGTTGGTCCAGGAATGCGTACCGTTGCATCTACAATAGTGCCCAACTCATCCTTGCTGGGCAGGCGCCAGTCACCATAGCCGCACAGGCGTTCTGCATTTACAGCGGCAACAAAAGCTTCGGTATCGCAGCTGCTGCCGTTGCAGATACCGCCGTTTTGTTTACCCATACCGCCATCTTGTTTCCCTTCCAAAACACTTATTTTCTTTTCATTGCTGCTGTACCAAGTGTAAGTATGGCTACTGGCATGCAAGCCGGGGGTGGCAGTTTTGACTTCCCAAGTGAGTCCGGATTTGTTATCCCGTGCGCATGCCCATGGCTGCTCCGAGAAGTTTTTGTTGCCTTTGTATTCGCTACCGTCCGCCGAGAATAGCGTCATATCAAACACATATCTAGGAAGAATGTCGTCACACCCGGTAAGCAACGTTAATGAAGAGAGAACTGCAGTAGAGATAGAATATTTCAATGCTTTTGACATAATGTGGCCCTGTATGTTGCTCGAGTTATAAGTCTCAACCCAATCTGAATAATCCGTAAGCACAAATCTGCGTCATTCACGCTCACGCCGAAAACCAGATGATAAGAAACTCCGCTAAGCGAAACAATTTTCGCGTTCTTGTCCGCTTCGCGTGATGTTTTTTCCTTGCTGAACTCCCGCCGGTGCCGAAATGACGGGCAAAATGGGTTAATTGGGATAATTTAATTGGGATAATTTATGGAACGCCGTGCTTGTTGGAATTATCAGCGAATTTCCGGTAAGCTTCAAGTTGAGCAAGCTTAAGTACCCTTATCTTCATCAAGGTTGATACAAGTCAAAGAAATTTTGCAGTTGGGCAACCAGAATTAAGCTTGTTCAATACATGTTTAAAAAGTTTTGGCATTAAACGATGGGCGAAGCAATACTACGTGGAATGGAAGTAGTCACCATTCCAGCGGAAAAAAATAACTAGCAACATACATATTTTGCCAGTCAGCCCGTCATTGATTTGTTGTTGTATCCGTAGTGCTTGTAGTATCCGTAGTGTTTAGCGTTTGTTTCAGTGTTTTTTGTAGCACATGCGCAGGCTCGCCTGTTGGTGACGCAACAGATGCCTTGCAACATGAATTTTGTTTTCAATAACTCGCAAACTAAGGTAAGGAGAATCAAGATGAGTATAGTAAATACAATAACTCGCATGCTGACCAAGCAGGTGGCAATGGGTCTGCTGGCTGCCGCCTTGCTGCCAGCAGCCTCGCTGGCGCAGGCAGAAGAAGCAGCGAATATCGTTCAGGACCCGACTGCTGTTGGGACGCCTGTAGGTAAGCGTGGACCGACGACTCTCAAATTTCATCTGGTAGCAGAGGAATTGAAAGGCGTTCTGGATGCCAAGGCCGGCACGACTTATACCTACTGGACATACAACGGCAAGGTGCCGGGCCCAATGCTGCGCGCCCGCGTTGGCGACACTATAGAGATTACCCATTCGAATAAATCCAACAGTGCAATGATCCATAACGTTGACTTGCACGCAGTATGGGGTCAAGGTGGTGGCGCAGAAGCAACTGTAACTCCTCCTGGCGAATCAAAATCGTTCGTTTTCAAGGCCATGAACCCTGGTCTGTATGTTTACCACTGCGCAACTCCCGTCATTCCGCAGCATATTTCCAGCGGCATGTATGGCTTGATCCTGATCGAACCAGCAGGCGGTTTGCCGAAAGTTGATCGCGAGTTCTACGTGATGCAAGGCGACATCTATGCAACGGGCTCCGGCAATCATAAAGAGTTCGACATGGAGCGTATGCTGGCCGAGGATCCCACGCACGTGGTCATGAACGGTTCCGCAGCTGCATTGGCGGCCAACCCAATGAAGGCCAAAGTTGGCGAAACTGTCCGCATCTTCTTTGGTGTTGGCGGTCCTAACCTGACTTCTGCCTTCCACGCAATTGGCACGGTCTTCGACAAGGTCTTCCCTGAAGGCGATCTCGAACACACGCACCATAACATTCAAACCACTGTTGTGCCTCCTGGAGGCTCCACCATGGTGGAAATGAAACTGCGCGTTCCTGCCAAGTACATCCTGGTTGACCATGCGCTGGGCCGCCTGATGAAGGGTAACGTTGCCATCATCTTGGCTGAAGGTGACAAAGTTCCGGATATCTACCGTGAAGGCAAGCTGAAGTAAAGAGCTGCGTCTGTTCACCCTTCCCGCACGGAAGGGATTGCAGCTCAGAGGAGCAAGGTTTAGGGACCTTGCTCCTTTTTTTTGTGCCATTAACTTCACTGGAAACATGTGCCACGAAGCGTGCATATCAACCGCGTGAAGCCTCTCGCAAACATACTACATGCGTGGGCTGAGGAGCCAGGTAGCTGTTCACGACATCGTCTTTTATTGGAAAATACTCGCGCAGCGGGTCAAGATCGAACTGGCGACATCCCGGTTGCAAGCTTTTCTCTACATAGTAACTTCCCAGACCATAGTCATCACGAGTGATGCTGGGCAGCGTAGTGGAATACATTTCCTCTGTCGAAAGCGTAGTACCAGCCTGTGCCGCCGAAGATGCCAGCGCTACGGTAATGATGCCTGCAAAAATACGTGCTTTCATGATATGACTCCTTTATTTGAATTCAAGCTCGTTAAGATTTTTCAGCCGGACCTTAACCTAACCAGCGATTGCATTTTTTCAAACTGTTATTAACTGAGCCTTAAAAAAAACAATTTTTAAAAATTTGATGCACATTCATACTGCTCAGACGCCAATGCGCCATGAGGCGTGCACATTTATCCGCGAACGGTGCTTCTCAAGCACACGACATGAGAGGACTGCGGAACCAGATAGAAGCTCACGCTGTCACGCTGCTCGGGGTAAATAATGCTCAATGGATTCAGATCGTACTGTGTGCATGCAGCTTGCGGCTTGCTCTCGACATAGTAGCTGCCCAGACCATAGTCATCGCGGGTTACGCTGGGCAACGTACCGGAATACCGCTCCTCGATCGAAAGTTCAGTGCTTGCCTTTGCTGCAGAAGATTCTGAAGCTTCGCGGATGTTAGTGCTTTCAAAAAGTTGCGTCTTGGTTTCTAAATAGTAGCTGCCCGAACCGTCGTCGTCGCGGGCTATGCCGGGCAGCGCACCGGGACGCTCATGACCTTCATAGCCGCTTCTTTCATAGCCTTCATAGCCAGACGCTTGTACCACACCGACACTGCCCACCAACAACCCAAGACTGATAGCTAATGCAACTTCTGTGTTTTTAAGCATAATGATTTCCTTTTAAAGATTAAACAGATTGAGTAAATACAACTTGCATCACGGAAACCTTAGTTCCAGCCTCGACTGTAAAAAAAATCCCGTAAGGCAGTTGCTGGAAAGCATTTAACCACTCGATGCGGGAATGCAATAGTTAACTCTCTGTAACCAAGGTTAATTCTTTGCAACCTTACTGCACCACACTGCCTTGGCGGACATATTTCAACCTTGAATCAATACGTAGAGGAAGGATGATCTTGACGGCGACAAAGTGGACACAGGGTTTCTGGACGGTCTCTATAGCAACGGCGGCCATGGCAACGCAAGTAAGGCATCCGATGCCAGAATGCAGCCCGGCCGAAGTAATTTAATTAAGTCAGGAGATGCACTTAGGCTGGTTTTGCCGCGCTATAATCACGTTTCCTCGTGATTGCCCCGGAGTCCGCTGCCATGTCGCACAACCTGTTCAATACCCGCCAAACATTCACTCTCTCCAGCGGCAAGACCGGTACCCTGTATTCGCTGCCTGCACTTGAAGCGGCGGGACTGGGAAAGATTTCGCGCCTGCCCGTATCTATTCGGGTTGTTCTTGAAGCGGTGTTGCGCAATTACGACGACAAAAAAGTTTCCGAGGCGCACATCCGCCAGCTGGCCGGCTGGCAGCCGAATGCCCCGCGCACCGAGGAAATCCCGTTCGTGGTGGCACGCATTGTGTTGCAGGATTTCACCGGCGTGCCACTGCTGGCTGACCTCGCCGCGATGCGCGACGCCGCTGCGAAAATGGGCAAGGATCCCAAGATCATCGAACCGCTGGTGCCGGTAAACCTGGTGGTGGATCATTCGGTGCAGGTGGATCACTACAACAGCCCGGATGCGTTGCGCCTCAATATGGAAATGGAATTCGAGCGCAACGAGGAGCGCTACAAGTTCATGAAATGGGGCATGCAAGCGTTCGACACCTTCAAGGTGGTGCCACCCGGCATCGGCATCGTGCATCAGGTGAATCTGGAATATCTGGCGCGCGGCGTGCAGCAAAAGGACGGCGTGTATTACCCGGATACGCTTGTGGGCACCGACAGCCACACCACGATGATCAACGGCATTGGTGTGGTGGGCTGGGGCGTGGGCGGCATCGAGGCGGAGGCCGGCATGCTCGGCCAGCCCGTGTATTTCCTGACGCCGGACGTAGTGGGCGTGAATCTAACCGGCAAGCTGCGCGATGGTGTGACGGCTACCGACCTGGTGCTGACCGTCACCGAACTGCTGCGCAAGCAAAAAGTGGTGGGCAAGTTCGTGGAATTTTTCGGTACCGGCACGGCTGCCCTCACCCTGCCCGACCGCGCCACCATCGCCAACATGGCACCGGAATACGGCGCAACCATGGGCTTCTTTCCGGTAGACGACGTGACGGTAGACTATATGCGCTACACCGGGCGTACAGACGAGGAAGTGGACGCCTTCCAATCCTATTTCAAAGCGCAGGGCCTGTACGGCATTCCGCAGGCCGGCAGCATCGATTACAGCAGCGTGGTGGAGCTCGAGCTTTCCTCCATCCAGCCATCCCTGGCCGGGCCGAAGCGCCCGCAGGACCGTGTTGCACTCTCCGCAATGCGCGAAACGTTCAATACCCTGTTCAGCAAGCCGGTGGCCGAAAACGGGTTCAACAAGCCGGCTGACGATCTCCACAGGCGCTACGCGACAACGCTGCACGAATACACGGGCGAAGCCTGCATCCCGGTCTCCGGCGGCGGCTCGCAGAATGGCGGGAATGCACGCAACGGCGAAATCGAAATGGTGGATGACCACCCCTCTTCGGCGCCGCACTGCCAAAGCTCGGCAGAAACGCAGGCGGTGGTCGGGATCGGTCACGGCGACGTGCTGATCGCCGCGATCACCTCCTGCACGAACACATCCAACCCGAGCGTGCTGCTGGCGGCAGGCTTACTCGCGAAAAAAGCCGTGGCAAAAGGCTTGCACGTCAAGCCGCACATCAAGACCTCGCTCGCCCCCGGCTCGCGCGTGGTGACGGAATACCTGAAGAGCGCCGGCCTGCTGGGCTATCTGGAACAGCTCGGCTTCAGCCTGGCGGCTTACGGCTGCACCACCTGCATCGGCAACTCGGGTCCGCTGGATGCCAGGCTGGAAGAAGCAATATCCGCGCACGATGTAATCGCCGCCGCGGTGCTGTCCGGCAACCGCAACTTCGAAGCGCGCGTCCACGCCAGCATCAAGGCCAACTTCCTGGCCTCGCCGCCACTGGTGGTGGCCTATGCCATAGCAGGCAGGGTCAACATCGATCTGGATAGTGAGCCGCTGGGCAGCGGAAAGAATGGCGATGCCGTGTACCTGAAAGATATCTGGCCCAGCAACGCCGAAGTGCAAACCGTCATGAAGCACGCTGCCAACCCGGCGGTATACCAGAAGCTTTACAGCGACCTGACCTACGACCTGCCACTGTGGAACGCGATCTCTTCCAGCACCGGCAACCTGTATCAGTGGGACGGTTCCGCTTATATCGCACGTCCGCCCTTCTTCGACAGCTTCAGCATGTCTGTGGGTAAAATCGGCAACATCACGAATGCCAGGCCGCTGGCTATTCTGGGCGATTCGGTCACCACCGATCACATCAGCCCCGCAGGCAGCTTCAAGGCCAGCACCCCTGCCGGAAAGTATTTGCAAAGCAAAGGCGTGGCCATCAAGGACTTCAACAGTTACGGCTCGCGCCGCGGCAACCACGAGGTGATGATGCGCGGCACGTTCGCCAACGTGCGCATCAAGAACCTGATGCTGCCCCCCAACGCCGACGGCAGTCGCGTGGAAGGCGGCTACACGCTCTACAACGGCGAACAGATGGCGATTTACGACGCGGCAATGAAGCATATCGCGGCCGGCACGCCCACCGTCATCTTCGCCGGCGAAGAATACGGCACCGGCTCGTCGCGCGACTGGGCGGCAAAAGGCACGCAACTGCTGGGGGTAAAAGCGGTTGTGGCAAAGAGCTATGAACGCATCCATCGCAGCAACCTGGTGGGCATGGGCGTGCTGCCCTTGCAGTTCAAGGGCAACGACAACGCGGCCTCACTCAAATTGACCGGCGACGAGACTTTCGACATCACCGGCATCGACGGCAACCTGAAACCGCAAAAGGATGTGACGCTCACCATCCGACGCCGCGATGGCAGCACTCAGCAAGTAGCGCTGCTGCTGCGCATCGACACGCCGATCGAGGTGGATTACTACTGCCACGGCGGTATCCTGCCCTACGTGCTGCGCGGGTTGATGGCTTAACAGCGGCCTCTCT
>JAUQWW010000004.1 GCA_030834965.1 Gallionellaceae bacterium | reverse complement strand
GCTTGTTGGGTTGTTTGTTGAATATCCTGGACGCAACGTCGGCGTTCCCGCTGGCCTCATGCTGTTCAAAGGCGTCGAAGCCAAAGAGCAGCAGCTGGAATGTGTCGCGCGGTACATCGCCGATGGCGCGCAGTTCACCCTTGTAGCCATATTGCTCGCGGAGCAGGCGTGCAGTCGAAAAACCTTTGCCGTCAGTAAATTTGTTGAATTCGATGGCGATTACGGAGAAATCCTCCAGGTCGCGCACGATTGCTTCCGGACCTTCGTCTGCATTAAGCCATACGCCGAGCAGCCAGCCATGCTCGTATTCGCTATGAATCAGCTCGGCGCGGCGCGCGCGCCATACCGACGCGGGTACCAGCACGGGCCCTGCGGGAAGTTTGACGCTTTGCGGCGTCTCGTCTTCAGCGAGGGTCAGGGTTTTCCATTCGTTAACTACAGTGCGGCCGTTCTTGATTAGCTTGGACATTGGCTACCTTCCTTTCATGAAAATATGATCAAAGGTGCGTCGTATCGAATGTGCACCTCACCTTTTGTTAGGGTGCATTCTAGCGATGTCGCATATATTATCAAGTAATTGTTTGTTACATTTATATTCTATAAAGTAATAACGAAATGAACAGCCTGAGTAAGTCAACATTTTTTCTGGATTCATGTAAACGTATGTCTTCGACCCAGCGTTAATTAGGCATTAATCTGAAAAAAACATAATGTGCACAGCCGCCGTAGTTCATGGAAGCGAACGTGCAAACAGAGCGGTCGTTAGTGAGACCAAAGAGTCAAAGATGCATGGGATCGATCCATGCACCGTCCCTTTCAAACAACAGCGAGGAGGCAGGCCGTGAAAATATTTCTTGCAGCAATACTTGCGGTGTTATCGGTCAATTCAGCGTACGCGGGTGGACATGGAAGCCGGCATGCGCGGCATGAATGGCGTCAGGAACGGAGCGACCCGGCACGCTGGATTGTGCCAGCCCTGATTGGGGGATTTGTAGGCTACGAATTGGCAAGGCCGCGTGTTGTATATGCGCCTCCGGTTTACCAACCTGCGGTGATCGTGCGCCAGGAAGCATATCGTATGCCGGCGCCGCAGCCCGTTTACCGGGAAGTTATCGAATATGACCCCGGCTGCGATTGCTACATGCACATTCAGCGCCAGATCGGCTGGCGTTGAGCCAGCCTAGAAATCTGCAGTTTGTGGTGCGGGGTTCCTCGAGCGGACTGACGCTTCCCAAGCTGCTAGCTCCGGTTTCCGCAGGAGTCCGTGCAGGAGAGTCTCCGCCAGTCCCATGCGTACCGCGGCGGTCTGCGTAATAGAGCTTCCCAGCTCAAATTGTTCGCCGCGTATGCACAGCACAAAAGCCGGCGGCGGGGCCTGCCGGAAAATCTGTGTGAAAGTGGACAGGACAGCCTCGGGCGTCAGCGCGTGACTGAAAAGCGGGCGGCTGTTACCGGGCCGTGCGGGCAGGAATGTGTAGGGCGCGGGCGTGTCTATGCCTGCATCAATAAAAAGCACCATTTCACGCGCGGCCATGTCCATCGCGTGTTCGACCTGCAACTGGAATTCTTCAAGCAACTCGAACTGTGCGGCATGCCCTTCGGCCATTAACCATGGCTTCAGTCTGCGCATGAGCAATGGTGCCAGCGCATCGTCTCCGCGTGATTCGTTGCCAATGGCAAAGATGAGTATGGGCGCGACCATCTGTTTACCCGTTGTCGGCTGAGCGGGTGAAGGTGGAGAGCATTGCGCCCGTATTGTCCAGCAGTTCGACCTGCAGAGGCATCTTGCCAAGTGCGTGGGTCGCACAGGACAGGCACGGGTCGAAAGCGCGGATCGCTACCTCGATGTGGTTGAGCAGCCCCTCGGTAATCTCGTTTCCGTCCAGATACTGCAAAGCGACCTGGCGCACGGCTTCATTCATGGCCTGATTGTTGTGCGTCGTGGAAACAATCAGGTTGCACATCGTAACCAGATCGTTCTCGTCCACTCGGTAGTGGTGGATCAATGTGCCGCGCGGCGCCTCGATCACGCCCACTCCTTCCTCGGCACGCTCACCGCTGGTCATTAAATCGGTGCCAAGGATGTCGTCATCATGCAGCAACTCATTGATCATTTCGGCGGCGAACAGCATTTCTATCATGCGCGTCCAATGGTAGCCCAGCGGGGCGTGCAATGGCGTATTGGCAGAATAGTCGATGAATTCGCGCCGCTCCATCTCGGCAAGCGGGGTGGGAATGGCGTCGCAGTTCTGCACCCGCGACAACGGGCCAACGCGATACCAGCCGTCCTGCGGCCCGCGCGATTTCAGGTAGGGGAATTTCATGTAGGTCCACGGCTTCACATCCTCCTCGATGAGTGCCGTGTAGTCCTGGTAGTCCATCCCGTCGAACAGGATGTTGCCGTCCGCATCACGCCCGCGCAGGCTGCCGTGGTAGAGGTCGAGGGCACCGTCATCGCCCAGGATGGACATGAAGTTGGCGCGAAACGCGCCGAAGCCGTCATACAGCGCCGAGTTCTGGTTGTGCATCTGCTTGATCAAATGGACCGCATCACGGCTCCACGCAACAATCTGCCCGATGTCCTTGAGCAGTTCGTCGCGCTCAGGCACGGTCAGCGATTTGTTCACACCGCCAGGGATCGCGCCTGTGCCGTGAATGCGTTTGCCGGCGGTGTGGCGGATTACTTCCTGGCCGAACTTGCGCAGCAGCACGCCCTGGCGTGCCGTATCGGGGTATTTTTCCGCCACGCCGACGATGTTGCGCTTGGCCATGTCGCTGTCGAAGCCGAACAGCAGGTCGGGCGAGCTCAGGTGGAAGAAATGCAGCGCATGCGACTGCAAAATCTGGCCATAGTGCATCAGGCGGCGGATTTTCTCCGCCGTGGGCGTGAGCTGTTTTGCGCCGACGATCACGTCCATCGCCTTGGATGAGGCCAGGTGGTGGCTCACCGGGCAGATGCCGCACAGGCGCTGCACCATCACCGGCACCTCCCAGTAGGGGCGTCCTTGTATGAATTTTTCGAAGCCGCGGAATTCGACGATATGCAGGCGTGCCTGCTGCACCTTGTTGTTCTCGTCGAGCAGCAGCGTCACCTTGCCGTGGCCTTCGACGCGCGACAGCGGATCGATGGCGACGCGGCGCAGGTTTTCGGGGCGGGCGGCAGTTTCGAAGGAGTGGGTCATGATGCCTTAGTCATAATGAATCAAACCGTGGCCGAGATTCGGCTCGCGTCCGGCAATAATATCGTTCAGCGCCTTCCATATCGCATCCGCCGAAGGCGGACAGCCCGGGATGAAGTAATCGACCTTCACCACCTCGTGAATCGGATGCACCTTGTTCAGCAGCAGCGGCAGCTCCGGGTCGTTGGGGATGGTGCAGCCGGTGGCAATGCAGGGGCCGCTCTGATAAATCTCGTCCAGCACGGCGGACAGCGGCAGATGGTTGCGCTGTGCCGGCAGCCCGCCGTTGATAGCGCAGGCGCCGACCGAGATGAGTGTCCGGCAGTTGGCCCGGAACTCGCGCAGCACCTGCACGTTTTCGGCATTGCACACGCCGCCTTCGATATATCCGATGTCGCATGGCCCGCAGTGCTTGATGTCGGTGAGCGGTGAGCGGTCGAATTCCACCAGCTCGACCAAATCGAACAGACGCTCGTCGATGTCCAGCAGCGACATGTGGCAGCCGAAACAGCCCGCGAGGGACACAGTGGCGACTTTCAGCTTGGGTCCCGGTGCTGTTGCCATGTCAGCTCTCCCCCGCCTTCGGCTGCGGCAGCGCGCTGATCGGATTGATGTCGTATGTGCGCTGGCCGATGGGTACAGAGAAGCCCGTGCGCTTCCTGAGAATGACGCCTACCGGGCAGACATGCGCCGCCATGTCGTCGGCGGAAAAATTCGTGTCCGCGAGCAGGCCGGATTCCGCATTCACGATCAGGCGCGTCTTGATGCCGCGCTCGGCCAGTGCGAAGACATTCTTGCCGTCCACGTCGCGGCTGGCGCGCACGCACAGCGAGCACAGGATGCAGCGGTTGAAGTCGAGCAGATATTCCGGGTGCGAGGCGTCGACCGGGCGATCCGGAAAGAAGTGGTCGTAGTGTGGCGTCATCATCTTCAGCTCGTAGGCGGTGGCCTGCAGCTGGCAATTGCCGCTGGCTTCGCACGATGGGCAGAAGTGGTTGCCTTCGACGAACAGCATCTGCAGCAGCGAGCGCCGCTCACCGTTCAGTTCCTCGGTGTCGCTCTCTACCGCCAGGCCGGGCTGGGCCTGGTACGTGCACGACGCCGTGTGGCGGCCGTTGACCTTCACCGTGCACAGCTTGCACGAGCCGTGCGGCTTGAGGCCGGGGTGGTAGCACAGGCGCGGGATGTAGGCCGCAGCCGCCATGGCCGCCTGCATGATGGTCTGCCCCTCGCGGAAGGGGATGGTCTTGCCGTCCAGCGTGAAGGTTGCCTCGCTCATTCGGCTTCTCCCAGATGCGCACCGGTGTCGTCTCGCCCCGTCATCCGCCGCGCCTGGCTGAGCGCATAGTCGAGGTCGAAGGCGGGAACGTAATCCTTGTGCAGCAGGCGCTGGTCATAGGCTGGGCGGAACTTTGCGATGGTGTCCAGCACCGGGTTGCAGGCCGAATGGCCGAGCCCGCAGTGGCTCATGGATTGGAGCAGGAGATTGAGTTTCTCGATCTCGGCGAAGTCGTAGGGCGAGCCGCGCCCACGGGCGAGCTTGTCCATCATGTTTCTCAGCAGCGGGGTGCCGACGCGGCACGGCGTGCAGAAGCCGCAGCTTTCATGTGCGAAGAAATGCACGAAGTTGCGCGCCACTTCGAACATGTCGCGGCTGCGGTCGAACACCATGAACGCGCCTGCAGTGGGAATATCCTCGAAGGCGATGCGCCGCCCGAATTCGTTCTCGGCCAGGCACACGCCGGATGGGCCGCTTACCTGCACGGCCTGGGTGTTCTTTGCGCCGCAGTCGGCCAGCACCTGCGCTACCGTAACGCCAAACGGATATTCGTAGATGCCGGGGTGCGCGCAGTCACCGGAGACAGACAGCAGCTTGGTTCCACTGGAGGTGCCGGTGCCGATGCCCGCATACCACGCGCCGCCATGCAGCGCGATCAGGCTGGCGGCGGCAAACGTCTCCACGTTATTGACCACGGTCGGCTGATTCAGGTAGCCATGCGTCACCGGGAACGGCGGGCGGTTGCGCGGTGTGCCGCGCTTGCCTTCCAGCGATTCGATCAGCGCCGATTCCTCGCCGCAGATGTATGCGCCCGCACCGACGTGGATGTCGATGTCGAAATCAAAATCGGGATGGCCGAGAATGCCCCGGCCCAGCAGCTTGTGCTCGCGCCGGCGCTGCAATACCCGCTGCAGATGCTCCAGCAGGTAGCGGTATTCGCCGCGCAGGTAGATGAATCCCTTTTGCGCACCGATGATGCGGGCACACAGCGTCATGCCCTCGATCACGGTGTCGGCGCAAGAGGCGAGCAGCATGCGGTCCTTAAACGTGCCCGGCTCGCCTTCGTCTGCATTGCATACGACATAATGCTGCTCGCCCAGTGCGGCGCGGCAGGTCTCCCATTTGGTGGCGGTGCTGAAGCCCGCGCCGCCGCGACCGCGCAACTTAGATATTTTTATTTCGTCCAGCGTCTGCGCCGCGCCGCGCGCGAGCAGTGCGGCGAGCGCAGAGCCTGGGGCAAGCTCGCTGCCCAGCAGGATGTCCTTGCGCCGGATGTGGTTCGTCACCGTGAAGAGCTCGGCAGGCCAGCGAGAAAGCGGCACGCGATTGCGGATCAGCTCGCAGAGGGTTCCCACACGCTGCGCCGTCAGGTTGGTGACGGCAATGTTGTTGACCAGCAGCGCGGGGCCCTGGTCGCACATGCCGGTGCAGGAAGTGGTGCCTACGCTGACCAGACCGTCTTCTGAAACCTTGCCCGGCTCGACCCAGAGTTCCCGGCACATTTGCTCCATCAGCGCGGCACTGCCCAGCATGCGGTCGGTGATGTTGTCTGAAAACAGCACACGATATTCGCCGTGCGGCTGCAGATGCAGGAAGGAATAGAATGCGGCCATGCCCTCGATTTTCACGCGGGGAATCTTCAGGCTGGTGATGAGGCGATCTACCGCGTCGGGAGGAATGTAGCCATGTTGTTCCTGTATCTCGCGCAGGATTTGCAGCAGGTTGTTGGCGTCATGGTTGTGGCGAGCCAGTATCGGGTCCAGGCTGGCGGCGCCAAAGATGGCAGCGTCAGGGTCACTGCGCGAAGGGGCGTCGTTAACGTGTAAATCCGCATCTGATACCATGATGTCGTTACCTGATTCTGGCAGTTCTGCAATCGTAGATTGTTTTGCATGGAAATCAAAGCCACTTGAAGGGGAGTGCCATGAAATATTCTTTGCCGTGCTTGGTGATTGCAGCCCTTTTCGGGTGGCGCAGTTGTGTTGCGTGACGGCTATCGCTGGCTTGAGGACTGACCCATGCATGAAATGTCGCTGGCCGAGAGCGTACTGCAAATCATCGAGGATGCGTCACGCACCCAGCAATTCCGCCGTGTGCGTACAGTGGTTCTGGAGATCGGCGCGCTGGCCGCGGTGGAGCCGGAGGCGATGCGCTTTGCTTTCGATGCAGTGGTGCGCGGCACATTGGCAGATGGCGCACTGTTGGAGCTGATCGAAATACCCGGGCAGGGCCGCTGCACGGCATGTGGCATGAGGGTGGCGCTGCAGGAGCAATATGGCCTATGCCCGGAATGCGGCAGCCCACGAATCGAGATCGTCGCGGGTAAGCAGATGCGCGTGAAGGATTTGGTAGTCGAATAAAGTGCACCTCTAAAAATTCACTTTTCGTCGCTCCCGCGAAGGCGGGAGCCCAGTGAAATCAATAAACTAGATTCCCGCTTTCGCGGGAATGACGAATTTTTAGAAGTGCCCTGTCGTTCAGCTCATGGGCAGTTTTTACAACAGCGGCAGGGTTACAATTGCCTTCTCGAACATGCAGGAAAAAGCCGTGACTAATTCAGACGTTTGCCGCCAGCCGCATTTGAATCGCTGCCAGAAAATATTGGCACTGTTCCAGCAGTGGGGTGCTGTGATGGGCGTTCTTCTGGTGCTGGCTCCTTGTCCCTCACCTGCCTTTGCTGCCAGTGGGAGCGCACCTTCGACATTCGGCACCACAATTGGTCCTGCGCTGCTGTGCCTTGACGATATCGATCCGTCTTTCTTCTGGTCTTACCTGAATGAGTATTTTGGCCCGCCATACAAGAATGAGGGGGGCGCGTACTGGTTCAAGGTTCAGGCTACGCTTTGGGGGGCGCAGATTTCGGATGTATTGGTAAGCGACGGGTCGGGCCAGCTCATTTTTCTCGCGGCGGCTGCCACGGCCAAGCCCGGTGACCTGTCGGAGGCCATCACCGGCAGAACCGGGATCAGTTACACAAAAGAGGAGCAGACCCAGTATTCGCCCATGCTGTCTGGCGTGGGCAGCAAGATCGTTTATTTCGGCAAGAATTCGAAAATCTACTGCGCGAAATATAATCTGGACAGCGGTCGCTGAACGGACAAGAAATCCTGCGGAGGTAATGCCTTCATGTGTACCACTTGCGGTTGCGGCAGTCACAAGGTGCTGATCGAAGGGAAGCGTGTATCGAGACACGCTGTCCCGGGCGCGCTTTCGTACCGCGCTCATGCGACGCCTGCCAAGGCCGACATCGCTCTCGCGCCACCGGCGAATGTGGGGCAAACCCGCCGCATACAAGTCGAGCGCGACCTGCTGGCGAGGAACGATGCGCTGGCCGCGGATAACCGCACCATCTTTTCTGCGCGTCACGTTCTTGCGCTGAATCTGGTTTCCAGCCCCGGTTCCGGCAAGACCACGCTGCTGGTGCGCACCATCGAGGCGATTAAGGGCAAGGCTGATGTGGCAGTCATCGAGGGCGACCAGCAGACCAGCAATGATGCGGAGCGCATCCGCGCCACCGGCGTGCAGGCGATCCAGATCAACACCGGCAAGGGTTGTCATCTCGACGCGCAAATGGTCGGCCATGCGCTGGAGCAACTATCCCTGCCCGAGCATGCGCTGCTGTTCATCGAGAACGTCGGCAATCTGGTGTGCCCCGCCGCATTCGATCTGGGCGAGGCAGCCAAGGTCGTGGTGCTGTCGGTGACCGAGGGCGAGGACAAGCCGCTCAAGTATCCGGACATGTTCCGCGCTGCACATCTGATGCTGCTGAACAAGTGCGACCTGCTGCCGCATCTGACTTTTGACGTGGCACAGGTGATGGCCAATGCAAAGCGCGTCAACCCGGACATTGAAATCATTCAATTGTCGGCGACCAGCGGCGCCGGAATGGATGACTGGCTGGCGTGGATTGAGCGTGAACGGGCGCGCTGTGAAAAGCCGCTCTCGACGGCATGACCGCATTGGTATCGAGCGAATATATCGATTGCGTGATCCGTTTGCCGCATGCGGTCAGCCCCGTGCTGGCGATGGGGGCGTGGCTCAAGAACACACTGTGCGTTACGTCCGGGCCGGAGGCATTGGTCAGCAGCACGGTGGGCGATCTCGATAGTGCGGAAGCGTGCTGCGCGCACGAAGAAACGGCAAGGAGACTGCTGGAGCAACTGGGGGGAAAGCCGGTTGCCATCGCGCATGACCTGCACCCCGATTTCTTTTCCAGCCGCCTTGCCGCGCAGTTTGCGGCAGAGCTGGGTGTGCCGCTGGTCGCGGTGCAGCATCATCATGCGCACATCGCGGCAGTGGCTGCTGAACATGGCGTGGCAGGGCCGGTGCTGGGATTGGCGCTGGACGGCGTCGGTCTCGGCAGCGATGGCAGCGCATGGGGCGGCGAGTTGCTGCAGGTGGACGGGGCGGAGTTTCAACGCCTGGGGCATTTGCAGCCGTTGCCGCTGCCCGGCGGAGATCGTGCCGCGCATGAACCGTGGCGCATGGCGGCGGCGGTGTTGCACGAACTCGGACGCGGTGACGAAATCGCGCAACGCTTTGCCGATCAGCCTGCTGCGGCGACAGTGGCGACCATGCTGCACCGCGGCCTCAATTGTCCGCGCACGTCCAGCATGGGGCGCGCATTCGATGCCGCCGCAGGTCTGCTGGGGCTGTGCCGCAAAATGGAGTTTGAGGCGCAGGCTGCCGTCGCACTGGAACAGGCCGCGATGCGCCACGCCAGCACACACGGCATGCCGCAACCCCTGCCTGGTGGCTGGCAGATGAACGAAACAGGCCAGTTGAATTTGTTGCCACTGCTCGCATACCTTGCCGACACAAAAGAAGCGGAGCAGGGTGCCGCGCTGTTCCATGCCACGCTGATTGCTGGGCTTTCCGGTTGGGTGACGCGAGCGTCCGAACGCACCGGGATAAAAACGATCGCCTGCGGCGGCGGATGCTTTTTCAATAAGCTGTTGATATCAGGCTTGCGTAAACAATTTGATGAGGCCGGATTGAAAATGCTTGCGCCGGAATTGATGCAGCCCGGCGATACGGCCATTGCGCTCGGCCAGGCGTGGGTGGCGGCAACGATGGCCGGATTCGGGAGAATTTGATAAATGTGTTTAGCGTTGCCGGCCCGTGTCGTCGAGCTGCGGGAAAATGAAATGGGCGTGGTCGATCTGGGCGGGGTGCGCAAGGAAATTTCTCTGGCCCTGGTTGAAGGCGTTCAGGCAGGCGATTACGTCATCGTGCATGTGGGCTACGCGCTGAGCAAGCTGGATACCGAGGAAGCGGAAGCAACGCTGCGCATGTTTGCGGAAATGGGCGAGATGCCATGCGGGGTCGAGCAATGAAATACGTGGATGAATTTCGCGACGGCGGCCTGGCACAGGGTGTTGCACGTGCAATTGCACAGGCGGCGGGCACCAGGCGCAGCTACAGTTTCATGGAATTTTGCGGCGGGCACACGCATGCCATCTCGCGCTACGGCATCGCGGATTTCCTGCCGGCCAATGTGCGCATGATTCACGGCCCCGGCTGCCCGGTATGCGTGCTGCCCATCGGGCGCATCGATCTTGCCATCGGGCTGGCGCTGGAACAGGGCGTGATCCTGTGCAGCTATGGCGATCCGTTGCGCGTGCCGGCTTCGCACGGGCTTTCGTTGTTGAAGGCAAAGGCGCGCGGCGGCGACATCCGCATGGTTTATTCAACTTCTGATGTGTTGGCCATTGCACGGGATAATCCCGGACGCGAAGTGGTGTTCCTCGCCATCGGCTTCGAGACCACCACGCCGCCGACCGCTTTGCTGATCAGGCAGGCTAGGGCAGAAGGGCTCAACAACCTCAGCGTGCTGTGCAACCATGTGCTCACGCCGTCCGCCATTACGCACATCCTGCAATCTCCTGAAGTACGGGAGTACGGCACGCTGCTACTGGACGGCTTCATCGGCCCTTCCCATGTCAGCGTGGTGATCGGCTCGCAACCCTATGAGCACTTTGCGGAGGAGTATCGCAAGCCTGTGGTGATCTCGGGCTTCGAGCCGCTGGACGTGATGCAGAGCATCCTCATGCTGATCCGCCAGGTCAACGAAGGCCGCGCCGAAGTGGAGAATGAATTTTCCCGCGCGGTGACGCGCGACGGCAATCGCAAGGCGCAGGCGCTCGTGGCGCAGATGTTCGAGCTGCGGCGCACCTTCGAGTGGCGCGGTCTGGGCGAGGTGCCGTATTCCGCCTTGAAGATTCGCGCGCAATATGCCAAGTTTGATGCCGAGCGCCGCTTCGATCTGAGCTATGTGCCGGTGGCCGATAATAAGGCCTGCGAGTGCGGGGCCATTTTGCGCGGCGTCAGAAAGCCGGCGGAGTGCAAGCTTTTCGGCACGGTCTGCACGCCGGATAATCCGATGGGGTCGTGCATGGTATCCTCGGAAGGCGCATGTGCGGCGCACTACACCTTTGGACGTTTCAACGACGCCACGGTCGTTGCGGCATGAACATCCGAATCTGTTACTGGAAATAAAGGAGAAAAAATGAAACTGTCTACTTTCCTGCTCGCAGCTCCATTGGCGCTATTCCTCACTGCCTGCGATCAACGCAACGCTGCGGACCCAAATGCCGGGCCGCCGTCCTCACCGGCCGAGGCGCTGGCGAGGAAGAGCAAATGCACGTCCTGCCATGCCGTCAGCAAGAGAATGATCGGGCCGTCATTCAAGGACGTTGCCGCAAAATACAAGGGTGACAAGGATGCGCAAGCCAAGCTGGAAAGCAAAGTGCGCAAGGGCGGCTCGGGCTCGTTCGGCTACCTGCCGATGCCGGCCGCAAGCAAGAGCGTTAGCGACGAAGACATCAAGACAATCGTGGAATGGGTGCTGACGCTTGAAACCAAATAGTCCATTAGCACAAAACAGCGCCATTCCCGAGCAGGCGGGAATGACGGTCTAATGAATTATCTGGTTTGAACAAGCATACTCCCACATGAGCGCCATCAAGCCTGACTACATCCGTCCGCTGGATCTGCATAACGGCTGCGTCGAGCTTGCCCATGGCGGCGGCGGGCGGGCCATGGCGCAGCTGGTCGAGGAGATGTTCTTCGCGGCATTTGCCAATGAGCATCTCGCGCAGGGCAACGACGGCGCGGCGCTGCCGCTTCCGCAGGGGGCGGGCCGCCTGGTCATGACCACCGATGCGCATGTGGTTTCCCCATTGTTTTTTCCCGGCGGTGACATCGGCTGTCTGGCCGTTCATGGCACGGTAAACGACTTAGCTGTGATGGGCGCGCGCCCACTGTGGCTGGCGGCCAGTTTTATTCTGGAGGAAGGATTTCCGCTGGCGGATTTGAAGCGCATCGTGGCTTCCATGGCAAACGCGGCACGGGTGGCAGGAGTCAGCATCGTCACCGGGGACACCAAAGTAGTGGAACGCGGAAAGGGCGATGGCATGTTCATCACCACCACGGGCGTGGGCATGGCGCCAGAGGGGCTGGTGCTGTCGGGTGATCGGGCAAGGCCCGGCGACGTCATTCTACTTTCCGGTTCCATCGGCGATCACGGCATGGCCATTATGAGTAAGCGCGAGAATCTTACCTTCGATGCACCCATCGAGTCGGATACCGCTGCGCTGCATGGTCTGGTGGCGGACATGCTGGCGAGCGGGGCGGAACTCCGCGTCATGCGCGACCCAACACGCGGCGGCGTGGCGGCTACACTAAACGAAATTGCAAAACAATCGGGTGTCGGCATGCGGATCGATGAGGCCAGCATCCCGGTGCGCCCTGTGGTGGAAGCGGCTTGCGAGTTCCTGGGATTCGACCCGCTCTATATTGCCAACGAGGGCAAGCTGGTTGCCATCTGCACGCCGGACAGCGCTGCACTACTTTTGGCTGCGATGCGCGCCCACCCGCTAGGGCATGAGTCCGCCATCATCGGGTCGGTGCACAGCGACCCCCATCACTTTGTGCAAATGAAAACCCGCTTTGGCGGGCATCGTAATGTGGACTGGCTGTCTGGGGAGCAGTTGCCGCGAATCTGCTAGCGCGCTGTTCTCGTAGTCAACTGAGCAGCTTCTCGAATTCCTCCGGCGGCGCCGGCCTGGCGAACAGATATCCCTGGGCGAAATCGCACCCCGCGGCAGCCAGCAGTCTGCGCTGCCCCTCCGTTTCCACCCCTTCCGCGATCACCTTGAGTCCGAGCTTGTGCGCCATCACGATGATGGCCTCGCACAAGGCCATGTCGTTCGGATCGGTTTCCAGGCCGTGCACGAATGACTGGTCGATCTTGAGGTAGTCGATGTCGAATTTCTTCAGGTAAGACAGCGAGGAATAGCCGGTGCCGAAGTCGTCGATCGCCACCTGAATGCCTGCGTCGCGGAACACCAGCAGCTTGTCGATGATGTCGGATTCCGCATTCAGCAGCAGTCCTTCGGTGATCTCGACAACGATGTTTTTACCGGAGATGCCCAGTTCCAGCAGGTGATGCAGCCATTCTGCAGCGAAGGCATTGCCCTCTGCCCTGAACTGCACGGGGGACATGTTGACGCTGATCTTGAAATCCTCCACGAATTGCTTGCTCCAGCGCTTTGCCCATTGGGCCGATTCCCTGAATACCCAGTCGCCGATTTCGTTGATCAGCCCCATGTTTTCCGCAAGCGGGATGAATTCCATCGGGCTGACCTTCCCGTGCGCGGGATGCTGCCAGCGCAACAAAGCCTCGGCCTTGTAGATGCGGCCGGTCGAAAGTTCGACAATCGGCTGGAAATAGACCTGGAACTGGTTGGCCGCCAGCGCGCCGCGCAGGTCGTTGGACAGGCGCAGCCGGGTTTGTGCCGCTTCCTGCAGCGCCGGGGTGAAATAACTGAAGCGGTTGCGGCCCTTGTTCTTGGCCACATACATCGCCTGGTCGGCATTTTTCATCAGCGCGTCGATGCTTGCGGCATCGTTCGGGTACAGGGTAATGCCGATGCTGGCCGACACATAGGCAACTTCGTTGCCCAGATGAAAGGGCTCTGCCAGCTTGTTGATGATTTTATTTGCGATATCTTCGATATGGCTGTTATCGTGCAGTTCAGGCAGCGTGACCGTAAATTCGTCACCTCCCAGGCGTGCCACAGTATCGGATTCGCGTACGCAGGCACGGATGCGCCGCGCAGCTTCCTGCAGCAGGGTATCGCCCACATCATGCCCCAGCGTGTCATTCACTTCTTTGAACTGGTCGAGGTCGATCAGCAGCAGCGCCAGGGGCAGGCCCGCGCGGTCCGATTTCTTCGCTCCTTGCTCCAGGCGGTCGAGGAAAAGCACCCTGTTGGGCAGGTTGGTCAGCACATCAAAATGTGCCAGCTGGATAATTTGCTCTTCCGCCCGTTTTCGCGAGGTGATGTCGGTGTAGATGCCTATCATGCGCAGCGGTTTGCCATCTTCGGTGTGGCTGACCACGATGCCCCGGTCAAGTAGCCATCTCAAACTTCCATCCTTGCAGATGATGCGGTATTCGCAGGCATAGGAGGAGGTCTTTCCGTCAAAATAGGCTTGCACATTTGCCATCACACTCGGCTTGTCGTCGGGGTGGACGCGCTTTACCCATTCATCGATCGGGTGGGCGTGCTGTGACCATTCACCGAAGCTGCTTCCAATTTCGTCTTCGGTAAACCCCAGCAACTGCATCCAGCGTTTTGAAAAGACGCATTCACTGGTCTGGATGTTCCAGTCCCACACTCCATCACCGGCACCTTCCACTGCAAATTTCCAGCGCTGCTCGCTCTCACGCAGGCGCTCCTGTGCTGCGCGGCCCTGCTTGTCGCGATCCAGGGTATCGAGTGCGAAGCTGATGTCCTTCGACATTTCGTCCAGCAGCGCGATCGTTTCTTCATCAAAGGCGTCGACCTCGCCGCTGTATACGCTGAACACGGCAAACGGCCGGTTTGCGCGCGGAATGGGGAAGGCCGCGCTGGACAGAAAGCCGCAGGGAATGGCGCGCGCATGCCAGGGCGCCGTGATGGTGTTTAACTCGAAATCATTGACGATCACGCTGCGGTTCTCGCGATAGGCAGTGCCGGTCGGCCCGCAGCCTTGCGGCACGTCGGCATTGGCAGAGATCACGATGCCGTCCAGATACTCCAGCCCGCTGCCATAACTCACAATCGGTTCGATCAGGCCATTGGCCGGATTCAACTGGCCGATCCAGGCCATCTTCATTCCGCCGAAATCCACTGCCATCCTGCACACCAGGGGGAATAGTTCGGCCTCGTCGCTCATGCGCACGATGCCCTGATTGATCTCGCTGAGCGCATGGTAGAGATGCGTGACGCGCGTGATGCGCGCTTCCGCCTGTTTGCGCCTGGAAATGTCGCGCACGGTGCCTTGCACCAGACGAGCGCCGTCATAATCGAATGTCGACAACATGACTTCGGCCGGGAAAGTTTCTCCGCTCTTTCGGCGGTGCACCCACTCGAACCGATGCACTCCGTGTTCCAGCGCATACTGGAAATGCGCGTTTGCCGCAGAAAAAGAATCGCGGCCATCGGGCTGCAAGGGCGGCGAGAGGTCAGCAGGATGGCACGCGATAATTTCCTGCCTTCTCTTTGCGCCAAACATGCTCAGCGCGCGCATGTTGCAATCCATGAAGCCCTTGTCCGACAGCAGCATGACGGCGTCGTTCGAACCTTCAAAAATTGCGCGCAGCTTCTTCTCCTGCTCCCTGAGCGTGCTTTCCATCCTGCTGTGCAGCTGAGCATATTTCAATGCGGCGCGCATCAGCATGACATGCAGCATGCAGTAGGCCAGCAACATGCCGGTATGCGCCATCATGTTGAGTTTCTCGTGCGGCGAAGAGGAGTACAGCGTGAACAGGCTGGTAAACAGCAGGATCACGCCCATCAATGCAATCCCCTCGAACTGCGGATGACGGCGGCGCATCTGCCAGCTGGAATAAATTACGCCGGCCCACAGAAATGGCAGCGGCGCCTGCGTCGGGCGCTGGATGCCGAGGATGCCGGTATCCACATAGCTGGGTATCGAAAATGTCAGTGCGTACAGCACCAGAGACACCGCGCACATGCCCAGCGCGAAGGTGCTCATTTTCAACTCGGATTTACGACGGATCAGCCACAATGACCACGCCAGCGCGATCGGCAGCATGTAGGTGGCGGGCGGCAAGGTGGCCGGGCGCAGGAAGTTGGAGTAAACCACGATCCACCTGAATTCGCCCCCCCACTCTAGCCCGGCCATGGTATGCACCAGATCGGCGACGGCGGCGAAGCCGAAGCTCAATGCCAGGTATTGCTGCCGCTGCATCTCGAAATATTGCTGGCTGCCCCATACGAACAACGCCAGCAGGAACAGCAGGATGCCGATGCTGACATCCAGGCCGAGATGCAGCTGGATGAAGATCTCGTCGCCGCTGCCCAGCAGCACCCACCCTGCCAGGCAGTAGGTGAAGACGAAAATCAGAAAGATGCGAGTGTTTTTGGAGGACAATTTGTTCGGTCGATAAAAAATGATCCGGCGCTGCTATCGCCGGTGTACCGTCAAGGAGGCGGCCGATGGCAATTTCTCCTTGTTTTTTCGTATGTTGCTTGCAGGGTATTCGAAAAGCAAGGGCCTGTAACCTGACCGGGTGCTTTATCCGACATGCGGCACTTGCGTTTTATCAACAATATTGAATCAACTGTTATGGATACATTGACGTGCGCATCCTGTTCCTGACCCATAGCTTCAACAGCCTCACCCAGCGCCTGTTCGTGGATCTGGCCGAGGCGGGGCACGAAGTTTCCATAGAATTCGACATCGCCGATTCCGTGGCCGAAGAAGCGGTGGCACTGTACCGGCCGGATATCACCGTCGCGCCCTTCCTGAAGCGAGCGATTCCGGCTTCAATCTGGCAAAGCCACCTGTGCCTGGTGGTGCATCCGGGTATTGTCGGCGACCGCGGGCCTTCTGCGCTGGACTGGGCCATTCAGCGCGGAGAGGCGGAGTGGGGTGTGACCGTGCTGCAAGCCAATGCCGTGATGGACGGCGGCGCAATCTGGGCAACGGAAACGTTTCCGATACCTCCGGAAAAGAAAAGCAGCCTGTACCGCAACCAGGTGACGGAGGCCGCCAGCCGCGCCGTGGCGACAGCAGTGGCGCGTTATGTTCAGGGCGGCTTCCAGCCCTGCCCGTTGGAGGCATGGCCGAACGCGCGCGGAACGATGCGCCCCCTGATGCGGCAGACTGATCGCCAGATCAACTGGGAAGCGGATGATACGCACACGGTGCTGCGCAAGATTTTTGCTGCGGACGGTTTTCCCGGCGTGCGCGATGAGCTGTTCGGCTCACCCTGTTTTCTTTACGACGCGCATGCCGAGCCGGGCCTGGCAGGGCGCCCGGGCGAGCTGCTGGGCTGGCGCGGCCACGGCGTGGTGCGGGCCACGCGCGATGGCGCTGTGCGTATCGGCCACGTGCGCAGGCCTGATGGCGAGCATCCTTTCAAGCTGCCGACGTCTGTTGCATTTGCTTCCGAGCTGGCGCAGCTTCCACAGCTGGATGATGCCGGCGCGGACGGCATACGCTATGAAGAGGCAGATGGTGTCGGCTACCTGTATTTCGATTTTTACAACGGTGCCATGTCCACCGTGCAATGCCAGCGACTGCTGGCGGCCTACCGGCAAGCCTGCACGCGCGCGACGCGGGTGATCGTGCTGATGGGCGGCGAGGACTTTTGGTCGAACGGCATCCACCTCAACCTGATAGAGGCAGCCGACAGCCCCGCGGATGAATCCATGAGAAATATCGAAGCCATGGACGACCTGGCCGAGGCCATACTCAGAACAACCAGCCACCTGACCGTGGCGGCGCTCGCAGCCAATGCGGGAGCGGGTGGGGCATTCCTGGCGCTGACCGCGGATCTGGTTTGGGCGAGGCCGGGCATCGTGCTCAACCCGCACTACAAGAACATGGGCAACCTGTATGGATCGGAATTCTGGACTTACACGCTGCCGAAGCGCATCGGCGCGGAACAGGCGCAGGCCGTCATGCAGAATCGCCTTCCGCTCGGCGGCGAGCAGGCCAGGCGCATGAGGATCGTGGATGAATGTTTCGGGGTGGACATGGAGTCTTTCCGCAACGAGGTGAAGAAGCGCGCGTGGGATTTATCTGTGATGCCGGATCATGAACAACGCCTTGCCGCCAAAATCGGGGCGCGTCGCCGCGATGAATCGATCAAGCCGCTCGCGCAGTATCGCGAACTTGAACTGGCCGAGATGCAGCGCAATTTTTATGGCTTCGATCCCAGTTATCACTATGCGCGCTACCAGTTCGTGCACAAGGCTCCGCATTCCTGGACGCCCCGGCATCTGTGCAGGCATCGCGATGTGTACCTGCATAAGTCCCCTCTCCCATGTATGGGATAACCAGCGACTTGGCTGCGGTTTATTGCAGCCTAGTCGAATGGCTAGTTGTCCCATCCAGAGGGTTAGGGAGAGGGGGATGGCTGCCTTCTCCATTCATGTAAGCATTATTGCCAACGAGCCTGCTCAGCCCTTTAATTTTGCAAACGCTGCGGCCATCGCATTGTCGAGCGCGGGCTGCGGTGCGGATTTCTTGTGCTGCGCCATCCGTTTCGCATCGTTTGCACGGTCCTTGGGCGCTTCCGCCTTGCCGCCCTGTGCAGCGCTATCGGTCAGGCGCATGGTCAGCGCAATGCGTTTGCGCTTCTCGTCGACTTCCAGCACTTTCACCTTTACCACTTGCCCCGCCTTGACGACGCTGTGCGGGTCTTTGACGAAACTGTTAGAGAGCGCGGAGATGTGCACCAGCCCGTCCTGATGCACGCCGATGTCCACGAACGCGCCGAATGCGGCGACGTTGGTCACGACGCCTTCCAGGATCATGTCCGGCTTCAGGTCTTTCAGTTCTTCCACGCCTTCCTTGAACGTGGCGGTGATGAATTCCGGTCGCGGGTCGCGGCCCGGTTTTTCCAGCTCGAGCAGGATATCGGCGATGGTCGGCACGCCGAATTTTTCATCCGCATATTTCACCGGGTTCAGCGCTTTCAGCAGCTTGCTGTCGCCGATGATTTCCTTGATGTTCTTGTTGAGGTCGGCGAGGATTTTCTTCACTGCCGGATAGGATTCCGGATGCACCGCAGATGCATCCAGCGGGTCTTCGCCGTTCATGATGCGCAGGAATCCGGCGGCTTGCTCGAAGGTCTTTTCTCCGAGGCGCGGCACATCGCGCAGCGCGGCGCGCGAGGTGAACATGCCCTTCGTGTCGCGGTAGGCCACGATGCTTTGCGCCACACCGCTGCTGAGCCCGGAGACGCGCGCGAGCAGCGGGGCAGAGGCGGTGTTCACGTCCACACCGACCGCATTCACGCAGTCCTCGACTACCGCATCCAGCGTGCGTGCCAGCTGCACCTGGCTCACATCGTGCTGGTACTGCCCGACGCCGATGGATTTCGGATCGATCTTCACCAGTTCCGCCAGCGGGTCCTGCAAGCGGCGCGCGATCGATACCGCACCGCGCAGCGCGACGTCCATCTCGGGCAGCTCGCGTGAGGCGAATTCTGAGGCGGAATAAACCGACGCGCCTGCTTCGGACACGACGACCTTGGTGAGATGCAGATCGGAGCGTTGCTTGATCAGGTCCTGCGCCAGCTTTTCCGTCTCGCGCGAGGCCGTGCCGTTGCCGATGGAAATCAACGCGACCTTGTGTTTCTCCGCCAGCGTGGCGAGCGTGTGCAACGAGCCATCCCAGTCGTTCTTCGGCTGGTGCGGATAAATCACCGCGGTGTCGAGCACCTTGCCTGTCGCATCGACCACTGCGACCTTAACGCCGGTGCGCACGCCCGGGTCCAGCCCCATCGTGGCGCGCGGCCCCGCCGGCGCGGCCAGCAGCAGGTCTTTCAGGTTGCGCGCAAACACCCGGATCGCCTCGGTTTCGGAGCGCTCGCGCAACGCACTCATCAGCTCGGTTTCCAGATGCAGAAAGCTCTTCACGCGCCAGGTCCAGCGCACGGTATCGGCCAGCCATTTGTCGGCCGGGCGGCTCTGGTTGCTGATGCCGAAACGCGCGGCGATGCGTGCTTCGCATGGATTGAGCGGCGCATCCCACTTGGGCTTTTCCGCTTCGCTGTCGAGGCGCAGCGTCACGTTCAGCAGCTCTTCGCGGCGGCCACGGAACATGGCCAGCGCGCGGTGTGAAGGAATGGTGCCCAGGGTTTCGCTGTAGTCGAAATAGTCGGCGTATTTCGCCGCCGCCTCTTCTTTGCCCTCGACGACCTTGGCTTCGACCATGCCATGCGCCTGCAGATATTCGCGCAGACCTTGCAGCAGCTCGGCGTCCTCGGCGAAACGTTCCATCAGGATCTGCCGTGCGCCATCCAGCGCCGCTTTGGTGTCGGCCACGCCGGGGTTGTCGCCGTTCTCGGTGGAGAAGGGCGGGCGCAGGTATTTTGCGGCCTCGTCTTCAGGGGTCAGCATCGGGTCAGCCAGCAGCGCATCGGCCAGCGGCAACAGCCCGGCCTCCAGCGCGATCTGCGCCTTGGTGCGGCGCTTTGGTTTGTAGGGCAGATATAAATCTTCCAGGCGCGTCTTGTCTTCCGCATGGGTAATTGCGTCAAGCAGCTCAGGCGTCATTTTGTTTTGCTCCTGGATCGACGCGATGATCGCGCTGCGGCGTTCTTCCAGCTCGCGCAAATAGCGCAGGCGCTCTTCCAGCATGCGCAGCTGGATATCGTCCAGGCCGCCCGTCGCCTCCTTGCGGTAGCGCGCTATGAAGGGCACCGTCGCTCCCTCGTCCAGCAAGGAGACGGCGGCGGCGACTTGTGCGGGTTTGGCGGCGAGTTCGAGGGCAAGGCGTTGTTCGATCGATGGCAGCATGGGGAAAATTTCATAAAAGTGGCGGCGGATTATGCCAACAACGAAGGCCGGAGTAAAACGGGGCGCTGGCGTGACAGACTCATCCCATAATTGTGATAGCATCGGCTTCCATGCAATGCATTCGAAGCCCCATGCACACGGTTGAACGCGTTCTGATACGGATGCGGCAGCGCGTTGCACTGTGCGAGAGGCAGGCATGGTGAAGGTGTTGCTTGCCTTGCTGCTGGCCGGCATCGTCGCCGCCGTCGCCTTCTACATCATCCGCATCAATCGCCGCCTTGCCCGTGGCGCCTCCGCCCGCAAACATTCCGAGCAGCGTGAACAATTCCGCAACCATGTCCTCGAACGGCTAGCCCATGGAGCGCCGCTGCCGACCATACTGGAAGCCATCGTGCGCGGCGTGGAGCAGGAGAATCCGGCGATGATTTGCAGCATTTCGCTGCTCGACGGCGCGGGTAAGCATCTGCTCATCGGTGCTGCGCCCAGTCTGCCGGATTTTTTCAAGGCGGCGCTCAACGGGATTGAAATCGGCATCGGGGCAGGCTGTTGCGGCACCGCCGCATTTACCGGCCAGCGGGTCATCGTTGAAGATATCCAGGTTCATGATTACTGGGCGCACCATGAGGAAATTACAGGCAAGGCGGGGTTGCGGGCATGCTGGTCGGAGCCCATCCGTTCCGCCGCCGGCAAGGTGCTCGGCACGCTTGCCATTTATCTGCGTGAAGCGCGCAAGCCGGCGGGTGCCGACATACACCTGATCGAGCAGACCGCAAATCTGGCCGAAATCGCCCTGGGAAGAAGTCGCGCCGATCAGGCGCTCAGGGAGAGCGAGAAGCTGCTCTCGGATATTCTGGAAAATGTCAGTGCATATATCTACGTGAAGGACACGCAGGGCCGTTACCTGTTCGCCAACGGCCTACTACGCAAATTGTTCGATGCGCCGATGGAAGAGATCGTCGGATATGACGATTACAAGTTCTTCGATGCCGCGACCGCAGCCGAGCGGCGTGAGGATGATCTGCGCGTTTTGCAGGGCGGGGAAACGGTGCAGGCTGAAGAGGTCAGCCTCAATATCCTCACCGGGCTGACGGCGGTCTATCTGTCGGTCAAGCTTCCGCTGCGGCATGAGGATGGCAGCATCTATGCCTTGTGCGGCATTTCGACCGACATTACCGAACGCAAGGATATCGAGGAGCACATGCGCCACATGGCCCAGTACGATGGGCTCACGCATCTGCCGAATCGCGCGCTGTTCAGCGACCGCCTGCAACAGGCGCTTGCAGCCGCCAAACGTGAACGCAACCATTTGGCGCTGATGTTTCTCGATCTGGATAAGTTCAAGCCGATCAACGATACCTATGGCCACGCGGTGGGCGACCTGTTGCTGAAGGAAGCGGCGCAGCGCATTCAGGATTGCCTGCGTGCGTCAGACACCGCCGCGCGGATAGGCGGCGACGAATTCGTCGTGCTGCTGCCCATCATCGAAGCGGAGCAGGACGCCGGCATGGTGGGCGAAAAGATACGCCATGCGCTCATCCAGCCTTTTGAACTGGCCGGCCACACGCTGCATATTTCATCGAGCATCGGCGTCGCGGTCTATCCCCAGCACGGCACCGACGAAAAACTGCTGGTCAAGAGCGCCGACATCGCCATGTACCATGCCAAGAAAAACGGCCGTGACAACGTCAAGCTGTATCAGCCGGGGATGCAGGAAATCATTCAGTAGGGTGGGGCTGCCAGAAAAGTCGCTCCCTGAACTTTGCGGGGCGGAAGCGCCACAGGGGGCGTTCCGCCGTTTCAGGATGTTGTTGCGCCTTATCTTGCCGCGATCTGGACGGGAAGGCGCTGGAGCTTAAAGTGGGTGGCAAGAACGCCGTATATCTCCTGGAGTGGCTTGCCGTATAAGCGGGCGTATCACTTTTACCGCTTTGATCTCAAGTATGGTGAACATCACGGCGCCGGATTCGGAAACACCTTGTGCACCGCCTCGATTTGCTCCAGCACTTCCGCCGACAGTATTACCTCCGTGCTATCCAGATTCTCCTGCAACTGCCGCACGTTGGTTGCACCGAGAATAACGCTGGTAGTGAATCCTCTCGTTCGGACAAAAGCGAGCGCCATCGTTGCAGGGCTCAGGCCTGCTTCCAGTGCGATGCGCATATATTCTTTCGTCGCGGCAGGGACGTTGGGTTTGGCGTAGCGCTGGCCGAAGCCGGGGAACAGGGTGATGCGCCCATGAGCATGGGGATCGGCGATATATTTTCCGGTGAGCCAGCCAAACGCTAACGGGCTGTAGCCGAGCAGGCCGACGTTTGCGTGGTGGCAGACTTCCGCGAGACCGCTTTCGAAAGTGCGGTTCATCAGGTGGTAGGCATTCTGCACCGAGACGATTCTGGGCAGGCCGAGCTCAGCCGCGCAGCGCACGAATTCGCCCACGCCCCACGGTGTTTCGTTGCTCACGCCGATGTGGCGCACCTTGCCGGCCTGGACCAGTTCCGCCAGCACTTGCAGCTGCTCGGCGATGGGCGTGCTGTCGCGCTCCTGCGCTGCGTCGTAGCTGGTTGCGCCGAACATGGGCACATAGCGGTCCGGCCAGTGGATCTGGTAGAGGTCAACGTAGTCGGTCTGCAGGCGGCGCAGGCTGCTGTCTATCGCGGCGGTGATGTGTGCGCGGTTGATGCGCGGGCCATTGCGTATCCAGGCGAAGCCGCGCGCCGGGCCGGTGATCTTGGTGGCGACGATAAGCTTGTCGCGCTGCTGATTCTTGAGCCATGTGCCGACGTAACTCTCGGTACGCCCCGCTGTTTCGGCGCGTGGTGCGACCGGGTACATCTCGGCGGTGTCGATGAAATTCACCCCGCGCGACACGGCGAGATCGAGCTGGGCATGCGCCTCCGCCTCGCTGTTCTGTTCGCCGAAGGTCATGGTGCCGAGCGTCAATGCCGACACGCGCAGCTCGCTGTCGCCCAATTGTCTGTATTCCATGGCCGTTCCTTATGAAAGCGATGGGGGCATTCTAGCGTGAAACTCGCCCAGCGAGTCCTTGCCACCCTCGCACGCTTGCGGGGGAGGGCCGGGGGCGAGGGAAACGCAATTGCCTTCTCCAGCCCGCGCTTTTATAGTGTGCGGCAATCCTTGAACCGTACCGGAACATGAAAATTGTCGCGTTGCTGCATGCCACTTTCCTCACCGCCGACCTTGAGCGCTCGCGTCATTTTTACGAGGCGTTGCTGGGTCTGGCGCCCAGCCCGGCGCGTCCCGATCTGGGCTTTCCGGGCGTGTGGTACGACGTTGGCGCGAACCAGCAAATCCACCTGATGCAGCTGCCCGATCCGGAAGCGGGATTGCAGCGCCCACCGCACGGCGGGCGTGACCGCCATGTCGCGCTGGCGGTGAGCAACCTGGAAGAATTGATGCGCCGGCTGGAAGCGGCGGGCATTGCCTACACCTCAAGCAAATCGGGCCGCCGTGCCTTGTTTTGCCGCGACCCCGACCAGAATGCACTGGAATTTGTCGAGGCCGAATGAACATCGCACCTTCGCAAGCATCGCAGGCAGCGAGTAGCGCCAACCTTTTTTTCCGCCGTGCCGTTGAATCTGACGTGGAGGCGATTGTTGCGCTGGTCAATTCGGCTTATCGCGGGGAATCGAGCCGCGCCGGCTGGACGACCGAGGCCGACCTGCTGGGAGGACAGCGCACCGATGCGGAAGAAATATCGCGCCTGATCGGGATGGATAATTCGGTGGTTCTGCTATGCATGTGCGCCGAGGAGATCATCGGTTCGGTACATCTGGCGAGGGCGGATGCGGCGACCGCCTATCTCGGCATGCTGGTCATCCGGCCGGATTTGCAGGGACAGGGCCTGGGCAGCCGGCTCATGGATGAGGCGGAAAAAACTTCCCGGGCAGAGTGGCGCGTGGCCCGGATGCAAATGCAGGTGATCACGCTGCGCCACGAATTGATCGCCTATTACGGGCGGCACGGCTACCGGCGCACCGGCGAGATCAGGCCGTTTCCCGCATCGGACCCGAAATTCGGGCTGCCCAAGGTGCAGGGATTGATGTTTGAGGTGCTGGAGAAATCCTTGAGTGAATAAGCCGCTGCGCAGGCCCTGGCTGAATGTGTAACACCCCCTCTTGAAACCCGCAAATCCGCCCCCATCTACCCGCGTGCCTGCATTTATCAACGGAGAAAACAATGACCGACACTGCAACCAATAACCGCGAAACCATGGGCTTTCAGGCCGAGGTGAAGCAGCTTCTGCAACTGATGATTCATTCGCTGTATTCGAACCGCGAGATTTTCCTGCGCGAGCTGATTTCCAATGCGTCCGATGCCAGCGACAAGCTGCGCTTCGAGGCGCTGCATAACGCGACGCTGTTCGAGAACGATTCCGAGCTGAATATCCGCGTCAGCTATGACAAGGCCGCGCGCACGCTGACCATCAGCGACAACGGCATCGGCATGAGCCGCGACGAGGTCATCAATAACCTGGGCACGATAGCCAAGTCCGGCACGCGCGAATTCTTTTCGCGGCTTTCCGGCGACCAGCAGAAGGATGCGAACCTGATCGGACAGTTTGGCGTGGGCTTTTATTCGGCCTTCATCGTGGCCGACAAGGTGACGGTGACGACGCGCCGTGCAGGCGAAAAGACTGATCAGGGCGTGCGCTGGGAATCCGATGGCGGCGGCGAGTTCGCGATCGAGATGGTGGAGAAGGCTGCGCGCGGCACGGAAATCGTGCTGCATCTGCGCGAGGGGCAGGATGACCTGCTCAGCGGCCAGAAGATACGTTCCATCATCCGCAAGTATTCGGACCACATCGTGCAGCCCATTCTGATGAAGAAGGAGGAATGGAAGGACGGTGAGCAGCAGGTGCTGGAGGAGGACGAAACCGTCAATCAGGCTTTTGCCTTGTGGGCGCGCGCCAAGAGCGACATCACCGACGAGCAGTACAAGGAATTCTACAAACACGTCGGCCATGACTATGAAGACCCGCTGGCATGGGTGCATGCGCGCGTCGAGGGAAAGCAGGAATACACGCAGCTGCTTTACATCCCGGCCCGCGCGCCGTTCGACCTGTGGGACCGCGACGCGATGCACGGCGTCAAGCTGTATGTGCGGCGCGTGTTCATCATGGACGATGCAGAGCAGCTGATGCCGCATTACCTGCGTTTCGTGCGCGGGGTGGTCGATTCCAGCGACCTGCCGCTGAACGTGTCGCGCGAGATTTTGCAGGAGTCGAAGGATATCGAGGCGATCCGCTCAGGCTGCACGAAGAAGGTGCTCGGCCTGCTGGAAGACCTGGCCAAAAATGACCCGGAGAAATACACCAAATTCTGGGGCGAGTTTGGCCGCGTGCTGAAGGAAGGCGTAGGGGAAGACTTCGCCAACAAGGACAAGATCGCCGGGCTTTTACGTTTAGCTTCGACCCATGCGGACAACGCCGAGGAAACGGTTACGCTGGCGGATTACATCGGGCGCATGAAGGAAGGGCAGGACAAGATTTATTACATCACCGCCGACAGCTTCAACGCCGCGAAAAACAGCCCGCATCTGGAAGTGTTCCGCAAGAAGGGCATCGAAGTGCTGTTGCTAAGCGACCGCGTGGACGAGTGGGTGGTGAGCAACCTGCATGAGTTCCAGGGCAAGCCGCTGGTGTCGGTGGCCAAGGGCGGGCTCGATCTCGGCAAGCTGGAAGATGAGGCTGAGAAACAGGAACAGGAGAAGGACGCCGGTGAATTCAAGGCGCTGACCGACAAGATCAAGGCCAGCCTCACCGGGCGCGTCAAGGAAGTGCGCGTGACCCACCGCCTGACCGATTCGCCCGCCTGTCTGGTGGCGGACGAACACGACATGAACGCGAATCTCGCGCGCCTGCTCAAGGCTTCCGGGCAGAAGGCGCCGGTGTCGCAGCCCATACTCGAGATCAATCCCAAACATCCGGTGGTGCTGCGCCTGAAGGTCGAGGAAAAGAAATTCGACGACTGGACCTCAGTGCTGTTCGATCAGGCCTTGCTGGCAGAAGGCGGCCAGCTGGATGATCCGGCCAGCTTCGTGAAGCGGGTTAATCAGTTGATGCTGGAGATGAGCGGAAGCTAGTCGAATCCACCCTCTCCCGCGCTACCGCGCACCCCTCTCCCGCTTGCGGGAGAGGGGCTGGGGGAGAGGGTGCGACTTAGGATTGAGGAATATCCGGAATCAACAACGCTTTGCCTTCAGCACCAACACCGCTCCCAGCAGACATTGCACCAGATAGAGGATGCTGGACACACCGTGCAGAGCTCGGAAGCGATCCTTGAACGCACTGTGCATCACGTCGGCGGGCAACGCCTGCGCCTTGAGATCGACCAGGATGGGATGGATGCCAAAATGTCCGATCATCGCGAGCAACAGCATGGCAACGATAATCCAGAAAACGGTCAGCCGTAATGCCGCACTGCCGGAAGCAATCAAGTGATAAGCCAGCAGGTAGCACGCGCTGGCAAAGCCAATGTAGGCAACCACGGCGAGCATCTTGCCCGCCAGCAATCCTGCCAGTGGATTGCCCGGCAGAGCCTGGAACAGCACCGGCACGGCCATGTAGCCTACGCCCCACAGCCCGCCCACCCAGGCGGTGATAGCCAGCAAGGCCAAAGCATCAGCAAATTTTTTCATCCAGTTATTCCCCGTTTAAGTCGGCGCCACTTTACCAGCTTGCGGCTCGGAAAAGGGAACAAGATGCGCCACCCGCATTTCCGCCGAAGCGACAGCGCACCGACGCCTCAAAGCGCAACGCGGCGCAGCCGCAGCGCATTCGTAATCACCGACACCGAACTGAAGCTCATCGCAGCCGCGGCGATGATGGGCGAGAGCAGCAGCCCGAAGAACGGGTACAGCACGCCCGCCGCAACGGGAATGCCCAGCACGTTGTAGATGAATGCAAAGAACAGGTTCTGGCGGATATTGCGCATGGTGGCGCGGGAAAGCCGCACGGCGCGCACGATTCCGCGCAGGTCTCCCTTGACCAGCGTTACACCTGCGCTTTCCATCGCCACATCGGTGCCGGTGCCCATCGCGATACCAACCTGTGCCTGCGCCAGCGCCGGGGCATCGTTGATGCCATCACCCGCCATTGCGACGAAGCGACCCTGTGATTGCAGTTGCTTGACGATGGAAGCCTTTTGTTCGGGCAACACTTCAGCCTCGATACGGTCTATGCCCAGCTTGCGCGCCACCGCCTCGGCCGTGGTGCGGTTGTCACCCGTCAGCATGATGACCTGCACGTCTTCTTCGTGCAGGGCGCGTATGGCTTCCGCTGTGGACTCTTTAACCGGGTCGGCCACGCCGATCAGCCCGGCAGGCTTACCGTCAATTGCAAGCAGCATCACGGTCTGGCCATCACTGCGCAACGTCTCGGCACGTGCGGGCAACTCGCCTGCGTCGAGGTGCAATTCTTCGAACAGCTTGAGGTTACCCAGTGCGACCACTCGACCTTCGACGGTTCCCGTCACGCCCTTGCCAGTGATCGAGCGGAATTCGCTTACTGCTGTGAGTGTGATACCTTTTTCCTG
>JAUQWW010000046.1 GCA_030834965.1 Gallionellaceae bacterium | reverse complement strand
ACCGACAGCCCGAGCATCCGCGACGTGATCCTGTTCCCGCACATGCGCCCGGAAGTGTAAGGCGCATACAGCTCATGGCCGCCATCAACTCCAGCCTTCGGCAGACACATGCTCGATAGCAACTCCCAAAACCTGCTGTTGCAGCTCTACCCGATGCTGCGGGATGTGCCTGCGGCACAACTCGATAACGTACTCGCCGGCGCCACGGCCATGCACCTGCCGGCGGGCACAGTGGTATTCGATGAAAACCAGCCCTGCCAGGGCTTTCCGCTGCTGCTGTCCGGCAGCATCCGCGTGATCAAGGCTGCTGCCAATGGCCGCGCATTGCAGCTTTACCGCGTCTGCTCCGGCGAAAGCTGCATCCTCACCAGCAGTTGTTTGCTGGGTCACGCCCGCTTCCATGCACGGGGAATCGTGGAAGAAGATGCTTCAATGGTGGTGCTGCCGCCTGCGGTGTTCCGGACGCTGCTGTCCATGCACGAACCGTTCCGCGACTACATCTTCAGCCTGTTTTCCGAACGCCTCACCGACATGATGCAACTGGTCTCCGCCGTTGCCTTCCAGAAACTCGACCAGCGCCTCGCCGCGCTGCTCGCTTCCAGGCCCACTCCCATCCTCACCACGCATCAGGCACTGGCCGATGAACTCGGCAGCGTGCGCGAGATCGTCAGCCGCCTGCTGAAAAACTTTTCCGAACAGGGATGGATAAAACTGGGGCGCGAACAAATTGAAATCGTTCATGCCTCGGCGCTAAAGGAATTCTCCGAACTTTAGCTATGTGACTTACCTCACAGACAGCCGCTCCTGGCGTCTGTATCCTGCAATTCGCTGCAACTCTATTGCCAGGAACCATAACCAATGAAATCCAACAAAATCGCTTTGCTCGCCATACTGCTCTGGGTTGTGACCATTGCCGTGTTCGCATGGTTTTTTGTGCGCGGCAATACTGTCACGGGGACGGACAACAGAACTGCTGTTGTGCTGAAAGCGAACGAGCGCAATCTGGTCTTGCAGGAGATGCGCGGCATGTTATCCGCAACGCATGGAATCATCGATGGCGCCAATCGCGGAGACTTGGGTCAGATTACCAAGGCTGCCCGATCGGCAGGCATGGCTGCTGCCGCAGACGTAAACCCGACGCTCATGGCAAGGTTGCCGTTGCCGTTCAAGACACTGGGCATGAGCGTGCATCATGACATGGACGAGATCGCCAAGGCTGCGGAGAATGGCAAACCCGCACCGGAACTTTTGAAGATGCTGAGTGACACATTATCGAAATGCGTTGCGTGCCACGCGGCATGGCAGCTAAGAGCTGAAGATTAGAGCTGGAACCAAACAAATTTTTTCAACAGGAGAAGACCATGAAATTGAATGTAGGTGGTGTTGACCGTGCGCTGCGCATCGTAGTGGGCCTGGTTCTGATCGGGCTGACGCTGGCAGGGCAGATCGGCGTGTGGGGCTGGATCGGTTTGCTGCCGCTGTTGACCGGCCTATTCAGGTTCTGCCCGGCCTACACGCTGTTCGGCATGAACACCTGCCCGATGGATAAGAAATAAGTTCTGCATCAGAACGCCGCGCCCGGCAGGCAAGCCTGTCTGCCGGGCATTTCTTTTTACTCTCATACTGAGGAAATTACATGAACAAACTTCTACCCATCATGCTTGCCCTGTCTGCCGCACCCGCACTGGCTGACGACACCAGCAAGTATCAGGAGGAAAGTCGCGCCGTGGCCATGCCGTTCATGAAACAGCTTGCCGCTGAAAATCAGAAAGCCATTGCCGAAGGCGGTCCCGAGTCGGCCATCCGTGTGTGCAAGGAAATCGCACCCAAAATGTCCGGCGACATCTCGCGCAAGCAGGGCTGGAAACTGACCCGCGTTTCGCTCAAAGTGCGCAACCCGTTGCTCGGAACGCCTGACGCATGGGAACAAAAAGTATTGCAGGAGTTTGAAGCGCGCGCAGCCAAAGGTGAAAAACCGGAAGCGATGGAATTTGCCGAAGTGGTCAATGAACCGGCAGGCACCTATTTCCGCTACATGAAGGCGATTGGGCTGCAACCCGGCTGCGTAAGCTGCCACGGCAGCGCCGAACAGATCCCCGCCAATGTGAAAGCGCGCCTGGCAGAAGACTACCCGCACGACAAAGCCACCGGCTACGCACCCGGCCAGATTCGCGGCGCAACGAGCATCAAGCGGGCGATGTAACAAACGTGGTAAATTCTGCGTGGCATTGCATCGCCGGCATGCCACGCCGAACTGCATTTAACCGGAATGGTCTGCTCCGCCCTGAACACCTATTGATACAGGAGGCTGCATGAGCCCAAGCCATATGACGCTGCCCCAGCTAGAAATCGACAGGATGAACGCCTACTGGCGTGCCTGCAATTATCTCGCGGCCGGCATGATCTATCTGCGCGACAATCCGCTGCTGCGCGAGCCGCTCAGCCCCGGGCACATCAAACAGCGCCTGCTCGGCCACTGGGGGTCGAGCCCCGGATTGAGCTTCACCTACATCCACCTCAACCGCCTGATCAACAAGTTTGACCTCAATGCCATTTTCCTGGCCGGCCCCGGCCATGGCGCGCCCGGCGTGCTGGCGCCGGTGTATCTGGAAGGCACCTACAGCGAAATCTATTCGAACAAGAGCGAAGACGAGGAAGGCATGCGCCAGCTGTTCCGGGAGTTTTCCTTTCCCGGCGGCATCGGCAGCCACTGCACGCCGGAGACACCGGGTTCGATCCACGAGGGCGGCGAGCTCGGCTACAGCATTTCGCACGCCTTCGGCGCGGCCTTCGACAATCCCGATCTGCTGGTGGCGGTGATGGTAGGCGACGGCGAGGCCGAGACGGGGCCGCTGGCCACTTCCTGGCACTCCAACAAATTTCTCAACCCGATCCGCGACGGCGCGGTGCTGCCCATCCTGCATCTCAACGGTTACAAGATCAACAACCCAACCCTGCTGTCGCGCATCTCGCACGATGAGCTGGAAAACCTGTTCAAGGGCTACGGCTGGACGCCTTATTTTGTTGAAGGCTCCGACCCCATGACCATGCATCAGGAAATGGCCGCGACGATGGAGCAGTGCGTGCTGGAAATCCGCCGCATCCAGCAGCAGGCCCGCAGCAGCGGCAACCCGCTGCGACCGCGCTGGCCGATGATCGTACTGCGCAGCCCCAAGGGCTGGACCGGTCCCAAGGAAGTGGACGGCCACAAGGTGGAAGGCTACTGGCGCGCACACCAGGTGCCGCTCGGCAAGCTGCACGACAACCCCGCCCATCTCGCGCAACTGGAAGCATGGCTGCGCAGCTACCGGCCGGAGGAGTTGTTCGATGCATCCGGCAAGCTGCTGCCCGAACTGAAGGCCCTCGCACCCAGGGGGCCGCGCCGCATGAGCGCGAATCCGCACGCGAACGGCGGGCTGCTGCGCAAGGTGCTGAGAATGCCGGATTACCGCGACTACACCATCGAACTGCCGGGGCCGGGCAAGATCACGGCCGAGAATACGCGCCCGCTGGGCAAATTTTTGCGCGACATCATGCGCGCCAACATGCACAATTTCCGCGTGTTCGGCCCGGACGAAAATTCTTCGAACAAGCTCGACGACATCTACGCGGCCAGCAAGAAAACCTGGCTCGCCGATTTTCTGCCGGAGGACGCCGACGGCGGCGAGCTGTCGCCGGACGGACGGGTGATGGAGATGCTCTCCGAGCATACGCTGGAAGGCTGGCTGGAAGGCTATCTGCTCACCGGCCGCCACGGCTTCTTCTCCACTTACGAAGCCTTCGTCCATGTCATCGACTCGATGTTCAACCAGCACGCCAAGTGGCTCACCATGTCGCGGAAACTCCCTTGGCGCGAACCCGTGTCCTCGCTCAACCTGCTGATCACCTCCACCGTTTGGCGCCAGGATCACAACGGCTTCACCCATCAGGACCCGGGCTTCCTCGACGTGGTGCTGAACAAGAGCCCCGACGTCACGCACATCTACCTGCCGCCCGACGTCAACACGCTGTTGGCCGTTTCCGCGCAATGCCTGGAAAGCACGGACCACATCAATGTCATCGTCTGCGACAAGCAGAAGCATTTGCAGTATCTCGACAAGGAAGCGGCGATCTCACACTGCACCAAGGGCATCGGCATCTGGGAATGGGCGAGCAATGACGACGGCGCCGAGCCGGATCTGGTGATGGCCAGCGCAGGCGACGTACCCACCAGGGAAGCGCTGGCGGCAGTGGTGCTGCTGCGCGAAAACTTTCCGCAGCTGAAGATACGCTTCGTCAACGTCATCGATCTGTATACGCTCACGCCAAGCAGCGAGCATCCGCACGGATTGTCCGACAAGGATTTCGACAGCCTGTTCACGCTCGACAAGCCGATCATCTTCAACTTCCACGGCTATCCCTGGCTGATCCACCGCCTCGCCTACCGCCGCGCCAACCACAAAAACCTGCACGTGCGCGGCTACAAGGAAAAGGGCAGCATCAACACGCCGCTGGAACTGGCGATCGAGAACGAGATCGACCGCTTCAGCCTGGCCATCGACGTGATCGACCGCATCCCTGCGCTGAGCGTGGCCGGCGCCCACGTCAAGCAGCGGCTGCGCGATAAACAGATCGAATGCCGCACCTATGCCCATGAGCACGGCGTCGATCTGCCCGAGGCGGATGGCTGGACATGGCCTTATTGAAGGAAAAAAACCATGAACCCTCTCCTCGCCATCAGGCAGCATGGCCAGCACATCTGGCTGGACAACCTGTCCCGCACCTTGCTGCGTGAGGGCGGGCTCCAGCGCCTCATCGCCGAGGACGGCGTAGATGGTGTCACGTCCAACCCCTCCATCTTCCACAAGGCGGTGTCCGACAGCCCCTATTACAAAGACGAACTGGCGCGCCTGAAAGCCGGTAGCCTGCCTGCCGAGGCACGTTATGAGGCCCTCGTGATACCCGACATCCGCGATGCCTGCGACCTGTTTCTGCCGATTTACAAGGCCACGGCGGGCGACGCCGGTTATGTCAGCCTGGAAGTCTCCCCCCATCTTTCCGCAGACGAAGAAGGCAGCGTGGCCACAGCCCGCCGCCTCAAGACATTAGTGGGACGCGACAACCTTCTGGTCAAATTGCCCGCCACCCCGGCGGGTATCCGCGCCTTCGAGCGCCTCACTGCGGAGGGACTGAATGTCAATGTCACGCTGATGTTCTCCGTGGCTCACGAAGATGCGGTGGCGCATGCCTACACACGTGGCGCACGCAAATGGGTGGAAAGCGGCGGCGACCCGCGGCGGCTGAAATCTGTCGCGAGCATTTTCCTGAGCCGGGTGGATACGCTGGTGGACAAGAAACTGGACGCCTGCGGCTCGCCTGAAGCGCTCGCGCTGCGCGGCAAGAGCGCGGTAGCGATGGCCAAGCTGGCCTACCGGCGTTATCGGGAACTGTTCCACGGGCCGACTTTCGCTGAACTGGCCCGCGCTGGCGTGCGTCTCCAGTTTCCGCTGTGGGCCAGCACCGGCACCAAGAATCCCGCCTACAGCGACGTGCTCTACATCGAACCGCTGATCGGTCCGGAAACGGTTAACACGATGCCTGACGCGACACTGGCGGCGTTCCGCGATCACGGCAAGGTTGCCCGCACGCTGGACGCCGGGGTAGAAGAGGCACTGCAGCATTCTGCCGCCCTGGCTGCACTGGGCATTGATCTGAACGAGGCAGGCGAGCAACTGCAGTACGATGGAATCAAGCTGTTCGCGGAATCTTTCGATAAGCTGCTGGCACTGGTGAGGACATGACATTAAATAGTCTATTAGCACGCAGCTACGTCATTCCCGCGCAGGCGGGAATCCAGATGATTAATAAATCTCCCGCGAAGCGGGACAATATCGCGGTTTTGTCCGCTTCACGGGATGTTTGTCCTTGCTGGATTCCCGCCTGCGCGGGAATGACGGCCTAATAGGCTATTTGGTATGACATCAAATATCCTCACCATCAACTGCGGCTCGTCATCCTTGAAAGCGAGCCTGTTTCACACCGACGGCTCGCGGCGCAGCTTCCATTATGAGCATGCGCGCAAACCGCAGCAGGCATTCGACCGGTTGCTGAAGGATTTGGGAAGCGATATTCCTGCTGTCATCGGCCACCGCTTCGTTCATGGCGGAGACATCGCCGATGCAGCACGGCTGATTGATGCTGCCGAGCGGACGCGGCTGAATGACCTGATTCCTCTTGCGCCACTGCATTTGCCGGGCAACCTGCTCGGCATTGATCTGTGCGCGCAACGTTTCAAGGCGCCGCAAATCGCGTGTTTCGATACGGCGTTCCACACCACTCTGCCCGAACTGTCCAGACGCCTCCCCATCCCGAATGAGCTCGGCCTGCGCCGCTTCGGCTTTCACGGCCTCAACTACGCATACATCGCCAAAGTCCTGCCCGGAATTTTGGGTGGCGCCGCCCATGGAAAAATTGTCGTCGCCCATCTGGGTAGCGGCGCAAGCCTGTGCCTGCTGGAGAACCTGAAATCCGTGGACACCACGATGGGCTATACCCCTGCGGGCGGCATTCCGATGGGCACCCGAAGCGGCGACCTCGATCCCGGCGTGATGCTGGAACTGGCGCAGCGCTTTGCGCCTGCACAATTGAGCGACATGGTGTTTCACAAGATGGGGTTGATCGCGCTGTCCGATGGTGAAAGCTCCGAAATGAAGGACCTTGTTTCCAGCAACAGCGCACCTGCAAAATTCGCCATCGATTATTTCTGCCGCCAGGTGCGCGCCGCAATCGGTGGCTTCGCAGCCAAGGCGGGTGGCATGGACGCACTCGTTTTCTCGGGCGGGATCGGCGAACATTCCCCGGAAATTCGTGCAGGAATCTGCGGCTCGCTGGCATTTCTCGGCTTCGAACTGGATAGTGCAGCCAACCAGTCCGGCCAGGCGAAAATTGCGCGTGCAGGTTCAAAACCCATCCTGATCATTCCTGCCAATGAGGAAGAAATCATCCGCGATTTTTGCATGAATTATTTGGATGGCCATTCCAGTAGTCGGGGATAAGAAATATCCTTAGAGACACCTGCCCAGCGGTTTGTTATCCTGTGTTTCTCTGACCCAACCGGCAAATTTTTCCCACTTTCTTGCACGATCGCCATGCCTGAAATCCGCGACCAAACTGCCCCTCCCGCGCCTGCTCCGGTACCTGGCGGATCGCACGGCGCTGTCACCGAATTGCAGATCACCGGCATGACTTGCGTGGCCTGTGCCGCGCGCATCGAAAAGGTGCTCAACCGCATGCCGGAAGTCTCTGCCACGGTGAATTTCGCCACGGAAAAAGCCCGCATCGAGTTCAACCAGCAAAATACCGATCTCACGGCATTGATCGCAGCCGTGCAACGCGCCGGCTTCGATGCCCACCCGATGCGCGATTTTGCGGCAGAAAAACAGGAGCGCGCAGAAGCCTACCGCCACGAGCGCATGCGGTTCATCATCTCGTTGCTGCTCACCGCTCCGCTGCTGCTGGAAATGGCGGTGATGCTGTTTACCCGGGGCGCTCACGGTGCTCATGGCCTGCTCCCCGTGTGGCTGCAATGGCTGCTCGCCACGCCGGTGCAATTCTGGATAGGCAGGCGCTTTTACCGCGGCGCGTGGCACAGCCTGCGTGGCGGCGGTGCGAACATGGACGTGCTGATCGCGCTCGGCACCAGCGCAGCCTATCTGCTGAGCTGTGCGGTGTTGCTTCTCAATCTGGATATACCCGTGTATTTCGAGGCCAGCGCGACCATCATCACGCTGGTGCTGCTGGGCAAGCTGCTGGAAGCGCGCGCCAAGGGCAAGGCTTCCGCTGCGCTGGAAGCCCTGATGAATTTGCAGCCCAAGCTGGCGCATGTGGAGCGCGACGGCATCAGGATGGACGTGCCGGTAGCGCAGGTCAAACCCGGTGACATCTATCTGGTGCGGCCCGGCGAGAGCGTGCCGGTGGACGGCCTGGTGCTGGAAGGCACATCCAGCCTGGACGAGGCCATGCTCACCGGGGAAAGCCTGCCACAGGCCAAACATGAGGGCGACAAGGTCTATACCGCCACGCTTAACCAGCATGGCCTGCTCAAGTGCCTGGCCGTGGCAGTGGGCGCACAGACCCAGCTCGCCGCCATCATCCGCCTGGTGGAACAGGCACAAGGATCAAAAGCACCGATCCAGAAACTGGCTGACAAAATTGCCGGCATCTTCGTTCCGGTGGTGCTGGTCATCGCCGTGTTGACCTTCATCGCGTGGTGGGCGCTCGGCAGCGGCTTCGCCACAGCACTGATCAATGCGGTGTCGGTGCTGGTCATCGCCTGCCCCTGCGCGCTCGGGCTGGCCACACCGACCGCCGTGGTAGTCGCCTCCGGACGCGCGGCGCAAGCGGGCATCCTGGTGAAAGATGCCACGGCACTGGAACATGCGCACAAACTCGCCGTCCTGGTCGTGGATAAAACGGGCACGCTTACCGAGGGCAAACCCAAGGTCACCGATCTGCTGCCCGCACCGGGCAGCGATGAAAAACAATTGCTGCGCATTGCCGCCAGCATGGCGCAAGGCTCCACCCATCCGCTGTCGCGCGCACTGCTGGAATACGCTCAGGCGCGGCGCGTGACACCCGCACGAACCGACAGCCTCAATGAACTTTCGGGCAGCGGCCTGCGCGCCGAGATTGGCGGCATAGCTTACCTGCTCGGATCCCCTGCTTTCATCATGCAATCAGGTGCCGCGCTGGATGAGGCGCAGATACTGGCCTTGCAGCAACAGGGCAAGACCGTCATCGCCTTGGCGCAGGGAAACACCCTGCTCGGCTGCATCTCCTTTGCCGACACATTACGTGACAGCAGCGCCGGTGCAGTGGCGCGCTTATCCGGAATGGGCATCCACGTGGTAATGCTGAGCGGAGACAACGCCGCCACCGCACAGGCCATTGCCAGACAGGCAAACATCGGCGAATTCCGCGCCGAAGTGCTGCCGCAGGACAAAGCCGGCCAAGTGCAGTCATTGAAGTCAGAAGGGAAACTGGTCGGCATGGTGGGCGATGGCATCAACGATGCGCCTGCGCTGGCTGCGGCAGACGTGAGCTTTGCCATGAAGAGCGGCAGCGACATCGCCATCGAAGCCGCCGACATTACGCTGATGCGCAACGACCTGATGAGCGTGGCAGACGCCATCGACCTGTCGCGCACAACGCTGAGCAAAATTCGCCAGAACCTGTTTTTCGCGTTTGCCTACAATGTGCTGGGCATCCCGCTTGCAGCCGCAGGCATGCTCAATCCGGTGATCGCAGGCGCAGCGATGGCGATGAGCTCGGTATCGGTGGTCAGCAATGCGCTGCTGCTCAAGCGCTGGCGGCCTTACAATGAAAAATTCAGGCGGTGGCGGCCTTAATAATAACGGGCATGGCAAAGATGCAGCCTGACAATGAAACCCGCCATGCCCGTTTCCCTCTCCCCAGCCCTCTCCCCGAGGGCGAGGGAGACAAGGATTCGCTACGCGGGTTTTACGTTAAACAACATTAACGGAGGAAACAGCATGGAAACCCTGCAACTCAACATCAAAGGCATGACCTGCGGCGGCTGCGTAAACAGCGTCAAAGGCGTGCTGCAGAAAATCCCCGGTGTATCCAGCGTGGACGTTTCGCTGGAACAAAATCGAGCCACGGTAATCTACAATCCGGAGCAGGCCAAAGTTGCACAATTCAAGGCCGCCATCGAGGATGCCGGATTCGATGTGGTTTGATTTACTATTGCCAGGCAAAAACATTACTCAGGAGCCACCGTCATGAAACACATTAATACCTTGTTGATACTCGGCATTGCAGTTGCCATAGGGGGTTGTGCCACCAGCAACGCTGGCGACACGTATAGCCGCGATGAAGCGCGCCGGGTGCAGTCTGTCCAGACCGGCGTCGTGGAAACGGTGCGCCCGGTCAAGATTGAAGGGACTAAGACCGCCATCGGCGCGGGTGCTGGCACTATCGTTGGCGGCATTGCCGGCAGCGGAGTCGGGGGCGGGGGCAAGACCAGCGCCGTTGCATCAGTCCTCGGCGCGGTAGCGGGGGGCATGGCGGGTGCTGCTGCAGAAGAAGGCATTACCCGCGAGGACGGGATGGAAATTATGGTTAGGCTTAATGACAGCGGGCGGGTTATCTCGGTCGTACAGACAGGCAAGGAAGAATTCAAACCTGGCGACAGAGTGCGCATATTGGACCGCGGCGGCGTCACCCGCGTTTCACACTAAACCGGGATGACCGGAAGGAGCACCTATTTGAACTGCCAGAAAATGTCAGAACGTGACTTTCTGCTGTTGCACTTCTGCGATTTCCAGGCACGCGGCTTAATCAGACCCAAGCAAACATGGTGACCCCCAAACCGGCTGCTCAGCAGCTGACTTAAGTGGTGCAAACCGAACGTATCTCAGATCCCAAAGACCTTATGCCCTGCTTCCAAGCATTGTGACTTCACATTGCGGCAGAGGTATGGCGATGTTCCGTGAGCGGAATGTTTCGAGTATCGTCTTGTTGACCTCGCTAACTGCAGCATCGTAGTCGGGCACATTGACCCACGGAGAGACTCGGATCGTGACGCCTGATTCGGCGAGCCGTGCAACCCCTAATACTGGCTTCGGATCCTGTAGCACGCGGGAATTTGAGTGCAAAATTTCTTCGACTAGTCGCAACGCGCCGTTGACATCGGTTCCATAGGACACTCCCACCGCAATGTTGAGCTGCCGTATCCAGCCATAATTGTGAAGAATCTCGCCGACGATTTTGCGGTTTGGGATCACAACCTTTGACCGGTCTGGGTGCCCCAAGGTTGTGCTGAACAGACTGATGTCGAGAACCTCGCCTTCTTCCTTGACGATGGAAATGTACTCGCCGACATGAAAGGGTCGCGTGAAGATGATGGTAAGACCTGCGGCGACATTACCGAGGATTCCCTGCATCGCAAGCGCAATCCCCGCGCCCGCCACACCAAGGCCTGCGACGAGCGGCAATAATTCTATGCCCAGGTTTTGCAGTGCCATTATCGCGAAGAGCCCCAAGACCACGATCCGCGCAATACTCACCAGCAAGGAGCGTACTTCCGTTTCAAGCTTGAATCGCACAAGCAAACGCTCAAGGACACGGCCCGCCCAGCGCCCGACCATGTAGCCGGCGAAAAGAATGAGGGTGGCAACCAGAACTTTCGGTCCAAACCTGACGGCCATATCGATAGCCGAAGCTCTCACCTGATCGAGTGTCTGCAATGAGTTATCCATGGGAAATCCTCTCCTTAGGCTGTGTTGATTTTGTTTTTACTTCAAGAGTCGCGGGTCCCGTACGTAAACAATGCTGAAACAGGTATCTCCATCGCGCCGAAATAACTCGACGTTCGCACCCGAGGTACGCTCGGCTGACCATTCTGGAAATTAGGTAACTGCTATTTTCAGTCTATTCGCGCTTCTGATTCTGATTCGTCGTTGTTGCGGAATCAGGCAATACGCGTGCAGCAAGTTTGGTATCGATTTTCAGGAGATCGACTTTGTCGCCGAGAATATGCACGGCTTCGTCCAACAATACGTCTTTGGCGTCTTTTTGCGCCTTTTCTGCGGCCAGATCAGCGCCGAGATCACGTTCATTGGCTAGCAAACCGTCGTCTTGCAGTACGGTATTTTTCACGATGGTCGTATCTTCAACGGCAATTTTCGTGCTCTGCTCACCTTTGTCAGTATCGCTACTGGCCTTGCGTAACTTTAGCCGCGCCTCCCGCCTATCCCTTTCTTTGCGTCGCTCTGCTTCGTTGAGTGAGAAGAGGTTTTTCTTGCGTCTATCCTTGACCTCGGCAATATCTTCGAGCAGATACTGAAAATCCTTGTCTTTCGCAACGCGTGCCTCATGGCGGATTTGCAGCAGCGGCAACAACTCGGTCAAGTTGCCTTCCGGCTTGAAATCCACTGCCTTGATTTGCACCCATGGCAACGCATTGTCGAAGCTGGACTCGCCAAAATTCTCCATGTCGGCGATGCCTGGCAAGCTGATATCCGGAGTAACGCCGCGCAGCTGGGTGGTGCCGCCGTTGATCCGAAAAAACTGTGCGATGGTCATCTTCAATTCGCCGAATGCCGGTTCTTTGTTATGCGCGAGTTGATCCAGATTAATCAGGGTTTGCACAGTGCCTTTGCCGAAGCTTGGCTCGCCGATGATCAGGCCGCGACCGTAGTCCTGTATTGCAGCAGCAAAGATTTCTGATGCTGATGCCGATCCGCGGTTGATCAGTACGCCAAGCGGGCCATCCCAGGCGAGGGCAGGGTTGTTGTCACTTTCCACCCTCACTTCACCAGCCGAGTTGCGTTGCAGCACCACCGGCCCCTTGCCGATAAACAGGCCGGTCAGCTCGATCGCTTCATTCAGCGAACCGCCGCCATTATTGCGCAAGTCGATCAGCACGCTGTCCACCTTGTCTTTTTTCAGTTCGCCCAACAGGCGCGATACATCGCGGGTGGCGCTCTTGAATTCCTTTTCGCCGTTATTTCGTGCGGCGAAATCCTGGTAGAACGTGGGCAAGGTAATTACCCCGATCTGGCGAATTGCATCGCCTTTTTGTATCTTGATGATGTCTTTCTTGGCGGCCTGTTGTTCGAGGCTGACTTTGTCGCGCACAAGTGTAATGACCTTATGCTCCCCGTCCGTGCCGGCATCTGCCGGGAGCACATCGAGAAGCACCACCGTGTCTTTGGCGCCTCGAATCAGCGCAACCACATCGTTGATACGCCAGCCGATCACCTCGGTCGGGATGCTATTTTCACCTTGCCCAACACCGACAATGCGATCCCCGATATTCAACTTGCCGGATCGCGCGGCCGGCCCGCCCGGCACAAGCTCGCGTATGGTTGTGTATTCATCTCTTAACTGAAGCGTTGCGCCTATTCCTACAAGCGACAGCTTCATGGAGATATTGAAATCGTCTAATGCTCTTGGGCCTAGATAGTTGGTATGCGGATCGATGGACATCGCATACGCATTCATGAACAGCTGAAAAACGTCCTCGCTCTTGTTCTTGAAAATGAGCGACAAGGAATGATCATAGCGCTTGTCGAGCCTGTCGCGAATGGATTTGTCATCCTTGCCGGCAAGCTTCAGTAGCAGCCAGTCGTTTTTGACCCGCTTGCGCCACACGTCACGCATTTCCTCGTCGGATTTCGGCCACGCCTCCTTGCTTCGCTCATATTGGTAGCTCTCATTCTGCTCGAACTCGAAATCTTGCTTGAGCAATTCGCGGGCATAAGTCAGCCGCTCGACAGCACGCTGTTGGTATGCATTGAAAATGGCGTAAGGTGTGTCCAGGCTTTCGTTGGAAATCGCATCGTCGAGCATCGTGCGCGCACTGGCAAACTGATCAATATCTGCCTGCACGAAAAACAGTTTGTCCGGATCCAGCGCCTTAAAATAGTTGTCGAAAATCTTCTCCGACATCGCGTCGTCCAGCGGCATGGTCTTGTAGTGGGAACGCGTAAGAATCATCGCACCCAGCTTTGCCGCCTGGGAATACTGCTGATGAGGCACCAATAAAGGAGGCGCTGATGACTCAGGCGCAGCGGCTTGTGTCGCCGTTGCGAACGTCAGCAGTATCCATAGCAGTCTATTTTTCATGCTCAATCTCCAGAATTACCAACAGAGTTTAGACAGGACATTCGCAGAAATCAAAATTATTTATCCACCTCTCCCATCGGGATGATGGCCTTTACGCCAGCAATACCGCAAGGAGGCCGGTGACAAATACCCCATCGAAACTGCCGGCACCGCCAATAGACGCGATGGGGACGCCCAGCTTGCGGATATCCTTGAGGCGCAGCAGGTCAGCGCCGACCAGCACACCCAGCGTACCACCGATATAGGCCAGCGGAGCACGCTGTTGCGGATCGAGCATGGTTGCGATCAACGCGGCGGCAACCGGTGCGATCAGCATCGGGATGCCGATGCCGATGCCGGGAATGGGCCGGCTGCTGATGTGGGCGATGATGACAACTGCTGCCACCGCGATGGCGATCTGCCACGGGTTCAGCGGGTTGTGGGCGATCAGGTAAAGCGAAAAGGCGACCGGCACCACTGCACCGCCGACGTTGGCGGTAATCATGACTTTGCCAGTGACGGCTGGCAGGTTGAAAAACGGCCAGCGCGCCCGCTCCGGCGGCAGTCTTGATGGTACCGAACTATCGGCCGTGAGGCTGAACAATGGAAGGTTGATCAGGCTTCCGACCAGCGTGCACAGCAGGAGCAGGTAGGCCGATTCAGGTGAAAGCCCCAGCTTGTCGAAGGCAATACTGATCAACCCGATCTGGACGAAACTGATAAGAAAAGCCAAGGCCAGGATGAATAGCAGCAGGCGTAGCGGCGAGAACGGCATTGGCGACTTTCCAGAAAAATGCATTTTTCCTACATCCACTCCAGGCAAAACGTGGGACTATGAATCCCTGCGGCCGATTATAGACACCATTCACTCTCAAACGATCCATGCATTCCCGGCAATTTTTTCTCCGATTTGAGTTCGGAACTGTGTTAACCCCGCGACGGACAAGCACTTAACTCGCTTTCTGAATCCAGAACTGGTACATGCCGAAAAATGTGTCCGGATTTTCGTTCTCGAAAACCTGCCACTGAGCCAAGTTGGTGGCGGCACGATCATCAGGAAAACGCCGCTTGTAAGCCTGAAGGGTTTGCGGGTTGATTTCAAACCCCAGAAACGCCAAATTATTGCTGTTGAGAAATGCATCAATGCTGGTCAGCGTCATACGATGCTCCTGAACGTGGAAAAGCAAATCACGGCAGGCACTGATGCTGAAAAAATCCGATGTTTTCAGTGTGCTTCCAAAATCTACGCTTTTATCCAAATCCATCAAGTTCTGGCGGCACTGCCGAATCTCATGGGCAGACGATCCAACGCCCTGCTCTGCAATGAAATCCCGTACACGAACGATGTTGCGACGCGCTACCTCACTATAAAAGCCGAGTTTCATGAACCCACCGGGGCGAAGCAGAGACAGAAGCGCTTGCCACCCCGCCCACGGGTCAGCCAGGTGGTGCAACACCCCGACAGACTCAATAACATCAAAGCTGCGGCCCAACGCCCCCAGCTGCTGCAGATCGGCCTGAGCATACTCAATTGAGGTCAGGCCCAGTTCACGCGTCTTGCGCTTGGCGTAACCAAGACTGCTGATGCTCAGATCGACGGCCAGCACCTGTGCCCCCTGGAATTGCTGCGCCGTTTCAATTGGATGCAGGCCGGTGCCGCAGCCGGCGACCAGAATGTCAATGCTGCCACTCATATCGTGACGTTTGTATGCAACAAGAGGAAATCTATGGCTCAAATATTCGTCGATACTCATTGCCTTACCGGCCGGCGCCGCCTTGATCCAGCGCGGATAAGGATTTTCTTCATATTGATTCTGCACCAGCAGCGACACCTCGTTCTCGATGTTGGTTAACCGGGGAATGGTGGCGCGTGCTTGCAGTTCTTCCGCAGGCTCGCGAACTTGCTGCACCAGCACAGCCGCAACTTCTTGTGGCCATTGAGCATCCAGTAGTCGAGCAGCAAACGGGAGGGAGTAGAGAGGAAAATAAGCCGCTACCGCCAACAGCCAAGCAGCCGGCACTGGCGTTTTGTCCTCCAGCGCAGCAGCCAGCGCATCTCGCAATTCGCCTGCCTTTTTTATTTCGCCCTCGGTGCAGGAAAACACATATTCATTATTGAAACACTGGCGTGCCAGGGCACCGTAGAAGTTCAGGGGTGTGGCGACCTCGTCGTCTGAAGCCAGTGTCGCCGTGGCGGCTTCGAGCATGGCATGTCGCGCCATAGTCAGGAAACGCTCCATGTCAATGTCGCAGATTGGTACAGAATTGAGCAGGGTGCACAGCAGCGGGTCGGCGTCAGCCGCGGCAAGGCCGGTGGAGTCAAACAGCTCATGTGCTGGCAGCATCTGTGGCCACGCACGAGCCGCACGAGCGATGCACTTCCCGATTGCCGGGTCCAGTTTGACCAGATCAGCACAGGCTCTTGCGACTTTGCCTGGCCGATCCCACGGTTCGGCCAGGGCGCGAAGCATCGTGCCCCGGAGAAGCTTGGTTACGTGAGATAAGTGAACGTGCTCGACGCAGGCGACGAAAATGCTCCTGGCTTCTGCATCTTCCCTGATTTGAAGAGACTGAATAATGGTGTTGAGTGCCATCATCGACTTCCCTTGGGCGTCAAGCAGCAAGGCAAGGTTGTTGTAGGTCTCAACGAGGCCTGGATCGATCCGCAGCGCCTGCCGGTAGCAGGCTTCGGCATCGTCCAGCCGACCCTTCTCATAAAGGATGGCGCCAAGATTGCTGTGCGCCCTGGCATAATCCGGCTTGATTCGTAACGCCCGCCGGTAACTTGCGCCGGCTTCGTCCAGCCGCCCCAACACCTTGAGAGTGTTGCCCAGGTTGTAATGCGCTTGAGCATCACCTGGCAAGAGTTCAGTTGCCTTTTGCAGAGCGTGCAGGCTATCTTTACCTTGTACCTGAAGGGCCGCACCCAATGTCTTCCACGCAAAGCCGGAATCAGGGCACCGCTCCAACAGGAATCGTGTTCGGCTCTCCAGTTCCCCGTAACGGCCTGCATTAAACAATGCGACCAGCTGGTTGCGTTCATCTGGGGTCAGCGCAGGTCCATTTGCAGAATAATAATGAGGCATGGACTCGACTTTCTTCTCGCAACAGTGTTTGTATTTTTTCCCACTGCCGCAGAGACACGGGTCGTTTCTTCCTGGCTTCATGCTTACTTTCCATTAATCGTGCCGTGAGCTTCCGTCGGCTTTTTCATCTTCAAGCGGGTGAGTTTCATGCTATCACTTTTCCATTCTGCCGAGCGATTAAGCAGTCATCTCCGCCCCTCCTCTATCCTCTCGTGTTTTCTTACCTCGTGCAAAACAAAAGACAAGCGCCTAAAAATGCTGTTATCCCTTCGATAGGAAAAACGAATTTGTGCCAGACTGGCCTCATCGTGGGTGCACGCCACCAGGCCACAAGACAAGCATAGGGGTAAAGCCACATGAATATCTCGCCCGCTTCAGTTTCGCTTATGCAATTGCAGGTGTTCAGTTCACTGATGGGTTCGGCCATTGGCGCCAAGCGTGACGACTCATGGACGAGCATGTTCTCGCTTCTGGTATCAAACAGTGCCCAGATCGACCCATTATCCTCAGATCCGTTTTCCCTGCTCACTCAAAACGGCAGCATAAAAGGTCTCTCCGCGGCAGGCCGCAATATGACCCTGGCCGATCCGGAGTCGGCCTACAAGATGATGACTGTCATCAACAGGAAAGATGTTTCCTACAAAGCCCAGTTCTCGGAACTGAGCCAGATGAAATCCTTCGTCTTCCAGATGGAGGATGCCGGGCAGCGTCTGGGCGGCATTGCGTTATCCACCTGTAATGACAGCATACAGTCACAGCTGCAGGACTTTGCGGGGCAATACAACAGTTGGATTCAGCGCTTTGATGCTGACATTCAGCCAGGCGGGTTGCTGGCTGACACACAGGCTGCGCGGGCTTCGCAATTCGAACTGGAACAGAATGTTAACAACCGTTTCTTCGGGATCAAGGATGGCGTGCATGGCCTGAGTGATCTGGGCTTTACCATTGACCCCCATACCAGACTGGCATCTCTGGACACCACCAAACTGGGTTCGCTGTTGGCGACCAACAAGCAGGGTGTCGTGGATGCGCTGCAGGAGTTCGGCGCAAATTTTGCCAAGTCGGCAAACCTGCTCAATGCGGACGGCAACTTCATCCTGAAGCAGCTCGACAACCTGAATCGCGCCATTCATTTCATTGCTGACAACAAAACCTCATTACAGGCCGAGTTCGGCACCGGCAACGCAGCCAAGCCCACGGGTCAGGTTGCCCAGGCCCTGGCTGCGTATAACCAGGCATACGGCGCGAAATAGGCACGCCATCATCGATAGATCGCTGTGGCGCGACCTGATATAGTCGCATCAGTTATCAGCCCATCATCAGCCATGACGAAACATGCCACCCCCGATCATGCGCGACTCGACCGCGTCGTCGCCGAAGCACGTCAGCAACGCGAATTGCGTGAGGCCGGCTACCGCGAGCGGGCACTGAAATTATTTCCGTGGATATGCGGACGATGCGGCCGCGAGTTTTCCGGAGTGCGGCTGCGTGAATTGACTGTGCATCACAAGGACCACAATCACGACAACAACCCGCCGGACGGCAGCAACTGGGAGCTGCTCTGCCTGTACTGCCACGACAACGAACACTCGCGCGTTATGGATGAGGCAGTGCGTGGCAGAGGTGCCGAGGGTCAAACAGTGGCAACGCACAACCCCTTCGCTGACCTGCAGGCACTGCTGAAGAAGAAATCGGATTAACCCTGCAACCTCCGATTCAAGCCACAGAGTTCACAGAGTTCACAGAGTTCACAGAAAACACAGAGACAAACCATTGGTTTTTGCGAGTTGTGCAACCAGTTGCCGATCCCTGCGTAGACCTGTTTTTCTCTGTGATCTCTGTGTTCTCTGTGGCGAACCGATTTTTCTTGGGTTAATTTGGCCTTCGTACGCTAACCGGCCAGCCCCACATAGACATTTTGCACGTCATCATCTGCATCAATTGCTTCCAGAAACGCTTCGACCTCTTCGCGCTCTGCATCGTTCAGCGTTACCGAATTTTTTGGACGATAGCCTAGCTGGGCAGACTGCACGGTAAACCCGTGCGCTGGCAACGCGCGGCATACCGCATCCAGATCCGTTGCATCGGTGATAAATAGCGTTGCGCCGTTTTCGGCGGGCTCGAAATCCTGTGCGCCTGCCTCAATGGCCGCAAGCTCCGCGTCTGCCTCTTTGGAATTCGGAGTCGCCTCGATCATGCCCTGATAGTTGAAATCCCATGAGACCGAGCCCGATGCGCCGAGCTGCCCCTTGCGAAACAACACCCGCATGCTTGAAAGCGTGCGGTTGATGTTGTCCGACAAACACTCGACGATCACGGGCACACGGTGCGGCGCGAAACCCTCATAAACCAGCCGCTCCAGGCTGGCTCCTTCGTCGAGCAGGCCCGCGCCCTTCTTGATGGCGCGCTCCAGGGTCTCGCGCGGCATGGATGCTTTCTTGGCTTGTTCAACCACCAGGCGCAAGCGCGGGTTCATGTCCGGATCTGCGCCAGCACGTGCTGCGACCATGATCTCCTTGGACAGCTTGCCGAAAATGCGGCCCTTTGCATTAGCTGCAATTTCCTTGTGTTTGGCTTTCCACTGTGCGCCCATATCTGCTCTCTTGTTCTCCTGGTTTAACAAAGTCTGCGAGGGGAAATCCCCCGCACGCATCTTGCCTCAAGTGACGGCATGCATCAATCTCGAATGGAATGTGTTTTCCACAGTACCAACGGCTGATATCGGGTTGCGCGGACTTCCGCTAACGACACATACCCGTCTTTCATTTTTCCATAAAGAAGGCATTCAAAGTTTCCGCACCCTTAGTTCATTCCACTTTTAATAGGTAGCCAGAAACGTGATTTTTACCATATTTATTATCTTCATCAGGGGGCTCATTTGCAGTGACGAAATAATAGATTTCTTCAGGATTGAAGCCTGAGACAAGGGTATGCATCGAGTACAAAAAACTTTCTTGAACCACATGAGTGACATCTGACTTCGTAGATGTAGATTTGTACAGGGAATGACCAATATAGATGGCAGGCATTTGAAATGGTTGCTCTCTTCTAGGCCAGCGCTTGATTTTTTCGTGTTCTTTCTTTTTCAAGAAAATAGAAACTGCTAGATCAAGGCATTCGTTACAGTTTTCTACTGTCGCTTCATTGGGCGGAAAAAGTAAATCGTATTCGACACTCCAATCGAATTCAGAACCTGCCCGAAACACGATTGGTGTTAAACGCCGAAGGTTTTCCAGTTTTGAAGTGCTAACGCCCCACTCCATTGCATCAAGACGTAATTTCTCATGATCGATTTGAATGAAATCGCTTGGCTTCTTTACATTTTCAGTTATCCACTGTTTATTTCTAGTCCAGTATGGCGCTTTAATTCCATCTCTCCTGAACCATAAAAGTCCAAAGTTGGATTTTTCGTTCACATCAACATCAATCCATTTGTTAATTGCATATTCATGCTCATACTCGACAAATAGCGCCTTTCTAATCTCGACAAGGCATTCAAGAAACCTATCGTTGTCCTTTAGTTCTATTGCATGAGTTAGGAAAGTTTTCGCCTCACATTCAGGCAATAGATCGGTCAGCAATATTTCACTTAAGGATTTGTTAATTACTTGCCTTAAGGTTACTTCAATAAACAAGGAGGCGCATTCATAGTAATTCAGAACTGTGGCAGGTTCGGCTAATTGTCCATAGTGCTTGGTGATAACCCGTTGCTTGTTTAGCGCCTTAATTGTTCCTAATTTAGGCATGATTATGCCCGCTGCCTTAAGTTCGCCAAGAAGCTCATCAAAGCTCTTGGATTCGAGATTTTTTCTCTCATCTACACCTATTTCGCTCAGCAGCGCCAGAACTATTAGCTCTAAAGAATCTTGAAGAAGAATGAGTCCAGCAGAACACGAGTGAGCATTGCCGGACACGATCAAAGGCTTTGCCTCGGCAAGTACCGCTTTAGCTGTAATAAGAGTGTGCAATGCTGAAGGTTTCACTGGTTTTAATTGTGATGTAAGGCTAAAAGAAAAAATCCTTCTTGCATCTTGCCGCAAAGGGCGGATGGTATCAACCTAGAAGCTGATGGCGGCCATGGTTGACCGCTATTGGCACACAGCGGCCCGACGCAATAGTCAGCCATCCCTGCGTGAAGCATCGTATTCAAAGGCAATCTTGAGCCTGTTGTAAATACAGCTGCTCCACCTTTTTGCGCGCCCACGGTGTTCTTCGTAAAAATTTCAGGCTGGATTTGATGCTGGGGTCGTGCGTAAAGCAGCGCACTGGCACAGCGGCAGCCATCGCTTCCCAGCCCATGCTCTCGGATAGCTGGGTGACAATCGCTTCAAGGGTGATGCCGTCCAGGCTTGGAGGGCTTGCTGGTTTTTTTATGGAGTCCATGTTTCCATTTTACAGGGGATCGCCAGACTCAAGCGTTTACAATGAAGCTCTTTGTGTTCCGGTGGCACGTGTCATGACAGAGCCCGTTCGTCTCGCAAAACGCCTTGCCGAATTAGTCCCCTGCTCTCGGCGGGAGGCCGAACTTTATATCGCAGGCGGCTGGGTCACGGTTGATGGGCAAGTGGTGGAAGAACCGCAGTTCAAGGTGTTGCAGCAGAAGATCGAGCTCCACCCCGAAGCCAGTCTCATTCCGGTTGAACCGGTGAGCATTCTGTTTCACCAACCGCCTGCGGCGCTCATGGACGCCAACTCTTTACAGCAGCTGCTTCGCGCCGATACGCGGGCGACTGACGACCATTCCGGCATCCACATGCTCAGGCAACACTTTGTGCGACTGATGCAGGGCTCAGCGCTAGAGATGAATGCCAGCGGATTGGTGGTGTTTACCCAGGACTGGCGGGTGGCGCGCAAGCTGACCGATGACGCCGCCACGCTCGAGCAGGAATATGTTGTGGAGGTCGCTGGTGAATTGCCTCCCGATGGGCTCAAGCTTCTCAACCACGGGCTTAGTTTTAATGGCAGGGAGCTGCCCCCGATCAAGGTCAGCTGGCAAAACGAAACCCGGCTGCGCTTTGCCCTCAAGGGAGCACAACCCGGCCAGATCGCACATATGTGTAACAGTGTCGGCCTGCAGGTGCTGGCCATGAAACGGATCAGAATCGGGCGAGTGTCGATGGGCAAATTGCAGTCTGGATCATGGCGTTATTTGCTGCCGTATGAGCGGTTTTAATCTGACTGGCACCCCGCAGGCGATTGTCACGATCGCGCTTGCGCAGCCAGCAATTCCTCCAGCCTGTACCAGCTTGCTGCACCGGGCGCGATGTCGTTGTGGTCCGGGTCATTAAAAAACTCTACGGCACAGGCCAGTTCATGCGGCAGCAACGGCTGCTGCACGGCTTGCACTTCCTGCAACACGCCAATATCGGCTTCCGAAGCATCGCAAGCCTCGTTGCGCCGCCGCGTGATGCGTTCGCTCAGTGTGGCTTTGCTTGCCTGTATGGACACGATGGCAAAGGGCACGCCCATGTCATGTGCCAGTTGCTGGAAAGGTGCGCGTTCGTCTTGCCTGGGAAAGGCCGCATCGACAATCACCGGAAAACCGGCGTTGAGCAACTCGCGCGCAATTTCGCACAGGCGTTGGTAAGTGCGCCGGGTTGCGTCAGGCGTGTAAATGCCCGTGCCGAATTGCGAGTGGCTGTCTTCCAGCGGCCCGAGACCAAACAAACGCTTGCGCTCCACATCGGAGCGTATGCGTATCGCCTGCAGCCGCTCCAGCGCGCCCTGGGCGAAAGTGCTCTTGCCGGAGCCCGGCAGGCCGTGGGTGATGATCAATGCCGGCTGGTGCCGCGCAAAACATTCACACGCCAGGGCCAGATAGCTGCGGGATAGCGTCAATGCCTGCGTGTGCTGGCGCGGGTTGCTGGCATGCTGCAAGGCGCGGATGGCACTGACCTTGGCGCGCACCACGGCGCGGTAGGCAAGGTAGAAACGCAGCACGGACACGCCGGCGTAATCGCCCGTTAGCTCCAGCCAGGCATTCAGGAAACGGTACGCCAGATCAGCGCGCTGATTGTGCAGCAGGTCCATGGCGAGGAAGGCTGCTTCGTCCATCACGTCGATCCAGCGCAGCGCAGCATTGAAGTCGATGCCATCGAACGGAACCGGTTCATCGCCGATGAGCACGATATTGCCCAGATGCAGATCGCCGTGGCATTCGCGCACCCAGCCCTGCACACGGCGCTGCTCGAAATATTTCTCGCACCAGGCAAATTCTTTCTCACTGCTCAGGCTCAGCGCTGCAACGGCATCCCGGTCAGCCTGCGCCGTCAGAATAGATTGCAGCTGCTCGAAATTCTGCATGGCCGCACCGCGGATCGCCTCCGGCGTTCCGAATGCCGAGTCAGCCTCTGTCCCGCGCAAGCCGAGATGAAAGGCGGCCACGGTGGCCGCGAGTTTATCCATGTGCAGCGCGGCAATTTTTCCGCACGCCAGCAGACGATCCAGTTGCCTCGACGTGGGGAAGCGGCGCATTCTGACGGCATACTCAATGGCGGGTTGCGCGCCCAGATCCGGCTGGCCCGGAGTGCCAGCGATGGGAATGACGTCGAGGTAAATCTTGGGCGCCAGACGGCGGTTGAGCCTGATTTCCTCGGCACAATAAAACTGGCGCGCTTGCAAGGTAGTGAAATTCAGGAATTCCAGGTCCAGCGCCTTCTTGATTTTGTATGCATAACGCCCGGCCAGCAGCACCCACGAGATATGCGTTTCAACCAGACGCACGCTTCGCACCGCATGGGGAAAGCGGCGGCGGTCAAGCAAGGCGGAAACGAGCACGCGCTGGCTGGCATAATCCAGTTGATCGGCAGGCGCAGACATATGTGGCCTCTATTTGATCTCTTCCACCATCAGCAGCACGTTGCGCTGCTCATGCGCGCTGGAAAGGCTATGCCTGGAAATGCTCGAACCCTCACCCTCAGTCTGCTGCAAAGTTTCGCCCAGAACCAGCCATTCGCCCAGCCGCCCGGAAACCGTGGTGGTCATCTGCTGCACACTGGTTGCAGGCTGGTTGGCGGAGCCGGGGGAAAGCATATCGTTCTGCGCGCTGATTTCCAGCGTCACCCTGTCGCCGTTGAGGCGCGGCACCACATAGAATCCGCTGCTCACTTCGCGGTATTGCGTGTCTTCTATCACCCGCGTTTTCCACGGCGACCGCACCACCTGTCGCTGCGTAACAGGAACAGCCTGTCCCACGCTTATCCTGGCGCGGCCGCCCTCCAGCACCTGGATTTGCTGGGTCTTCTTGTCGGCATCCAGTGACCGCGTGCTGTACACGCGTGCACGCGCCCTGTCAGCCCCCTGCCCTGCCTCAACTGTCAGCCCTCCTTCATCCCGACCGCCGCGCATGCCGATGCGCGCATCACCGCCCAGGCCGATGCTGCCGGAAACTTCAGTAAGCCGCCGCACCGTTTCGCTGTCCACATTCTGCATGACAGTAATCTTGAGACTGCGCGGCGCAGTGTCAATCTGCTCCAGCAACTTTCTGATTTCGGCCAGGTTACGGGGCGAGGTGCGCAGGATGAGCTTGTTGTTCATGCCGCGTGCCACATCGTCCTGATCCAGCAATGGCTGGATGATGGGCAGCACATCCTGCGCATTGCGGTGCTGCAGCGTAATGACTTCCAGTTCTGCCAAGGCAGGAAAAGAGATGAATATCAGCACAAAATGCAGAATGGCTTTTTTCATGTTTGCTCCAGGCGTCTTTACAAACAGCCCTACTCTACCGTAAATTCCGGCACATGAAGAGACTCCTGCTCATCCTGTTGCTGCTGTATTGCAGCGCATGCACGACCACGCTCCGCAAGGAACCGGCCACCCAGGCCGCCATTCCGGATGATGCCATGAATGATGTGGCGATTTACGCAATGAGCCTGTCCGATACGCCGTATCAGTATGGGGGCAATTCTCCCGAGAATGGATTCGACTGCAGCGGCTTCGTGCGCTACGTGTTCCAGAAATCATTGGGGTGGCCACTGCCGCGCACCAGCCAGGAAATGAGCCAGGCCGGAGAGCCGCTGGAGGCGGATCAGCTGCGCCCCGGCGACCTGGTGTTTTTCAACACGCAGCGACAGCCGTTCTCGCATGTCGGCATCTATGTGGGGGAAGACCGCTTTGTGCATTCGCCCAGCAGCGGCAAGGCGATTGCGATCGTGAACATGCGGGAGAATTATTGGCAGAGCCGCTATGACGGCGCACGCCGCATCCAGCAACCCCGCTAGTTCTTCGCTGCGCGCAATGCCTCAGCCAGCTGGACGACGGTCATGGCATAAAAGTCGCTCTTGTTGTAGCGGGTGATGACCTCGAAGTTGTTGAACCCCAGCCAGAATTCCTGACCGTCCGCTACGGTGAAAGCGATCAGCCTTGCAGTTTTGCCGCCCCAGATTTGCTTGTCGTCCTGCTTAACGCCTGCTTGCTCCCACTCTGCGAGCGTTCTGGATTCTGCCATGCTTGCCACGCCTTTGTCCGTGCTGACGCCTGCACGAACTGCCAGCGGCTGTCCGCTCTGCCAGCCATAGTGCCTCAGGTAATTCGCTATACTGCCAATGGCATCCTGCGGGTCTTGCAGCAAATCTATTTTGCCGTCGCCGCTGAAATCCACCGCGTGCCTGCGATAGCTGCCCGGCATGAATTGCGGAATACCCAGCGCGCCTGCATAAGAGCCTTGCACCTGGAATAAATCAAAATTCTGTTCGCGTGCCAGCAGCAGGTATTGCTCCAGCTCGCCGCGGAAAAAATCAGCGCGCCGCGGATAATCGAATGCCAGTGTGGTCAGTGCATCGAGCGTATTGAATTTTCCGGCGTTGCTGCCATACAGCGTTTCCACGCCGATCAGCGCAACGATGATCTCCTGCGGCACACCATATTGTTCTTCCGCACGTTGCAGCGCATCCGCATGACTCTGCCAGAATTGCAGTCCGCCTCTGATGCGTTGAGCGTTGACGAAGATGGCGCGGTATTCCGCCCATGGTTTGGCGGTCGCCGGAGCAGAGATGGCGTCCAGTACCTTCTGTCGGTGCTGCGCTTGCTGAAATATCCGCACCAGTTCATCGCGCTTGAACTGGTGTTTGTCCACCATTTTGTCGATAAACCGAGGGATGCCGGGCAGTTCGACCGCATGCGCGCACAGCGGCGCTGACAACAGCAACAGAGTGAAAAACCGGCGCAATATCATAGCCCGTGCATTTTACTCGACAGGCAGGCGTGTCGCTGTTAAATTTCGCCCTCGTTCGCAACTTGAGCAGAAAGCCCTGTCATGGAAAAAACTACCCAGCACCATCGCCTCCTCATCCTCGGTTCCGGCCCAGCAGGCTATACCGCCGCCGTCTATGCCGCGCGCGCCAATCTCAATCCTGTGCTGATTACCGGCATGGCGCAAGGCGGGCAGCTGATGACCACTACCGAGGTGGACAACTGGCCAGCCGACGCCATGGGCGTGCAGGGGCCCGAATTGATGGCGCGCTTCCAGCAGCATGCGGAGCGATTCAACACGCAGATCATTTTTGACCACATTCACACCGCCAAACTGCAACAAAAACCTTTCCTGCTGACCGGCGATGCAGGCAGCTATACCTGCGACGCACTCATCATCGCCACCGGTGCTTCGGCGCAATACCTCGGCCTGCCCTCCGAAGAAAAATTCATGGGCAAGGGCGTGTCCGGTTGCGCCACCTGCGACGGTTTCTTTTATCGCGGCCAGGATGTCGCGGTAATCGGGGGCGGCAACACGGCAGTGGAAGAAGCGCTCTACCTCGCGAACATCGCGCGCCATGTCACGCTGGTGCACAGGCGCGACACCTTCCGCGCCGAGCGCATCATGGTTGACCATCTGATGGAGAAAGTGAACGAAGGCAAGATCACGCTGCAACTGCACCATGTATTGGACGAAGTATTGGGCGATGACAGCGGTGTGACCGGCATGCGCATCAAGCAGGTGCAAACCGGTGCAACACAGGATATCGCGCTGAGCGGAGTTTTCATCGCCATCGGACACAAGCCCAACACCGGCATCTTCACCGGCCAACTGGAAATGGACGGCGGCTACATCATCACGCGCGGTGGACAGGACGGCAATGCCACAGCAACCAGCATTTCCGGCGTGTTCGCGGCAGGCGATGTGCAGGATTACATTTACCGCCAGGCGATCACCAGTGCTGCCACCGGCTGCATGGCAGCGCTGGATGCGGACAAGTACTTGAGCGCACTGGGTTAGCCTTGAAACGCAAAAAAGAACAGCTCGCGCCCGTTGACGCCGAGCTGTTCCGGCAGGCTGTGGAGGATGTTGTTCCACTGGCGCCTTCCAACCGCGCCTCTCCTTCCGCACCACCACGCCACCCGACGGTTCACAACACCGCTCCCACGCAGCCCATTGCCGACACCCTTTCCGATCACGGCGCCGGAGATGAGCCACTCAGCGAATTCATGCGCTCCGGTATTTCGCGCATGACCCTGCGCAAGCTGCGGCGCGGGCAATGGCCGTTGCAGGACAGCCTTGACCTGCACGGCCTCAAAACCGACGAAGCACGCAGGCTGCTGCTCGAATTCCTGCACGACGCAACGCGGCGCAGCCTGCGCTGCGTGTGCGTGATACACGGCAAGGGATGGCACACGGACGGGGGAGAGGGAATCCTGAAAACGCTCACGCGCCACTGGCTGACCCAATGCGCGGAGGTGCTGGCATTCTGCGAGCCGCCGGCGCATGACGGAGGCGGTGGGGCGGTGTGGGTGCTATTGAAATCCGGAGGGTAGCAAGGCTATTCCAGGTTTCAATCAAGGCGAGCGCATTGAGTGCAACCCAGAGTCAGATTATCGATTCAGGAATCAGATTGCCGCTTCGTCAGTTTCGCCCGTCCGGATGCGGATGACCTGTTCCACCGGGGTGATGAAAATTTTGCCATCCCCTATCTTGCCCGTGTGCGCCGCCTTGACGATGGCCTCCACGGCTGTATCGAGCATGGAAGCGGAAACTACCACTTCGATCTTGATCTTGGGCAGGAAATCCACCACATATTCCGCGCCGCGATACAGTTCGGTATGCCCCTTCTGTCGCCCGAAACCTTTCACCTCGGTAACGGTCAAGCCGCTGGCCCCCAATTCAGACAGGGCTTCGCGCACTTCGTCCAGCTTGAAGGGCTTGATGATGGCTTCGATTTTCTTCATGACTGCTCCCGGAATAAATAGAGTGACGTAAGTATAACTAAAAGCCGTCCTGATAACGCACGGTTATCGGATAACGCCAGTCCTTGCCGAAGCCGCGGTCGGTGATGCGCACGCCCACGGGCGCCTGGCGGCGCTTGTATTCGTTGATGCGGATCAGCTTGACCACGCGCCGCACGTCGCTCTCGGCATAGCCGCGCGCCACGATCTCGGCGATGGTGAGATTGCTCTCCACGTAGCAGGCCATGATGCCATCGAGCACGTCATAAGGCGGCAGGCTGTCCTGGTCGGTCTGATCGGGCTTCAGTTCGGCGCTGGGCGGGCGCGTGATGATGCGCTCGGGAATCACCCTGCCGAGCCCATTGCGGTAATGGGCCAAACGATATACCCAGGTCTTGCTGACATCCTTGAGTACCGCAAAACCGCCCGCCATATCGCCGTATAGCGTGCAGTATCCGACGGTCATTTCCGATTTGTTGCCGGTGGTCAGCACCAGGGAGCCGGTCTTGTTGGACAGCGCCATCAGCAGGTTGCCGCGTATGCGCGCCTGGATGTTCTCCTCGGTGGCATCCGGCGCCATGCCTTCGAACTGTTTGCTCAAAGTCGCCAGGTAGGCATCGAATGCCGGCTTGATATCCAGCACGTCGTAGCGCACGCCGAGGATGGATGCCATTTCCTGCGCATCATCCAGGCTGATCTGGGCAGTATAGGGCGAGGGCATCATCACCGCGCGCACCCTGTCGGCGCCCAGCGCATCAACTGCCACCACCAGCGTCAGCGCCGAATCAATGCCGCCGGACAAGCCCAGCAGCACGCCGGGGAATCGGTTCTTGCCGATGTAATCCTTCACCCCCAGGCACAGCGCGTGATAGATGCTTTCCTCATGCTGCGGGGCAGCCACGATCTCGCCCACCAGTATTTTCCCATCACGGATTTCCACCATGCCCAATTCTTCCTCAAAGTGGGCGAATTGATGCGTCAGCTTGCCCTCCGTATCCATGGCGAATGAGGAACCATCGAACACCAGTTCATCCTGCCCGCCCACCATATTGGCATATACCACCGCCAGGCCGGTTTCGCCGATGCGGTCACGGATGGCCTCATGACGCGACAGTTGTTTGCCGAGATGGTAGGGCGAGGCATTCAGCACCAGCAGCACCTGTGCGCCGGCCTCATGCGCATGCTGCGCCGCGTGTTCCTGCCAGATGTCGGCGCAGATGCCGAGCGCGAACTTGATGCCCTCCATCTCGAACACGCAAGGCGCCACACCGGAGGTGAAATACCGCTCTTCATCGAACACACTATAGTTCGGCAATGCATGCTTGTGGTAGGTCGCAATGACCTTGCCGTCGCGCAGCACCGACGCCGCGTTGTAATGCTTGCCCCTGGATTCGTGCGGATGCCCCACCACTACGGTGATGCCTTGTACCTGTTGTGCAAGTGCATGCAACGCCCGGTCACACGCACGGTAGAAGCCGTCGCGCAACAGCAAATCTTCCGGCGGGTAGCCGCACAGGCTCAGTTCGGGAGTAAGCAGCAGCGTGGCGCCTTGCAGCCGGGCGCGTGCGGCATAATCAAGAATCCTCGCGGCATTTCCGGCAAGGTCGCCGAGTGTGCAATTAATTTGGGCCACTGCAAGTTTCATGCTGTACTCAGAGCTTGTGTTAGATTGGCATGCATCATAACAATGTTTTATGCAGGCAACAAAAAGGCGGGCAGCGCCCGCCTTCTTTTCACGAATCCGCCGAAACTATTCCATCACGCGGATTCTCTTTTCTTCCCTAACCGTGTAGTGAATTTCCACGCGACGATTCTTTGCACGGCCCTCTTTGGTTTTGTTATCTGCTATCGGTTGCGTCTCACCCATTCCCTTGGTGTCAACACGATTGGCAGAAACACCATGCTTCACCAGCCAGCCTTTTACAGAAGCTGCACGCTTTTCTGACAGCTTCTGGTTATATGCTTCGCTGGCAGTGCTATCGGTATGGCCGATGACATCGAGGTCTGCATCCGGATACTTGGTGGCGAATTCAACCACGGGTTGCAGTTTGGCATCAGCGCTCGGTTTCAACCTGGCAGAATCGCTGTCAAAGTTGGCGCCCGTAATCGTCACAGGCTTTGCCTCCTTGATGATTTTCCATGACTCTTTGGGTTGTGGTGGAGGTGGCGGTGGCGGTGGAGAAGGAGCTTGCACCGGTGCGGCTACATATGCTGGTTCAGGCTCCTTTTTCACCACAACCGGCGCAGCCGCCACAGGAATGATGGCTGCTGCTTTGGGTGCATTGAAATAGTAGTTCAAACCAATCGTAAATTTGTTGTTCTCGTAATCGATACTGTTGGCTTCTTTCTTGTCCGTTGTCCATTCACCGACAACACCCCAGGCACGGGAAAGCTTGTATTCGATACCCAAGCCGCCATGCGCGCGATCTCCAGGATCCGTGCCGGCCCAACCGAGCTTGAGGTAGGGCATCCATTTTCCGCTTGGCATGCCCAGCTTTCCATCAATACCATAATCCCGCCCAGTGTATGCTTTCTTGTGGAAGTCGCCGAAGCCATTCACACCCAGAACCACGCCGCCAATGTCCCAGTTGTGCCCCGCTACCAGTCCGGCGTACTCCTCTGTCTTATCCGGAGATAGTGATTGTTCGGTACGATTCTGGCCAACATTCGCACCCACGTACGAGCCCGCAAAATCACTTGCGCCGGCACTCGTCATAGACAGCAACGCGATCAACAGGGCGACACTAACGGTACTCTTTTTCATGTTAAATCCTCCCATTTGATAACGACGACATCTTAATCCAAGGCTGCCCGTTAATGCAGCACCGCATTGAAGAATAAGAAAAATCCTTATTGAATAACCTTTGTAATACCACCACGCAAAACCTCGCGAATAAAAAAGGCGGGTGATACCCGCCTTTTTTGTCCAACCGTAAGTCTTAATTACTGCGTCACGGGCACCTGTTTTTCTTCCATCAGCACATAACGCACTTCAACACGGCGGTTGGCAGCACGGCCTTGCGCGGTATTATTGTCAGCAACAGGTTTTGCATCTGCATAACCTGCACTCACAATACGGTCAGCTGCTATACCATTTTTCACCAGATATGCCTTTACCGCAGCTGCACGGCGTTCGGACAATACCTGGTTCCTGCCTGTCTTGTTTTGGCTATCGGTATGACCACTGACTTCCAGCTTGACGTTTGGATAGCGCTTGGCTACGGCAAGCACTTCGGCCAGCTTCTGGTCAGCGCCTTTCAGCAGCTTGTCGGAAGCAGTAGCAAAGCTGGCACCCTCCAGAACGAACGGCTTTTCGACCAATATGCTCTTCATGGTTTCAACAGGTTGCGGCACGGGCACTGCAACAGGTTCTGGCACGGGTGCAGGTGCTGGCTCCGGTGCTGGTGCTGGTGCTGGGGCAGGCGCTGGCACGGGTTCCGGCGCAGGCGCAGGTGCAGGCGCGATCGCGACCACCGGCGCCTCTTCAGCAGCTTCAGTGTTTCCGGGCGCAGCGTGAGGTGCGAAGAAATAGTAGCTCACACCAATGCCAAAGTTATTGTTTGTGTATTTAATGCCATCCTTGGTTTTTCTATCCGTCGTCCATTCGCCCGTAACAGCCCAATTGGTGGCCAACTTATACTCAACACCCAGCCCGCCATGCGCACGCGTCCCCGGATCTGAAGCAGCCACTCCGAGCTTGGCGTAGGGCATCCAGCTGCCCAACGGCATCCCTAGCTTGCCGTCAAAACCATAATCACGGCCGGTATAGGCTTTCTTGTGATGGTCATAGAAACCATTTACACCCAGAACCAGGCTACTGATGTCCCAGTTATAACCCGCGCCCAGCCCGAGATAACCGACATTCTTGGACTCCACTCCCGTCATCCTGGCGCGATCCGAGCTGACATTTGCGCTGACATAAGCGCCCGCAAATTCGCTTGCACCGGCATTCGCCACTGACAGCAAAGCTGCAGACAAAGTCATACCAATAAGGCTTCTTTTCATTTTTAAACCTCTCATTAAATTAACACCGAATCAATTGAGCGTTTGCAGCGCTGTTGCAGCGCCATTTATTATGGTTGCGCATTTTAACCGCAATCACAGCCGTATCCCACGAAAACGTATCATTTTTGCAAGCAAATGACAATCTGATGAATGCCTGCCTCACACATCCTCTGGCAACGCCTGCGGATGATCCAGCTCCACGCGCTCGATTTTGGCAAACTGCTCGGTGATCTTGCGGCTACTGATTTGTACGTCTTCCACATCCTTGTTTGCCTGACGGATATGATCCGCCAGTTTCTTCATGCGCTCGTCGAAGCGTCCGAAATCCCTGCCCAGTTTGCCCAGTTCATCCTTGATGATGTGCACCTGCTTGCGTGTCTCCACATCCTTCATCACCGCGCGCGCGGTGTTCAGCACCGCCATCAGCGTCGTAGGCGACACCACCCACACGCGCCGCTGCATCGCATAATCCACCACCTCCGGATGGTGCGCATGGATTTCTGCGAACACCGCCTCTGCGGGCACGAACATCACCGCGCCATCCGAGGTGACGTCGGGAATGATGTATTTGCTGCTGATGTCGTCCACGTGCTTTCTGATGTCCGCCTTGAACTGGCGCGCAGCCTGAGTTCGCTCGGCATCGCTCGGCGCATCGAACATGCGATGGTAGTTCTCCAGCGGAAACTTCGAATCAACCGCCACCATGCCGGTCGGCTCCGGCAGCTTCAGCACGCAATCGGCGCGACTGCCATTGGGTAGCGTGTGCTGCATTGCATAGGATTGCGGCGGCATGATGTTGCGCACCAGCCCTTCCAGTTGCACCTCGCCGAACGCGCCGCGCGAGCGCTTATCACCGAGCAGTTCCTGCAGGCTCACCACGTTGGTGGTCAGACCGTCGATTTTCTTCTGCGCCTCGTCTATCGTCGCCAGCCGCGCCATCACGCTGACGAAGGTCTCGTTGGTCTTCTTGAAACCCTCATCCAGACGCTCGTTCACCTTGCCGCCGATCTGCTCCAGCCGCCCGTCCACCGTCTTGGACAATGCTTCGACACTGCTTGCCAGGTGCTGCGTGGCATTGCGGAACGAAGTCTGGATCAGTTCCTGATCGGCGCGCGCCTGTTCGGACAATTTCGCCAGCGTCTGCGTCAGCATCTCGCTGCGCAATGCTTGCAGCGCATCGCGTGTGAGGCGCAGCTCCTCGTTCACCACCGTGCGCAGCCGTTCTGCTTGATCGGTCTGCGCCGCAATCAGCCGGTCGCCCTGCTTGTTCAACCCGTCATGCAGGTCGGTGAGCATCGCGCGGTGCTGCTGTTCCAGCACCTGAGCAATGCGCGCAGGCTGCCGCAGCTGGATCGCCAGCAGCACGACAACCAGTACCAATACGGCAAGGATCAACAGGATTTCAAGCATCAGAATCGGTCAGCACAAACAAATGAAAATAGAACAGAATTCATGCAAGGGGCACTCATTTCGCCTTGAACGCATCGGCAAGGAAGGCCAGCCCCTCATCCCACGAAGCCTTGTCAGCCGCCGCGTTGTAGGCCAGCGGCATGTTGAATTTCTTGCCGAATTCGTCGGCCGCCGGGTTGGTGAAAGCATGCTTGGCGCCGGGATAGGTCACTGCCTTGTAGGTTACGCCCGCCTTCTCCATCTCCTGACGGAATGCCGCAACTTGCGTGGCGGGAATCATCGGATCTTCCTCGCCCGTAAAGGAAGCGATGCGCGCGTTCACCTTGCCGCGTTCCGCCGGCTGTTGCGTGCTCAGGCCGCCGTGGAAGCTGGCCACCGCCTTGAGCGGCTCGCCAGCGCGCGCCATGTTCAGCACCACCGAACCGCCGAAGCAATAACCGATGGCGGCGATGTTGGCGGCATCCACCGACTTCTCCTGCTTGATCAGATTGAGCGCAGCCTCGAAACGCGCCTTGGCCAGCGGGGCGTTCTGGCTCACCTCGCTGGCAAACTTGCCGGCATCATCCGGATGGTGCGCCTGCTTGCCATCGCCATACATGTCCAGCGCCAATGCGGTGTAGCCGCGTTCCGCCAGCATGCGGGCGCGCTTCCGCGCATATTCATTGTGCCCCCACCACTCGTGCACCACCAGAATGCCGGGACGCTTGCCCTTGGCCGCGTCGTCGTATGCGATATAACCCTTCAGGGTCGTGCCGTTGGCACTGTATGCAACCTCCCTGCCCTGCACCGCAGCATGGGATGCAGAAACGGCAGCCAGCATAAGCCCGGCGAATAAGAGAAATTTTTTCATGGCATCCTCCCTAAGAAATGCGAGGAGGCAGTATAAACCAATCGGCCGGCCCAAATAACAAGGGGCGCAAACGCGCCCCCTGTTGCTTCCGTACTCGCCCTGATTACGCATGCGATGCGCGCTTGCGCTCGTTTTGGTTACGGCCGCCGCTTAATGCGGCTTAACCCTCGCTAACGCGGGTTAAGCCTACGCCGAAACTCGCGCCCTCGATTTTTCCTGATTACGAACGCGATGCGCGCTTGCGCTCGTTTTCTGTCAGGTAGCGTTTGCGTACGCGGATGGACTGCGGCGTAATTTCCACCAATTCATCATCATCGATAAATTCCACAGCAGCTTCCAACGAGAGCTTGATCGGCGGAGTCAGGCGCACGGCCTCGTCCGTACCTGAGGCACGCACGTTGGTCAGTTGCTTGCCCTTGATCGGGTTCACCACCAGATCGTTATCACGGCTATGGATGCCGATAATCATGCCTTCGTACACTTTATCGCCGGGAGCAACGATCATGCGGCCACGGTCTTCCAGCTTCCACAACGCATATGCCACGGCTTCTCCGGCATCCTGCGAAATCAGCACGCCGTTGTGACGTCCGGGCATGTCGGGTTTGATCGGACCGTAGTCGTCGAACACGTGCGAGATCAGGCCGGAGCCGCGCGTCATGGTCAGGAATTCGCCCTGAAAGCCAATCAGCGCGCGGGCTGGAATGCGGTATTCCAGACGCACCCGGCCTTTGCCGTCCGACTGCATGTCCTGCAAATCGCCGCGACGGCGTCCCAGCTCTTCCATCACCGCGCCCTGGTTGCTTTCTTCCACGTCCACGGTGAGCAATTCATACGGTTCGCATTTCTCGCCGTTGATTTCGCGGTATACCACGCGTGGCTTGGACACAGCCAGCTCGAAGCCTTCGCGGCGCATGTTTTCCAGCAGGATGGTCAGGTGCAATTCGCCGCGACCCGACACCAGGAATGAATCGGTGTCTGCCGTGTCTTCCACGCGCAAGGCAACGTTGACCAGCAACTCCTTGTTCAAACGCTCGCGGATCTGGCGGCTGGTGATGAGCTTGCCTTCCTGCCCAACCAAAGGCGAGGTATTCACCTGGAAGTTCATCGCCAAGGTAGGCTCGTCCACCTTGGGCATCGGGAGCCCTTCCGGCTGGTTCACGTCAGCCAGCGTGACGCCAATCCCGATTTCATCGATGCCGTTGATCAGCACGATGTCGCCGACCGTAGCCTCATCCAGCAGCACCCGATCCACGCCACGAAAACCCAGCACCTGATTGATGCGCCCTTTCTTCATCTGTTTGTCGCCCGCCATCACCATGACTTCCTGCCCTGGCTTGATGCGGCCGCGTGTCACGCGACCCACACCGATGCGGCCAACGAAACTGGAATAATCCAGCGCAGCAATCTGCAATTGCAATGGCGCATCGCTGTCACCCACGGGTGCGGGAACGTGTTTCAGAACGGTGTCAAACAACGCGTGCATATCCGTGCTTGGCTTGGCCAAGTCCAGCATGGCATAACCGTTCAGCGCGGAGGCATACACGACGGGGAAATCCAGTTGCTCGTCGGTCGCGCCCAGCTTGTCGAACAGATCAAAAGTATGATCCACCACCCAATCAGGCCGCGCGCCCGGTCTGTCCACCTTGTTGATTACCACGATGGGACGCAACCCCAAAGCCAGCGCCTTGCGCGTGACGAAACGGGTTTGCGGCATCGGGCCTTCCACTGCATCCACCAGCAGCAGCACGCCGTCCACCATGGACAGCACACGCTCCACTTCGCCGCCGAAATCGGCGTGTCCCGGCGTATCCACGATATTGATGTGCACGCCTTCATATTCCACCGCGCAGTTCTTCGCCAGAATGGTGATGCCGCGCTCCTTTTCCAGGTCGTTGCTGTCCATCACGCGTTCGGCAACGTGCTGATGGGAAGCGAAAGTGGCGGTCTGGGAAAGCAGCTTGTCCACCAAAGTGGTCTTGCCGTGGTCAACGTGGGCGATGATGGCGATATTACGGAGTGCGCGAGACATGTTTACTACCTGGCTAGAGACAAAGGGCGCGCATTCTACCACACCAGGCGTGAGGGCTTATGTATTTCCTGAGCCAGCTAAATACAACTGCGAATTCAATTACTTTTCACGGTTTTATACAGACACTTCGACTTGATTCAAGCCGCGTCGAAAAAGAGCGGATGGTGTCGAACGGCAACTCCGCGTTCGGTGGGGGGCAATTTCTGGCGCACTGCAATTTCTTCATCGCAAAGCGCTTCGGCGCGGCCGCGCATTGCAGACAAGCGTGGCGTAACTTCCTCTCCGTAAAGAGCGCGAGCCGCCCCTACTTCCTCAGTTCCACCATGGCTTGCCCTCGGCGATGGGAACGCTGTGGCAGGTCTCGCAGCTGAAGAACATGCTGAAAGCCACCTTGTCGTGGCAGACCCCGCAATACTGCCCGCGGAATATCTTTGCCATATCAATCTTGTTCGCTCCCGCCTTGGGCACGAAAATCTGGTCATGGCAGTTGGAACACGCGAGCCACATCGTGTGGGATTTGTGGGGGAATTTCACGTAGGGCATCGCCTTCGTGTTCTTCATGATGATGTCCATATCCAGCACTTCCATGGTTGCCTTGCCGGTCAGGTCAGCCCGCGGATTGATTAATTTTTCCCGCAGCACATCCATCCAGTTTACATATTGCTTCTTGTCGAGCTTAAAGCCTGCCAGCGATTCGTTGGCTTTCTGCAATCTATGATAGTCAGGATTCGCGGGGTCGTAATATTCGTCCTGACCCGGCAGCGCGGTGGCAGGGCGCGTCGCGGGGGCTTTACCCGCAGGGCTTGCAGTGCTCGCTGCAATCACCGGATTCGCCGGACTGTCTGGACTCGCGTTAGTTGCTGGGCTTGTCAGGCTCGTTGAAACCGCCAAGTTTACTGATCTCACCTTATTCTGTGGAACCGCTTGTTCCGCTGCCTGCACATCGGGAAAAACCCCTTTATCGGCAGCTGCTGCCAGACAGAAAAAGGCAATTAGAACGACAAGCTGGCGCAAGTTATGCATAGATATGTCCGGCAAAAAACTGAGTGTTCCCCAATCTTATGCGAGACCTCCGGGCATGGCAACCCCCGGCAGGCAATACCTCCGACAGCCATCAAAGCAGCTCTCCCTGCGTTTTATCCTTGGCCTGACTCTTGCGAGGCCTGCCCGATTGTCCGCGTTTCACCCGCCGACCCAACACTACCTCAACTTCCCGCTGAAACCGCTCATTGCCCAACGCATAGTTGCCATTCGTGGCGCTGCGTATCGGCCCCACCACCTTTTCATCAATATGTGCGTTGAACAAGACTGGGTATGCTTCCATACAGGCTGAGGCATCCTGCCCCAGGCGCTGACATTCATCATTCTGCCTGCTAATTACTACTTATTTTATTCGCCTTCTCCGGTTCTTCAACGCGCTTGGCTAGTCTGACAATCTGGGCCTGCTGGCTGGCATAGACGGTGACGAATTGTTTGGCGGTGTCGGCCAGCGTCTTAATGGCGAGAGTAAGTTCGTCTTTCTTGGAATTTCCCCTCGCCCTCGATCCCTCTCCAGAGGTGAGAGGGACGATAAGTCCTTCTCCCTCCGGGAGAAGGGTGGGAATGAGGGAAGGCGCTGTCGTCATTTGTGCAAACCTTAGTAATACGAAACCATGCTGCCCGTCCCATTGTCAAACTCACGCTTACTCGGGCTTGATTTTGGCCTTTCCGCCCCCATGTCAAACAACGATATTTGATGCGAGAACATGTCATGCAAAACACCCGCTCCCCGGCCGTTGCCGGCTCGTTTTACCCAGGCGCAGCCAATGCACTGATGGAGAATGTGCGCATATTTCTGGTTGCGGCGCGTCCTTCCGGACTGAGCCCAAAAGCGATCATTGCGCCGCATGCAGGCTATGTCTATTCCGGAGCGGTTGCCGCCAACGCTTACGCAGCCCTGAACAATATCGCACAACGCATCCGGCGCGTGGTGCTGCTTGGCCCTGCACACCGCGTGGCGGTACCCGGGCTAGCGCTGCCGGGTGCAGATGCGTTTGCCACGCCGCTCGGTTCCGTTCAGGTGGATCTGGAGGCAGCACAAGCCATCGCGCATTTGCCGCAGGTAATGGTCAGCCCGCAGGCACATGCGCTGGAGCACTCGCTGGAAGTGCAGCTGCCCTTTTTGCAGACGGTGCTGCACGATTTCAAGCTGCTGCCTCTGGCCGTGGGCATGGCCTCGCCTGAGGAAGTGGCCGAGGTACTGGAGTTGCTGTGGGGCGGAGATGAAACGCTGATCGTGGTCAGCTCCGACCTTTCCCACTACCTGCCCTATGAGGTTGCCAGGCGTGTGGATGCCGCCACTGCGCAAAGCATTCTCGATCTGAAGCCACTCACCTCGCACGAGCAGGCCTGCGGCAGCACGCCGATCAACGGCCTGATTCTGGCTGCGCAACGCCACCATCTCGCGCCGCACCTGCTCGACCTGCGCAATTCCGGCGACACTGCCGGTTCACGCGACGGCGTGGTGGGCTATGCCGCCTTTGCCTTTACGCCGACCGATAATCCAGCCGTTGATCATCCGGAAAGAGCCGCACATGTCAGCTGAACGAGGCAAGGTCTTGCTCCCGATTGCTCGCGCCGCGATATCGAGCATACTCAATCTGCCGCACGCAGCGGATGAAACCGCTCCTTGGTTGGCCGAGCATGGCGCGTGCTTTGTTACCCTCACCCAGCGCGGCGAGCTGCGCGGCTGCATCGGTACGCTGCAGGCGCACCGTCCGCTGCTCGCCGATGTCAAAGGCAATGCGGTAGCTGCTGCCCTGTACGATCCGCGTTTTGAACCGCTGCGTGCGGATGAACTCGACGTTACTGAGGTCGAAATCTCCCTGTTGTCGTCCACCCAGCCCATGGAAATTCAGGACGAAGCCGACGCGCTGGCGCAACTCCGCCCCGGCATAGATGGCGTGATATTTGAATACAGCTCCTATCGCAGCACGTTCCTGCCCCAGGTGTGGGAACAACTGTCTGAACCACACCATTTCCTCGCGCAGCTCAAGCGCAAGGCCGGGCTTTCGAGCAACTTCTGGTCGGATGAGGTGAAACTTTCGCGCTATACCGTAACCAAATGGCGCGAGTCCGAGTTCGCGTACCTCACGGGAAAGCAACATGAATGAAGTGCTGGATATTAGCGAACACACCCCTGCCAAATACTGGCATTTCATCGAGGATGGACGCATCCAGTGCGACCTGTGTCCGCGCGACTGCAAGCTCGCCAGAGGCCAGCGCGGCGCATGCTTCGTGCGCGCGCGCGTCGGCGATGGAATGGTGCTCACCACCTATGGCCGCAGCTCCGGCTTCTGCGTAGACCCGATCGAGAAAAAACCGCTCAACCATTTCTATCCCGGTTCCAGCATCCTCTCCTTCGGCACGGCGGGCTGCAACCTTGCCTGCAAATTCTGCCAGAACTGGGATATCTCCAAGTCGCGTGATTTCGACAAGCTGGCCGACCAGGCCAGCCCGGAAGCCATCGCGCGCACCGCACAGGAACTGGGCTGCAAGAGCGTGGCCTTCACTTACAACGACCCGGTTATTTTCGCCGAATATGCGATGGATGTGGCCGACGCCTGCCACGCTTACGGCATCAACGCGGTTGCGGTGACGGCGGGTTACATGCATGACCAGCCGCGCCGTGACTTCTACGCCAAGATGGACGCGGCAAATGTCGACCTGAAGGCATTCACCGACGAGTTCTATGTCAAGCTCACCGGCGCGCATTTGCAGCCCATACTGGACACCCTGGTGTATCTGAAGCATGAAACGAACGTGTGGTTTGAAATTACCACCCTGCTCATTCCCGGTCATAACGACTCCGATCACGAGATCGGCAGGATGTGCGAGTGGATCGCACGCGACCTGGGCACCGATATACCGCTGCACTTCACCGCGTTCCACCCCGACTACAAGATGACCGGCCTGCAAGCCACCCCGCCTGAGACATTAACGCGCGCGCGCCGCATCGCCCACGCCGCAGGGTTGCAGCATGTCTACACGGGCAACGTGCGCGACCTGGCCGGCGGCACCACGCATTGCACGTCATGCAAGAAGCAACTGATCGTGCGCGACTGGCACGTGATCCGCGACTACGCGCTGACGGAGAGCGGCGCCTGTCCGCAGTGCGGCACAAAGCTGGCCGGGAGATACGGCAAATTCGAGGGACAATTCGGGCGGCAGCGCATTCCCGTCATTATGAAAAGGGCATAACTGTGCATGTCTGCATATCGCAACCCGACGCTCTTTGCCGCCAAGGGGAAAATCATGAGCAGCATATGGCGCAGCATCCTGGCTTTCATTGTGATCGTATTGGTTCTCGGCTTGCTGGGCGTTGTTTTCTATCCAGCGCATTGATGGGCGACTGTGTCTGCACTACCAGCTTCCCATTTGTGACTGCATGATTATGGGTTCCGGCTCATCCGCTTTGTGTTTACTCACCCCCTGAACGCTGATAGGTCCAAGGGATGATTAACAATACGGAAAGCGTCACGAAACCGAACAATAGATGGGTTTGCATTGATTTAGGCTGTGCTTAAGGTTGGAGTTGGTCATGTCGGTTTTTTTACAGCGCAAAACGACATAGATTACATCCAGCGGATCGGCCTCCCCGCTAGCTGCGGCAGTTCTGAATGCCGCAGGTTTACGGCAAATATTACGCTCTGTACTTTCATCTGTTTGATCAGATTCTGTGCGTAAAGCGATGTTTATTGCATCCAGAGGATCGGCGTCCGCCCCTGTGGCTGGTTCATACCTGACCGCAAATTCACGGTTGAAATCGCGGTCAAAGCTGGCGCGGATCGCATCAATGTTATCATCGGCATAGGCAAACGGTGGCAACAAAACTGTTGTGGCAAGAGCCAAAGCAAGGTTACGTAGTTTCATGTTAATACCCCTTTCAGTGATTGAGTGTGATGTATTGTTCATCACCTGCGCAATATAAAAGCAGTAACCATAATTTCCCGTAAACGCGTTGTATCAGTCAAACCGGCCAACCTGCTCCCGCTTGCGATATAACAGCGACTACGGTCGGAACTGCTGCAAGTATCTAACCATGCAGTACGGAAAAATAAAAGTTAACTAGCTGTAACTAAGGTTAATTTTCTGTAACCTTGCTGAATCGCCTCTGTCCAGGCTGAGGTTCTAAGGTTGTCCTAAAAAAATAGTTAGCGGGGTGGAAGGTGAAAATCTATTCGCACCTTCCACATCGACCCTGCACCTTGACGCAGCATAATATTTTCTGCCAACAGCTTTTTATACGTTTAGATATTTTTAGGCATAAATGCTGGCAGCACTATCTTGAAAGCAGCTCCACCGAGACTGCTTTGTGCAACACTAATATTCCCTTGGTGCAGCTTGATAAAAGCCTTGACCAGTGCCAACCCCAAGCCCGCTCCGGCTTTGGTGCGGCTTTTTTCAAGCTTAGTGAAGCGCTCGAATATCTTGCCCCTCATTTGTTCAGGAATTCCTGGCCCGCTATCCTCGACTATAATTTCAATGCTTGTTCCTTGGGGCCTCGCAGAGACCCGAATCTTCCCTCCTGACGGAACATATTTAATGGCGTTGTCCAGCAGGTTGGCAACTGCCTGAAGCAACAGCTGCCTGTCTCCATATACATATAGGCCTGCTGAAATAGAATTCTCCAGTTGCAGACCAGACTCCTCAGCACTCGCTTCGTACAACTCAAGCAGTTCATTGAGCAGGGTGGTAATGTTCAGGGTCGACAACTGCATGGTAGTGCCGCCTGCCTCTGCTTGTGCAAGCTCCAAGATGGCATTAAAAGTAGCCTGCATCCCTTCCACCTCGGTGAGTATTTGCAGCAGCGAAGCCCGGGTGGCCTCAGAGCTATTCTTCATTAACGCCAAGTCAACCTCGGTGCGCAAACGCGTCAACGGTGTGCGCAAGTCATGGGCAATGTTGTCCCCTGCTTCCCGGATGTCCTTCACCAGCTTCTCAATTCGCGCCAACATGGAATTCAAGTTTTCCGCCAATACTGAAAATTCGTCGGTTCCGCTGACAGGGATGCGCTGGGACAAATCGCCGGATTCTACAATCTCAACTGACAATTGGTTTATTAACCCGATCTGGCGGCTGAATCGCCGCGCAAGTCCAAATCCAAGCAGCAATCCAAGCACCACCAGCAAAGCATCAATTTTAGTAAATGCCTGCCAAAAATCGTGCTGCAGACGCCCCCTGTCATCCATGCTGATTCCTAAAAACACGGTGGCATTTGACCTGCCACTCAGGTTAAAGTCGATGACGCGTATGCTGACTTTTTCGTTTCCTGCATTTGAAACTGATACCGCCTCGATTTCCCTGATCGAACTGTTCGGACTGAGCTTAGGTAATACTAGTTGCTTACTCTCCAATACTACGTTTCCCTGCCCATCAACAATTCGGTAGAAATGTTCTGTTTCGCCATAGCGCCTGATTTCCTCAGAGATTAGGCTTTGCACTCCTTGCAAACCGTGCTCGCTCTCCTCATGCAAAATCATGTCGCGCTGGCCTAACAATTGCCGGTCGATATCCTCTATTGCACCGCCCAGAACATGATGATTCCAGTAGCTGAAAATGAGCATTGAACCCAGTATGTACAGGAATATAAAACCCAGCGTCAGGCGAACTGGAGTGTTCAGACGAAGTTTATTCATGTGGCCGAAAGATGTAGCCAGTGCCACGAATGGTATGAAGTAAGGAATTGGGGAATGGCTTGTCTATTTTGGTGCGCAGGCGACTGATATGCACTTCCACAAGTTTAGTCTGCGGGTCAAAGTACATGTTCCATACGTTCTCGAGTAGCATGGAACGAGTAATGACTTGGCCAGGATGGCGCATGAAATATTCGAGCAGGCGAAATTCGACCGGATGCAAGGGAATTATCTGGCCATCCCTGATCACGCTGCGCTTAACAGGATCCAGGCGCAGGCCGTCCACTTCCAGCTCTGCTTGGGGCGTGGCTTGAACATTGCGCGTCCGCCGCAGCAACGCTTCAATTCTGGCTTGCAGTTCAGGAAGTGCGTAGGGTTTTACAATGTAATCATCGCCGCCGGCTTGCAGTCCTTGCACCCGGTCATCCGTTCTTCCTCGCGCGCTGAGAAATAGCGCCGGCGTCTCTGCGCCTTCACTGCGCAAGGACTTGAGCAGTTCCAAGCCATTTATTTTTGGCAGCATAATATCGATTACCCATAGCCCATAAGAATGACTGTGCGCCATTTCGAGACCCTGCTCGCCATCATAGGCAATATCGGACTCATAGCCGAAGGTTGCCAGCGATTCCTTCAGGAGTTCGGCCGCTAACTTATTGTCTTCAACGATTAGAAATTTCATTATTTATGGCTCTCCAAAATTGCCATGCTCTTTGAGCGACGCTGCTATCCAAAGTAGCAGATTCCAGTTCTTGCTAAAACCATAGCTGAGGTAAGCCGAGACCTCCCGCTGCGGGGCGCCCCGTTCGGAAGACTTCTGGCGCTGATCCATGGAAACCCCAGCCGGACCACCTGGCATATCTGTATCCCGCACCGATTGATCCATTAAACACATTATGCAGCTTCGCCCACCATTCCGACACTGTCCGCCAACAACCCAAGACTGATAGCTGCTGCAACTTTTGTGTTTTTACGCATAATATTTCTTCCTCCTTACGATTAAACGGATTAAGTAAACACAACTAGCATCGCGGAGGGCTTACTACCAGCCTCCACTGTGAAAAAAGTCCCGTAAGGCAGTTGCTGGAAAACATTCCATCACTCGATACAGGGATACAAAAGTTAACTCGCTGTAACCTAGGTTAATTCTTTGTAACCTTATTAACCACCCTATTTTGATTGGCATATTTGAGCCTTCGTACCATGCGGGAAAGCCACTATTTTCCGCATGAACGCTTCAAGTTCCAGCCGATATCGGATTATTGAAGCAATAACAGACATCAAGGACAGACACGACTCGAAGAGTCGTCTCAATCCTGCGCAATACATTTTCAAAGCGAAGAGCGAAAGCACCCAGTGCCTTCCACAAAAACAGCCGAAGGGCGAGCGCAAGGAACGGGCAAATAGGACGGCAGGCGGTGGGCATCTAGCAAGGCCGGCAAACCTCATTTGCCCGGGGTGGCCTACTCTTGGCGACCTTCGTGCGCAACAAGCCCCTAGTGTCCAGGGGGCGTGGCAATACTACAGAACATTAGTGTCCCGCCACAGTGTGGGCAAAACCTCCCGGGTCAGGCCATGATTAGCCGTCCGTTCCAACCCGCTCGCCGCGGTCCTCGCACTGATACAGGGCGAACCACAGGCAGCGCTGCGCAATCGATGATCGCGTCGATCACACGAGCGCGGGGCGCCGGCATCGATTCGCCGAAATCAGCCCGATACGCCGCGAGGCTGAACAGATCAGTGATCTCTGCGATTAGAATGAAAGTTGTCTGCTGGCGCGTGATTGAGTTTAGCAGCAACGCGTTAGCTACCGTGAAGCAAATGGCTAAGTTTGCTGATATGCTCCCAAAAATATTTCCTATCCTGCGGACGCCTCTGCTGCATCCGACAGGGATAGGAAATGTGTTTAAGCGTATGTTTTATATCCGGGGATAAATGTGCCATGAGGTGTGCATATTTATCCGCGGGAGGCGTCTCGCAAGCACACGACATAAGCGGATTGCGGAACGAGATAATCACTCACGCTATCACGTTGCTCTCGATAAATGACGCTCAACGGATCAAGATCGTACCGGCTGCATGCGGGTTGAGGTTTGCTCTCAACATAGTAGCTGCCCAGGCCATAATCATCGCGAATTATGCTGGGTAATGCTCCGGAATACGTTTCCTCGATGGAAAGCCCAACAGCCGCCTGTGCTGCCGAAGATGCCAAGGCTGCGGTGAAGATGATGCTTGCGATAATGCGTGTTTTCATGGCGTAACTCATTAAATTTAAATTGGTAAATTATTTTCTATCTGGGTATTTCCGGCCGCTATTAGCCATGTGTAGAGCTTCGAATGCACACAACATGAGAGGACTGTGGGACCAGATAGAAGCTCACGCTGTCACGCGGCTCGGGGTAAACAATGCTCAATGGATTCAGATCGTACTGAGTGCATGCAGGTTGCGGCTTGCTCTCGACATAGTAGCTGCCCAGACCATAGTCATCGCGGGTTACGCTGGGCAACGTACCAGAATACCGCTCCTCGATCGAAATCTCAGTGCCGGCCTGAGCTGCCGAAGATGCCAAAACTGCTGCAACGATGATGCCTGCGAAGATACGTGTTTTCATGATGAAGCTCCTTTAAGTTATGAATCGTTTAATTTCCCTGTGCTCGAGGGAGGATGTATTGGCCTGCAAAACATATTTCTGAATCACAGGTGCTTGCCCTAACATAAGCACTAACCGTGCCATAAGTTAATATATTGATATATATGTATTATATTTTTCACGGCGCTGGTGTTGTTCGCAGTGAACGGTGTGATTGTTCACAATTAACAACATGCAAATGCCAGTGAACGAAATTTTTGGACAAGCTTTGGAGTTGGCCCGAAAGAAGCCGCGCAGAGTGCCCTCCCAGCACTTGCGTTCACATCTGGGAGAGGCAGCTGCGCATAAAAATGTGATGCGGAGCGGGCGGTTTTCCAAGCTGAAAGTGCAGGGGGCGAAGGCTGGACTATAAAGAATATACCTATTGGAATCGCCGTTTTACATGAAGCTAAATAAGATAGAATCTCCGTTTTCAAGACGGATTGGTTCCATGAATATCTTTCAATTCTCGGGTTTTCCGGCTATATCCGAACAACACCTTGGCCGGCCTTGGCGCCTTGCGGTGTACGCAATGGTGATAATGAGTTTGCTCGGTGGCTGTGGCAAAACGACCCAAACTGGCGAAGCGCCCGGCAGCCCGGGGAAGATGGCAATGCCGGTTACGGTTATCGAGGCCAGGCTGCAGCGTGTGCCGGTTATTGTTGAGGCAGTCGGCCAGACCGAGGGATCGAAGGAAGTCGAAGTGCGCGCTCGTGCAGCCGGCATCCTGGCCAAACAACTCTATAGCGAAGGTGACACCGTCACGGCCGGCGCCACGCTGTTCACGATAGATCGCGTCCCTTACGAAAATGCACTTGCGCAGGCGCGTGCTGCCTTGGCGCAGGACAAAGCCAACGTGGAAAAGGCACAGCGCGAGGCCGCGCGCCTGAAGCCGCTGGCCGAACAGAAGGCCATCAGCCAGAAGGAGTTTGATGACGCCAGCACGACGCTTAAAACCTCCGAAGCGTCGGTGCTGGCGAGCACGGCAAGGGTGCGCGATGCAGAACTGAACTTGTCGTACACCAGCGTAACCGCGCCGATCAGCGGCGTGACCGGGCGTGCGCTACGCTCCGAAGGCAGCCTGGTCACGCCCGGCAACGATAGCGGACTGCTGACGACCGTGAGCGTCAACGATCCGATCTGGGTGCGCTTCTCCTTTTCCGAAAGCGAAGCGCTCAAGCTGCGCAAGGCGGCCCGCAAAGCCGAGGTGAAATTGGTGCTGTCTGACGGCACCGCCTATGGGTCGATCGGCAAGCTTAATTTCGCCGCTTCGACGGTCGACAAGAAGACTGGCACCGTGGCATTGCGTGCGGAATTTCCCAATCCCAACCTTGTGTTATTGCCGGGCCAGTTTGTGAATGTCCAGGTCAAGACCGGCGAACGCGAAGCCTATCTGGTGCCTCAGTCCGCGCTGGTTCAGGGCGATCAGGGCAAGCTGCTGTTTACGGTTACGCCGGATAACAAGGTTGCGCCGCGCCCGGTCGAGACGGCCGGCTGGCTGGGGCGCGACTGGGTCGTGACTCAAGGCCTCGCCAGCGGCGACAAGGTCATCATCGACAATCTGATGAAGCTTCGGCCCGGCGCGGCGGTGGCTCCGCATGCGCCCGGACAAGGCCCAGGTGGCCCAGGATCAGGCGGTGAACCGGCCAAGGATGCGAGCAAAGCACCCGAAGCTCGCGCGACCGATTCCAAACCTGGCGCCAAGACTGACGCCGGCAGTTCGGCGAAGCAGTAAGCAAATCAAATTCCATCCATCGGTTCGGCAACAGAGCGGGAACTCATTCATGTCCAGGTTTTTTATTGATCGTCCCATTTTCGCAAGCGTGCTGGCCATCATCATCGTATTGGCCGGGCTGGCTGCTGCAAATATTTTGCCCGTTGCACAATACCCCGAGATTGCACCGCCCACCGTCACCATCACGGCAAGCTACCCTGGGGCTTCCGCAGAAACGCTGGCCAAGACTGTCGCGGGGCCGATCGAAGAGCAGCTCTCCGGCGTGGAGAACCTGCTCTATTACAACTCGATCGCGGCGTCGAACGGCCAGGTCTCGATCACCGCGACCTTCGAAGTCGGTACAGACGTCGACAAGGCAACCTTCAATGTCAACAATCGTGTCCAGCTTGCATCCCCGCGTCTGCCGGACGAGGTGCGGCGCAATGGCGTGACCGTCGCCAAGCGTTCGCAGAACATCCTGCTGGTGGCGGCGCTGAATTCGCCCAAGAGCACGTACGACATGCTCTATCTGTCCAATTATGCGACCCAGAATGTCGTCGATGAACTTAAGCGCTTGCCCGGCGCGGCAGACGTCATTGTTTTTGGCGCACGCGACTATTCGATGCGCATCTGGCTCAAACCGGATCGCATGGCGCAGCTTGGCCTGACCGTCGGTGACGTCACCAGCGCCATCAATACGCAGAACGTACAGTTTGCCGCCGGCAAGATAGGGGCTGAGCCTGCGCCCAAGGGACAGCAGCTGGTGTATACGGTCACCGCACGCGGACGCATGATCGATGCCGAACAATTCGGTGACATCATATTGCGCTCGAGCGGCCCGACGGGCGTGCTGAGGCTCAAGGATGTGGCGCGCATTGAACTTGGCGCGCAAAGTTATGACCAGGCTAACAGCGTCAACGGCAAGCCCGCTATCGCGGTCGCGGTGTTCCTGCAGTCCGGCGCGAATGCGCTTGATCTCGCCGATGCCGTGCGCGCCAAGATGGAGGAACTCAAGAAAAACCAGTTTCCGCAGGACGTCGATTACCTCATTCCTTACGACACCACGCGTTTCGTCTCCGCTTCGATCAAGGCGGTCATCCATACCCTGATCGAAGCAGCCATCCTCGTGCTGCTGGTGGTGTTCGTGTTCCTGCAATCCTGGCGCGCCACCCTGATCCCGATGATCGCGGTGCCGGTCTCGCTCGTCGGCACCTTTGCGGGACTCTGGCTGTTCGGTTTCTCGATCAATACGCTCACTCTGTTCGCGATGGTGTTGGCAGTGGGCATAGTCGTGGATGATGCGATCGTGGTGCTGGAGAACGTCGAGCGCCTGATCCGTGAAGAAATGATGAAGCCTTTCGACGCTGCCGTGGAGGCGATGCGCGAGGTGCAGAACGCCATAATCGGCATCGTGCTGTCGCTGGTTGCGGTGTTCATCCCGGTCGCATTCCTCGGCGGCATCGCCGGCCAGCTTTACCGCCAGTTCGCGGTGACGGTGGCTGTCGCCGTAGTGCTGTCGGGCGTTGTCGCACTCACGCTGACGCCGACTCTATGCGCCGTGCTGCTGAAGCCAGGGGAACATACCGGCGGCAAAATGGATAAATTATTCGCCCCCTTCAACCGGTCGTTCCATTGGTTGACGCAACATTTTCTGGGTGCGGTCAATGTCGTGCTGAGATGGCGCATCGCATCGCTATCGGTATTCGCAGTGGTGCTGGGTATCACGGCACTCCTGTTCTGGCGCGTTCCCGGCAGCTTCGTGCCGCCTGAAGACCAGGGCTTCATTATCACGGTCGTTCAGTTGCCGGATGGCGCCACACTTGAGCGCACCATGAAGACCACGGAGCAATTGCGCGTCATGCTGGGCAAGAACGAAGCGATCGAAAATATCTTCATCGTCAACGGATTCGATCTCATCAGCGGCAGCAGCAAGAGCAGTTCCGCAACGATTTTCATGCCGATGAGGCTGTGGGAAAAGCGTAAGCAGACTGCATTCCAGTTGGCAGGCGAGGTGAGCGGCAAGGGATTCATGTTGTCGGACGGCATTGCATTTGCATTCAATCCTCCGTCCATCCGCGGCCTGGGGGCCGCGGGCGGCTTCGAGGTGTTCGTGCGCGGGCGCGGCGATGCGGATCCGCATCGCCTTGCGCAGGTGACCAACGAGTTCATTGCGGCGCTTGGCAAGCATCCGGCAATGGCGGAGGGGCTGCGCACGCTTTATCGTCCCACTGTCCCGCAACTGCTCGTCGAAGCTGACCGCGAAAAGGCGCTGGCGCTGGGTGTCCCGGTCAACGACGTATTCGCCGCACTGCAGGCGCAAATGGGTTCGCTTTATGTCAATGATTTCAACAAGGCCGGCCGCACCTACCGCGTCACTGTCCAGGCTGACGCCCAGTATCGTTCAAAACCGGAGGATCTCGGCAACATCCACGTACGTTCAAACATGACGGGCGAGATGATCCCGCTCAAGGCGCTGATCACAGTCAAGAACGTGATCGGTCCCGAGCAAGTCGAGCGCTATAACGGTTACATCGCCGCCAAAGTGCTGGGCAACGCCAAGGCCGGATACAGCTCGGGGGAGGCGATCGCAGCAGTCGAGCAGGTCGCGCGTGACACCCTGCCCAAGGGCTACGACATCGAATGGACCGGACAGGCCTTCCAGGAAAAGCGTGCCGGCAGCGCCTCCGTGTTTGCCTTCGGCTTCGCGCTCATCATGGTTTACTTGATCCTGTCGGCGCTTTATGAACGTTGGGGCGTGCCTGTCGCAGTGCTGCTCGCCGTGCCGTTTGCGCTGCTGGGTGCGCTCGGCTTCGTGTTCATGCGCGGCATGGAGAACAACATCTACTTTCAGATCGGCCTCGTCGTGCTAATCGGGCTCGCGGCGAAGAATGCGATTCTGATCGCGGAGTTTGCCATGCAGGGGATGGAGCAGGGCAAGAGCGCCGCAGAGGCGGCGATAGAAGCCGCGCGGTTGCGCTTCCGTCCCATCATCATGACCTCGCTCGCCTTTGTGTTCGGCGTGGTGCCGCTGGTGTTCGCGAGCGGCGCGGGAGCAGCGGCACGTCAGGCTATGGGCACTGGCGTATTCGGCGGCATGATCATCGCGACCTTCATCGCGCCGATTTTCATCCCGCTGTTCTTCACACTGTTGGCGCGCAAACCGCGGCCATCGCACAAGCATGAGGAGCCGCATTACGATTCGCATCATGCCGCCACGCAGGAGGATAAAGCATGAAGACGCCCCGAACAGCACTGCTATGCCTGATCCTGGCCGCGGGGGTGGCGGGCTGCAAGGCCGTCGGCCCTGACTATCAGCGCCCTGTCGTTGATCTTCCCGCTGGGTATGCTGATGCGGCATCGCAAAACTCAGGCGGGAATGCGCTGGCTGCCGACTGGTGGACGCTCTATGGTGATGCGACGCTCAATGAGCTGGTTGCAGCCGCGCTGAAAAATAATACCGACATGCTGAAAGCCATGGCGCAGATCGAGGAGGCTGAAGCGGCGCTATCCGAGGTCAGCGCCAACCTTTTTCCGCAAATCGATCTCGGCGCTTCTTCAAGCAAGTCGCGCTCCAGCACCCTGAACGCGCAACGCCTTCCGTCGGGTACGCCGATCGTCGCCAAGTCAAACCGGCTTGCGCTCTCCACATCGTTCGAGCTCGACTTCTGGGGCAGGCTGCGCCGCGCTTCCGAAGCCGCGCGCGCCCAGGCGCTGGGCACGCGCTACGGCAGGGATGTGGCCGCGCTGACGCTTGCCGGCGTCACCGCGCAGTCCTACTTCAGCTTGCGTTCGCTGGATGCGCAGATTGCAGTAACCGGGGAAACGCTCGCGTCGCGTGAAGAGTCGCTGTCTGTGGCGAAAAACCGTGCTGCCGGAGGCCTCGCTTCAGACCTGGATCTGAATCAGGCCGAGGGCGCGCGCGCCGATGCCTCGGTGCAGTTGCGCGATTTGCAGCGGCAACGTGCGCTGGTCGAGCACCAGCTCGGCAACCTGAGCGGCAAGCCGGGCCTGACGATACTTGCCGGGAATTTGATGAACCTGCCGACACCGGCCCTGCCACCTGTCGGCCTGCCATCGGCGCTGATCGAACGTCGCCCCGATGTGCAGGTGGCGGAACAAAGGCTCGTTTCGGCTAACGCCCAGATCGGCGTGGCCAAGGCTGCGCAATTGCCCGCATTTTCACTGACCGGCAACTATGGCGGGCAAAGCGAAGCCCTGAGCGACCTGCTCAAGGATGGCGCGCGCATCTGGTCGCTCGGTTTGGCGGCAACCATGCCAATTCTGGATTCGGGCAAATATGCAGCGCGCACGCGACAGGCGGAAGCGCGCCAGCACCAGGCGCTGGCGGATTATCAGAAGACTGTCGAGACCGCGTTCCGGGAAGTCGCTGACGCACTCACCAACGTGCAGTACATCAGTGCCTCGGCGGCTGATCTTAAGATCAGGGCCGATGCCGCACGCAATACGCTGCGCCTGTCACGCCTGCGCTACGATGCAGGCTACAGCGGGTATCTCGAAGTGCTCGATGCGCAGCGTACAGCCAATCTGGCCGAGCAGGCGCTGGTTCAGAACCGTGCGCTGCAACTGGTGTACAGCGTGGACCTGATGAAGGCGCTGGGTGGCGGCTGGTCACCTGCCGCAGCCGAGCCGGTTGCGCGGCACTGATTAACGTGAAAACCGTATCAAGCAAGAAATTCGGCGGGCACTTTTCATGGCGATGCCGGCTGTCGGATGCTGCTGCCACTGGTCGTATTTTTCTTTCATTTCACTGCCCAAGCTGCTATTAATGCGGCATTGAATTCATAAGCAAATTCAGGTTTGTCGGCCGGTGGCTGAAATAGTGATCAAGGAGGAGCGAGTCGCGCAGGGAAACAAACATTGTTGTAAAACATGGAGGCAAAACCTGAGAAATCAGGCGACACAAAGCAACCGGTCTTAACCATCCGGAAAGACAGCGGGGCTACCATGAAAACCTGCATATGGAGGTTATCATGCATGCAATAAAGCCGAACACCATCGTCATTCTGACCACACTTTCAGCAGTATCCTCGTTAGCTCAATCATCGGAACTTACCCTTGCCACCGCGCTGGCGGATACCCCCGATCCGGGAGCGCAGCCCATCCCGACGTTGATATACAGAAATGGCGTAACTGATACGATGGCGGTGGGAGAGGTTTCTGTAAGGCAAATCTCTGCATTCTGGGAGGCGGAAAAAGCCCTGTGGAATGCCACGAGCATCCGTACCAATGTTTTGAGTATGAAGATCCCTCTCACGGGGGTCGTCATGAGCAATGATCGTGCTTCCTTCTCGGTCTATGCGCCGATGCAGTCTGTAAATGGTGCACTCTCTCTCGCGGGGTATGTTACGCAATCCCGACTGAATGATTCCCTGGTCAACATGGCCCAGGTTCTGTCGTTTGCCGCCAGACGGCAAATCAACGCTGAATTTGCGTATTCTATGAGGGCGGACAGATATAGCAGGTTCGACTCCACCATCACCTACAGGCTGAATCCCGGCTCTGGCTCAGACAGGTCTGACGTGGTTGTCAGCCTGCGATACAGCGTCAAGTTCTGATATGTCCGGATCGGATTCCTTGGCATGATCTTGGCTGTGGCGGCGTGAAATTCCCTATGATATTCCGTGGCGTCCCCCATGCTGATTGTTCGAGCGGGGGGCGCGCGCATAAAATATATGAAAAACTTTGCATCTGTTAAGTGCGCCTTAAGATTGGTGAAGTACCGTGTAACTGTAATAATTCACGGTAAGCTCCGCCATGCCTGATGTCGGCCTGCTGCCGGACATGTTTCAAGGAGAGCAATGATGAGCTGGAAGAACACAGAATACCGCTACGGAGCTTTATCCATCGGACTGCACTGGCTGATGTTGATTTTACTGGTTGCCGTGTATGCAACCATCGAGCTGCGCGAGTTTTTCCCCAAGGGGAGCGATCCTCGTGATGCGCTGAAGGCATTGCACTTCATGCTCGGTCTGTCCGTACTTGGCTTTGCCTTATTGCGTCTGGGAGTACGCCTGTCCGGGCCAACACCCCGCATTGAGCCGGAGTCGGGAAGCTGGCAGAAGCAATCAGCCCATCTGATGCACATTGCCCTCTACGTGCTGATGATCGGCTTGCCTATTGCCGGCTGGCTCACCCTGAGCGCAGCCGGAAAGCCGATCCCGTTCTTTGGGCTGCAATTGCCGGCGTTAATCGGCGAGAATAAAGGCCTAGCAAAGCAGATTAAGGAGATACACGAAGTCGTCGGGACGGCGGGTTATTTTCTCATCGGCCTGCATGCCGTGGCTGCGTTGTTTCATCACTACATCAAGCGTGATAACACGCTCGTGCGCATGCTTCCCAGCCGGGACCGTGCAGAAGAGCAGGGCGTGGTTCAGTCTGAAAACCGCAATTCGCGCCACAGCGTTCACCGGGAGGCAGAGCAGCTGCATGCGTGAACCCGGGTTGCCTATCTAGACCGTCCCCGTTCGCTGATCGAATCACTAGCACTGCCACTAAGCAATCAAAAATACGATTGCCAAGTGGCCGGTTATCTGTCCCGCTCTCCCCTAGCGGGAGGCGTGACGAGGGACCGCTACGTGATGTTCTCGTTAAGTGGAGAAGCACACCATCGGCAGTCTCTTTTTTGTCTGTGACCTTGTTGGCAGGTTCATTTCCGGGTTTATCAATGATTGAGGCGAGCATCCACTTTGCGGGATAATGCACGCTTCCCCAATCCCAGTTCACTAAACCATACAGTCGAGGACCCTTGATGGCCGATGTTTCTCAAGCAAAACCGGTAACGCGCGGCAGGCATCTCACCTTGATAGTCATGGCAAGTATTCTTCTCGTTGCGCTGATTGCCGGCACCCGGGTCTGGCGCACCCAGAGCGCCGCGGAAAATCCCATGCAAAAGGCGGCAGAAGCGGTTCAGGTGGTGAGCGCCGCCGTTGCACGGCGTGATGTACCGGTCAGGCTCACCGCCAACGGCACCGTATCCGCAATTCAGACAGTGGAGGTGCGGCCCCAGATCAGCGCTGCGATCAAGGCTGTGCACATCAGGGAAGGGCAGTTCGTGGGCAAGGGCGAGCGGCTGTTCACACTGGATGCACGTACTGAAGAGGCCAATCTCAGCAAAGCCGAGGCCCAGCTGGTCAGGGATCGTGCCGACCTGGAGAACGCCGAGCGCAACCTGGAGCGCCAGCGCGAGCTCTTCCAGCAGAAATTTGTTTCGAAGGCGGCGCTTGATACGGCGCAGAACCAGGTCGACGGCTTGCGCAGCCAGCTTGCGGCCAATCAGGCTGCCGCACAGGCAAGCCGGGTGACACGCAGCTATAGCGAGATCACCGCGCCCATTGCCGGGCGCACGGGCGCCATCGCGGTTTATCCGGGAAGCCTGGTGCAGCCGAGCGGGTCCGCGCTGGTGACGGTCACGCAGATCGATCCGATCAACGTCAGTTTCACGCTGCCGGAGCGCGAGCTTGCGGCTCTGCAGCAGGCGTTTGCCAAAGGTGCAGTGCCCGTCAGTGCAGAGCAGGGGCTGGACGGCCAGCAGCCTCTGAACGGAAGGCTGGTGTTCATCGACAATGCGGTGGATATGGCGAGCGGAACCATCCGCCTCAAGGCAGAATTTTCCAATACCGGCAATCGTCTCTGGCCGGGCATGTTTGTCACGGCGGCGCTTGTGCCACGTATTCTTTCCGGCGTCCTTACCGTGCCGGTGCAGGCAGTGCAGACCGGACCCGAAAAACAATTTCTTTACGTGATCGGCGAAGACCGCAAGGTGACATTGTTGCCCGTCAAAGTCATCCTGATTCAGGGCGGTGTTGCGGTGATCGAGGGCGCCGCGCCGGGCACGCCGGTGGTCCCGGGCATGCGCGTGGTCATGGAAGGTGCACAAAACATCCGGCCGGGCAGTGTGGTGGCTGAAACCAGCACAGGTGAGGGAGCAGGGAAAAAAGCCGACAAGTCGGCGGATCTGCATGCCGAACCGGCCAGCATCCCGGCCTCGCAACCCAGTAGCGCGAGCAGGCAATGAACCTCTCCGAGCTGTGCATCCGCCGCCCGGTCATGACCGTGTTGCTGTCGGCTGCCGCCGTGCTGGCCGGGGTCATTGCCTACGGCGGCATACCGATTGCTGCACTGCCCAGCTACGATACCCCCACCATTTCGGTCAGCGCAACGCTTCCCGGCGCGAGCCCGGAAACCATGGCTTCTTCGGTGGCCACGCAGCTGGAGCGGCAGTTTTCCACCATTTCCGGCCTTGCCGTGATCAGCTCGACGAGCACGCTGGGCAACACCGCGATCACGCTGGAATTCGATCAGGATCGCGACATCGACAGCGCCTCCATTGATGTGCAGGCCGCGTTGCTGCGTGCCCAGCGCGCGCTGCCGGTGGAAATGACGACACCGCCGTCCTATCGCAAGGTCAACCCCGCCGATTCACCGATCATTTTTCTCTCCCTGCTGTCGCCTTCGATGCCGCTGTCGGATTTGAACAGCTATGCCGACAATCTCATCTCGCCGGTGCTTTCCACGCTGCCCGGCGTGGCGCAGGTCAACATCAACGGGCAAAAGAAATACGCCGTGCGCGTGCGTGTCAACCCGGAAGCGCTGACGGCGCGCAATCTCACCATTGATGACATTGCAAGTGCATTGCGCAGCGCCAACGCCAATTCTCCGATCGGCACACTTGAAGGTCCGCGCCAGACGCTTACCATCCAGGCCAACCGCCAGCTCAGAAACGCCGCTGCTTTTGCGGACCTGATTGTCGCGGCAACGCCGGGCGGCAGCCCGGTGCGGCTCTCCGATGTGGCAGCGGTGGAGGACAGCGTGGAGTCGGTCAAGACGGCCAGCTGGGCCAACGGCGAACGCGCCATCACGCTTTCTGTGCAGCGTCAGCCGGGCGCCAACACCGTTGCGACAGTGGATGCGATCAAGGCGGCCATACCCGGCCTCATTGCCCAGATGCCATCGTCCGTCCAGCTCAAGCTGCGCAACGACCGCTCGGTATCAATCCGCAACGCGATCCACGATGTGCAGGTTACGCTGGCGATCACCATTGCGCTGGTCGTGCTGGTGATATTCCTGTTCCTGCGCAAGGCATCCGCCACCCTGATTCCGGCCCTGTCGCTGCCGATATCACTGCTGGGCACGGTGGCGCTGATGCGCGTTTTTGGCTACAGCCTGGACAATATTTCACTGCTCGCGATCACCCTTGCCGTCGGGCTGGTGGTGGACGACGCCATCGTGATGCTGGAGAACATTGCACGCCACGTTGAAAACGGCATGCCGCGGCTGCAGGCCGCGTTGCAGGGGTCGAAGGAAATGAGTTTCACCATCCTCTCCATTTCCATCTCGCTGGTCGCGGTTTTCATCCCGATATTCTTCATGCCCGGTGTGATCGGGCTCATGTTTCACGAATTCGCCGCCGTGGTGGGAATTGCGGTGCTGGTGTCGGCGGTGGTATCGCTCACACTGATCCCGATGCTGGCCAGCCGCTATCTATCAGAACAGGAAAGCAGCGCACAACATCAGAGCGAAGGGCGCGGCATGAGATTGACCGCCTGGTTTGAGCGCGGATTCAAGTCGGTGCTGCGTTTATACGAGTGCGCGCTTGACTGGGCGTTATGCCACAACCGCGTGGTGCTGGGTGTCGCGGTGGGCACCTTCGTTGCCACCGTTGCGCTTTTTCTGGCCTTGCCCAAGGGATTCTTCCCCAGCGAGGATATCGGCCAGGCGCTGATCACGGTGGAGGCCGCCGAAGATATTTCCTTCCCCGCCATGGCAGAACTGTTGCAGCGCACGGGTGAGGTGATTCGTGCCAATCCCGCCGTCGAAACACTCATCGTCAACGCTGACAGCAGCAATAGCGGGCGCTTGTTCATGACCCTCAAACCACGTAACGAGCGGCCGCCCATCGACAAGGTGATCGAAGAGCTGCGCCGTGAAGTGAGCGTCATCCCCGGCGTTAATGTCTTCATGAATCCGATCCAGAATCTCAGGCTTGGCGGCCGCATCAGCAAGAGCCGCTATCAATACGTCATGCGCAGCGTGCGCGCCGAAGAGCTGCGTCTGGCGGCAGACAGCCTGATGGGACGCATGCGCAAGGAAGCGATTTTTCGCGATGTCACCAGCGATTCACGACTGAAGGGCCTGCAGGCGCGGCTCAATGTCAATCGTGACAAGGCCAACCTGCTGGGTGTGCAGATTGCGGATATCCGCTCCGCGCTATACAGCGCGTTCGGCGAGCGCCAGGTTTCAACCATCTACACTTCAAGCGACAGCTTCCAGGTCATCATGCAGGTCGCCGATGAGGATCGCACCGACGAGAGCGCCTTCAACAAAATCCACGTGCGCGCCCGGAATGGAATGCTGGTCCCGTTGGCCAGCGTTGCGACAGTCGAGCGCGAAGTCGGGCCGGTCGCGATCAATCACGCCGGGCAGCTTGCGGCGCTGACGATATCCTTCAATCTGGCACCCGGCGCGGCGCTGGGTGATGCTTCCAAGCGCATTGACCAATTCAAGCGCGAGTTGAATTTGCCGCCCAGCATACTCACCAGCTACGGCGGCGACGCTGCGGCATTCCAGTCTTCGCAGACCAGCCAGGTCGTGCTGATTGCCGCCGCACTGCTGGTCATTTACGTGCTGCTCGGCGTCCTGTATGAGAGTTATACCCATCCGCTCACAATACTTTCCGGCTTGCCATCGGCAGCGGTCGGCGCACTGGTGATGCTGTGGCTGTTCAATATGGATCTGTCTATCATCGCCATGATCGGCATCCTGATGCTGATCGGCATCGTCAAGAAAAACGCCATCATGATGATCGACTTTGCGCTCGATGCCCAACGCAATGGCGGCATGAAGCCGTTTGATGCAATCCGCACCGCATGCCTGCTGCGTTTCAGGCCGATCATGATGACCACCTCGGCGGCACTGATGGGCTCGCTGCCCATTGCCATGGGCCTCGGCGCAGGCGCCGAACTGCGCCAGCCGCTCGGCCTCGCCGTGGTGGGCGGGCTGCTGTTCTCGCAGGTGATCACCCTATTCATTACGCCAGTGATCTATCTTTATCTCGACCGCTTTTCGGGCAGCGGGCCGCTCAAGCTCGAAAACGCTGAGCAACCAGCGAAATAAAGACTGCACTTTATGATGCACACTCAACTGTAAAAATTAGGCAATTTGCCGGGTTTACTTTTTTTCGAACAGGCATAGACTTTAACGCCGCAACAGGGGCCGGGTCTGTGTTTGAAGTCGGCCTCGAATTGGTTGTTCATCAATTCATTGAAAGAGGAGGAAGATATGCGCAAGTTTATTTTTTCCGTTCTGCTGGCCATGGCCGTGCCTGCATCCACCTACGCGGCTGACAAAGAACCGGGGGCTGACACGGAAGCGGCCAAGAAAGAGTCGGGTGCCAAGCAAGGAAAGCTTCATGACAAGAAGAAGGCAATGAAGAAACACCGTGAGATGAAAGGCGATGCGTCCGCAGCCAAACAGGAAATGAGTAAGGAAAGCATGGAAAAGACGGAAAGTAAGAGCGGCAGCAGCAGCGGTGGGTATGAATAACCAGCCGCTATTTCGTCTGGCCAGAAATGCTGATCAGGACCCTTCACGAGCTGGAGGGTCTTTTTTTTTGTGGGATCAGGGATTACTCAGAACTTTACGCAATTGCCGCCGGCCGCTTTTGCCTGCAACAATGCCGATTCCGCACGCGCAATCAACTGTTCCAGCGTGTCATTCGCACAGGTTTCACTCAAGCCAAGTGAAATGGTAACAGCAGGCAGTACGTCCCCGCTGGGAACCGCGACATTTTTCTGGCTTATATTTGTCCGCAGGCGTTCTGCCGCGATGCTGCCTTCCGTCAGGGGAGTGTTCGGGAGGAGGATTGCGAATCTTGCGGCGTGGTATCGCGCTGCCATGTCATTCGGACGCATGCAGTCCAGCATGGTCTGTGCGATGGTCCGCAATGCCTGGTCCCCGCCCAGATCACCGTACTGCACATTGAACTGATTGAAGTCATCGATATCCAGCAGAATGAGTGTGCAGTGCTTGTTGTTCATGGAGCTGCGCCGTGTCTGCTTGCGGAACGCCTCGTTTACCCAGTGCTGGTTATACAGGCCGGTCAGGTCATCGATGAGGTTGCTTTTCTCATAACCCAGTTGTTGCTCCATGCTGTCAACAGTCAGCTGGTCACTGACGTGTGTACGCCTTGTCAGAATGCTCAACATGTTGAGTGCCGCCCGGTGTGAATCGTTGATGAGGGCCCATACCGACAAGTGGTCGATGGTCAGCAAATCACAATCAGTGTCGGCGACGACGTACACAGAAACCTCGCCGTCGTCCAGCATCGACATTTCACCGACGCATTCCCCCTGCCCGAATAGCGCGATGGGCTCGTTGTCAGGCTGGCCGTTATGGACGCTGAGCCGGCCGGACAGAATGACGTAAATCAGGTCGTTATATTGCCTTGGGGTAAGCAGGATTTCGCCTTTTTTCAGGCTGCGACAGTTAACCATGGAGAGGTGGCGGCTGAGGACGTCGCGCTGCACATCATGGAACAATGGCGATTCCAGCAGCAGATCAAGAATTTTGAAAGCGTTGGTCATCTAATGCTTCTCCCTAATGGTTTATTGCATCCCCATACAATCTGCCCAATTGTTGGGCGTTTCATAAATGCGCACGCGTTCGAGTCGCAGGTGGTTGCCGTAGGTGTCACGGTAGGCGCTGTCGAGCTGCCTGAACGCGAGCATGGCGAGGTTTTCCGCGGTCGGCGGAACGTCCAGCACCACGGTCTTGTGTCCCATCAGTGAGTTCAAAAAATCCAGCACTTCGCGGTCATTCCGGTAGACCAGAAAGGCATGATCCCACGCATCCACCAGCTCTTCCTTGGCGATGCGTTTTACTTCGGAGTAATCCATCACCATGCCTTGTTCGGAGATGCCCTCAGAGGTGATGATCTCGCCGGACAGGGTGATCTCGATCGCGTAACGGTGACCGTGCAAGTGCCGGCATTGGCTGGCATGGTTGGGGATGCGGTGGCCGGCATCAAATTCCAGTCTTCGCGTGATCTGCATGGTGTGTGGGCGGGTTTTATATGTACGCGGAGTATATCATTGGTCCGCGTCAGGGTTTAAATGCACCGACCATGCTTTCAAATTCACGCAGCGCCTGCACGTTGTGTCGTTTTCCATAACGCAGTGCGATGTAGCGGCGGCTCAATTCCTGCAGTCCCGCAGCAAGATGCGGGCGGGCACGCGCGACACGCACCGAGTAGTCTTCCGGTCCTTCGTGGGGCGCGCGCGGCAGGCCGGATTTGGCCAGTTTTTTGCAGAGCCTGAGCCAGGCTGTCTGTACTTTGTCTGCATGCTGCGCTTGCAGACGGCGCAGCATGAGCAGCGCGAACAGACCAACCAGCACCCCCACGCCACCCATCATGGTGAACGCCATTTTCTGCCAGGTGATTTCTTCCATACCCATCCGGGTGAGGAAAGCGAATTGCCGTTCCGGGTTATAGCCCAGCACCCACTGGTTCCACTGGTTGGCCAGCAGATCCAGGTTGAGGCGCAGCTTGAGCAACCACGGGGATTGAGTGCGCGCCAGGAAGGGCAGTGCGGCGCTGTCGCTCGCAGGCACGGAAGCGGCCAGGCCGCTCTGCACTCGCGCCGGGGCGATGACGGCAGTCGGGTCGACACGCACCCAGCCGCGCCCGCGCAGCCACACCTCGGCCCAGGCATGGGCATCGGACTGGCGTACGATGTAGTAATTGCCGAGGCCGTTGTATGCGCCTCCCTGATAGCCGGTCACCACGCGCGCCGGGATGCCTGCCGCGCGCATCAGGAACACGAAGCTGGAGGCATAATGTTCACAGAACCCCTTGCGTGTTTCGAACAGAAAATCGTCCACCGTATGCATGCCGAGCAGAGGCGGCTCCAGGGTGTACTGAAAACCTTCGCGGTTGAAATAGCCGAGTGCCGCGCGCATCACTTCTTCATCACTTTGCAGAGAAGTGCGCCACTCTGTAGCGAGTTGTTGTGCGCGTGGATTGAATTGCCGCGGGATGACCTGCGCCCGCTGCAACTGGAGCGAATTTTCCTCTGCGTTGGCGCGGTAGCCCAACTGGGAGTGTGCGGTATAGCGCAGGCGCGCGGTGACATTTGATTTGCCATGCACCTGAAAGTCGTAAGTCAAACCGGCCGGAACCGAAATCTGCGTGGGCATCTCCAGCGCGAACAGCCATGTTCTGTTGTGCGGTTCCAGCGTGACTGTGTAATCAATCGGGCTGCTGAGCCCGTCCAGCCGAGGTGGAGCGGTACGCAGGATTTTTCCCGGCGTCCAGGTGCGCCCGTCGAATTCCCACAGCACCGGCCCGCGCCAGTACATCTGTTCGCGCAGCGGCGCCTTGTCGGTGAAGGTCACGCGAAACGCCACCGCATCGGACAGCGAAAGTTTGCTCAGTGAACCGGGCGACATCTTGTCGTCGAGGCCGCTGCTGGCATAGGCATCCTGCGGCAGACCCCACAGCGGCCCTTGCACGCGCGGGAACAATACGAACAGGATCAGCGTGAGCGGGATCGCCTGCAGCAGCAGCACGCTGGCAATGCGCAGCCCCCACAAGGGGGACGCCGCGAGGTAACCAACGGCTTCGCCGTTACCTTCGCGCAGCCGAGGCTTGAATGGCAGCGTACCGGTTTGCAGACGTATCCAGGCCGTCAGGATGGCCAACAGCGTGGCGAGCATGAACAGCGCCGTGGGGATGCTTTGCGAGTAGAAAAAATTGGTGATGATGATGAAGCAAGCAAGGTAGATGAGCACCATTGCATCGCGCACGGTGCGCAGCTCCAGCAGCTTGAGTGTGGCAAGCAGGATCAGCAGCGTGACCCCCGCCTCGCGCCCGAACAGCGTGTGGAAGCTGGCAAGGATCGCGCCCACGCTGCCGAGCGTAAGGGTGATCAACAGCCAGCGTGCGGGCAGCGGGTTGCCGCTGTATGCCAGATAGGCGCGCCAGCCTAGCAGCATCGCGGCCAGCGCGCTGACCCACAGCGGCAGGTGGTCGGCATGCGGTGCGCTGACCATCAGGATGCTGAGCAGCAGGCCGTAGATGATGGGGGCGGAGAGTTTCATTTTCTTGTGGCTTTTGCAGCCCCTTTCGCCTGCATGGGAGAGAGGTTGGAGAGAGGGGGCTCATCATTCAGCGCGAACAACGCCAGCGCGCGCAGACATGCGGCGCGATGCTGCGCACCACGCTCCGGCGGCAGGTCGATGCCGGGCAGGCGCAGGCCGTAATGGATGGCCTGTGCATCGGCATCCAGCACCCAGCGTGTCAGGATCTCCAGCTTGCGCTCGGTATCCAGTGCGGGGAGCAGCTTCCAGTCCAGCCATAGCTCGCGCCCCTGCTGCGCGCTGAACTGTTTGACCTGCAAGCCCTGTTCCCGTGCCAGCACTTTCCACGCGATACGCTGGAATGAATCGCCCGCCGCGTAGCTGCGCAGCCCGGCGAAATCCTCGTCACCTTCCGCATGGAGCGCGCCGGTGCCGCCTTGTGCCTGGCTGGCGGGCGGCGGCACGTGGGCAGCGGGCCGGGGGTAGGTCAGGCAGCGCGTGTCGAATTCCAGATATGACCAGGCATGGAACAAGCCGAGCGGGAATTCCGTGGACAAGGTCAGCCGCCCGGTGCCCAGCCAGCCGCGCCGCACGGCGGGAATGGCAAGCCGCACCTCGGTGCTGTGCTGTTGGGGTAAATCGAAAGTGCTGCTGTTTCCGCTGCCGTCCCGCAACGTGAGGTGGTAGCGCGGCAGCCGGCCGTTGTTGTGGAAATGGAACACAAACTGCGCGTCGTCCCCGGCGAACACCGCATCGGTGCGCCCTGCGCGCACTTCCAGTTGCGCCATGTTGCGGAAGGCATGCAGCATGGTCATTGCGCCGGCAGTGGCGAGCAGAAAGGTCAGCGCATAACCCAGGCTCAGGTTGTAGTTAATGTCGCCGAGCAGCATCAGCAGCAGCACGCCGGCAAAACCCCAACCCTGCTTCGTGGGCAGGATGAAGATGCGGCGCTGGCTGAGCGTGACCGTGCCGCTCTCGATCTTCGGGCGGAACAGCCAGGTGCGGAATTGTTGTTGGAGTGCGGTGAGCACGTCAGGGAATGGCTACCGCCTCAACCAGTTCGCGCGCCAGCTTGTCGCCATCCGATATCTGCACATCCTGCACGCTTTGCAGGCGGTGGGTGGCCACGCCCGGTAGTACTGCCTGTACGTCTTCCGGAATGACTGCGCTGCGTCCGTCCAGCAGCGCCCAGGCGCGCGCCGCAGCGAGTAGCGACAGCCCAGCGCGGGGGGAGAGGCCGTGCACATAGCGTGCCGATTCGCGTGTGTGGCGCAGGATGGCCTGCACGTAATCGAGCAGGGAGGGGGAGACGAATACTTGTTTTACCTGCTGTTGCAGGGCCATCAGTTCGGATGCTTCCATCTGTGGCGTGAGCCCTGCCACGATTTCGCGCCGATCCACCCCGGCAAGCAGGCCGCGCTCTGCCTGCGCATCGGGGTAGCCGAGCTGGATGCGCATCAGGAAGCGGTCGAGCTGCGATTCCGGCAGCGGGAAAGTGCCGATCTGATGGGCGGGGTTCTGCGTGGCGATGACGAAGAACGGTGCAGGCAGCGGCCGGGTGGCGCCCTCGACGGTGGCCTGCTGTTCTTCCATGGCCTCCAGCAACGCGCTCTGTGTCTTGGGCATGGCGCGGTTCACTTCATCGGCCAGCACCATCTGCGCGAAGATCGGGCCCGGATGAAAGATGAATTCGCCGTTATTGCGATGGTAAACCGATACGCCGAGGATGTCGGCGGGCAGCATGTCGCTGGTGAACTGGATGCGCTGGAACTGCAGGCCGAGCGAGCGTGCCAGCACATGCGCCAGCGTAGTCTTGCCCACGCCGGGCAGGTCTTCGATCAGCAGGTGTCCGCGCGCCAGCAGGCAGGCCAGCGCGAGCCTGATCTGGTGCGGCTTGCCGAGGATGACCTGCTCGGCCTGGCGGATGACGTTGTGCAGCGGACTATTCATAAGACCTTCACAAAAGAATTGCGGCGACGACCTTGCGGTCCTCCGCTACCAGGATGTTGTAAGTGCGGCAGGCGGCGGCGGTATCCATGAACTCCACGCCGACGCCCGCATCGGTCAGTGCACGGTACAGCTTGGGATGTGCAAAACGATGCTGGCGGCCGGTACCGAGCAGCAACACATCTGGCTGGAGCGCCAGGAAATAGCTGAAATCCCCCTCGGCAAGGGTTTCGAAATGCTGCGCCGGCCAGTCGAGCAATACCTGTTCCGGCGTGACCACGAGGGCTTGCTCAAATCGCTGATTGTTGACGGAGACATAGTCCAGGCCGTGGCCGGTAAATATGTTCTTGCTGGCGCTGCTGAAAAGATGCAGTTTCAAGCGGAGTCTCCATTTTCTGATGGGGCCATTTGCCGCAAAGGGCGTGCTCGGATAGAATTGCGCCCTTTGCAGCACGTGCTTTCAAGGGGGCTGCTGGCGAAGGATTTTACCGGATTCGCCCGCGCTTGAGAGGGCAGATTGAGAGAACATTTTGAAACGACCTGACGCAACCGAAATGGCCGCCGTGCGCCCCGTGCTGAAATCCACCAAGCTCGCCAATGTGTGCTATGACATTCGCGGCCCGGTGATGGCGCGCGCCAAGCAGATGGAAGAGGACGGACACCGCATCATCAAGCTGAACATCGGCAATCTTGCGCCGTTCGGCTTTGAGGTGCCGGAAGAAATCCAGCAGGATGTCATACACAACCTGGCCGATGCCTCCGGCTATTCCGATTCGAAAGGCCTGTTCGCCGCGCGCAAGGCGATCATGCACTACGCGCAGCAAAAGAACATTGCCGGGGTCGGCCTGGAGGATATTTTTATCGGCAATGGCGCCTCCGAACTGATCGTGATGTCGATGCAGGGGCTGCTCAATACCGGTGATGAGGTGCTGGTGCCGGCGCCGGACTATCCGTTGTGGACGGCGGCCGTCACTCTCGCAGGCGGCGCACCGCGCCATTATCTGTGCGACGAACAGTCCGGCTGGCTGCCTGATCTGGCCGACATCCGCAGCAAGATCACGAGAAATACCCGCGCCATCGTGCTGATCAATCCGAACAACCCCACCGGCGCACTGTATCCGGTTCCATTGTTGCAGGAGATCATCGAAATCGCGCGCCAGAACCAGCTCATCGTGTTCGCCGACGAGATTTACGACAAGGTGTTGTACGACGGTGAAACGCATACTTCGATTGCTTCGCTGGCGGACGATGTGCTGTTCGTCACCTTCAACGGCCTGTCCAAGAACTACCGCGCGTGCGGTTATCGAGCTGGATGGATGATGGTGTCGGGCGAGAAAAAGCATGCGCAGGATTACATCGACGGCCTCAATATCCTTGCCTCGATGCGCCTGTGTTCCAACGTGCCGGGACAGTTTGCCATCCAGACTGCATTGGGCGGCTATCAGAGCATCAACGACCTGGTCGCGCCAACCGGGCGGCTGTGCAAGCAGCGCGACCTCGCATGGCAGTTGCT
>JAUQWW010000045.1 GCA_030834965.1 Gallionellaceae bacterium | reverse complement strand
GGCTGACGTACATGGTGATCTCGGCGCGGAATACCGGCTTGTCGTCGACATAGGCGACCACCGGCACCACCAGGTTGCCGGTGGCTTGCCAGTCGATCTGGCTGCCGTCGGCCACCGCGCGCACGTCGCCAGTGGCCTTGGCCAGGTACTCGACGGTCATGCCGCGCGGAATCCAGCGATGGCCGGCGGGAATCGAGGCGTCGGTCATGGTCCCGGCGGCCAGTTCGGCGGCATTGCACAGGGCGATGGCATGCACCGTGCCGATATGGTTCAGCACCTCGCGGCGCTTGGGGAAGGTGGCTTCGGCATAGCCGGGACGCAGTTCGACGAACTGCGGGGCGATGCTGGCGAAATAGGGTGCGAACTGGCCGATCATGGCGCTGAACTGGGCCGGGCCGACCTGCTGGTACATCTGCATCATCTGACTCATGGAAAACTCCGGGCGTTTCAGGATTGAAGATGTGTGCGCACCGGGGCAGTATACGAAGGTTAGAAATTTATTCTAGAAAAATATTCTAGTCAGCGTTTCGACGATTAACGACAAGGACCGACATGGGCCGTTCTTCCCGCAAAGACGAGATTCTCCAGGCCGCCCTGGCCTGCTTCAGCGAGCATGGCGTAGACGCCACCACCATCGAGATGATCCGCGACCGTTCCGGAGCGAGCATCGGTAGCCTCTACCACCATTTCGGCAACAAGGAACGCATCCATGGCGAACTGTACCTGGCCGGGATCGGCCAGTACGCGGCGTTGCTCGAAGCCGGCTTCGCCAGGGCGCGCAGCGCCGAGGAAACGGTCAGGTTGCTGGTCACCAGCTATATCGACTGGGTCGTGGCGAATCCTGACTGGGCACGCTTCATCCTGCACAGCCGCGGGCGGGTAGAGGCGGGGGAGTTGGGCGAGCGCCTGCGGGCCGACAACCAGGCCCACTTCGCGCGGATCCATGCGGCGCTGGCGGGATATCGGGCCGAGGGCCTGTTCCGCGAGATGCCGGACGACTGCTTTGCTTCGGTGGTGATCGGCCCGGCCCACGACCTTGCCCGCCAGTGGCTGGCCGGGCGAACCCGGGTGGCGTTGGCCGACTGTCGCGAACTGCTGGCGCAGGTGGCCTGGGACAGCGTGCGCGCGGCCTGAGGCGTCCGTGGCCTCGGGAACGAAAAAGCCCCGCGGCTGCGGGGCTTTTTCGTCAGGGCCGGGTTCAGCCGCGGCGGCGGAACAGCGGCAGCGGCTGCTCCACCGAGGTCTGGTAGACCTCGCTGAAGTCGTCCAGGCTGGCCAGGGCGTCTTCCGGGCTGCGGTCGGCACGGATGGCGTAGGCGTCGAAGCCGCAGCGGCGCATGAAGAACAGCTGGTCGCGCAGCACGTCGCCGATCGCGCGGATCTCGCCCTTGTAGCCGTAGCGCTCGCGCAGCAGGCGCGCGCTGCTGAAGCCGCGGCCATCGGTAAAGGCGGGGAAGTTCACCGCGATCACCTGGAACCTGTCGAGGTCACCGGCGATGCTTTCCGGCTCCTCGTCCGCGTCCAGCCAGACCCCCAGGCCGCCGTCGCGGCCGCGCAGGGCCGGGCCGTGCTCGAGCCACAGGGCCAGCGGGATGATCACGTCGTCGCTGTTGGGCACGCTTTCCAGGGTCGCGTCCTTGGGCAGCAAGTGCCAGCGGTCGTCGACCACCTGGCGGTGCTTAATGATTCGCTGCATATACGCGCTCCTTGAACGGGTCGATACCGATACGGCGGAAGGTGTCAATGAAGGGTTCTTCCTCGGTCCGGCGTTCCACGTAGACCTGGATGATCTTGTCGATCACGTCGGCCATCTGCTCCTGGGCGAAGGACGGGCCGAGGATCTGCCCGAGGCTGGCGTCGCGCGCCGAGCTGCCGCCGAGGGAGACCTGGTAGAACTCCGCGCCTTTCTTGTCGACCCCGAGGATGCCGATGTGGCCGACATGGTGATGGCCGCAGGCGTTCATGCAACCGGAGATATTCAGGTCGATGTCGCCGATGTCGAACAGGTAGTCGAGATTGTCGAAGCGGCGCTGGATGGCTTCGGCGATCGGGATCGACTTGGCGTTGGCCAGGGAGCAGAAGTCGCCGCCGGGGCAGCAGATGATGTCGGTCAGCAGGCCGACGTTGGGGGTGGCGAAGCCCAGTTCGCGGAGTTCGCCCCAGAGGGCGAAGAGTTCGCCCTGCTCGACGTCGGCGAGGATGATGTTCTGGTTATGGCTGTTGCGTACCTCGCCGAAGCTGTAGCGGTCGGCGAGATCGGCGATGGCGTCCAGTTGCTTGTCGGTGACGTCTCCCGGCGCGGTGCCGGTGGGCTTCAGCGAGAGCGTCACGGCGACGTAGCCGGGCTTCTTGTGGGCGAAGGTGTTGCGTGCGCGCCAGCGGGCGAAGCCGGGGTGCTCCGCGTCGAGCCGGGCGAGGGATTCATCGAGGTCGTCGAGGGCCTTGTAGGCCGGATCGACGAAATGCGCGGCGACGCGCTGGACTTCCGCCTCGGTGAGGGTGCTCGGTCCGTCCTTGAGGTTGGCCCATTCGGCCTCGACGCGCTCGGCGAAGACTTCCGGGGTCAGCGCCTTGACCAGGATCTTGATCCGCGCCTTGTACTTGTTGTCGCGCCGGCCATAGCGGTTGTAGACGCGCAGGATGGCATCCAGGTAGCCGAGCAGGTGCTGCCAGGGCAGGAATTCATTGATGAAGCTGCCGACGATGGGGGTTCGGCCCAGGCCGCCGCCGACCGAGACGCGGAAGCCGAGCTCGCCGGCCTCGTTCTTCACCGCCTCCAGGCCGATGTCGTGCACTTCGATGGCGGCACGGTCGCTCACCGCGCCGTTCACCGCGATCTTGAACTTGCGCGGCAGGTGGGCGAACTCGGGGTGGAAGGTCGACCATTGGCGGATGATCTCGCACCAGGGGCGCGGGTCCACCAGTTCGTCGCGGGCGACGCCGGCGAACTGGTCGGTGGTGGTGTTGCGGATGCAGTTGCCGCTGGTCTGAATCGCGTGCATCTGCACGGTGGCCAGCTCGGCGAGGATTTCCGGCACGTCTTCCAGCTCCGGCCAGTTGAACTGCACGTTCTGCCGGGTGCTGATGTGGGCGTAGCCCTTGTCGTAGTCGCGGGCGATCTGCGCCAGCTTGCGCAGTTGGCGCGAGGAGAGCAGGCCATAGGGAACGGCGATGCGCAGCATCGGGGCATAGCGCTGGATATAGAGACCGTTCTGCAGGCGCAGCGGGCGGAACTCCTCACCGGTCAATTCACCCGCCAGGTAACGGCGGGTCTGGTCGCGGAACTGCTTGACGCGGTCCTCGACGATCCGTTGGTCGTACTCGTCGTATACGTACATGAATATTCCTGCTGTCAGGCTATGCGGCTTACTGCGTTAACCAGCGCGCACGGCTACGCGCTCCACGCGGAGTGGGCGCACGATACCAGTTCATATTTATGCGTAAAAGTGATGTTTGAGTATATGGTAAGAACCAAAAAGACTAAGTCGCCAGGCAAGCATAACCGCTTCGCAACGGCGCCTTTCTTGAGCGATGGGCGGCGCTGGTCTTAACTGGAGAGTGCCTTTCGATGTCTTCGTCCCGATACCCACAAGAAACAGGGGGAGTCATGAGCGAGCCGAGCAAAACCCAGGAAAACCGCGACAGCGTGGTCGACGCCCGCGCGGCCTTCGTCCTGATCCTGCTGGTGGTGGCTACCGCGGTGTTCTGGGTCAGCCACCAGTGAAAGCCCGCCTCGGCGGCGCAGGGATCACAGGCCGCTGAGGCTCAGCACCAGTTTCACGATCCCGGCCAGCAACAGCACGAACACCAGGGTGAAGAGCAGGCCCAGCATGATGAAGTGCACGGGCTTGCCGTGGCTGAAATCGCGGGCGCGGTTTCGCCCGCTCTGTACGCCGAAGGCGGCAGCCATCACGCTATGCAGCATCTGCCAGAAGGTCGGCGGCTTCTGGTTCGGTTCTTCCGTCTCGATACCCATCGGTGGTCCTCTCTTTTCCATACCTGCCCTGAGAGTCTAGACCCTTGGCGGGAGGAGGGTGGCTTCAGGCCTGGCGGGCGGGGATGCGCCGTTCCGCCGTGCCCTGCGTGGCCCTGGCGCGCAGTTGCCCGCAGCCGCCGTCGATGTCCTGGCCGGCCGAGTTGCGCACCTTGGTCAGCACGCCGCGGCTGTGCAGGTAGCGCACCAGCTCGACGATCCGCTCCCCGCTCGGGCGCCGGTAGGCGTCGCCGTCCATGCTGTTGTAGGGGATCAGGTTCATTACCGCGAAGCGGCCTTTGAGCAGGCGCAGGATGCCGTCCATTTCCTCCAGGCTGTCGTTGATCCCTTCGAGCAGGGTCCATTGGTACTGGATCGGATAGTCGACCCGGCGGGCGTAGGCCTCGCCGGCTTCCACCAGTTCTTCCGGGCTCAGCGGCGGCGCCTTGGGCAACAGTTGCCGGCGCAGTTCGGCGCGGGTGCTGTGCAGGGACAAGGCGAGGGCGGGCTTCACCCGTTGCCGGGGCAGGCGCTCGAACACGCGGGGATCGCCGACGGTGGAGAACACCAGGTTCTTGTGGCCGATGCCGCCATCGGTGCCGAGCAGGTCGATGGCTTCGAGGACGTTGTCGAGGTTGTGCGCCGGCTCGCCCATGCCCATGAACACCACTTTCTTCACCGCTCGCCGACGCCGCGCCAGGACCACCTGGGCGACCATCTCCAGGCTGCCGACCTGGCGCAGCAGGCCGCTGCGGCCGGTCATGCAGAACACGCAGCCGACCGCGCAGCCGACCTGGGTCGAGACGCACAGCCCACCGCGCGGCAGCAGCACGCTTTCCACCATCTGCCGGTCGGCCAGTTCCACCAGCAGGCGCGACGAGCCGTCGCTCGCCGGATGCTCGCTGTGCAGGCGGGCGATGCCTTCCAGTTCCGCGGCGACCTGGGGCAGACCGTGGCGTACGCTCAGCGGCAGGAAGTCCTCGGCCGGCTGGCGGGCGGTGCAGGCATCGAGGGCGCGGCCTTGCAGCCAGGCGCGGACGATCCTCCCGCAATGCAGGGGCTTGGCGCCGAGATCGGCGAGGCGCTGGTGGAGGTCTTGGCTACGCATGGGGCGCGCATCCTACCATTGCCCGTCATGAGGCGGTATGGCCGGCGCCGACGTGCTATCGTTGCGCTCCGCTCCACCGCAGCAACGGAACCGTTCCATGAAATTCGTCCACCAGCGCGAACACCTCAACGAAGACGACATCGTGGTCATCGAGTGTTCGCAGCAATGCAATATCCGCCTGATGAACGACGCCAATTTCCGCAGTTTCAAGAATGGCGGGCGGCATAGCTACCATGGCGGCGCCTTCGACCGCTTCCCGGCGAAGATCAAGGTGCCCAGCACCGGGTTCTGGAACATCACCATCGATACCGTGACCCGGCGCCCGATCAGCGTGACGCGCAAGCCGAACTTCAAGTGGTCGATCAAGTTCGTGCGCCGTTCCGGTTCGCAGTTCACCTGAGGGCGCGCGTCCCATGAGTGCGAAAATGGACGAGCAGGCGCTTCTGGCGTTGCTCCGCGAGCTGGCCATCGACAGCCAGCGGGTCGAGCATCCGGCGATCGCCTCCATCGAGGAATATTACGCGCAGGGCATCGAATTGCCCGACCAGGGCATCAAGAACCTGTTCCTGCGCAACCGCAAGGGTACTCGCCACTACCTGGTGCTGCTCGACGAGCGCAAGGAGGCCGACCTGCCGGGCATCGCCGAACAGATCGGCGAAAGCCGCCTGTCGTTCGCCTCGGTCGAGCGCCTGCGCGAATACCTCGGCGTCGAACTGGGCTGCGTGACGCCTTTCGCGCTGGTCAACGATCCGCAGCACAGGGTCGAGGTGTTGCTCGACGATGCCATTCGCCAGGACCAGTTGCTCGGTTTCCACCCGTTGGTGAATACCGCCACCGAGTGCATTCGCTACGCAGACCTGCTGGCCTTTCTCGCCCACACGGGGCATGAACCGCGCCTGATCCGGGTGTAGGTCGCAGCTTCGCGCCTGCTGGCGCCGGTTTCACTCGAAGAAGTTGTGCCAGCAGTCGCTCAACGGGCCGACCTCGAAGGTCTTGCACCAGGGTTGGGCTTCCAGCCACAGGCGGGCGCTTTCCCGGTCCGCCTCGTCCAGGCTGCCGACCCGCGCCAGGCACAGGTAGCCGCTGATCTCCGCCTGTTCCGGCGAGCCGCCACCGCCGAACACCCAGCCCTGGGCCTCGACGAAGTCGATCAGATGGTCCAGCGCATCGTCGTAGGAGAGGGCGCTACGGTCGTAGGTCAGTTCGAAGCTGAAACCGAACTCCTGGAACTCGCCCAGGCGCAGTTTCTTGCGCAGGCGGCGCTTGCGCGGTTTTTCCATCTGCTCGGGAGTGAGGAATTTCATCGTCGCCTTCCTGGTCAGTCGTCGTAGCCAAGGTTCGGCGCTAGCCAGCGCTCGCTGACGCTGACTTCCTGGCCCTTGCGCTGGCTGTAGCGTTCCACCTGGTCCTTGTCGATCTTGCCGACCGCGAAGTACTGCGCCTGCGGGTGGGCGAAATACCAACCGCTGACCGCCGCGGCCGGGAACATCGCGTAGTGCTCGGTCAGGCTGACGCCGGACAGGCCCTGCGGATCGAGCAGTTCGAACAGGGTGCCTTTCTCGGTATGGTCGGGGCAGGCCGGGTAGCCCGGTGCCGGGCGGATGCCGACGTATTGCTCCTTGATCAAGGCCTCGTTGTCGAGGTGCTCGTCGCGGGCGTAGCCCCAGTACTCCTTGCGCACCCGCTCGTGCAGCCACTCGGCGCAGGCTTCGGCGAGGCGGTCGGCGAGCGCCTTGACCATGATGCTGTTGTAGTCGTCGCCCTTGGCTTCGTACGCCTTGGCCACTTCCTCGGCGCCGATCCCGGCGGTGGTGATGAAGCCGCCGAGGTAATCGCGCACGCCGCTGTCCTTCGGCGCGACGAAATCGGCCAGCGACAGGTTCGGCTTGCCGTCCGGCTTGATCGTCTGCTGGCGCAGGTGGTGCAGGGTGGCGAGGGTCTCGCCGTCGGCGCCGTAGACCTCCAGGTCGTCGTGCTCGACCTGGTTGGCCGGCCAGAAGCCGAACACCGCGCGGGCCTTGATCAGCTTCTCGTCGATCAGCTTCTTCAGCATCGCCTGGGCGTCGTTGAACAACGCGGTGGCGGCCTCGCCGACCACCTCGTCGGTGAGGATGCGCGGGTACTTGCCGGCCAGGTCCCAGGAAATAAAGAACGGCGTCCAGTCGATGTACTCGGCGAGCACCGCGAGGTCGATCTCGTCGAGCACCCTGACGCCGGTGAAGGAAGGCGTCGGCGCCTGGTAGCCGGCCCAGTCGAACGCTGGCTTGTTGGCGATCGCCTGTTCGTAGCTCAGCCGCTCGGTGCGGGCGCTGCGGTTGGCCGTGCGTTCGCGGACCACCGCGTAGTCGGCGCGGGTGCGGGCCACGTAGTCGGCCTTCAGCTCCTTGGACAGCAGGCTGGTGGCCACGCCTACCGCGCGCGAGGCGTCGGTGACGTAGACCACCGCGTCGTTGCTGTACTGCGGATCGATCTTCACCGCGGTATGCGCCTTCGAGGTGGTGGCGCCGCCGATCATCAGCGGCAACTGGAAATTCTGCCGCTGCATTTCCTTGGCGACGTGGACCATCTCGTCCAGCGACGGCGTGATCAGGCCGGACAGGCCGATGATGTCGCATTTCTCGGCGATGGCGGTCTGCAGGATCTTCTCCGCCGGCACCATCACGCCGAGGTCGACCACGTCATAGCCGTTGCAGCCGAGCACCACGCCGACGATGTTCTTGCCGATGTCGTGCACGTCGCCCTTCACCGTGGCCATCAGGATCTTGCCCTTGGCTTCCGGCTTGTCGCCTTTCTCCGCCTCGATGAAGGGAATCAGGTGGGCCACCGCCTGCTTCATCACTCGCGCGGACTTGACCACCTGCGGGAGGAACATCCTGCCGGCGCCGAACAGGTCGCCGACCACGTTCATGCCGGTCATCAGCGGGCCTTCGATCACCTCCACCGGCGACTTCGCCTGCTGGCGCGCTTCTTCCGTATCTTCCACGACGTAGGTAGTGATGCCGCGCACCAGCGCGTGGGTCAGGCGTTCCTGCACCGTGCCCTGCCGCCATGCCAGGTCTTCCACCTGAGCCTTGCCGCCGCCCTTGACTGTCTCGGCCAGCGCCACCAGTTTCTCACCCGCGTCGGGGCTGCGGTTCAGCACCACGTCTTCCACCGCAGCGCGCAAATCGGCGGGAATCTCCTCGTACACGCCAAGCTGCCCGGCATTGACGATGCCCATGTTCAGCCCGGCCTGCACCGCGTGGTACAGGAACACGGTATGGATTGCCTCGCGCACCGGCTCATTGCCGCGGAACGAGAATGAAACGTTGGACACGCCGCCGCTGACCTTGGCGTAAGGCAGGTTTTTCCTGATCCAGTGCGTGGCCTCGATGAAGTCCACCGCGTAGTTGTTGTGCTCTTCGATGCCGGTGGCGATGGCGAAGATATTCGGATCGAAGATGATGTCTTCCGGCGGGAAACCGACCTGGTTCACCAGAATGTCGTAGCTGCGCTTGCAGATTTCGGTTTTGCGCTGGTAGGTGTCGGCCTGGCCCTGTTCATCGAACGCCATCACCACGGCAGCCGCGCCGTAGCGGCGTACCAGCGTGGCATGCTTGATGAACTCCGCCTCGCCTTCCTTCATGCTGATGGAGTTGACGATGGCCTTGCCCTGCACGCATTTCAGCCCGGCCTCGATCACGTCCCACTTCGACGAGTCGATCATCACCGGCACCTTGGAGATGTCCGGCTCCGATGCGATCAGATTGAGATATTTCACCATGGCGGCCTGCGAATCCAGCATCGCCTCGTCCATGTTGATGTCGATCACCTGCGCGCCGTTTTCCACCTGCTTGCGCGCCACGTCGACTGCTTCGGCGTACTCGCCGCCGATGATCAGACGCGCGAACAGCTTGGAGCCGGTGACGTTGGTGCGCTCGCCCACGTTCACGAACAGCGAGTCGTCGCCGATGTTGAACGGCTCCAGCCCGGACAGGCGGCACTTCTTTTCCAGTTGCGGGATGCGGCGCGGCGGCACATCTTTCAGCGCCTCGGCAATCGCCCTGATGTGTGCGGGCGACGTTCCGCAACAGCCGCCTGCAATGTTCAGAAAACCGCTGGTGGCGAATTCCTTCACCAGTCGTGCGGTGGTTTCCGGCGTTTCGTCATAGCCGGTTTCCGACAGCGGGTTGGGCAGGCCTGCGTTGGGATGCGCGCTGACGTATGTGGTAGCGACGTTCGACAATTCCTCGATGTAGGGGCGCATCATTTCCGCACCCAGCGCGCAGTTCAGGCCGATGGACAGCGGCCTGGCGTGGCTCAGCGAATTCCAGAACGCCTCCGTCGTCTGACCAGACAGGGTGCGCCCGGACGCATCGGTGATGGTGCCGGAAATCATGATCGGCACGCGCACATTGTGCTGCTCGAAATACTGATCGATGGCGAACAGCGCGGCCTTCGCGTTCAGCGTATCGAAAATGGTTTCCACCATCAGCAGGTCCGCGCCGCCATCCAGCAGGCCGCGCACTGCCTCGGTATAGCTCTCCACCAGTTCGTCGAAGGTGACGTTGCGCGCGCCGGGATCGTTCACGTCCGGCGAAATCGAGGCGGTGCGCCCGGTCGGGCCGAGCACGCCTGCCACGAAGCGCGGCTTGTCCGCCGTGGAATATTCATCGCACAGTCCGCGCGCCAGACGGGCGCCCGCGACGTTCAGCTCATATACCAGATGCTCCAGACGGTAATCCGCCATCGAAACCGAATTTGCGTTGAAAGTGCAGGTCTCGAGAATGTCCGCGCCCGCTTCCAGATACTCGCGATGGATGGCCGCAATGATCTGCGGCTGGGTCAACAGCAGCAGATCGTTATTGCCCTTGAGGTCATGCGGATGTGCGGAAAAATCCTGGCGTGGTCCGGTGTAATCACCATGGGCGACCGCGCCACGATAGTGTTCCTCGGTCAGCTTGTAGCGCTGGATCATGGTGCCCATGGCGCCATCCAGGATCAGGATGCGCTGTTCCAGCAGATTTTCAATAGGGTGTGGCGTGTGGCTCATGATGTCCGGCTCAGAAAATGAGCGCGGATTTTACCATGTAACGTTGAGCGTTTATCTCTGGGGGTATTTATCCCTGCCTGTCCATCCTGCGATACTGCACTGCCTCGGCAATGTGGGATGTCAGAACAGGTTCACTGTCTGCCAGATCAGCAATGGTGCGTGCCACCTTGAGTACGCGGTGATGGCCGCGTGCGGATAAATTGAGGCGGGTGATAGCCTGCTGCAACAGCGCGGCGCCCTGCGCATCAGGCGCACACAAGGTATCAATTTCGCTCACCGCAAGTTGCGCATTGGGCTTGCCCTGGCGGGCCAATGCACGTGCGCGCGCTGCTTCCACACGCACCTGAATGACTGAATTGATTTCGCCGTCGGCCTGCTTGAGCAGGGTTTCCTGCGGCACGGCAGGCACTTCGATCTGAATATCGATCCGATCCAGCAGCGGGCCGGAAATCTTGCCGCGATAGCGCGCAATCTGGTCCGGCGTGCAGCGGCATTTGCCGTTGTAGTGGCCGAGATAGCCGCAGGGGCATGGGTTCATTGCGGCAACCAGCTGGAACTGGGCGCGGAAATCGGCGCGGCGCGCGGCGCGCGAGATGGTGATGCGTCCGCTTTCCAGCGGTTCGCGCAATACTTCCAGCACATGCCGGTCGAATTCCGGCAGCTCGTCCAGAAACAGCACGCCGTGCATGGCGATGGAGATTTCGCCCGGACGCGGATTGCTGCCGCCGCCGACCAGCGCGACGGCAGAAGCAGTGTGGTGCGGCGCGCGGTACGGGCGGCGCTTCCAGTTCGCCACGTCAAACATGCCGCCCAGCGACTGCATGGCCGCGCTTTCCAGCGCCTCGGCCTCGCTCATCTGCGGCTGGATGCCGGGGAAGCGTGCGGCCAGCATGGATTTGCCGGTGCCGGGCGGCCCGCTCATCAGCACGCTGTGGCCGCCTGCAGCGGCAACCTCCAAGGCGCGCTTGGCTTGCGCCTGGCCTTTCACGTCGCGCATGTCGGGGTAATTCGGCAGCGTGGGTTGCGGGTCGGGGAGGTAGCGGTGGATCGGTTCGCGCCCGGCAAGGTGCGCCGCTACCTGCAAAAGCGATTGTGCCGGATATACCGCCGCGTCTTCCACCAGCGCCGCCTCGGCGGCATTTGCTTCGGGCAGGATAAAAGCGCGGCCGCAATTTGCGGCGTGGTAGGTCATTGCCAGCGCGCCGCGTATCGGACGCAGTTCTCCGGTGAGCGCCAGTTCTCCGGCATACTCATATTCAGCCAGGCGGTCGGATGGAATCTGTCCGGATGCGGCGAGTATGCCGAGCGCGATGGGCAGGTCGAAACGCCCGCTCTCCTTGGGCAGGTCTGCAGGCGCGAGATTGACGGTGATGCGGCGGCTGGGGAATTCAAACTGGCAGGTCAGCAAGGCGGCGCGCACGCGATCCTTGCTCTCTTTCACTTCAGCTTCGGGCAGGCCGACGATGGTGAAGCTGGGCAGGCCGTTGGCAAGGTGCACCTCGACGGTGACCAGCGCTGCATCCATGCCGGAGAGGGCGCGGCTATATAAGACCGCAAGGCTCATTAGTTTGTCATTTCGGCTTTCGCCGGAATGACGGTATACAAAAGCTTTTCTTGTAACATCAAAATTATTTGTTTTGTGCTTCGAGTGCGGCAACGCGTGCTTCCAGTTCGGCCAGCTTTTCCAATGTGCGCGACAGCATCTGGGCATGCACATCGAATTCTTCGCGCGTCACCAGATCCAGTTTGGCGAAACCCTGCGCCAGCAAGGCGCGCGCATTCTTCTCGATATCTTTTGCCGGACTGCTTGCCACCACCTCACTCAGCTTGGCGGAAATTTCATCGAAAAATTTGGGGTTGAACATGGCTTATCTCCATCGAAAATTGGTTGCATGCAGTGTAGCAAACTTTCCCTGCCTCATCGTCGCACCTGTCGGGTGCAAACGCGCATTGTGCCTGCATGCATTTGGTGCACGGGAATCGCACTGGTTTTTGTGCTTCATTACAACATATTGTTTTATGGCAATAAATGTGGGTGGCACGGTATCTGCTGAGAGAAGGTCGTGGATAGTGTTATCCCGTTCTCAACCAACCAGAAAAGGAAGCATCATGCAAAAGATCAAATTGTTTGTTGTTGCACTGGGTGCGCTGTTCGCTCTGCCTGCACTCGCAGAAGACCCAGCAGTTACGCAGCATAAAGAAGATATCCACGCAATTCCGGCAAGTGCGCATACCGTTACCAGCAATGTCAGCCTGGTCAGCGATTATCTTTATCGCGGTATTTCACAAACCGGCCAAAAACCGGCAATACAAGGCGGCTTTGACTATGCACACTCCAGCGGTTTCTATGCCGGTGTCTGGGGCTCCAGCATCAGTTGGATAAGCGATACCTATACTGCTACTGCGGGTGCGTCGGGTGCCAACAATGCAGGCGTGGAGCTGGATACCTACCTCGGCTTCAAGCACAGCTTTGCCACCGATTTTATCTATGACGTCGGTTATCTGCGCTACAACTATCCTGGTAGTTATGCGCCCGGCGCAACCAGGGCGGATACCGATGAGATTTACGGGCTTGTCGGCTACAAGTGGATAACCGCCAAATATTCTTACAGTCTGGGTGATACCTTTGGAGTGCCTGACGCCAGGGGGACGGACTATATCGACCTCAGCGCCAACTATCCGCTGCCTGATACTGGTATCACCCTGGGCGTGCACGTCGGTAAACAAAAATACAGGGGATCATCCGCAGCTTATGTTGCGGCAGGCGGCCCCTCGGCCAGCTATACCGATTACAAGGTAAGCGTGACCAAGGATTTCAGCGGCTTTGTCCTGGGCCTGACTTACAGCAACACCAATGCCAATGGTGGCGCCGGGCAGTTCTACAACGTCCTTGGCAAAGATTTGGGCCGCGACACCTTGATTCTATCCCTCAGCCGCTCGTTCTAGCCATAAAGGAGAGTGAAATGAAAATGGTCACCGCAATCATCAAGCCGTTCAAGCTGGACGAAGTGCGCGAAGCGCTGTCCGCGATCGGCGTCCAAGGCGTCACCGTTACTGAGGTCAAGGGGTTCGGGCGGCAAAAGGGACACACCGAGCTGTACCGTGGCGCGGAATATGTGGTGGATTTTCTGCCCAAGATCAAGATCGAGGCCGCCATCAAAGCCGACATGCTGGATCAGGTGCTGGAGGCCATCGAAAAATCTGCGCAGACCGGCAAGATCGGCGACGGGAAAATCTTCGTCCATAGTATCGAGCAAGTCGTCCGCATCCGTACCGGTGAAACGGGTGAAGAAGCACTATAAGGAGATCGCGATGAAAACGACACAAAGTGGAGTATTGGTGCAGGCTCATGTCCATGCCAGCGGGCGTTACGCCGCGACTAGAACATTGTTAGCGCTTTTCACGCTAATGGTTTTGCTGTGCGGCCTGGCCATGCCGCTGCACGCAGAGGAAACAACCAACGCAATGGCAGATGTGACAATTGCGGTCGATGTTGCTCAGCCTGTCGAAGCAGCTGCTGCAGCCGCCGCACCCGTTCCCGACAAGGGCGACACTGCCTGGATGATGGTTGCGACCGTGCTGGTGATCCTGATGACCATTCCCGGCCTGGCATTGTTCTACGGCGGCCTGGTACGCACCAAGAACATGCTGTCCGTGCTGACACAGGTGTTCGTCATCTTCTGTGTCATCGCCATCCTGTGGGTGGTGTATGGCTACAGCCTCGCGTTCACTGGCGGTGGCGGGCTGAACAGCTTTATCGGCGGATTCTCCAAGGCGTTCCTCGCCGGAGTGAATACCGATGCGGTGGTGGAAACCTTCAGCAAGGGCGTGGTGATTCCGGAGATGCTGTTCATGGTGTTTCAGCTCACCTTCGCCGCCATAACCGTCGCGCTGACTGTGGGCGGGTTTGCCGAACGCATCAAGTTTTCCGCGCTGCTGGTGTTCGCCGTGCTGTGGTTCACCTTCTCGTACCTGCCGATGGCGCACATGGTGTGGTTCTGGGGCGGCCCGTCCGCCTACGCCGATCCGTCAGGCTTCATCTTCGGCAAGGGTGCGCTGGACTTTGCGGGTGGCACGGTCGTACACATCAACGCTGCGATGGCGGCATTGATGGGCGCCATCGTATTGGGCAAACGCATTGGCTACGGCAAGGAATCACTGGCGCCGCATAGCCTGACCATGACCATGATAGGCGCCTCGCTGCTGTGGGTGGGCTGGTTCGGCTTCAACGCCGGTTCCAACCTGGAAGCTAACGGCACTGCTGTACTGGCGATGGTCAACACCGTGGTTGCGACCGCTGCCGCAGCCTTGTCCTGGATGTTCACCGAGTGGATGCTGAAGGGCAAACCCAGCCTGCTGGGCGCAGCTTCCGGCGCGGTCGCAGGCCTGGTGGCAGTCACTCCGGCGTGCGGCTTCATCGGCCCGATGGGCGCTATCGTGCTGGGCCTGATTGCCGGTGTGCTGTGCTTCTGGGGTGTGAATGGCCTGAAGAAAATGCTGGGCGTGGATGACTCGCTGGACGTATTCGGCGTGCACGGTGTGGGCGGTATTGTGGGTGCGCTGGGGACGGGCGTGTTTGCGTCACCCATGCTGGGCGGTACCGGCGTATTCGACTATGCCACGGGCAAGGTTGCGGAATATTCCATCATGGGCCAGGTTACCAGCCAGGCATGGGGCGTGGGCGTGACGATCTTGTGGTCGGGCATCGTCAGCTTCGTGCTGTTCAAGTTGATCGACATGGTGATGGGTTTGCGTGTACCGGAAGAAGCGGAACGCGAAGGCCTGGATACCACGACACATGGCGAGCGTGCTTACAGCATGTAACGTGCGTCGTTTGTAGCAAGCAAAAGGGGCATCGCAAGGTGCCCTTTTTCTTGCAACCAGCCGAGCGGGGATTCCGGTTTGGCCCGCTTATTGCTGAATTAACATTGAAACCACAGGGAGCAGATCTTGAAACGAATCCTGATCATTGGCGAGGAGCAAGACCGCATTGACTGGTTGAAAGCCAGCCTTGAATTGGCTGAATTCGAAGTCGCCGGGATACTAACTTGGGAACAAGTTGGCAAAGATTCAATCCCGCCGGCATCCGCCGACGTGATTATCGTGGATGCCAATGCGCCGGAGCGTGACACGCTGGAACAAATCAGTCTGCTGTCAAACATGCTGGAAGCGCCGGTGGTGGTGTTGGGCGCGCAGAAAGAACAAAGCGGCATTGAGGCAGCAATGCGTGCCGGCATCAGTGCCTATGTGGCGCACACGATTCAGCGTGAGGACCTGAGCGCCATCATTCAAGTGGCTGCCGCCCGTTTTGTCGAGCATAAGCGCTTACAAAACGAGTTGAAGGAAACGAAGAGCCAGCTCGCCGAACGCAAGTTGGTGGATCGCGCCAAAGGCATTTTGATGACGGATCACGGTTACAGCGAGCAGGATGCCTACAAGCGTATGCGCAGCATGGCGATGAGCAGGAACAAGCGTTTGGCGGAGATCGCAGAGGCAATCATTTTGGCCAAAGAATTGAGTATCTAAAAAAATCGAGCGTCGAATCACACCGTTTCAAACATGGCGACTGAAATTCGAAAGGCGAATTGCGTCTATAAAAACCGCGGTGCGGTTGCTCAAATGTAGTTTTTTGAGGGGACCCTATAACGTTTCTTCGCTTGATTTACGGAAGTACCCCTCTAAATTACCTTGCGCGCAGTCCGAATGTTCAATTACAGTATAAAAATTCGCCGCTTACCCGCACTCATTAGGGGACAGCCATGCTGCATGTGCTTAATCTCTTGCGCTGCGCCACCCTGCTCGCCTTGGGCTTGCAGCTTGCCTGCCCAGCCGCTGCATCTGAGCATGAGTGGCTGTATGGGGTAAAGCCCGGCGATACGCTGATCGGTATTGCAGCAGACTATTTCGCCCATCCCAACGACTGGCCCAAACTGCAAACGCTCAATCGCGTGCGCGACCCGAAGCGGCTGATGCCCGGCACCAGACTGCGCCTGCCGATTGCGCTGCTGAAGCGTGAAGCCGCCATCGCTGAAGTCATCTACATCCGTGGCAATGTCACGCACACCCCAAAGAAAGGCGGCCCTCAAGACCTGGCCGTAGGCATGCGCCTGGAGGTGGGTGACGTGATCGAGACTGGTGCCGACGCCAGCTTGTCCGTGCGTTTTGTGGATGGATCACGCCTCTTGCTCACCCAGAACACGCATGTGAGCTTGACGGAAATGATTTTGTTGGGCAAAACGGGCATGGCCCAGACGGTCATCGAATTGCACCATGGCAGCTTGGACACACGGGTAGCGGAGCAGCAGAAACCCTCAGCACGCTATGAAATCAAATCACGCGCGCTCAATCTGGCGGTGCGCGGCACCAATTTTCGCGCCCATGTGAGCGATGCCGATCAGGTCTCACGCAGTGAAGTGCTCGACGGTGTCGTGCAGGCCAGCGGGACATCCGGGAAGGCAGTAAAAGTACTGGCCGGTTTTGGCACGCTGGCTGCGCCGGGCGAGGCACCCGGGGCCCCGCAAGCGCTTGCGCCGGCGCCTGACTTGAATCTGGTGCCCAAGGTGTTGCAGCGTGTCCCTCTGCGTTTCGAATGGCCCGCCGCAGCGGGCGCCGAGCGCTACCATGCCCAGGTGTTTGCGGATCGCTCATTCGAGCGTCTGCTCCTGGAAGGCGTGTTCCAGGGCAGTGCCGCGAAATGGCCGGACTTGCCGGATGGACGCTATGTGCTGCGCGTGCGCGCGATCGATAGCCACGGCCTGGAAGGTCTGAATGCCGACCGGGAATTCACGCTCAAGGCGCGCCCGGAGCCACCATTCATCAGCGCGCCGCAACATGGCCAGAAAGTTTACGGCCCTCAGGCAATATTGCGCTGGAGCGACTCCACTGCGGCTCAGTCATACCATGTGCAATTGGCGGCAAAATCCGATTTTTCCGAGCGGCTGGCCGATTTGCCGGCACACCCGAAAAGCGAGCTTGCGCTCCCTCTCGCACCGGGGCAATACTACTGGCGCGTCGCCTCCATCGCTGCCGGGCAGGATCAGGGCCCTTACAGCGATGTGCAATCCTTCACACAGCGCAAGATTCCCGAAAGTCCGCAACTTGAAGCGCCGCAGATCGACGACAAGCGGCTGCTGTTCCGCTGGCGCGCCGGCGAAGCAGGCGAAAGATTTCAGATTCAAGTGGCGCGCGAACCCGACTTCGCGCAACCGATCATGGACAATGTGCTGAACATCAACCAGAGTCAGATCGACCGTCCGGAGCTCGGCGCCTACTATCTGCGCGTCAAAACCATCGACGCCGAAGGCTTTGCCGGTCCCTTCGGGCCTGTGCAGAAAATGGAAGTGCCGGCCGCGACCAACTGGTGGCCGCTGCTACTGCTGCTGGTGCCCCTCGCTCTGTAAACCCGCTCCGCGGAAGCCCACGCCATGTCGACACTGATCGCCAAACTCACCCATGTCTTGTGGATTCCCTTGACTGCTCTGGCGCTGGCATGGGCGCTGAGCTTCACCCCTCTGTATCAGCGGCTGCATGCGTTGACACTGGATAGCCAGGCGCACCTGGTTGCTCAACAGCATTTCTTTCAGGATGCGCTGGTCATAGATATCGACGATTCTTCTCTGCGCGCCATGCAACCGTTTTTCGGGTCCTGGCCGTACAAGCGTGACACCTATGCGCTCCTCCTGGATTACCTGGGCGAGATGGGCGCGCATGCCGTGGTGTTCGACATTCTCTTCGCCGATTCGCGGGAAGATGATGAGCGGCTGAGAGCAGCCATCGCACGCAACTCGAATGTTGTGCTTGCCGCCAACGCACGCAACGAACCCGCAGACAAGGAGCAGGCGCTCACCGATCTGCATGGACTGGCTTGGGAGGTTTCGCCGGGTTTGCCCGCCACCTCGTGGCCAGCAATCCAGTTGCCGCTGCCGGCATTCACTCATCCCGCGCCCGGTTACGCAGGCATCGGTGTGGTGTCCGTGCAGGCGGATCGCGATGGCACGCTGCGCCGCCTTCCGCTGTTTCATCGCTTCGGCACTCAGGTTGTTCCGAGTCTGCCTGTCGCTGCGCATTTCGCCGGAACGCCACACCCGCAGGTGCGCGACAGGCCGGGAAATGCCATGCAGGTCGGCTCCTTTTCCTGGCCGACGGACGAGGGTGGCGCTGTCCATCTCTTTTACCCGAAGAATCCAAACTCCGTGCTGGCCATGCCCTTCTCCAGCGTTGCGCAGGCGATGCTGGGGTTGCCCGGCCATGAACTGGATCCGGCCTCGTTTCGCGGTAAGACAGTTTTCATCGGCAGCACCACCTTCTTTGCGGAACGTGTATTCACACCAGTGGGCGAAATGAGCGGTCTTTACGTAATGGCCATTGCCCATCAGGCACTGGCGCACAATCTCATCCTCACTCCACCGCGCTGGTACTGGACAGCAGGGTTGCTGTTTATTGCGCTTATTCCTGCGTTGCTGCTGATATGGCAGCCAAGCCGGTCTGCGCCTGCCGGTGCGGCAATCAGCCTGGGTGCGGCACTTGCCGTTTATGCCGCCCATCTAAGCCTGCTCCACTGGCTGAAGCAAGAAAGTTCGCTGCTGCTGCCGCTGCTGGTGGTGCTGTTCGGCAATGTCCTGGAAACCGTGCGTACGCTGCGCCTCATGAATAAGGAACAGAGGGCGAGAATTAACGCCCTTGCCAACGTTGACCCGCTGACCCGGCTGCCCAACCGCTTAGCCCTGCATACACAGATCGCCCATGCCATCGAAGGCGCCCGCATGGTTAATAGCAGCTTCGCCGTTCTGCTGATCGATCTTGACGACTTCAATACCATCAACGATACCCTGGGCCACGAAACGGGAGACCAGATGTTGCTGGAAGTTACCGAGCGCTTGAAATCAAACGTCCGGGCCAAGGATATCGTCGCCCGTCTGGTCGGAGACGAATTTGGCGTTGTCATCAACGGTGCGGAAGATGCTTCAGTCGTGCTATCTGCGGAAAAAATCCTTTTTGCGCTGGCTCAGCCCTATCACATTGCGGGACACGAACTGCACGTCACTTCCAGTATCGGCATCAGTGTTTATCCGAATGATGGCGGCGATGTCGCGACGCTGCTGAAAAATGCGGGCGCTGCCATCTATCATGCCAAGGCTCAAGGCCGCAACAGCTACTGCCAATCTACTCCTGACCTGAGCCGCGGCGCGATGGATAGGCTGCTGCTGGAGAATCAGTTGCACCAGGCGCTGGCCCGGAATGAATTGGTGCTGTATTACCAGCCGCAGATTAACGTGCAATCCGGACATATGGTTGCGGTGGAAGCACTGGTACGCTGGAATCATCCGGTGCTCGGCCTCCTCCTCCCCGACTTGTTTATTCCCATCGCGGAAAACTCAGGTCTGATCGTGCCATTGGGCGAATGGGTGTTGCGCACCGCCTGCCGGCAAATGCAGGCATGGCACGCGGCCGGGCTTACGCACATCAAGCGCGTGGCAGTCAACCTGTCGGCCCGCCAGTTCGAGCAGCCCACTCTGCCAGGGCTCGTGGCAAGCGTGCTCCGGGAGACTCGGCTCGAGCCGGAACACCTGGAACTGGAGATCACCGAATCCGCAGCAATGAAAAACCCTAAACACAGCATCAAAATTCTCAACACGCTCCGCAGTATGGGCATCACCCTGACCCTGGATGACTTCGGCACCGGCCACTCCTCTCTGGCCTACCTCAAGCTGTTCCCTATCAGCAGTCTGAAGATCGACAAATCTTTCGTGCGCGATATTGAGACCGACTACCATGACGCGGAAATCTGCACCTCGACCATTGGCCTCGCCCATAAACTTGGCCTGAACGTGGTAGCCGAGGGTGTGGAGGAGGCAGGGCAGCTCCAGTTCTTGCGCAAGGTCGAATGTGGCGATGCGCAAGGTTATTTCTTCAGCCGCCCCCTTGCTTCTGCTGATGTGGAGAGCTTCGAGCCGGCGTAGCGGCGCGGCTGGCGCGTATTTGCCTTTGGGCGACACACTGCGGCACTGGAATTGTTCACGCTGGATGCCGCGTTTGGATGATCGCGGCGCTTCCTTCTGGACTGCAACCACCGATTCAAGCTTGAGCCAACACAAATGAGTCCATGCCCAGATTCGGGCAAACCATGCACCAAAGCAATGCGTGAGCACTTCAAACTCACTCGGTCGTTTGAGTGCGCCCAGCTTAGAGCATTGAGCAACAAGCAATAAAGTGTGGTTTAAATGCCTGGCACGACTGTTGCAAAGTAAGCACCAACGGGCCAACGAAGGTTTGGAGTAATGGACAAAGGCGTTCCACTGCGTACACGCGCAGTCGGACGCTTTTTTATTGCGTGCTTTTGACACCCAGAGAATTTTTTTTGAAAGGAGAGCGGGAAATGGAAAAATCCGAAATGGAAGTTGCTGGTAACAAAAAATCAGCTGTTGCGGAGGATGGCGCTCCCGAGCAGAACAGCCGGAGGAAGTTTATAAAGCAGACCGGTGCAATACTGGGCGCAGCTGGAATCATGTCACTCGTACCTATGGGCACGCGTGCGGCTGCCTGGGCGGGGGGCTCGGATGCACCGGAAAAACCTGATTTGACCGTCGGCTTCATTCCCTTGACTGATTGCGCCAGCGTCGTGATGGCACACGAACTGGGGCTGGACAAGAAATACGGTTTGAATATCACGCCATCCAAGGAAGCGAGCTGGGCGGCGGTGCGCGACAAGCTGGTGATGGGTGAACTCGATGCATCCCATGCACTGTACGGGATGATGTATGGGGCGCAACTGGGTATTGGCAGCCAGAAGAAAGACATGGCGATCCTGATGGGGCTGAACCATAACGGCCAGGCGATCACCCTCTCCAATCAGCTGCGCGATAAGGGTGCGACGACCGGCGAGTCGCTGAAGAAGCTGATCATGACCGACAAGCGCGAATACACTTTTGCCCAGACCTTCCCCACCGGCACTCATGCGATGTGGCTTTACTACTGGCTGGCGGCGCATGACATCAACCCGTTCAGCGACGTGAAGAATATCGTCATTCCGCCGCCGCAGATGGTGGCCAACATGCGCATCGGCAATATGGATGGTTATTGTGTGGGCGAACCTTGGAACGCGCGCGCCATCTCCGACAAGATCGGTTTTACCGCAACGACCACCCAGGCGATCTGGAAAGACCATCCCGAGAAGGTGCTCGGCACCACCAGGGAATTCGTCGAAAAGTATCCGAATACCACCCGCGCACTGATGCGCGCCGTGCTGGATGCATCAAAACACATCGACACCATGAGCAATCGCGCCAAGGTTTCGGACATTATCGCCAGCAAGTCTTATGTCAATGCGCCCGATCCGGTAGTTGAGGGCCGCATGCTGGGCAATTACGAAGACGGCCTGGGCAAGAAATGGAAGGATCCCGACTACATGAAATTCTACAACGATGGTCAGGTCAACTTTCCTTACTACTCGCATGGCGCATGGTTTTTGACCCAGTTCCGCCGTTGGGGTCTGTTGAAGCAGGACATCGATTACCTCGCAGTGGCCAGGCAAGTCAATCAAGTGCCGTTGTATACCGAAGTGGCCAAGAGCATGGGTATTCCGGTGCCTGCCAGCGCCATGAAAACCGAAAAGCTTTTCGACGGTGTGGTATTTGATCCCGCCAAGGCTGTCGCTTATGCCAGGGGTTTCAAGGTTCACGCCTGATAAGCATTTCACGAGGAGAAAGCAGTGAATACTAAAGTGATGAGCATCGATTCTCTGGCATTGCCCGCCAACAACGAACATGCGAACGCAAGCCGGCCGTCGCAGCCTGTTCCATTCTTGGCGGCCATCCCTGAAGCGGATGGCGCCAAGCTAAATTCCGGGGGCATCAGCCTGAGCTCGGGCAGGCGCGTGGGCAAGCTGCTGAACGGGGTATTAAATGCCGTTCTGCCACCTGCGCTGGGTTTGTTGTTGCTGATTGTCGTCTGGGCATTCGTGTCGCAAACGACAGAATATTTGCCTTCGCCCACCACGACGTGGCTGTCGGCATTGGAGATATTCAGCGATCCGTTCTATGACCGCGGGCTGAATGACAAGGGTATCGGCTGGCAGCTATGGGCTTCGCTTCAGCGGGTCTTTGAGGGGTTCGGATTGGCTGCCCTGGTAGGCATCCCGCTCGGTTTCCTGATTGGCCGCTTCGATGCCTTGCAGCGCATGGTGTCTCCCGTCATCAGCTTGCTGCGCCCGGTTTCACCGCTGGCCTGGCTGCCGATCGGTCTGGCGGTGTTCAAGGCGGCTGATCCGTCGGCGATCTTCGTGATTTTTATCACCAGCATCTGGCCGATGGTGATTAACACTGCGCTGGGCGTGGCGAGTGTGCCGCAGGATTATCTGAACGTGGCGCGTGTACTCAAGCTGTCGGAATGGAAAGTATTCACCAAAATCCTGTTGCCTGCCGCGTTGCCCTATGTCGTCACCGGTGCCAAGCTGGCACTGGGTATCGCGTGGCTGGTCATCGTCGCGGCAGAAATGCTGACGGGCGGAGTGGGTATCGGCTTCTGGATTTGGGACGAATGGAATAATTTGAACATGGCACACATCATCGTCGCCATTTTTGTGGTGGGCACGGTTGGTTTGGTTCTGGAACAGAGCATGGCATGGGTTGCCAACCGTTTTGATTATCGCAAGAACTAACGGCTTTGATTGCCGTACAAAAAGAGGAATGAGATGAAACCATATGTTGCAGTCGATCACGTAGACGTGATTTTTGATACCAAGAGCGGCCCGTTTCAGGCCCTGGCGAACGTCAACGCCGGAATCGCCAAGGGCGAGTTCGTCAGCATCATCGGACATTCAGGTTGCGGCAAATCCACCGTTCTCAACCTGATCGCCGGCTTGCTCAATGCCACGACCGGCTGCGTATTGCTGGAAGACCGGGAGATCAAGGGACCAGGTCCGGAGCGGGCGGTCGTTTTTCAAAATCATTCCCTGCTTCCCTGGCTGACGGTGTTCGGCAATGTTTACCTGGCGGTAGAGCGCGTGTTCGGCGCCAGGGAAATGAAGCCCACGCTGATGAAGCGTACCGATAAAGTCATCGAGATGGTGGGCTTGGGCCATGCCCGCGACAAGCGCCCCAATGAAATTTCCGGCGGTATGAAGCAGCGCGTCGGCATTGCACGCGCGCTGGCGATGGAGCCGAAAGTGCTGCTGATGGACGAACCCTTTGGCGCACTGGATGCGCTGACCCGTGCCCACTTGCAGGATGAACTGATGCGCATCACAAGTGAACTGGGCAGCACGGTGCTGATGGTGACGCATGACGTCGATGAGGCGGTGCTGCTGTCGGATCGCATCATCATGATGACCAACGGCCCGTCAGCGACGGTGGGCGAAATTCTTGAGGTCAAGCTGCCCCGCCCACGCAATCGTTTGGTTCTGGCAGAAGACGCCCACTACGTTCATTTGCGCGGCGAGGTGTTGCGTTTCCTGTATGAGAAGCATGTGCATCGGGTCGCTGCATGAGGAAGGAACGTGTCTTCTGCAAAGTGTGTTGTGCACCAAACTTTAGGTGCAGTGCACCAAATCAATGCAGCCAGGCGTTCAAAACCAGCCAATTCCCCATTGATTTCGCTGGCACAGGAATTGCTGAAGCAATAACTAAGCAACCTTTCTGACCCAACGGCGGGCAGGAAGTTAAACAGTAAGACCGACAAAGGCGTCGTTCCGGCACATCCACTTTTAAGGGTAGTGCATAGGGCGGCGCCATTTTATTGTGAGGATGACAGGATGGCCACCAGGAAAACCAGATTAGTCGTGATAGGCAACGGCATGGCGGGCATGCGCACGATCGAAGAATTGCTCAAGATGTCTCCGGATGAATTCCAGATTACCGTGTTCGGTGCCGAGCCGCAGCCCAACTACAACCGTATTCTGCTGTCTCCGGTGCTGTCCGGTGAAATGTCGTTTCAGGACACCGTGCTCAATGACTGGGACTGGTACGAAAAAAATAACATCACGCTGCATGCCGGAAAAACAGTCAGCAAAATAGACCGCAGACATTGTGTGGCCGAAACCGAAGATGGCCTGGTTGTGCCTTATGACCGATTGCTGATTGCAACCGGTTCCAACCCCATCATGCTGCCGATTCCAGGGATGGATTTGCCCGGCGTATTGGCCTATCGCTGCATCGCAGACGTTGAACACATGCTTGCGGCATCCAAAAACGGCAAGCATGCCGTGGTCATCGGCGGCGGGCTGCTGGGGCTGGAGGCAGCCAACGGCTTGTCGCTGCAAGGGATGGATGTGTCGGTGGTGCATCTGTGCGACTGGCCGATGGAACGTCAGCTTGATCAAGTGGGCGGCGGCCTGCTGAAAAGCGCGCTGGAAAAACGCGGACTGAAGTTTTATCTGTCGCGCCAGACAGAAGCGATACTCGGCGACAGCAGAGTGACGGGTGTGCGCTTCAAGGATGGCGAAGAAATCGCAGCCGATCTGGTGATCATGGCGGCGGGCATACGGCCGAATATCGCGCTGGCCAGGAACGCCAGAATACATTGCGAGCGCGGCATTGTCGTGAATGACACGATGCAAACTTACGACCCGAAAATATATGCGGTCGGGGAATGCGTGCAGCATCGCGGGCAGACCTATGGGCTGGTCGCGCCGTTATTCGAGCAGGCCAAGGTGGCCGCGAATCACCTCGCCGAATATGGCCGCATGCGCTACGAGGGCTCGTCGGTTTCCACCAAGCTCAAGGTGACCGGCATCGATCTGTTTTCGGCGGGTGATTTCAACGCCGGTCCGGAAGACGAAGAGTTGTTGCTGCAGGACGCGGCGCGCGGCGTGTATAAGAAGCTGGTGCTGCGCAATAACAAATTGCGCGGCGCAGTGATGTACGGCGACACCGTGGACGGCGCCTGGTATTTCCAGATGCTGCGCGATGGCACCGACATCACCGAGATGCGCGAGCACATCCTGTTCGGGCAGGCCCATCTCGGTGACGCAGGGCGTGGCGGTGTATCGAGCGTGGCCAATATGCCGGATACGGCGGAAATATGCGGCTGCAACGGCGTATGCAAAGGCACGATCGTCAAAGCCATCGTGGAGAAGAAATTGTTCACGCTGGAAGACGTCCGGGCGCATACCAAAGCGTCCAGCTCCTGCGGTTCATGCACCGGACTGGTGGAGGCATTGCTGGCCAGCACCTTGGGCGACTACTCGACCAAGCCGAGCAAGAAGGCAATCTGTGCATGCACCGAACTGGCGCATGAAGAAGTGCGGGACGCCATTGCCAGGCTGGGCCTGAAAGACCTGTCCGACCTGATGAGTGCATTGGGATGGAAAACGCCGGATGGCTGCCATGTATGCCGCCCGGCGCTGAATTACTACCTGTTGTCGGCGTGGCCCGGCGAATACCAGGACGATAGCCGCTCGCGCTTCATCAACGAGCGGGTGCACGCCAACATTCAAAAGGACGGCACCTATTCGGTGGTTCCGCGCATCTGGGGCGGCGTGACTTCTCCTTCCGAGTTGCGCTCGATTGCGGACATTGCCGAGAAATATGCGGTGCCCACCGTCAAACTGACCGGCGGCCAGCGCATCGACCTGCTCGGCATCAGCAAGGAAAATTTGCCCAAGATGTGGGGCGACCTGGTCGAGGCGGGGTTTGTTTCCGGCCATGCCTACGGCAAATCGCTGCGCACGGTGAAGACGTGCGTCGGTTCGGAATGGTGCCGCTTTGGCACACAGGATTCCACCGGGCTGGGCATCAAGGTGGAAAAAATGACCTGGGGCTCGTGGACGCCGCACAAGTTCAAGATCGCCGTTTCCGGTTGCCCGCGCAACTGTGCCGAGGCCACCATCAAGGATTTCGGCGTGGTGTGCGTGGATTCCGGCTACGAGATACATGTGGGCGGCAACGGCGGCATCAAGGTGCGCGTCACGGATTTTCTGTGCAAGGTTTGCAGCGAAGCCGAGGTGCTGGAATACTGCGGCGCATTCATGCAGCTCTATCGCGAGGAAGCGCATTATCTGGACCGCACTGCGCACTGGATAGAGCGCGTCGGGCTGGCCTACGTCAAACAGCACATCGTCGATGATGCAGCGAAACGCGCCGAGTTGTATGCGCGTTTTCTGGAGTCGCAACGCAATTCACAGGACGATCCATGGAAAGCGCGCGCGGAAGGCAAGGATGCGCATGAGTATGCACCGCTTGCCACTATCTGAATGAAGGAGAGTGAAATGAACTGGATTCAAGTTGGCAGCCTGCACGATATTCCGCGCCAGGGTTCGCGGGTGGTGAACACGCCGGACGGAGAGATCGCGCTGTTTCGCAGCGTGGATGACCGGGTGTTTGCGCTGAATAACAGGTGCCCGCACAAAGGCGGACAGTTGTCGCAGGGCATCGTGCATGGCAAGCGCGTCACTTGCCCGATGCATAGCTGGGTGATCGATCTGGAGACGGGTTCAGCAGTGGCGCCGGATGTCGGTTGCGCGCACCGGCATGAGGTGCGGGTTCAATATGGCGCAGTGTTTCTCAGTGTAGAGGCCGAGGTATGCAGAGCGTAAATACACTGCACACCACCCGCAGCACCTGCCCATATTGCGGTGTGGGTTGCGGCGTGTCCGTCAGTGTTGCGGCAGAAGGCATCCAGCTGTCGGGCGACCAGCAGCATCCGGCGAATTTCGGGCGGCTGTGCTCCAAGGGGTCTGCGCTCGCCGAAACGCTGGATAACGAAGGGCGGCTGCTTTACCCCATCGTCGACGGTCGGCAAACTTCATGGGATGAAGCGCTGGATCGTGTCGCCAACGGCTTCAAAAAAATAATCGGGCAGCATGGGCCGGATGCGGTGGCCTTCTATGTCTCCGGTCAATTGCTCACCGAAGATTACTACGTTGCCAACAAGCTGATGAAAGGCTTCATCGGCAGCGCGAATATCGACACCAACTCGCGGCTGTGCATGTCATCGCCTGTCGCCGCACACAGGCGCGCATTTGGTGCGGATGTCGTGCCCGCATGTTACGAGGATGTGGAAGCGGCGGACCTGGTGGTCATCGCCGGTTCCAACCTTGCGTGGGCGCACCCGGTGCTCTATCAGCGCCTGGTTGCGGCAAAGAAGGCGCGCCCGGAAATGCGGGTGGTGGTGATTGATCCGCGGCGTACCGCCACCTGCGACATCGCCGATCTGCATCTGGCGATCGCCCCCGGAGCAGATGCCTATTTGTTCAATGGATTGCTGCATCATTTGCGCCGCGCGGACGCGCTCGATCTGGATTTTGTCGAAGCGCATGTGGAAGGGTTTGCCGCCGCGTTCGCGGCGGCGCGCACACTCAGCTCGGTTCCCAAGGTGGCGCAGGCTTGCGGTGTTGCCGAACCACAGGTCAGCGAGTTCTTCCGCATGTTTGCGGGAACAGAGCGCATCGTGACGATTTTCTCCCAAGGCATCAACCAGTCGTCCAGCGGGGTGGATAAAGCCAATGCGATCATTAATGCCCATCTGGCCACGGGGCGGATCGGCCGTCCCGGCATGGGGCCTTTTTCGATAACGGGACAGCCGAATGCGATGGGCGGGCGCGAGGTGGGCGGTATGGCCAATCAACTGGCCGCGCACATGGATTTTTCCGATGCGGCCAATATTGATCTGGTTGCGCGCTTCTGGAATGCGCCGCGCATCGCCCGTTCTCCCGGCCTGAAGGCCGTGGAAATGTTTGAGGCCATCGCGTCGGGGAAAATCAGGGCGGTCTGGATCATGGGCACCAATCCTGTGGTCAGCCTGCCGGACGCAGACCGGATGCGTGCCGCTTTGCTGGATTGCGAGCTGGTGGTTGTGTCCGATTGCGTGCAGCATACCGACACGACCACCTGTGCCGACATTCTATTGCCTGCTGCCACCTGGGGCGAGAAGGACGGCACGGTGACCAATGCCGAACGGCGCATTTCACGGCAGCGCTCTTTTCTGACGGCAGCGGGCGAGGCCAGACCGGACTGGTGGATCATTACTCAGGTGGCGCAGCGCATGGGTTTTGCCGAAGAATTTTTCTATACTCGGCCTGCACAGATTTTTCGTGAACACGCACGGTTATCCGGTTTTGAAAATGGGGCGGGTTATGAAAATGAGGGACAGCGTGCTTTTGACATCAGCGCCTTAGCCTGGCTCAGCGATGCTCAATATCAAGAATTGCAACCCGCGCAATGGCCGATCAACAGCCAGGCGTCTGAGGGTACGGCGCGACTGTTTGGCGACGGGCAATTTTATACCGCCAGCGGCAAGGCGCGCATGATCGCCGTCACACCCCAGCTGCCCGCGGTGGCGGCGGATGCAGATTTTCCGCTGGTGCTGAATACCGGCCGCATTCGCGATCAATGGCACACCATGACACGCACCGGCAAGGCGCCGCGCCTGAATGCGCACTTGTTCGAGCCATTTGTGCAGATGCATGCGCGCGATGCGCAAAGTCACCAGCTTCAGGATGGCGGGCTGGCGCGCCTGACCAGCCGCCACGGCAGCATGCTGGCACGCGTCCAGCTCAGCGATGACCAGCGCCCCGGCTCGGTGTTTGTGCCGATGCACTGGAGCGATGCTTTTGCGCAAGCAGCACGGATGAACGCGCTGGTCGCGCCGATCACCGACCCTGCTTCCGGGCAACCGGCATTCAAGCATGCGCCGGTGCGGGTGGAGCCGTATCGGCCTGCCTGGCAGGGCTTTGTGCTGAGCCGCAAGCGTCTTGATTTGCCCGAGACCAGCTATTGCGCCTGCTCGCGCGGCGCAGGTTTTTGGCGGCACGAAATTGCCGGCGCAGCAGCGCCGCAGGACTGGCGCGCATGGGCGCAAGCGGCGTTGGGGCATGACGCCGAATTGCTGGAATATCGCGATGCCGCGATGGGCCGCTACCGCGCCGCCTGCCTGAATAATGGCCAACTGGAAGCGGCGTTCTTTATTGCGCCGGATCAGCGTCTGCCGGAACGCGAGTGGCTGGGCAGCCTGTTCGGCAAGCCGGTGCTGGAGCCGGCGGACGTGGCTGCATTACTGACCGCGCAGCCACCCAAAGGCGCGGCGGCCACTGCCGGGCGCACGGTGTGCGCCTGTTTCGGTGTTGGCGAAAAAACCATTCTGAACACAATTCAGGAACAACGACTGGATAGTGTCGAAGCGGTGGGTAAGTGCTTGAAAGCCGGGACCGGTTGCGGCTCATGCGTGCCGGAAATCCGCCGCATGCTGCAGCGGTGCGAATCTGTGTGAATAAAAGCGGTACAGAGGATGAGTTGAATGTTGTTTCGGCAGGCCCGTCCTGCGCCGACCGCATGCAAAACCAGCCAGATGCCGCAGCAGTCCAGTATAATGCCGGAACTTATGGAAGAACCCGCAGCAGACAAGATACTGTTTTCATCCCTCGATCTCGACCCGCAGATTCTTCGGGCGGTCGAGGAAGAGGGCTACACCGAGCCCACCCCGATCCAGGTGCAGGCCATTCCGCACGTGCTGGCGGGACGCGACCTGATGGCGATGGCGCAGACCGGCACCGGCAAGACGGCAGCATTTACGTTGCCGCTGCTGCAGCGTTTGTTGCCGCATGCCAGCTCCAGCGCCTCGCCGGCGCGCCACCCGATTCGCGCGCTGATTCTGGCGCCGACGCGGGAACTGGCGATCCAGGTCGAGAAGAGCGTGGAAACCTATTCCAGACATGTGTCGCTGCGCTCCACCGTGGTTTACGGCGGCACCGACATCAAGGCACAGAAGCCTGCGCTGATGAAGGGTGTGGAAATACTGGTGGCGACACCGGGGCGTTTGCTGGATCACGTGGAAAGCAAAAACCTGATGCTCAATCAGGTGCAAGTGCTGATCTTGGACGAGGCAGACCGCATGCTGGACATGGGCTTCATGCCCGATCTCAAGCGCATTCTCACGCTGCTGCCCAAGCAGCGCCAGACATTGCTGTTTTCGGCCACGTTCTCCGACGACATCAAGAAGCTCGCGCAGGACTTTCTCGTCAAACCGGTTACGGTCGAAGCCGCACGCCGCAACGCGACGGCAGACAACGTCAAACAATCGGTGCTGCTGGCCGATCACGACCATAAATTCGGCGTGCTGTCCGGCCTGATCCGCTCGCGCGGCCTCAAACAGGTGCTGGTGTTTACGCGCACCAAGCTGACCGCAGCACGCGTCGCAAAAATGCTGGAGCGCGATGGAATACTTGCCGACGCGATCCACGGCGACAAGACGCAGCAGGAACGCATCAAGGCGCTGGATGCCTTCAAGGAAGGCAAGATCACCGTGCTGGTGGCGACCGACGTGGCTGCACGCGGTCTGGATATCGACCAGCTGCCGCTGGTGGTCAACTATGAGTTGCCGCCCAATGCCGAGGATTATGTGCACCGCATCGGCCGCACGGGCCGCGCGGGAGCGAGCGGCGAAGCCATATCACTCGTGGATGACAAGGACAGCAAGGAAGAAAGGCTGCTCAAGGATATCGAGAAGCTGCTCAAGCGTGAATTCCCGCGCGAACAGGCGGCAATAACGTCCACGCCGCGCGTCTCCTCCGGTCATCGCCCTGCCAAGCACGCTGCACCGGCACACGGCAAAAAATCTGCGCCGGCGGATGACTGGTTTTCGAAGCCTTACGAACCTTCCCCGTCAGCAGCAAAAACCGAAGAGCAGCCGGCTCCCCGCGAAGACAAGCCCAAGAAACAGATCGCGGCCCTGTTGTCGGTAAAACGATAAATCGCAGCCACCGCAGGCTGTAAAACGGAATTATTTTTCGCTCAAGTGGTCTGCCAGATCGCGCATAGCTGCGGCTGCGCCTGCTTTCCCGGTGGCGCGTTCAAAGGCATCGGCCATCGAATGCAGGCTCTGGTGATAAAACAGCATCATCTCATCCACCATCATCTTTTGGGTCCATAGATCGAGACGCAGCGAATTTCTTTCCTTCTCATCCCAGAAAGAAACCATCAATGCTTTGGTGAAATTCTCGCCCTTTGATTCAGGAGCGCTCCATTGGATTTTTTCCGGCACATTGTTGTCGTCGAAAGTAACGGTAAATTTGATTTCGGAGGTTTTCATTGAGGTCAGTCCCTGATTGATTACTTGAATACGATTGTCTTGTTGCCGCAGATCAGCACACGGTCTTCCACATGGTAGCGCAGGCCGCGCGCCAGCACGGTTTTTTCGATGTCGCGCCCGTAGCGCACCATGTCGACTACGCTGTCGCCGTGGTCGATGCGCACCGTGTCCTGCTCGATGATGGGGCCTGCATCCAGCTCGGCGGAAGCATAATGGCAGGTTGCGCCGATCAGCTTCACGCCGCGCTGAAAGGCCTGGTGGTAGGGCCGGGCGCCGGCAAAAGACGGCAGGAAACTATGGTGGATATTGATGATGCGCCCCGCATAGCGTCCACATAAATCCAGCGGCAGTATCTGCATGAAGCGCGCGAGCACCATCACATCACCGCACGCCGTGTCGTACAGACGGGCGATTTCCGCGAAGGCAGCGACCTTGGCTGGCTCGTTGTTACTGGGTATGTTCACGTAATGGAATGGAATGCCGTGCCATTCGACAAAGCTGCGCAGGTCTTCGTGGTTGGAAATCACGCACGGAATGTCTGCCTGCAGCTCGCCGCTGCGCCAGCGGTACAGCAAATCGTCCAGGCAGTGATCCTGCTTGCTTACCAGCAGTACCAGGCGCTTTCTGCGCGCCGAGTCGCTGATCTGCCACGTCATGCCAAAGGTTTGTGCCACGCCGGAGAAACGGCTGCTGAATTCGCTGACATCGAACGGCAGCGAATCGGCGCGTATCTCCTGGCGCATAAAAAAGCGCTGCGATTCCTGATCGGTGTGATAGCTCGCTTCCACGATGAAGCCGCCATGCTGCGCAATGAAGCCGCTCACCGCCGCGATGATGCCGGCGCGATCCGGGCAGGAGATGGTCAGCGTGTAGCGGCGCTCGCTGCTCCTGTTGTTAGTATTGTTAGATGGCGTCATGTACGTTAATCCCTTTGCGTTCAGCGAATTCTAACGGATGACGGCCGACTGTATTCAGGCAATTATAAAAACACTTCCGGCAAGCGCTGCACCGTGGCAATTTCATCCCACAATATTGAAAAAATCTGGCTGGCCTGCTGCACCTCACCGCTGGTCCAAAAATCCGTGCTCGCCGTCGTGCCAGGTGTACGATCCGGCAATTCGGCCAGCATGCGCCGGCGTAGCTGCTGTGCCACGGCGGCGCCGGTGTCCACCAGTGCGATATCCGCTCCCGCTACTTCGCGGATGAGCGGGGCGAGGAAGGGATAATGGGTGCAGCCGAGGATCAGCGTGTCCGCGCCGCGCGCCAGTAGCGGCGCGGTGTAGCGTTCGACCAGCGCGCGGGTTTCAGGGCCGCTGAGGTCGCCGCGCTCGATTTGTTCGACCAGTCCGGGACATCCCTGGGTGACGATCTCCACTTCTCCGGCGTAGCGCTCCAGCAGCGCGGCGAAGCGCGCGCTCTCCAGCGTGCCTATGGTTGCCAGCACGCCGACAACGCCGCTGCGCGTGGCGGCAACGGCGGGTTTGACAGCAGGTTCCATTGCCACGATGGGAATGCTGAAACGGCTGCGCAGGGTGGCTGCCGCCGCCGCCGTCGCGGTGTTGCAGGCGATGACGATGGCATGTGCACCCTGCCCGATCAAGAAGCGGGCGAGCGCGACGGAACGCTCCTCGATATAGGATGCAGGCTTGTCGCCATATGGCACATGGCCGGAATCTGCGACATAGATCAGGTGCTCATCGGGCAGCGCCTGGCGGATGTGACGCAGTACCGAGAGGCCGCCCACGCCGGAATCGAAAACACCGATGCTCACTGAAGAGGTCATTGTTACCTGTGCTTCGTACTCATGCTTAACATCGTTACGCAGCCACACCCTGGCTGAGCAGATATTCCTCATACGTGCCGTGGTAGTCGGTCACGCCCTTGGCAGAAATCTCGATAATGCGCGTAGCCAGCGAGGACACGAACTCGCGATCGTGACTGACGAATATCAGCGTGCCCTTGAACAGGTCGAGCGCGGTGTTGAGTGCTTCAATGGATTCCATGTCCATGTGGTTGGTCGGTTCGTCCATCAGCAGCACATTGGGCTTTTGCAGCATCAGCTTGCCGAACAGCATGCGCCCCTTCTCGCCGCCGGACAGCACCTTCACTCGCTTCTTCACGTCGTCGCCGGAGAACAGCAGACGCCCGAGCGTGCCGCGCACGACCTGGTCGTCGTCATGCGGGCCGCGCCAATAAGTCATCCAGTCCATCATCAGCTTGTCCTCGGCAAAGTCGCCGGCGTGGTCCTGCGCGTAGTAGCCGAGCTTCGCCTTGTCCGCCCATTTGATCGTCCCGGTATCGGGTGCGATATCCCCCGCCAGGCAGCGCAGCAGCGTGGTCTTGCCGATGCCGTTCGGACCGATGATGGCGACTTTTTCGCCCGCGTCGATGCGGAAATTCACATTCGAAAACAGCATGCGGTCGAAGCCCTTGGACATGTGTTGCACTTCCACCGCGACGCGATGCAGCTTCTCGCGCTCGTCGTATTCGAAGCGGATGAAGGGATACTGGCGGCTGGAAGGCTTGAAGTCTTCGATCTTGATCTTGTCGATCTGGCGCGCGCGCGAGGTGGCCTGCTTGGCCTTGGAGGCGTTGGCCGAAAAGCGCGCCACGAAGGCCTTGAGTTCGGCGACTTTTTCCTTGGCCTTGGCATTGTCGGCCGCCTGCTGTTCGCGCGCCTGCGTTGAAGCAAGCATGTAGTCGTTATAAGTGCCGGGGTAAATCGTGATCTTGCCGTAGTCCAG
>JAUQWW010000044.1 GCA_030834965.1 Gallionellaceae bacterium | reverse complement strand
AGAGAGTCGCCTTTCTGCCAGCGCTCCCACATCAGAGCTCTCTGGCTTTCAGTGTAATAGATTCGCGGTCTCTGTTTCATCTGCAACACTCCTTCTGCTTACGCAGATTCTAGTGTGTTGCATCGACCGTTTGAAACTGCACCAGCAAAGCTGCCACATCCAATGCATGTTGAGTTGGCCGCTATGGCCGAGGTGCTGTCCTTCCGGGTGCGCAGGGCCAATGCCTGGTACTCGGCCTTTGCGGACTGTGGCGGTTTTCTGAAAAGTACTCTGTTCAGCCTATTGGAATGTCTGCTTCCGTAATTTAGAGCTGAGGCTATCTGCACATAACACCCAGTCACTTTTCTCAAGCGGGCGCGTATAATTTTTCAGTCAGTGGATTTTTATCACGCTGCCTGGGTGAATGACCAGATGCTTCAAGTTCCTTTGATTTATAAACTTACCTATGATTTTTTAATCATCGTAGCTGTCATGATCATTCATCCAATCGGGCTCAATCTCTCCAAACGAGATATGTTCGCGCTTGGCTAGCACTTCAATCTCATCAATCTCTGCCTGATTCGGTATTTGGCCGCCAAATGTCACCAACACTTCGATCTCAACGTCCTCGGTTTGCGTGGCCGACCCTGATCCCATAGGCATGTAATCCCTATCGTAACTGTCATATTTCTCGAATGAAAAATAACCGGTTATGTCCACCGAGGCATAGACAATCAAACGTACTACGAGGTAATCATCGCCATATTCAATTGGCTCAAACACCTGCCCATCGGCAACAGGTTGAAAATCAGCCAATTGGAACTCTGCCTCAACATCATCCACATCGAAATTAAATTGTGAATCCGCTTCTGGAATAAATTCGATTTTCCAACTTTGATTACTTATAGCAGCTTCAACTGCATTCCTGATCCCCATTGGATCATTGGCTAACAGTTGCTGAGATAATTGCAGACATTTATGGATGGCTGCGTGGCGCTGGAAACAACCTAGGGCTTCTGCTAAATCGTCAATTGCCACTAGCCTAGCTGAACCTGCACAATATGTTTTCCAATCACCATCCCTGGTTATGACCAAAATATGAGTATCATTTTCGGTGGCCCATGATTCGAGCGTCAGTAACGCAATGGCATCTGGAAATTCATGTTTCTTGGTTTCTTTGTCCGCAAATGGGGGGAGTGGCGCAAAATATCGATCAACCAAATCTCCGACCTTGACATGATCAGCAGCCTTAGCGATAACTGCACTTGTTGCTGCAATAAAACTTTCAATCCGCTTCTTGGCAATCGTTTCTGCTGAATCCGTACCGAAAAGTAATGTGTTAGCTGAATCACGCTGAGCTACAGAAGTCTGCCACGATTGCCCTACTTCCTTAAATGCATTCTTGACTTTGGCTTGTGCCTCCGAGGCATCTTTGCGCAAGTGTGCCTCGGTCTCCTGGATAACCACATCTGTTATAACGATTTGCACAGGACTTCCAGAAAACTGATGCAAACGCTTTAACAAACCATATTCTAGGCTGCGCTGTTGGGCATCAATAATAGACGTATCTAGTGAGATTGCACTGATAATTCCGGCATCGATCTCATCTTGGATCTGCTTTAGCTTTAATATCATTAGCTATGGATTCTTCATCTAACGTAGATGCGACCGTCGGTGAAGTGAACTATCGTGCTTTATTTGCTTGAGCCAGCACTGAGCCAGCTAGCTCTTTTGTTTGATCAGCGTAGTGCTTACCGGAAAGCACCTTGGAAGCCAAATCCTCCATCTGCGCGCCGGTCTGTTTGCCGCTATTTCGCTGTGCGAGTGCGGATGCTGCAAGGCTCCTTGCAACCTGAGACGACTGATTGTTTTGTAAAGTCTCAGATGCTAGCGTGGCAATACGTGAGGAAGTTTGCTTAGTATTTTTCGGCATAGTTATCTCCAAATAAAGGATCAGGTTTTAGACTGGACACGGAATTGCAGAACCGTACTACTTTGATGTACATGTTCTTCAGTGCTTGTTGAATTGGTACGCAACCTAGCTAATTGCACAACATTGTCCTTGCCCAGCAAATAGCCTATCGGCAAACCAACCAGCATTTCCACATCATGTGCAGACAACCCAAGATGGCGAGAAATTGCATCAATTGGCATTACATTTTCACTAACCAAAAGGTCAATAGTGCGTCTGAGCAACCGTGGTTGTTCGGGAGGGCGATCCTCATCACCCGGCTCTGACTTGACTCCCCATCGAGCGGAACGCCGCTTGAATAGGGCTTGCTTGGAATCATCATCTATAATTTCTAAGGCATGTAACCTCATTGTTATTGCCGCAGCCGATACACCCCAACGTCGCTTGAGCAACAATAGGTCGTCCAAGGTTACCGGCGTTCGCACTTCAGTTGCGAACAATTCCGCAGGCAATAGAAATGCGCCTGCGAAGCGATGGGCTTGCTGCTCCAACAACTTATGCCGACTAGGATCTGTGGTGCGCTTGATATGGCGGTGCAAGATCAAATGGCCAAGTTCATGAGCCAGGTCAAATCGACTACGGTAAGCGTTATCTTTGTCAGCCGATAACAAGATCAAAGGGCGACCCAGCACTTCGCTCCATGCCGACAATCCTTCAATTTGCGCAATACCGGTTTCTTCACGAATCAAAATAATCCCAGCCCCTTCAACTGCGAGAGCAAGATCTTGTACAGCGGCACGGCCTAGTCGCCACAAATCGCGGCATTCGCTTGCAGCAATCTCAATTTCTTTTGGAGTAATTTCCTCAGGATCAGTGAATACACGACTTGGTATGTTTAATACTGGAAAGTCAACAAATTCAGAAAGCGCTACAGCAATATCTTGTGCCCATTCCATTCGAGCCTCTAGCATTCCACGAGCGGCAACATGCGCTGATGCGTTGCTGCGAAACAATGGTGGTGACACTTTGGGTTCAAGCAGCCTGGTAAACCATTCTGGTGTGACATTTACAACATTTGCCAGTCGTTCCAGAGCATCACGTTCTGGAGCTTGCGTTCCAGCCCTCCATTTACTCACAGTAGCTGCTGACACATTTACCATAGAAGCTAATTGTGTTTGACTCAAACGACGCGCAGCCAAAATTTGGCTAAGACGCCCATTTTGAAATCCTTGGATACAGCCTCGACTCATGTTGTAGTTCCGTCTTTGCCTTGTTTACCGATGTTCCTCTTCAATTTTGGAATTGCGTGGTCGTCTTGGGTTGCAGCCGGTTGGTCATAACGCTTCAAAAAGACACCAACATCTTCCCTAAAAAGCCATCCGCGCATATCGCGATTAGGAACTGCTATTTGGATTGATACAGGAGCTTCAGGCTGATTTTGTAGCGATCCAGAGAAACAGGCCACAAAGAAAGCGACTACCTCGGAGGGAGTCTGATAGTCATTGAATAGTTCTGGCTGAACCAATGGTTCAATTGCCTTGTTCGCGGCAGACATTTGCCTGCGCGTGTTACTTCGACGGCCATTTATCCAGAAACCAGTGGGAATATTGAAACGCGATAGTGTGAATATTCCAGCACGCCCAGTTACAATACCATTACCTCTAATCGCTGAAGGGGACGCATTACCAACCATCAGGGCACGATGAAATGACTCATTCATATGAAAGTGTCGCAAATGACCAACGACATGAGGAAGGTGCCCCTCATCCATTCCATGAGCGGCTGCATATGCGCGTTGCGCTCCAACAGTTAAGGCATCCTCGACCGCCATTACAACCTCGCGGGGAATGTTGAGCAACAGTAAATTTGGGATCGAATCTTTCAATGACGCACTCATGAAAACTCCAATGATAATTTCGTTAAACGGGATTATACCATCGAATAATTTCGTTTAACACATAATTTGCAAATTTTATTCAATATTTTAATTGGGCAGCACTTAATTACGACAGTGTCTTTGATAAAACATTATAAATCTCAATTAAATTAAACAATTAACAAATTTCATACCGAGCATGGTGAGGAACCGGTCAAGTTGCCACGTTAGTAAAGCTGTGATGTCCGAAATGTGGCGAAAATGACGGTTTTGAAATGATTGAAAGCGGTCTTTCCCGCAGGCTGATCCGACCGCCTTTTCATAAAAACCCTAGCGTCTCCTTAGGCCGAGGAGCCGACCTTCCCTTGATTGATCCTGACGATCCGTTCCTGGCACACAGTGATCATCGAGGATTGCAAACTGGCTGCCGAGAAGCTGTCATTGGCAGAAAATAATTTTCATTGGCTGAAAGCGGCCCGACGTGAAATGGTGCTGCCGACACACGATGGTCGTCCATACATTGTTACTGCACCGCCCAATACCGGCCAGTCAACTTCCCTAAACCAGACACCCGCTAATTCCGTCGTGACATCAGGAATGAAATGGCGCCATGTGCCCTATGCCGGCCCACTTATTTCAAACACTGCTTAGCCAGCCATCAAGCAAGCATAGCGCCTTACAGATGTGGCAATGCCAGCATAAATTCTGGCCATGTAGTATGACTTCAAGTCCCGACAGATTTTATTCGTCGTTATCATCGGCGGCTCCCGCTTCTCGCAGTTTTTCAGCAAGAAATCGCTCGATCTCCTTGCGCTTAGGCAACTCCAACTGATACTTGGACACGAACAGCTGATTATCCATGCCCGCCAGCGCAAATTCGGCCAGCGAATGCTTTTTGTGAGTGCACAGCAGGATGCCGATGGGCGGATTGTCGCCCTCAAGCATCATGTGTTTCTTGTACCAGCTCACATAGGTATTGAGCTGGCCGATGTTTTCATGGCTGAACTCGGCCAGCTTCAACTCCACCAGCACATGGCATTTCAGAATACGGTGATAGAAAACCAGGTCAATAAAATAGTGCTCGTCGCCGATCAAGATTCTTTTTTGCCGGGCTTCAAAGCAGAACCCATGGCCCAGTTCCAATAGAAATGCCTCGATCTTGCTGATGAGATTGTCTTCCAAATTGGATTCGCTCATCACCTCCTGAGGCGTTAGGCCCAGGAACTCGAACACATACGGGTCACGCACAGCCAAGGATGGCGCTGCTTGCTCCGCACCTTTCCGGGTCAGTTCCGAAAGCTTTTCCTTGTCAGTCGAAAGGCCGCAGCGTTCATAGTAAAGACTATGGATCTGCCGCTTCAGCTCGCGTACCGACCAGTTTCCCTGGATGCAATCTACCTCGTAAAAGGTGCGTTTGCTGGCATCTTCCAGATTGAGGAGTTCCGCGATATGGCTGAACGAGAGCCGGGAAATCAGGGTCTTGCCGTCGATCCTGAATTGTGGAGACGCCTCCACTTTCACCGGCGTGGCCACAACGGGCGAAGCATGGGCGCCAGCAAAACTTTCCTGACCAACCAACGACAACAATTGTGGAGTCACTGCCTCCACAATCTGCGGATAGGTCAGATAAAACTGGCGGTAGCGGTAAATCTCCCGCCGGTCGCAACGGGACACCCCTTGTTGGGTCAGGCTGTCGGCAAGCCTGTCCATCAACTTGTCGCCGTAATCGGCGCGATCCACGCCCCGGCGCTCGTACTCCTCCACGTAAAAACCAATCATCCAGTTGCGTAGTGTCAGGCTGGCATTGACGGCTTTGCTGGCTTGGGCTGCCAGTTCCTCATGCACTTGGCGGATGGAACCTACCAGTTGTCCGAAGTTTAATGCCGATAGTGTGGTGTCCTTGGTGCTCATGCCAGATTCACTCCTAAAATAGCTTCTTGGATGGTATAGCTGGATGCCACAATTTCGGCATGTATGGGCATGCTTGACCCCACTCATCTTCAAATGGCCTACGAACAATAAGGGATTTTGGCTTCATGAGTTAAGCGCCAATTAATATTTAGACACAGTTGAACTGCATGATGCCGATGGCCTAATGAGGCATTAGAGCAATCCTCTCACACTCATCTTGCCTCAAGTGCCGGTTTGCATCAATTGTGAATGACGGCGGTCTACTGGCCGACCAACACCCCCAACTACACACCACAACGTCAGGGGTGTAATCCAAAAACTCACAGGTGTTTCCCCAGGAGGGTTGCAACGATCAAAAGGACGGCCAGATGCGCCGGATAGTAGACATAGAACACATGCCGAAAACGCGGCATCTTCACGTCCACCAGAGGCGCGGCCAGAATCAGCGGCATCGAGGCCAAGGCCCACAGATTGCGATTGACCACATACAGTGAGATAGCTGCCAGCAGCCACACTACCAGAGCCGCTTTGTTGGCCGTCTTGCAGTACCACCAGGCGGCCATGCAGAAGGTCAGCGCGAACCACCAGAATTCAACGAAGGCACCGCCAACCAGAAACAGGACGGCGGCGGCCACTACACGGGCGCGTCCGCCCTTCTCTACCAGGTACAACGTGCCAGCGGCCACCAGCAGCATGAACATGATGTTTAACGGCCACCAGCCAAGACCCAAACCACCAAGGGCGATGAAGAACGGCGAAGCGGCCAGGCCGTACAGTGCCAGGCGCTTCATGGCGCGAAGGTATGCGCCGCTTTGCAGCGTACCAGGGCGCGCGAGGTTGTACGCAAGGACAAAGCCGAACAGAGGCAGGGCAAGCCGCCCAAGCTCGAACAGGCCGGGCAGCTTTTCGCCAAACAAATACTTGTTGGCGTGATCAAGCGTCATCAAGGCCAAGGCTAACCATTTCAGGGCTTCAATAGTCCCATCCGATACCACGAATCGCGGCGCGGCACCGGCCTTGTGGGGCGGATGCTGGCCGATTGCGAGCGTAGCGGCGAAGGGCTTCATTTGATTTTGATTGCCGCGAGTTTGACGGTTTGGCCTTTCAGTTCGGCAATGCGGGCATTCACAAATTCGATTTCGACGCGGCGATTAAGTGCCTTGCCTTCTGTTGTGATGTTGGGAGCCACAAAACCCCCACCGGCTTGCGAAAAGACCTTGATCTTTTCGGCCTGCACCCCGTTATCCACCAAAAACTTGCGGGCAGCCAGCGCCCGGCCTAGGGCGATCTTTGCATTTATCGGCCCGGCTACCCTTGAATCGGTGCGACCGCGCACCGTCACTCGATCAGCCGCCCTGGCTGAGGCAACCAGCACCGTTGCCACATCCAAGCTTGGCTTGAAAGCTGTGCTGCCCGTGGGGAATGTCACCTGCACGATTGCGGCAGCAGCCGTCACAAGCCGGGCTTCAATCTCGTCCATATGCGCATTCACGGCGAGCAGTTCGGCACCTGTGGCCTTGGGGTTCTTGCCGGCTGCTTCAATGGCCTTGCGCACTTCAACAAGCTGCTTTTCCGATAGCTTGAGCAGTGCAACCATATCCACATCGGCTTGGCTGGCCGGCGCAGGTTCCACAACGGACGCATTTACGGGTTCGGCTGTCGCCTTGATCGGAGCCGGAGCCGAAAATACATGGGTCATAGTGGCAGGGGAAAACGTCACCAACCGGCCATTTATCGAGGCGGTGAAGTTGTCCAGGCGACGGGTAAGGCGGTAGTACCGCCCTTCCCTTTCATAATCCACCGATGCGCCGGTTTCGTCCTTCACCGACAGAAAAGCCGATGCGCCGTCAAATTCAAGAACGGTGCGGTTGCCATACACATACGCGCGGGTGCCTTCGGCTGCCCCTTTAGCCGTGTAATCTGCGCTGACGCGGCGCGAAACGCCTTCATTGGGGGTCGTGAGGGCACACGCCGAAACAAACGCGGTGGAGGCCAGCAGGATTGCTATATGAGCCGCTTTCATCGGGTGTATTCCTTTTCTTGCTTGGTATCACGCTTCACTTCGACTTCCTCTTTCACCATTACTTTGGGAATGTCCCCGCGCTCGATGCTGTTCACGACGTTTTGACGGACACGGGCGGCAACGATGGTTCGTTGCGCCGGGGTCAGGCCGTCCGCTTCGGCCTTCTTGTCCATCACCGCTACCGCAGCTGCAGCACCGGCCAGCTCGGGATGCTTCTTGACTGCTTCGGCTGGCGATTCGCTGGCGAAGGTATTGGCCATGCGCCTGTTGAAACTATCCGGCTTGGCCGCTTCGGCCTTCACGTCTTCTTTTTCGTGGGCGCGAAACGGTTTGTTATCCTTCTCAATCTTGTTGGCTTCGGACTCACTTACACGCCTGGCGAGTGCGGACTTGTCCTGTTCCAAAGGCGTATAGCCCTTGACGTGCATCCCGCGCGAAGCCGCTGCAAGCCAGACTTCCTTGCGGAAGGTTTCAGATCCGGAAACTTTGATTTCATCCCATCCGCGAGCTTCGGCAATGCGAACCATAGATTCGGCAATGTTCTCGCTGTTGGACTTGGTTTCCAGCTTGTTGCCCTTGTCTTCAAAGGCCACCAGGTCAGTGTTTTGCGGATGAAAAAACTTGTCACCCACGCGAAGGTATTGCTTTTCGATTTCGGGTGGCACTACCCGCTTGATATTGCTTTGGCTGGCCGTGAAAATCTCGTCCGACTCAACCTTGTTGCCGGATGCACTTTTCTCGCGGGTGACAGACTGAGCGGTCTTCGCTTCTTCGGCAAGTTGCTGTTGCTGCTTTTCAATGTCGGGCTCAACGGTGTTCTGGCCGAGCGCTTCGCGGGCTTGCGCGCTATCACGCGCCCGGGCGGCTGCAACCCGTTCCAGCGCCGCAGGGGCTATGCCCATTTCCTTGACCTGCGCGGGCGCACGGGACTTGTCTGCCTGGGCATCTTTGACCTCTTGCGCCACTTCGGGCGCGGCTTGTTCAAGAGCCGCTTTGTAGGCCGGGTTCGCGCTGGCGTTCAAAGCCATATCGCGACGCATGTAACTGCGTTCAAACATGTCCTGGGTGTGGTAATCCTTGCCATCCCGTTGCGCTTGCCGTGCCGCTTCCTCTGGCGTCCAGTTCTTTGCCTGTTCTTCGCGGTCTTCACGCATTGACTGCATTTCAGCAGCTTTGCGTTCTTCCTTCGCCAGCATTTTTTCAGTGTTGGCGGCATCGAGGGCGGCCACCTTTGCAGCCGTGCCGGGATAACCCGGTATCGCGCTGGCCAAGCCCGCCTTGTAGTCGGCATTCGCACGGGCATTTTCCGCCATTTGCACCGCCGCGCTTTCCTGCCAGCCGGGGTTTTGAATGCGCCAGAAGTCGCTGGCATCGGCCAGCGCCATTTGCTTATCCGTTTCCGCATCGACGCCCGGCCCTGCCGCCGCGCGCTGTTCCGCACGGGCTTCAATGGCTGTCACGCTGTCCTTGTCGATCTCCGCCTGAATGTCGGCCAGCGATTTGCCATCGTCGCGCTTCCATTCGCCATCAACCTTGTCGATTTGCGACACCTGGTCATCAGCCGACACGTATTGAAAACGGGTTGCTTTGTATTTATCGGCCTTGCCCGTGGCCGCATCCGCCGTTTGAAAACGGAAAGTCGTTTCCGCGAATGGGTCATGAAGCTCAAACCGATGTCGCGTTTCGGCCAGGTTCGCTTTGATGCGTTCGGACAGTTCTTTACCGCCTTGATTTTGAATTTGTGCGTCCATGTTTTCCCTCACACGTTAATACCAGCTTGTTTACAAAGATTGTCGGCGTAGGCATGAAGTGCCGCTTCATCCAGTTCGCCTGCTTTTGGCTTTTCGACCGCCGAGAAATCCACCGCAAAACCAGCCAGGCCGAGCTTGGCCAGTTTCGGCACATCGTCGGGGGTAATCGGGCGTTCCACCGTCACGAACTGCGCGCCTGCCTTTTGCGGCACCTCCACTGTTACCTGGGCGTCATTGCCACCCACAAGGCGATGGTGTGCTGCAACGTCAATCAACGGCACGGCTGCGCTGAGCTCGCCCGATTGAATTGCGTCATCCAGCTGCTTCTTTGTCGGGATCCTGGAGCCCAGGGCGCGAAGGCGCGGGGAAACTTCCTTGAGGCGATCAATAAATGCCCGGTCTTTGAAATACAGCACTTTCCTGGCCAGAATCGGCGGCATGTTTTCCATGACCACCAATTCCTTGTTTTGGCCCAGGCCGGTAATTTCTTGCGGCAACAGCAAGGCCCGGCGTTGATCGGAGGTGCTTTCGGACGGTGTTTTTTTTGCAAACCAGCCCTTGGTTCTTGATTCAGATACGCCCTTGACCGTCTGGTAGCCGAGCCATTCGGAAATGTCCCGTGCGGTTTGGGTTTCCGATGCTTTCGGCGGATAAATGATTTGCAGCGCGTGATTTGACGTGAAATTCTGCGCCGCGTCCTTGCCGTAGATTTCAACCAACTGTGCCGGGCTTTGAATAATCGGCATCATGCGCAGCCAGTAACCGGCGATGTAGCTAATCCCCTTCGACAGAATGCCGATCTTGCCAATGGCCGTGAATTCGTCCATGAGCAACATGCAGGGGTATTTAATCGCCTTGTTCTGGTTCGGCAGTTCTCGCGTGTTCAGGTCAAGAAGCTGTTGGAAAAACAGGTTCAGCAGCGGAGCCAGGCGGTCAAGGTTATCAGGTGTCACGCTGAGGTAAATCGACATGCGGCGTTTGCGCACATCGCGCAGGTCAAAGTCATTGGCGCTTGTGGCCGCATCAACAAGCGGGTTCATCCACAATTCCAGGCGCGACCGGAATGAGGTCATAACCCCCGCACGGGTGTTTTCCGAGGAAATCGTGATATAGCTTTTCAGGGCGCGGATGCATGGGCCGGTTAGCGGGTTGCCAGCCGCCGCACGGTCATTGATGATCTTGGCGAAATAGGTTGAGCCGTCACCATCGGCCAAAGTTTCACGCAAGACCTGGCCGAGCGTTACGAGCTTGCCAGGTGTTTCCGCCAGATACAGCACAACACCCAGGAACAGGCTTCGCGGCGTGGCCGTCCAAATAACGTCCGTGCCTGGCTGGTCTGGAAACAGCATGTTGGCGATTTTCTGCACGTCATTGATGCGGAAATTCGGGTCTTCGCTGATGTAGGCCAGCGGGTTGTAACGGTGCGTCCGGTAATCGGCTGCGGCAGGGTTGAACAGGTAGCACTCCTGGCCGTGCTTCCTGCGGAAACCGCTTGTTATGCTCCAGTTTTCTTGTTTGATGTCCAGAACGACCAGGCTATCCGGCCAGTTCAACAAATTCGGAATCACAATGCCGACACCTTTGCCGCCTCGGGTTGGCGCAGAAATAATGGCGTGTTGCTCGCCGCCAAACGTCAGGTAATGATTGCCCAGCTTCCCGACGATGATGCCTTTCTCACCGAGCAAACCGGCTTTCTTTATTTCGCTTCGCCTGGCAAAGCGAGCGTCACCAAACAGGCTTCTTTTCGCGGGCGCGAAAATCAATGCCAGGGGAGAAAGCAGCAGCGCGAGCGATACCCCGCTTGCGATGTAAAGCCATTTTTGCGCCTGTTTTTCAGCTCCGTAGTAATACCAATACTGATACAGGGTTAAAGGCGTTGCATCTTCAAACTTGTGATTGAAAGCCACCAGGAAGATGCCCCCGGCCATGTAAGCCCAAACGCCAATTGCCGCCAGAACCAGCGCAGTAATCAGCCCGGCTTTAGCCCAACTGTTTTCGCTTAAATTCAGGGTCATAGTAGATTTCTCGCAGCTTGCGCTGGTGATAGAACAGGATCACATCCAGCGTGGTAAAAATACGGTGCTTGATGTAATTGGTATCGAGGTGCGCCCCGGTGCGACTGTCTTTGATCAAGGCAGTCAATTGCTCGAACGCTTCAAAAGCACCGTTCGCGTGCATTGTGGAGATTGAGCCCGGATGCCCGGTATTGACCGACTTGATGAATTCCCATGCTTCATCGCCCCGCAATTCGGCAAGCAAAATGCGGTCAGGCTTCATCCGCAGGCAAGAGGCCAAGGCTTGCTTCGGTGTGACCTTCGCGCCGCCTTCATCTTCCCGCGCGTAGTACAGATGCACTTTGTTTTCGTGCTGGTTCAAGAACAGTTCATGCACGTCTTCAATTGTGATAAGCCGTTCTTCTGGGGGGATGCTGCGAATCAGGCTTTTCGTGATCGTGGTTTTGCCCGAGCCGGTCTTGCCCACAATCAGAATGTTCCGATGTTTGCGAACCGCCAGGTCAAGAAATTCCTTGATGCGTTTTTCGTTCTTGAACATCAAAAGTTCATGCTCGAATGGCAGTAGATCATCGCTTACATCATCGACTTCCTCGAACGCGCCTTCTGCATCCAGTTCCTCAAGCGTCTTGTCTATCATTGACGGTATGCGGATGGTGATTGAAACCGTGTGCGGTTCGCAGGCCGGGGGAATAATGATCTGCACCCTCTCACCGTCAGGCAACGTGGCAGACAGAACCGGCTTGTCGGCAGAAATGGCCTTGCCGTTAAAGCTGGCAGTCAGTGTTGCCAACTGGCGGCAATGGTAAAAACTCAATTCCGGTACTTCGTGGCGCTTCCACCCTTCCCGGCCTTCCGTCCAGACTTCGCGCGGACGGTTTATACAGATTTCAGTCAGGCTTTCGTCATCGAGGAACACCCGCAGAGGGCCCAAATACTCCGCGAGCATTTCCGATGACTGCCCATCATCTTCATGTTGTTTAAGGGCAGTCACGGCAGGGTTCATCTCTTCACCTGCAATCCATAAACGCCGGAGAAATCTAGATCACGGGCAACCATGACCTGGATGTGATCGCCCTGGTTCTTGATGATTGTCGGGGGAATGCTAACCGTCGATTCGAGGATTTTTTCAACGACCTTTTCACCGCCGTTGGCCGTGCTGCCATAGATGTTTGTGGTTCCGCCGCTATTATTAACCAGCGCCGTCACGGTATCCTTGATGAAACTCATCAGTATTGCCGCGCCGAAGCGTTCTATAAAGTGGTTATCAACCCACCCTTCAAGACCCGAGCGGCCAAGCGCATCCGTACCCGGAGAATTCAGCGACACAATTACACCGTTTGGTGTTTTGGCGCGCGTCCAGAGCACGAAAAGCCGCACCTGGCCTTGCTTCAAGCCGCCCTGGTACTCACCCACCAGTTGCGAGCCACGATCAAGCAGCAGCACTTGCCCGTTGTCCGAATACACATCACGGGTAAGGCGGCAGGAAGTCAGGCCAGGCACTGTGCTATCCAGCGCCGTTTCAAGGGCGCAATCCAGCGACGTGCCTTTGGTTATGAGAAAATTCCGGTCAGGCAGCATCGAGGCCGAAACTCCTTTGAGAATCGTAGGCTCGAGCCGGGCAGCGATTTCATTGTTTGCCCCGCCAGAGCGACCACCCGCGCCGGGGAATGCCGTGGGCTGGCTTCCATCGTTTTCCACGACCACCGAGGGCGCACCACTATTCAGCGTGGATGCACCGCCATTATTTTGCGTGGCCACCAACAACGTGCCGCCCATCTTCCGGTCTGTCCAATCCAGTACAGGCTTGCCGTTTGCGCCCATGACAGGCTGTTTGCTGCCCTGCAATGGAATCGGTTGCGCGTGTGGCGTACCGGGCTTGATAGGCGGCACTTGCACGCCTTGCGGTTGTGCCGGAGCAGCCGAGGCAAAGGCAATCGGAAGCGGCACAGCAGGCACGGCCAGTGGCGGCAGATTGTTGGCAATCTGTTGCTCTTGAGGATTCTTTTTCTTCTTCGGCGTCTTGTCGCCATTGACGGTAACAATCAGTGCAGCCGCCGCGCAGAGAATGAAAATGAAGCCCAGGACAGTAACCATTTTGTTATTGCCCTTGCGCCGATTCACCGAAGGCAAACCCTCGTTTTCGGCGGCAGCGATTGCGGCATTTTCCCGCCCGCGAAAAACCTTCTCTTGTGCCTTGACCCGTTTCGCGGCATCGGCCAGCAACATGGGTTCGGTTTCCATGTTCGGCATACCGTCCGTGCTGACAGGTTCAACCTGTTTGCCTTTGCTTCCTTTTAGCTTGTCCAAAAAGCTCATCATTGCGCTCCCTTAATGACCCGTTCCACATTCGCAGCGACCGTGCCGGTTGTGTTGTCCGAGCCGCCGTTCAGATCGAACGACTTGTTCACCACGGACGCGACAGCATTGCCCTTTCGGAGAATCAGGCGGCTTACCAATCGTTGAACCACGATGGTGTTGCCGTCAATGACGTTGGTGTTAATCAACGCTTCATTGTCTTCCGCATCCACCGAATACACGGCGGGCATATCGCGGTTGTTGCTGAATGTCAGATAGATAAAACGGCCATCGTCACGCGCAGCCGTGGGGCTGATTTCTTCGGAACCGGCCACCCAGTAATCGAAGTTCTGACCTTCCTTGTTCGCGTCCGACAGCTTGGACTTGATTTCTCCCCGGCGGATTTTCGTCGCGAGCCTGGCCGCTTCTTCATCGGGGTAGCGGAACGTCAGCGAGAAAATCAGATTCGGGTCAGCCCAGGCTTTTGAATCATTCAAGTGGCGCGGATGCACAACCAGCGCGAACTGATAGGTTCGCTTGTCCGTTATCACCGTCACATTGGTATCCGCTTTCGTGGTTTTCGGCTTGATGAACAGATGATTTCCGCGTGGAGCCACATTCCAGGCCTGATCATCACCGACCGCCACATCCCTGATGGTTTCACCGTCCGCAAACTGGACATGCGTGGAAACGCCGTAGAACGTGGAGAGCTTCACCACGTTCAGGGGGTTGTAATCCACGACACGAACACGCGGGTCATATTCCCCTTTGTGGGGCGTCAGTTCGGCCAGCGCCAGGGTCGGCACAAGTAGCACGATCAAGAAAATTCGTTTCATGGTTGTCCCTTACTGTTGAGCTGTAGACGTGACCGGCGCAGGCGCGGCCTGGCCGGGGAATACCGTCACGCCGGCCGGCGCGGATGTGAGCGCATCGTCTGTCTTGGCCGGTGCGGTTGCATCAGTGGGCAGCGCGTCGGGGTCATTGCGATACTCGACCACCTGGAAACCGAGCGGGTTGATAGCCCGGTCTTTCTCCGACATGGGAGCGCCGGAATACTTGAACGTGATTGTTGCCGCCCAATGCGTGACTTGTGGCTTATCCAGCCCGCGCTCAATTTTCTTGATGTAGCGAATCAGGACGACATTTGGCTTGATGAAGGACGCCCCCTTAATGCCAATCTTGACCTTCGCGTAAGGGCCATAGACGTTCAGAGGCGACAGCGGGTTTTTCGGGTTGAACCACTCGTAATACTTTTGCTGTTCCAGACCGACAGACATTGTGCCGACATTGACGTAATAATCTTCCGCCAATTCCTGTGAGTAGCCTTCACGGTAACGGACATACCATTGCGTGAAATACTTGTTCACGGCCTCTTCATAGTTGGTTTTGCCGTCCTGCATGGACTTGACCACATCAACAATGCCAGTGGAGTTATCCACGCGGATAACGAACGGCTCAACGTGCTTGAGCGGGGTTAGCGCGGCAACGGCCAGCACCGACGCGAAAGCCACTGCACCGGAGGCCGTAGCTACCCGCCAGGCAATCTTATTAGATTTCATAATTTCTTTAACCTTGTCGGTTTCCCATGAGCGGGCCTCCTTCAGGTAGTTCTCGAAATCCTTTTGATCGACTTTGTTGTTCATATAATTCCCCTGTTAATTCTTGCCAGCCGAGGGCATAGCGGTAGCATCGCCGAGCTGTTGATAGGGTGCGCGGAACCGGATGAAGACCTGGTTGCCGCCAACTTGGCTGCGCGTGGTATTCCAAACCACTTCTGCAACGTTCCCGCCCCGCTCGCCAATGGCGCGCAAGGCGTTTTCGAGCGTGGCTCCCCGCAGATTGACCCGTACCGGCAGAGGCGAAATCTTGCCGACTGGGGGTGTGACGTTCAGTTGCGGTTGAATCGCCCGCAGAGCGTCAAGAGAACCCACAATGTCGCCTTCATATTTGAAGTTGAAGATAGCTGGGATAACTGGCTGGTTAGTGGCTGAGTCCTGGAGTTCAACTTTGTTGATAGGCCGATATTCGCCTTTGACGCCAGGCGGTTTTGGCGGGGAACCTGCGCACCCGGCCAAAAGGCAGACTGTCAGGACTCCGATGGTATTACGCATTAAAACTCCTTCTTGAAATGGTCAAGTCACAGCAGCAAAACATCATATATTGATATAGCGAACTATTGTATTATGCGATTTTGGGCGAACAAAAAAGAGCGGCTTTCGCGTCCGCGAAAAAACCGCCCTGTTTTCCAGCTTACCCTTTGGCTACCCGGTTCTTATTGCTACCCGTAACTTTGCGATAAACGGCCATTGGTGCACCACCAACAACCTTTGCGGCGTTGCCAGCAATTCTTACATCAGATTTGGCCTTGTTGAACGAACGGCGCAGGTTTGTAGGCCGCATGGCCGTCACGCCGCCTTTGGTCTTGCCATACGCCCAACCTACAGCACCTAGTGTTCCAATCGCTACACCGCCGCCAAGGGCTGAGGCCATCGAGGGCAATTGCATCATCACCAGCACACCTATGATGCCGAACACAATGGCGGGCAAGGCTTGATTAATTGACGGGTCAGCCAAAGCGGCGATGACAGCGGGGGCGCCAAGATAAGTCTGGATAATTGTCATAACCAGCTTGATAGCGGCTGCAGTTAGCAAGACAAGAAACACATAATTCAAGGCTTGGCCCACCCACGAATCGAAAAATCGTTTTGTCGGTTCAAAGATTGTCATCAGAATGAACAGCGGCCCGACGCCCAGGAGGATAGCAATTGCTATCTTCGACAAGGCCAACAGGAACGCGGCATAGCCTGTTACCAGAATCCCGGAGACCCAAATAGCAAGCCCGGTACACCAAAGGCTTAAATCTGGAATGCCGGTTACGCCAGAATCAGCATTGGCTTTGTCGTTGTAGGCTTGCCCCATGTCATAGAACTGGCCCATGAGATTGTCGAGAAACTGCATGCTGGTGTTGCTATTGGAATAACCGGAAGCCACGACTCCCGCCAACGCATCCGGCGAGTTCCAAAGCATGTCGGCTAAATACGTGTTGTATCGTCCAACATTTAGCGCGATTCCGATCACAACAGCGAGCCGAATAATCCGCCCTGCCCCGTCCGTTACCGGCTCCGATATGACCCCGCGCATCATCGACCAGCCCCACAACATCACATAGATCGTGAGTAACGTTGTAGCAACGGGCGTAATAGCTCCTGCGATATCGGCGGCTACTTGCTGCCAGTAGGTTAATAGCCCTGCACTTAGCTTGGTGAACAGCTTTTCGTAAAAATCAAAACTACTCGCCATATCAACACCCGCTTACCATTTTGGCATGACGCCACGTGTCGAATCTTGCTGCTTGGCTTGTAGCACCCTCATGCAGGTTTCGTTGTTGGCCTTGCCCGAGCAATACTTTTTTATAAAGTCCGTTTGCGTCATCTTCTGACCATCCACAACGATGTTATGCGGGTCTTCCACCTTAGGCACCCCGTCGTCACCGCAGGCCGCAAGCAAAAGCGCCGGAATAACGGCAATCAATAAATGCAATTTCATTTTCATTTTAATTTCCTTTGTTCGTGAGGTCAGTCCCTTGCGGGGTTGGCCGTTTTTACCAGTCTGGCATCGTGCCGCGCGTTGACTTCATGCGGCGTTCGGCTGCTGCCTGCATTTGCAAATCTCTCTGAGCTTGTGCTAGTTGCGACAGCATTGCGAGTTTGGTGCTTTCGTTCTGCATCATCACCTGTTCGGCCTGGATACGGGCTTGCAAGTCAGCAATGTCTTTGGAGTCTGGTGCGTTATTCACCTTGTCCAGCAGCACTTGAATATCGGCAAATCGGTTGCTGGCTTGTTTGTAGGCATCTTCAGAGGTGGCGCGGTTCAATGCCGCCTGATTGGCATTTGCTTCAAATGCCTTGGCGGAATTCGTTCCCGCCCCCAACGTCGTTTGTTCCACGCCAAATACCTTGGAAGCCGCGCGAATTGACGCCGAATTGCCGTAGCCGTTTTTCAGAATCGTCTGATAGTCGGCGGGCAGGTATTGCCGCAGCGCCGGGTTATTCACCAGGCTTGCCATGCCGCGCGCACCGTTCAGGCTTTGATACTGCTGCTGCATTTGCTGGTACTGTTGATACATTTGCGTGTATTGCTTGCCCCATGCCACTATCTGTTGAATCTGTTGCGCAATACTCGCAGCATCAATCACCGGAATGCCGGCGTGAGCCGCGTTACCCATGCTCAAACCGATGATTACGGCGAACGCGCCAACCAGTTTTTTAATAATCTTCATGCCAATACCCCTTTGCGAATGCGATGAAATTCGGGCAACCAAACAGCCGGGTCTTCGCCAAGTTCCGCAACGAGTTTTTCGGCCAGTAATGATGTAGCTGTGTTACCCGAGAGAACGGCCAGTTCATCTTCAAACCCGCGAAGATTCAATTCAGCAACAACGGAATTTTGCCCTTGCTTAATCAGAAACCGGCGCGACTTCTCGCCAAGTTCTTTCACAATTTCAAACTCGCGTTGTGTCAGCTTGAAGCCGTTAACATAATCGTCAAAGTCGGCTTCGGGATTGGGCAAAAAAATCTTTGTCGCCGTTTGGCTGATGATGGCGTAGGCAATAGGCGACTGGATTACCTGCCTGGGTGATTGGGCGAACATCACGAGGAAGCCGTCTTGTTTCCGAATCGTGACGAGTTTGTTTTCCGACAAATCTCGAAACTCATCGTCTTTCAGCAGACGCGGGAATTCGTCCATGAAAATCGGAATGCGCCGTCCGTCGATCAAACTTTCAACCCGGTGGAACAGATACATAATCGTCGGGGTGCGGGTTTCGTCGTTGTCCAGAAACTCCGTTACGTCAAAGCCGACCATCGTGCAATTGTCCATGCGCAGGGTGTCTTCGGCGTTATCGAACAGCCAACCAAGCGCACCGCCCCGGCACCAGCGGGCCAGGCGCGCGTGCAAGCCGTTTTCATCCGTGGGGTCGAGAAATTCCAGCAGCGAGCCGATACGGCGCTTGGGTTTGGCCGCGCCCATCACCCCTTTGACCGCTTCGCTGATTTCACGCTCTTGCTTGGGTGTGATCGGCAGGCCCTCATGCTTGACGAGCCGCTTGATAAGTTTTTCCAGGAACGTGAGATTGTTGGGTGTCGGCTCCATCTGGAACGGATTGAAACCAGAAGGCACACCGTTCTTGATTGGGTAATACCGTCCACCCATCGCGCGAACGCCGACCGATGCGCCCAAGTCCTTATCGAACAGGACGCACGACAGCACCTTGCCATTATCTGGCTGGCTAAACTTCTGCGTTTGCGCCAACAGCATCATTTCCAGCACGGTCTTACCCGTGCCGGACTTGCCAATCACAACCGTATTGGCAAGGTCTTTATGGTTAGGGTCGAGCCTGGCTGCCGTCTTGGCGTCCGCGCCTTCTTCCCCCTTGTGGAAATTGAAGTAGTACGGTGCGCCCGAAGTCGTCTTGAACATCGTAACGGCATCGCCCCACTGGTTATGCCGAATGCGGCCTATTGGGTAATTGTGAAAGCTGCTGAACCCGGCGAAATTCCGGCTGGTAATGTCGCCCACGCGAACCCGGTACCCGAAATTGCCGGGCAACTGCGCCCAGAACGCCCCGGCAATCCCGGCTTCCTCACGCGCCCACTTCATGCCGCTATCGGACAGCGCCGCGCCCGCTTCGCTGATGTTGTCATTCAGCGCCTTCTGATCGTTGGCACGAATCACCAAACCGAGGCTATGCGCGCCCATGACAAAGCGGTTCGAGGTCAGATCATCAAGCGCTTCATCAATGTCATCGACCTGGCTAACCGCCACGTCACCCGCGTTAATCATGCGGGCTTGCTGGCGCTTCATCCGACCCACGGCCACGGGTTTTGACAGAAAGGTGAAAGACTGAGACAACACGAACTCAAACGACATGCCAAGCAGGTCATTCAAGATGCCGGGGCAAGTGATCGACGGGTATTCCTGAATCGTCAGGATGCCCGCGTATTGCGTGTGAGTCGGGCCTTTGAGTGACATCAAGCCACCCTTGCCGAAGAACGGGCGCGATGTGGCCAGCACGTCGCGGATCTCCGAGCGCGGAAGCGGGAAACGCCTCCATTCACCGTCAACAAGGAATGCGAGAAATTCCAAAACTTCCGAGAACATGATGCCGTTATGCTCATAGCAGCCGAGCAATCCCGGCTCATACCGATCAAGGGCGGACAAGGCAGCGCCCGTTACTTCGTCTAGCGCTTCCAGCTCGTCGAGCTGGCGTTGCTGCAAGTCCTTCGGATCCTTGCTCCCGAATAGATCGAACAGCTTCGCCACTTTCATCGGTTGCGGGCGGTAAACGATGGTCAGGTACAGCTCATTGACCAGCATCCTGTCACCCGCCATGTGTCTGCGGTACTTCTCATTGAAGTCACGGCAGAAACCGGGGGGAAAATCCCCACCCGGATATTCGCCGTACTCCCGCCTGACCACATGCGACCACACCGCCAAGTTGGGCGAGGCGATGTTTCGCATGAAGCCGTTAAGCTGGTCGTGCCAGGAGTTAATGTCTTGCACGTCCGCACTTTCGTGCGCCGCTCCCTGCATCCGAATGGTTTGCATGTAATCACCATTCGCCAGTTTGACCACGTTCTTGGTGACGTGGCTGGCATACGGAATGAATGCGGCGGTTGATTCTTCATTCTTGAGCGCATCGGCGTATTTGAAAGCGACACCCATATAATCCTTTTTTGGTTATTTTCGCGGACGCGAAAGTGTCACTTCGACCACTTTTTGGTTGGAAGCGGCGAAAAGCTGGCCGCACCCCAAAACCGGGAATTCCGGCAACGGCCTATCGTTTTCATCCACATGAAAATCGAATTGAACACCCCTGGGTCGTGAGCGCTAACCAGGTACAAAATCCCGTGAATCGGCACGGCCAGGAGCAAGTAAAGCGGATTGCCCACAGCCAGGAAGATCAGCGTTGTTGCCATGAATTCGACGACAAAAGCTGTGTATGGAATGCCCCACATGGTTGCAGGGCGCGTCAAGCCAACAAACAGGATGTCTACATGAACATCCTGCGCACCGTTATCCATGACTAGGCCGCAGCGATAACGTAATCAACAATGGACGTCGAGCCGAAAATCAGCACGATACCAACGATAATCTTGATGCCCCAATCCCAGGATAACTTGCCTGCCACGGCTGATATACCGCAGGCAATGACCGCGATGATTGCAATTGTGCGTGTCAGGCCGCTCGTAAAAATTCCCAATATGCTCGTGGCCGCCGAGTCCCACGGTAGCGCGATTGCCATTTCCGGCATGAGCGCGAACGCGATCATTGCCGTTGCGGCCATGATGCGCACTGCGCGTTTGTTAATATCCACCCTGGATGTGTGGTTCGCCGTAATGGCGTTTTTGACTGTGCGATACATCCTGGTGTTCATTTACATGTTCTCCTATGTGATAGTTTGCTTGCTAAGGAAGAGGCTGACAGGCGGCAAAACACCGTCGTACTTTTCTCGGATATGGCGAGCCAGTCTGTCCAGGCTTGACCATTCGCGGGGTTTTCCTCGTGAGGTGACTAAAGTCCAGTCGCCGTCTTTCCACGTTAGATTTATGACAATGTGGTATGTCTCGGCTTCGCTCTGAATGATGCTCAACCGTTTAACGGCCTTGTTCTTTGCGAAATCTGCCAATTCCGCCTCGCTTACACTGTTCATGCCCGTTTCCTCGCTGTAAATACCTGCATTTTTTTACAGCAACCTGATACTAACACAAAACATATCAGATTGACTGCGCATAATGTCATATTACGATATTGCGATTAACACTTTTCTACCTGTCATAATCAGGCTTTTTGTTTTTCTCCTATTACTCTTTTTATTGCCCAGGGGATAGCCGAAAGCTTTTTTAAACTTGCCGGGGATTTTATAAAAATCAACTTCATGTCAGTAGACCATCACGCTTCGGATGTTGTCGCTATACACGTTTACGCTTGATGCTTGCGGGACAGATTGTCCTCCCCATTCTGCCGTAATCCTCACCGGTTGCCCGCCTGGCTTCGCCGTTGGCCTGGCCGCTTTCGCATCCATAAACGCTATTGGCGTGGCCGCTTGCGCGGTCGCCCCTGGCACGGCAGCGCCTGCATTGTTGACAACCTTATTGACGTATCCGTTAGAGAATCCCCTAGAGAATGAACCGGTATTGTAGGCGGACAGCGCCGCGTGAAGCGCGGCTTGCTCGCCCTTCACCTTGCGGCTGGCCTCCTGGTAGTTCCATTGTAAAATCCTGGCGGCGGCTGCCAGGTTTTTGCAAGGTTCAAATGCGTCTTCGATTGAAAGGCCGGTTTTCGCCAGGTTGGAATAATTGATTTGGCCCAGGCCCATATCAATGTTGAAACCATTGGCTATGAGCCATCTTGCCGTAACGACTGCTTCTTGTTTGGTTTTCGGCTGGCGTACCAACTTTTTGCTGCCGTTTATTCCAATCGCCAAAGGCCGGAAGTTGGATTCGGTCTTGACGATTGCGGCCATCGTTTCATGCGCTACCCACGGGGCGCATTCATGTGAAAGTGTGGTGAAATCCATTGGCTCAGTTATTCCAGGATTGCCTGTTTTCCGCCTCGATACGCGCATTATATTCAGCCAGAGCCTGGGGGTAATTCGAGGCTTCGACCCAATAGCCGTTGCGTTCAGGAATGCCGACATAGCGCGGAACTGTGTTTTTCAGATCCGTATAAACGTTTTGGGCGTAGCTGGAGCAGTAGCCAGGCATGGCGTTGCTGATATAACGGCCGCCATCGTCGCTGCCGCGCCAAACCATGCTTGAAGCGTTCATGGACGCCGCATCACAACGCCCCGCGCCGTTTCCAATGTCGTTGACCAGCGTTTGCATTTTGCTGTCTAACGAAACAGCCGGACATAGATTCAGGAAGTCGATACGGCCGCGAAGCGTATCCGTCCATTTTTTGTAAGAGATGCTGAAATAACGCGCGAGGGGTGGCATACATTCAGTGGGACGCGTTCCAGATGATAAGCACAAAATAGTTTCGCAGGCTGAGCGTACATCGCCCGTCAGTTCATCTTGCGCTATTGCTGTTCCTGTCGTTACAACGCAGAGCACGGCAGTTAAAACCAGCTGTTTTACCTTCATTTATTGAATTACCATTGGTTGACAGGATGCAGTGGTTTGTTTATTCAATATATCATATATTGCAGTGCTGATAATGTCTGTTTTGTTAAGTTGCTCGGTTCTTTTTTTTAAGATGGGTGCAGCTAAGGCTCCATGGGCGACCCCACCTTATACAATTGATGATGTTTCAGTTATTATCGAATCCCCCACCAATCCTGACTGCCAGCGACTTCAATGGCTTCGCCGAATCTGCCGGGACGCTCGTGGGGTTGTTACCGAATTCCAAGGTGCGTGACCCGCACTACTGAAAGCTATCGTATATGTCTAAGCAAGCACCAGAGATTTTTCAACGCCCCCTCACATCACTTGATTTGCCCGGCTTGCCGCCAACCACCGATTCCGGGTTTGAGCAAGCGGTCATCATGCAGTACGCCATGCAGTATGCTGCAAAGGGCTGGACTGCGGCGGTGGTCGTGAGCGACGGGATGGTGCGAGTTGTCGCGGTGCCGCAGCAGGGCATTGAGCCAAAAACTTATCTGCTTGGCCTGCTCCGCCACGGCTATATCGAAGACGCTCTGCCAGGGCTGGAAGCCATGTATGGCATGGTCGATGACCCCGACATCTGCTTCAACTACGGCGTGGCCCTGTCGGAGCTTGGCCGTGTCGAGGAATCGCTGGCACCGTTGAACAAGTGCCTCAACCTCGATCCGGGCTACGACAATGCGGCCATCGCCATCGGCGTTTCGCTCTCCAAACTTGAGCGCTACGACGAGGCTGAAGTCGTGCTCAAGGCGGCAGCGAAAATTCAGCCCAACAATGCCCTCATCAAACAGAACCTCGCTGCGACCCTGGCTCGGGCGGGGAAGTATGCAGAGGCGTTGCCGTATTTTCGCCAGGCCGCTTCGTTGGCACCAGATAATCCGGGGGTGCAGATGGGGTTGGCGCGCTGCCTCGACTCGATTGAATCGCACCGAAAGGAAGCGCTGAAGGTCTACAAGGACGTGGCGAAACGTTTTCCAGATTCGCAGTTCGCTGAAGATGCCAAACTGATTTTGAATCAGGCAGGACAGGCCGACCTACGCAAGGTTGTGGATGACGGCTATCGCCCGGATGCGGTGGAGTACATGCTTGGCGCCATGAAGCGGTTCGCCGAACTTCCGCGTGAGCAAATCGGGCGTGTGACTATGGAGATTGCGCGGCTCGGTGAGACCGGGCTGGAAATCAACAATCCCTTGAAGCGCTATTCGCTCACAAACCTCGACGGGGATTTTTCTGGTCTGCAACTCCTTTGCTATATGCACGTTGGCATGGCGCTATTCGACCCGAAAGTGGATTGCGGTTCCGGATTGCAACTTGAATACGAGATGGCCAAGGGCATGACCGGCAAGTGACCCACCACGACATCCTCGCCAAGCTTGAGGCTGCGGAACAGATAGTGCCATTGCTTCCCGGCTTGCCTGCCACTTCATACCCTTCTGGCGATCTGTTGGACGAGACAGATGAATTCGATGTGCTCTTTTACCAACGCAAGCGCTACAACAGGGAGTTTGGTTTCTGCCTGTTTACAACAGAATGCGTTTTCATTCTGACTGCACTGTGCAAAGGTAAAAATGTGCTCGAAGCCGGCAGTGGTTCGGGCTGGCTTGCCGACCAGCTTGCGCAGCAGGGGATAGCAATCACCGCCGCCGACTGGACAGACTATCGGCAACCCCGCGACAAGCAGCGCGGCTATCCCATGCAATCCGTATTTCGCCTCGACTACCACGGCGATGCGGTTGCGCTGCTCCCGGGCAGTTTCGACGTGGTGCTGCTGGTCTGGCCGAACCTCGGCACACCGTTCGGCGAAAAGGTCGCTCACGCGATGCGCTCAGGACAGGTTATTATTCTCGAAGGCGAAGAAAAAGGCGGCAACACGGCGACCGATGCTTTTTTCGACGTACTCAGCGCCGATTTCGAACGCCTCGAAACCGAGACGCTGGCGCTCAACGAACATCACCGCACGTTCCCCGGGTTGCATGACCGGTGGCAAGTATTGAGGAAAAAATGATCGAGGCACCCATTAGCACGCCACCGCAAGCGTACATGGACATCATCAGTTCGCTGATCGACAAAGCACGGGGCTTTCTGGAGGCTGGCGAAAAGCTTCAGGCGTTTGCCTTCGTTGGCAACCTGACCACCAAGGAAGTCATCCCGGTGATGATTCAGCCGGGAAGCGGCGAGGACAAAGACCAGTCTGCGCGGATGATCCAGTCAGCGGCGTTGGCATTGGATGCCGATTTCGTGTTCGCGATCATGGAAGCATGGTCGCTTCGTCCAAACAAAATACCGCAGAGGGACGCGATCCTCGACAAGTATGGAAGCATAGGCGCTTCGCCCTACGCAATAGATGTATGCTCGCTTGCGCTGGAAACGAGGCGCGGGGTGTGGGTCGCGCAGCCGCAGATCAAGCCCAAGGGAATTTCCAAGAAGAAACGGACAATCGGGGTGGTCGAGTTCCGCTATTTCACGGAAGCTGGAGGCCGATTTATGCACCTGCTGCCCAAGAAGGAAGACGACGAGCCACCGACGATTTTACATTGAGAGATGAAGTTAGATTCCATCTTTTTGCCTTCTAATGGCGTCACTACCAGCCATTCGCTAGTTCAATTGCAAGCCGCTACAATTTCCATCGGTTTAAAGGCAGGGTGGACTGAAGCATCACGAAGTTGTCCGTGGTTTTGTGAATGGCCGCTTCTACTTGCATAACAGTCGTTGGCCTCGTTGCTGTGTGACGGGCCGCAGCCGACACACAGCGGAAATACAACGTTGTTATTAGACTGACCGAAATCGGACGGTCGAAATGTCAGCACCTGGGTCAATTTGTGACTGGCCGCAACAGATGGGTTCAGTCTTTGCTCGGGAAATTCAACGAAAAATTGGCATTGATCGGAGTGCGGCGGTCATGGATACTTCGACTAGTGCGTTTAAAATTCCTATCCTTGGGCTGCGCCCATCATGAAGGAAAACACTTAATCCAGTTCTACTTTCTGTCCAAGGAATGGGGTCCAGCCCCATAACTACCTAAGATCGTCTGTCATCGATGTTGTTTGAATCCGGTGTCGGGTATTTTTACAGCAATAGTCGTCACACCAAACAGGCGCATCCTATGTCACTGTTAATCCTTAACGTAATTAGTTGGTTCAATTTTTGCATAAATCAATGAATAACAATTAAATTAATATTTAATGGAGACAATATTATGATTTCCAAATTAGTTTCAATAATATGCTTGGTGTTTGGATGCACTTTATGCGCGCAGGCCGCCGTCATCTATAGCAATCTCGGTCCCGGATTAAGTTATGACAACGGCGCACTCATTGCTGCCAATGGAAGCCTTGCGGTTGCAACACCGTTCCTTACCCCGTCCGGGGCAAACTATGATCTTACTGCACTTGATATAGCGATTGACCAAAGTGGAGGACCAAACACTGCTCTAGTGGCGTTGATGGCCGATAGCAGCGGACTCCCTGGCGGTGTGATCGCCTCCTGGACGATGAACTTTCCAAGCCTATTCTCAAATTTCAGCATTGTTGCATCACAACAAATCACAGGAATAACCGGAATCGCGTTGAATGAGAATACTACTTACTGGCTGGCCGCGCTTCCGACGAGCAACGCAACCGATACATGGTGGCGTGGAAACAACACTGGCCAGCATAACGTCGAGGCTAACTCCAATAACGGCGGCGCAAGTTGGAGCTCCCTTCTCACCCAGAATGCGAATGTCGCTTTCGCGGTTTATGGCAATTCGCACCCGGTGCCGGAGCCCGAGACCTTCACCATGCTGCTGGCTGGTTTAGGTTTGCTGGGTTTTACGACTCGTCGCAGAAAAAACCACGTCACATAATCCATTTGCACATTCAATCCAGAACGGGGGCTTAGGCTCCCGTTTTTTTCCTAGACAATAATGTGGGATCGGCTTCCTATGTGTCGTCTGGAGAAATTAGTCCATCGACACCTTGCAGACGGTCACCTGATAGTACTATTGTTGTTAATCCATTATGATTTTTGTCGAGAATTTTTATAGTATTGCGCATGAACCCTTCCTTGAATATTTATTAGCTTCTCTGAGCTTTTTTCTGCCCAATGCCAGAAGAAGTCCTCCCAAACCACTACCCAGTAGGAATATGAGTGAGATGAGTCCAGCATCTTCTGACGTCGAAGTTTATGGGAAAGTCTGTCGAATATCTTTACGTCCTGATTCTTTGGCTCCTTGGCAAATTTAGCGACTATCTTTTGTTTCAATTGCTTAGATAAATGGTATGGATATTGCCTATGTAATAAGCTACCTTCTTAAATCTAGATAGCGAAAGTTATCAGACCCAACCAAAAGGAGATTTGTTATGCGTACCCTGCTAAGTATTGCAATCCTTTTATTGACTGCCGCCCCCGCTTTTGGTGATACTACTCCCACCATACCGGAGCCCGACGTCCTTAGTCTGATCGGTATCGGTGCTCTTGCTGTCTTGATCGGCCGTCGAGGCAAGAAGTAAGCTTACCCTCGCGCGAGCTCGTGCGCGCGACCGGGATCACTCTGGTTGTGCATTCTTTCTTTCAGGCTCTACCGAAAAACAAGGCTTAGGGATTCTTATGTTTTTCCCTGGTTGTGGTACTGCTTATCCAGCAATGGGTTAACTCCAAGCATTTTTTTCCTGAATGATCCTGCGCGTCAAATTTGTTGAATACGAAGGTTGAATGCGTGGAATGAAGCGTCTTAACGCAACCTCCTGCATCGCCACTGCACTGCTCCTACTTGCCTTTGGCGAATACGCATTTGCCGTGTCGAATGATTACTCGGCGTCGATAAACCTCGCAGTTAACCGCTGGCTAGCTGTTCAGAAATCGTCCGGATTCATGCCCTACGGCTTCGACTTCCTTGAGGGTGAGGAGTTCGAGCCGATAACCATGTCGGCTGCAAACCTTACTCGGCAAGCGGGCACGGCGTCTGTGCTTGCCGACTATTACGCGCTGACAAAGGATCAGCGTACACGTCCGGTGATTCAGCGGTTTTTAAGAGCATTCGGCCGTTATTCGCTACCGATCGGCAAGAACTGGATGCAAACGCTTGTCGAAAATTTCCATCTACTGTCCATGCCATTCGGGCGGTACAAAATCCATGCCGCGCTGAATCGGTTCGGCCTTCTTTATGAAACAACGGGACCCGGAAAAGTCCTGTCACCAAACGCTGATTACAGCAAGGCCTATACTGGGGCTGTCGCCCTTGCGCTGCTAACGGAACTACGCTATTCCCAAACCAGTGGAGACACCAGTTTCGCCGATTTGCGACACGCTTGGCTGGAAGGGTTAATTGGACTCCGGATTCCTGGGGACGGCTTCCGTCAAATCCCGACTTCCATTGACGCAACTCCCTATTTTGACGGTGAAGCCTGGCTGGCTTTGGCCCAGTACCATCGTGCATTTCCGCAGGACCGTCGCGTGAACGAATTCTTGGCAGATGTTGACGCTGCTCTTATGAAAAAATACGGAGGGGCATTCAAGATCGACTTCTTCCACTGGGGCACAATGGCAGCGGCGGCGCGATACGCTGATACAAAAGAGAAGAAGTTTCTTGATTTCATCAAAGCTCAGACGGGGTCATTCCTTGATCGCAAAAAAGATCATGTCGATAACGACAACAACTGCTATTCAGTTGAAGGGGTCGCTGATGCCTTGGGTGCGCTGCTCAGCGCAGGGGAAGGAGGCGGCGAATTGGCGAAGCAGGCAATGGGATGGGTCGCAACAGAAATGCGAAAGGCGAAGCAACTTCAGATTCAACCAGGGCAGAACGAAATCGTGTTCTCTAACGCTCGGGTCATCGCTCCTCGTATGCAAGAATTTTCTGGCAGCTTCCGTAGTGGGATCTATACAGCCAATACACAGGTCGACTTCACTGCGCACTGCGTATCCGCAATGGTGAAGCTGAAAAAGTATAACGAAACGTCTTCGGGAAAATGACGCACTCAGAGATTGGATTGCAGACCGATGGTCTGCTTTTGGCACACAACTGCACGTCCGGCTGATAGATTAACTTCAGATTCTACGACCGCTTTCTGTCTGATACCAGCCATGCGCTAGTTCAATTGCAAGCCGCTACAATTTCCATCGGCTTAAAGTCAGGGTTGATTGCAAAATGGATTATTTTGATGAGTGCATAGCCATTGATGTAATCGAAGATGCTCTCACGGGTATAGACGTCCCTCATGGCCGTGGCGTAGCAACAGGTCCTGGTGGCACATTTCATATGTGCGGCCTGATAGATGAAGATCAATGGGAAGCTTTTTAATCGCATCCCGAAAGGATCAATAGGTAGCAATGCAGGCGGGATTATTCATTAGCGGCCGCATTAGATTTCGTCTTCTGAGACAACTCACCACCAAATAAAGAAAAAGCAAAATCCGGGGCATTTTCGCGCTCGCGAAAACCGGGATGCCCTTTCCAGGCGCGCGCCTGGGCGCTTGGTCGCTTTGCGACTAGCCTCCGGCCACCTTGCAGGCCACCACTTGCCTGACGCTCAATAAGGGGCTGCCCGCTCCCCTGCTCCGGCTACGCCGGGTTCCGGATATCCGCCAACCCCTTAGCCGCCGGGCTTATCCCCAAACGCACGCACGGCGCCAGGCACCCTGCTCCAAGCCTTAAACCAACCCTTACTTCACCGGCTTTTGAATCGGTTGTTACAGGCCGTTTGTTGAGCGCCTTCACCGGGTCTTTTGTGGGTCATGCCCTCGCATCGCCTGTGGCTTGCCGGTCGCGGAGGCTAATCATAAGTCACGCCAGCCATCGAGGGCACGGTGTGGCCGTGCCGCTGCGCGTGCCCCTTCTCCCGTTCGCACTCCCTGCGGTCGCTTGCGCATGCGGCTTCGGTTGCACCTCTTGTCTGTCATGCCTTATGCCGCCTCCCAAATACGCGACCACCTTAACGCCACCCTGGGCGAGCGATACGACGGCATGACCCACTACACAACAACCAGGAGAAGACAGATGCGCGATCAACAAACCAGCACAACCGAAAGCAACACCGCCTGCGGCAGCGAGCTCGACAACAGCATTACTATGAAAACACAACAGGGAGAAAAGAAAGTGCAAAAAGACATCTATCAGGCAATCACAGACAGAATCATTGAATCACTGGAAAAAGGTGTGGCACCCTGGGTCAAGCCCTGGGCTGCCTGTGGCGCACCACGCAACGCCATCACAGGCCGCGAGTATTCCGGAATCAATACGATACTGTTGGCCATGGCGCCCTATGCCAACCCCTTATGGCTGACCTACAACCAGGCCAAGGCAGTTGGCGCTATGGTACGGAAAGGCGAACACGGCACGCAGGTTGTTTTCTTCAAGCCGTTCAAGATTACCGACAAGAACGATGCAGAAAGCCTTGAAAAAACCATCCCGCTGTTGCGCACCTTCACGGTATTCAACGCGCAGCAAATCGACAACCTGCCGGAGAAATACACGCAAGTGATCAGGCCGCAGCTGGACACGTTCGCGGACAACGAACTAGCCGAGGCGCTACTCGCCAAGGCCGTCATCGAACACGGCAAGCCCAGAGCCTGCTTTATTCCCATGCTCGACAAAATACACCTGCCAGACAAAGTCGACTTCAAGTCTATCCCGGACTACTACGCAACCGGGCTTCATGAGCTCACCCACTGGACAGGCCATACAAGCCGCCTTGCCCGCGACTTCAACGGACGCTTCGGCGACAGCAGCTATGCGTTCGAGGAATTGATTGCCGAACTGGGAGCCGCCTTTCTGTGCGCGCATTGCGGCATAGACGGCCAATTGCAGCATGCCAACTATATCGGGGGCTGGTTGAAGGTGTTGAAGAACGACAAGCGCGCGATTTTTACAGCAAGTGCAGCTGCTCGCCGGGCCGCTGAATTTCTGGCCGGCGAACAAGATCAGGAAGAAGAGCAGGCAGCAGCTTAATGAAAAAGTTGATTAAGCCAATGGCAGCTACAACGCAAGGAGATGGAAGATGAGCCCTTACACCGATTTGATTATTCCCCAAACCATAGAGGACTACTGCGAACATCGCGCAAAGGTGGTTGCGATGATGGCGGATTATTACCGCATGTCGAAACTGACCGACGACATCATGCGGGAATCTGTGCGCTATGGATTGCCAGGCGAGGCCATGCCGCGCTTGCGGGAGGAGGATGCAATCAAGCAGGTTGACCGCCAATTCTGGCGCACGGCTTTCGAGCAAACCGGGTTTATGCAGCTGCTTGATGCGCAATCTCGCAATCAATTTGAGGAAAGCAACAGGCTTAATCCGCCAGTGTTCAACATGGACAATGTGCGGACTACGTTCCTTGACCTCTCCCAGAAGGCCGACCAGATGATTAGTAATCCAAAATGTGTTGCTATGTTGTAGCGTTATGATACAGTCATGTTGTCGAGCAGTCGGCTTTCTTTAAAAGCCGAGTAGCCAGCGAGAGGATGAAGCGAAGTGCCTAGAGTTGATTCGGAGAAATTGGGTAGGTGGCGGGCGATGGATGCAACGGTGGCGCTTAAGGCGTTTTCCGACCACGTTAAGCTTGACCCCACGTTTGTGCCCATCAAGGACAAAGCAACGTCCAGATGGCATGCCAACGCCAAGGGGCGTGAGTTTGAGCTTCTGCTGACTGGCCCCAAATTTTTCGATACGCGCGCCGAAAAGGGCGGTGGCGGGGCAATTGATCTGGTCATGCACTTGTTCGGTTTGGATTTCAAGGCGGCCGCCGATCTTCTTATGGGGTCGGGGTTCTGATGAAATTATTCTTTACCGATTCAACGTTTGTAGTGGCGGGCATGCCCCGCTCAAAGGTTCCTTTTCTCTGCGATGAAGAGATGGAATTGGTTTCTCCCCCTAACAAGTACCTGCTACACGTTGCCACTGTCAAAGGCCGGACACGTTCCCCGCGAACCTGGGAAACCTATGCAAACCACCTCTACGAGTTCTTCAGTTTTCTTGAAAGCAACGACTTGCCGTGGGACGGGGTAAACCAAACACAGATCGCAGCCTGGCGCGATGCCATGTTAGAGCGCAAATGCGCCCGTAGCACGGTTAATCAACGTTTGCTAGGCGTCAGTGCCTTCTATCAGTGGGCTGTGCGCAGCGGAATCACTCATTCCTTGCCGTTCTCAACGGAAGATGTCTGGGTGTCGAAACCGAGGGGCTTTTTGGCGCATGTGGATGCGTCAGGCGGTCGGTTTGACGCTAACGAACTGACGATCCAGACCCACAAGGCGGTGCCGAAATTCTTGCATATGAACAATGCTATCCAGTTTATGGAAGCCATGAGCCCGCATCGGTTGAAGCTGATGGGCTACCTGGCTCTGCTTACGGGGATGCGGCGGGAAGAGATTTCGGGTTTGGATTACCGGGTAGTGCCCAATCCTTCGGGTCACGATTCGGGGAAACAACTGGACATGGTTCTCGATCCCTCGCTGACGCCAACCAAGGGCCACAAAGAGCGCACCGTTAAGCTGCCATATGACCTTGCGGTGGCGCTGTGGGACTATTTTTGCCGAGACTGGCCGAAACTGAACCTTCTTCACAAGAAGAAAAACGGCAAGGAGAGCACCCGGTTCTTTTTGTCGTTGGAAGGTGAAGAACTCTCGATCCGGTACCTCAACAATGCCTTCAAAAAAATCAGTGCAAAGACAGGGATTGACTGCCATCCTCACATTCTACGCCACACCTTTTGCACCTACGAGCTGTTGCGCATGAGCCAGAAGATGGGGCAGAGCCAAGCAATGCTTTGGGTTCGTGACCGAGCGGGTCACAGTTCCCTGCACACTACCGAAAAATACATCCATGCCGGTGACCTGATCAAAAACGATGATGTGGACGGCTATCAGGCAGAAGTCTGCGAGGCATTACGCCGTGGCCATTAAACGCCAAAAACTCGACCGCATGGCGAATCTCACGCTCGATGATGGGCGCGTAGTTGATATGCCGCCCGGATGGGCTTTCACCATCGACAGCACGAACCACGGCAAAATCGAGTTCGATTTCAACCCGTACCGGGTGCATGACCGCGATGAACTGGCAGGCCACATGCGCGACGCCATCTGGAGCCTGCGTCATATCTCGGAGGGCATAACGCTGCACGCATACAATGTAAATGGCATTCGCACATTCTGGCGCTTCCTAGACGAGCTGCATGCTTTCGGCGAGTCCGTCACGCGACTCGACCAGATAGATCGCATGTTGCTGGATCGGTATCTGGCCTGGTTGGAGTTGCAAATCGCTTCCAATGGCAAGAACAAGGGGCAGCGCTTGTCTGTCAGCGCGAAAAAAAACTCATTCGTTTTGCTCAAATCGCTGTTTACCAACCGCCAAAAGCGTGTGCCCGCCGCCGTGAGTCCGGCACTGACTTTTCCGTCCAATCCATTCCCCAATTCGAATCTATTGAGCCAGAAGCGAGAACCCTACTCCGTCACCGAACAGAAGCGCATTCTGGACGCTCTGAACGTGGATCTTCTCGCCATCCACGAGGGTGAGGGCGAGCCCTTGACCCATTTGGGGGTGCTGGCGGTTCACATGATCATCTTGGGTATGGCGACGGGAAGAAATCTTCAATCTTTGTTGGAGCTGAGGCGAGACAGTCTGGTCGAACATCCCCTTAAAGATCGGGAGCTACTGGTGACAACGAAACGACGCGGCTGGTCGACGCACAGCACTTCTGTGCGCAAGGCTGCGGCGGCACCGGAGCAACAGGGCAGCATTCTCGCGATCCCGTCGAGCATCGGTGACCACTTCCGTTTTTTGTGCGGATACACGGCTCACCTGGTCGATGAGGCCACCGAGGAGGACCGCGAGTTGGTCTTCCTGTGGAGGGTGACCCAACAAGAGCGCACGGGGCAAGTTGCGCGCTTGGATGCCACATATGTAGGACACATGGTGAAAGCTTTCGCCCGGCGTCATGTACTCTTGGATGACAGTGGTCGCCGTCTCGCACTCAACGTGTCTCGCCTGCGTCCCACGTTTGCCAACGAACTCTATCGGCGCACCGGCGACATTCGCCGCGTGCAGCAGGCGCTGGGGCACGCCAACGCCCAAACCACTGCCCGTCATTATGTCGATTCGCCGCTCGAAGGTGCGCGCGACCATGCCATTGTCTTGGACGGTATGGTTTGCCAGTTTGCCCGCATAGAGGTTGACGGCAAGGTGCTGCTGGCGGCCGACGGCAAGATTCCTTTGCATGACGTGAAGGATCTTCTCGCTGGCGGATACAACACCGGCATTGCCCGGTGCAAGAACCCGTTCAGGGAAAACGAGTCGGTTTGCATGAAATTTTTCCATTGCTTTCAGTGCCCGAGCATGATGGTCTTCGAGGACGACCTGTGGCGGCTATTTAGTTTCTATTATCGGCTTCTCGCCGAGCGAGCCAAGATCAATGCTGCCCACTGGCTCAAGACCTATGGCCCCATCATCCGCCGCATCGACACTGATATCGCCTCGCAGTTTCCTGCCGACGCAGTTGAATCTGCCCGACTCAAGGCACAACAGGATCCACATCCAACATGGAAAGGATCGTTGCTATGAGCCTGCACCTGCTCGAACTGCGCCCAATTAAGGGCTTTGCCCGCGACGACAAGCTCAATCTTGCCGTGTCCGTCGCCCGAATGCCCGACGGCACAACATTTGTGGTGAGCCGCTATGGCGATGTTATATGGGACTTCTATCCCTACATCCCAAATGAAAACCGGAAGTTGTGCCAAAAAAGGATTGACTGGAAAATCCTTTTGCCCGATGGTCGCATGCTCACCGATCCTGAGCATGCCGCTCTGCTGGAATCTACCAAGGACTTTATCTGGTCGCTTTTCGCCGATCCGGTGGAGGGGCGGAAGCGTCCGGTAATGAACACACTGTACCGCAAGATCGACGGTATCAAGCCGCTCTTAAGATGGATGGTGAGCTTAGGGCTTACTCGCTTCGCCAACCTTGCCGGACGAACCCTCGACTTCATGCCGCAAGCCAGGCTTGGCATCAACGGGAAGCCAGTTGCGGACAATACGGTCGCCTCGCGCCTAAAAGTCATCGAAGACCTCTACCTTCAGCGCGACAAGCTCAACGATGCCCTGCTCGTGCATCCATGGCCACACGAAACGTCCTGTTCGCTGGCAGGACGAAAAGGTGATGCTAGCGACAGAAAGCCCAAGACCGAGGTCATTCCGGATGTCGTAGCAGGCCGTCTTGCTGAGGTGGCGTTAGACTACATCAGGAATCGCTCTGCCGCGATTCTGGCAGCGCTACAATCAGTTTATGCAGCGGTTGAAGTACAGGCCGCCGCAGGATATGGGAAATCAGTTCAGGTGAAGGTCCGCACCGCAGCCTCCCGCGAGGCCGGATTTGACGGAACAGTAGAATTGACAACGACAGGCAATTACCTGCGCACCGCCTGCTACATCATCATCGATATGTTCTCAGGTATCCGCGACTCAGAAATGATGTCGATTGCGGAGAAATGCATTGCTCCCGGCAAGAGCCGTGACGGCAACACCGACTTGCTGTGGCTGCACAGCACGATTTATAAGACCGGCGTACGTCCGCACAAGTGGTTAGTACCGCCTGTGGTCAAGGAAGCGGTCGACGTACTAACGCGCCTCACCGCGCCGCTGCGCACCAAGTTGAGGCTAGAGAAAGCCGGAGTCGAGGCGCGTATCGGACTGTCAATCGGCAAAGAAAAGGCTCGGCTTGCGAAGCGGTTCGAAACCGTGTGCAAACACAGTGACAAGCTCTTTCTCTCCCCAAGTCACGGTAATGTTTCCGTACTCTCCGGTAATGCGATGAACAATGACCTCAAGCGCTTCTGCGCTGAACACGGCATTCGGGGCGTAGACGGAAAGCCTTATACCTTACATGCCCACCAGTTTCGGCGCACCTATGCTCGCTTCATCGCGCGCTCCGAGTTGGGCGACCTGCTGATCCTGCGCAACCACTTCGGCCACTGGAGCATCGACATGACGGCCTGTTACGCTGATGGCGGCGCAGACGATTATGAGTTTGACATGGATCTGCTGGAGATGGTCTCCGCAGAAAAGCTGTCTCGACAGAGTGAGGTCATAGGTAACTACCTCGACTCCGATGAGCCGCTTGCGAACGGTGGACACTGGCTCAAGAAATGGCGATCTTCGGTGCGTACCGCCGCGAATAAGGAAGCTTTGATCGCCGAATATGCTGGCACCATCACCCTAAACGGGACGGGGCATTCCTGGTGCGTCGGCAATGCAAAGGGTACCGGCTGCGGAGGTCTGTGCGTATTTGAGGCGCAGATGTGCGTTGATTGCAACTACGGAATCATCGGACAGGAACACCGGCCGGTTTGGCAGGGCATCCATGAGCAGCAGCTTGAGGCGCTGGCGCTGGATGATATGGGGCCGGGCGGTAGAGCACGGGCGCAGAATATCCTTGAGTATGCCGCAAAGGTGTTGCGCAGACTCGACGGGCAGGAGGCGGCATGAGTATTTCCGAAGCGACACAGGAAGCCTTGGCAGCACAGAAGCGCGGGTCGGTAAAGGAGACGAGGGAGAAGCTGGAGCTTGCCCTGCGCCGCTTGGCCAACGGCAACCCGCAGGTAGTCAAGAAGGGCACGAAGATTTCGGCTGCCTCTGTCTCCAAGGAGGCGGGCGTTGACCGAGTTACGCTGTATCGCTTCCACGAGCCGGTGCTGGTCGAAATCCGTAAGATCAATGATACGGCACCCAAAGCACTGCTGAAGGAAAGTCGGTCTGAGGTGGTTCAGGCCGCAACCAAGATGAAGGAATATCGGCAGTTGGTCGAGGAAGCGCAGGAAGAAGTTGCCGCACTAGCTCGTATCAACTACCGGCTGGATGCTCGGATATCAGAATTAGAGGAATTGATTAGAGTGCGGGATGGTGTGATTAAGGGGCTTAAGGAGCAGCTCAATGAGCGAGATTCGAAGTCGAAAACCGTTCCATTTAAAGAGATCCCGTAAAATGACAGCTATCATAACGGTCATTGGCGAGCGACTGCTTCGCGGAAAGCAGTTCACAATGGCGAACGCTCACAATGTGCCAGGAGCTGCCCGTCGTGGCAGTCTCTGCGAATGACCGGTTTTCGGCCTGAGCCGCCGTTGCCGTACGATCCTACCTGGGTCAGCTATGCAACGTACACCGGTCATTGGCTAGGAATGCTGCGGAATGGCCGCTTCCAACTTCGGCGAATGCGTACAACCGACACATAGCCGAACTTCGACCTGCTCCAAACCGGTCATTCAAAGGCAATCCGCCTCTTGTACTTGTATTTCCCCTTGCTCGTGTGCATTAGGCAGAACTCAAATTTTCTGTGGGAGTTCAACGATAAAAATTGGCATTGACCGGTGAGCGGCGGCCATGGATACTTCGATTTGTGCGGTTGAATTTCCTATCCTTTATCCTTGGGTGCATCACCCTAGCTTGCAGATAATTAAACAGCTATTGCATATTCTGAAGCATCGCTATACAGCACATCGTATGAATGCTATACGATGTGGCTGTGTCCTGATCGGCGGCCAGCGAAACCTTTCGGGGGATCAATGGATAGCTTAAAGGCTGCCAATAATAAATAACAAGAATATGAAAAAAACCTTTGCTGTATTGACCTTATGTGCTGGTGCTTTAATTTCCGGCACGGCTCAGGCTACCCTCATTAACCGTGGGGGTGGTCTGATCTACGACACTGATTTGAATATTACTTGGTTGCAGGATGCAAATTACGCTCAAACCAGTGGCTATGACAGTGATGGTCTGATGCGTTGGGATGATGCAAAGGTTTGGGCCGATCAATTGGTATATGGTGGATATGACAAATGGCGGTTACCCCATGCAGACCCACTCAATGGAATCAGCTATGGGACGACTTACAGCCCCCTTTTCAAAGCCGATGGCACTTCGGAGGTGGGCTACAACATTAGCGAAGTAGGCACTGCTTATGCAGGTATCACCGCTAGTGAGATGGCCTTTCTTTTTTACAACTCACTTGATAACAAAGGCTATTGCCCGGTTTCGGTCGATTGCCAGCCCAATCCACAAGCAGGTTGGGGACTAACGAATATTGGTCCCTTTATCAATTTAGAAAGCGACCTTCTCTTCCGTTACTTTTGGTCTGATGAAGGGTACTCACCCGCAACGGGGCCTTATCCAATTCTTGCGTTCGCATTCGATTTCAAATACGGATCACAGAACACTTTTCCAACGTGGTGGCAAAACGATGGTCACCAAGATTTCTACGCTTGGGCTGTCCGTGATGGTGATGTAGCTGCTATTCCTGAACCTGAAACATGGGCTTTATTCTTAATTGGTCTTGGATTACTAGGTATTCGATCAAGGACATTTTCAATTTAATTTTGTTGTATTGAGTTCTGTCTTGGATTCAATATATTTTTTACCATTAAAAACATAAGTGGTGACCTGGTTTACAGGCACTACATGCAGCGCATCTTTCCCCTTATTAGTGCCAGTTAACGTAACCAGCAATTCTGGATATTCTGCATTGCTTCCGGCTTTCACTGAAACTTTTCCTTTGTAACTCCAACACCTTTTCCCTTTAAGATTATCTTTACCTAGCTGAGATGATTTCAGGCAACTATGGCTATCTTCTTCTCCGGTTTTTATAGAACCTAGGTTAAGCCAATTATTTTTTGAGAAGGCAAGCAAGCTTATCCATTCTTCGTATTGCCCTTGGTTGCCATCGCGTTCATTAATTAATAATGCAACATTATCTGGCGCAAGCCGAAGTATTTCTGCTGGTTTATTATCTGGTACAGTTCCCCATTGCCCGAGCTCAGCAAGAGATGGTTGCATAGATATAAATTCCCACTTACCAGCAACTTGTTTATAAGTAATGACACTAATCACAACACCGCAAACATGACAATTTAAAGCTGTTCCATCTTCATTGATATGTGGGGTTTTGGTAAATATTGAATGAACCTGACTATCACCATCATCAAAAGATTTCTCAAACCAAATACTAGCTGAGCCTAACCTTTCTGTGGGGTGTTTACTATCATCTAATGTTGCTACTGAATCTTGATTGATATTATATTTCGTTGCTTTCCAATTATCCTGATGCCGCAAATTATTCCAAAATGAAACAACAGCTATTACGATAATTGTACCAATCCAAATAGAATATTTTTGGGGTGAAGTTAAGTGGGTGTTATTCATTTCTCATATCTCCAACATTGCCAGTGAAGCCAGCCCATACAGAACACTATTGGTTGAATAATAATTTGAGCCCCTTTAACCTCACCTTGAATCTCATCCAACTAGCCCAAACCGAATACCTTAATGATGATCAGTACAGGTAACCCGATAAATATTGCGGCTAATAACGAATATTGTACAATTTAGCCAACTACTTCCGCTATGGAGTCTTGACCGGACATAGGCCAGATAGTCTCACCGAACGTCAACTTTCTGAGTTTCTCTGTGGCAAGACACGACCCACAACAATCCGTCGCGGCATGCTTATCGTGAGCCTGTTCAGCAGCAATTAACAGTCACCTATGGCGCGCGGTGGCTACAGGAATCTGGCTGGCGGCCCAACACAAAAAAAGCCGCTCGCTTATCAAGCCAGTGCTGCCAGCCATTCGCAGTATTGCACCGGGTATTGCGTCATACACCCCAATAGTTGTTGTTTTCCCCACAACTCAACCTCCAGTAATTTTGCTTGCTCTTGCGCCGCAACATTAAAGGATTGGTTGGTCAGTGCCATCCGCTTGAAGCTCACACCGGGGTAGCGTTGTTGATAAGCCGCAGCACCAGCTGCCACCTCCTTCACGGCGTCCCAACCCAAGGCTTGACCCTGACGACTGGTGCTCTTGCACTGGATCAAAATCCCCTTGCCATCTCGAATCGCGACGACATCGACGCCACCATCACCACTGACAGGTGTGCGATGCACCTGAAATCCCTGTTTGCTCCATAATAGAGCGCAGAAAGCTTCAAAGGCATGGCCATCCATGCTTATCAGTTCATCTTCGCTCACTGCTCGATCAGGGAGCACCGTTTCGCCTGTTGCATCGGAGAAATTTCCGAACTCATCCAGCCGAATATCGTCCGCGCCATTGAGCCAGGTCTTGGCAGCGATCTCACGTTTTTTGGCAAGCAACTCGTCTAACCGTTTTTCAAATGTCACGAAGTCCGCATGGACTGTCGGGTAATAGACCGTGACGGGTTTATCTTGCCCGATTCGATAAGCGCGATCCGTTGCCTGGTCTTCTTTGGCTGGGTTCCAGGGGCGGGTGTAATGGATAACATGATTGGCTGCCTGAATATTGAGGCCAAAGCCAACAGCTTGTGTCGACAGAATAATGACATTAAATCCTGGCTGTTTCTGGAAAGCGTCGATCAGATTCTGTCGTGATATGCCACTTTTCGATTGAACGTCGGTATCGCCATTGACGATCGCAGGTCGTCTTCCAAAATGCTCGCCAATATAGTGCTGGAGCACACGCTGAATTTCGCGTAACTCAGTGAACACGATTACTTTTTCGCCACTGGTTTTAATTCGCTCCAGCGTCGCTAAAAGCCATGCCAGCTTAGGCGAGTCGCGCAAGGCATCAGCCAGCGGAGGGTGCAAGTTTGCGGTTTGCCCCATAGCGATCGGGTGAGCACACAATACTTTAAGTTGATGCAGCATACCCAGCATGGCCTGACCGACCCGTTTGCTGTCAGCCGCTGCGATCTTTGCCTTGTGAGCAGACAGTGCTTGAGAGTACAACTGGCGTTGCAGTTCTGAAATCGGCAATTCCCGGCAATCCAAGTCTTCAGTTTTGGGTGGTAACTTGACGACTTCATCCTTGGTGCGGCGCAGCAATTGCGGAGCAAACAAGGCTTGCAGTTCCTCAAGTGCGTCCCTCTCCTTGTCTGTATTCGCTTCGATTGGACGTTTGTATTTACGCCCGAATTCGTTCAGTGCACCGAGCAATCCGGGCTGGATGAAATCGAACAGGCACCACAAATCGGTTAGCGAGTTTTCCACTGGTGTGCCGGTCGCGGCGATCTTGAATCGCGCGTGCATGGCTTTGGCGGCGTGTGTGACCAGAGCGGCCGGGGACTTTATTTTCTGCGCCTCGTCGCAAATCATCACGCTCCATTTTTCGCGAGCCAGCGAGAATTCGAAATCGCGTAGGGTCTCGTAGGTCGTCAGTATCAGATTGGCTCCACCTTGCCACCCGGGTTGTAAAAACCGTTTGAGCCCATCTTCCAGCAAGGCGTCGTCGATTTCGTCTTTTTTCGCTTTGTGCCTTGATAGCGTGGAGCCGTGCAAGGCCATTACGCGAAACGTGTCAGGTTGAAAAAAATGCTCAATCTCACGTTGCCAGTTATCCAGCAATGCAACAGGGGCGACAACCAGTGCAGGCGGGGAATCGGGATTGATTTCGAAAACACAGGAAAGGAAAGTCAGCAGTTGCAGCGTCTTGCCAAGCCCCATGTCATCAGCAAGCAGGCCGCCGCGCGCATATTCTGGAGAGTGCGCCCACAAATGCTGCAACCAGGCCAAGCCTTCTTGCTGGTGCTGTAACAGTTTCTCACCTGGTTTCAGAGATTCCGGCAGCCTTAGCTTGGTGCTGTCAAAACTCAGGGCAGCCTGACGCGCTTCCGAGTAGTCAACCACATCGATGTTATGGAGGGTCAGCAAGGTAGGTGGCCGACCATTGGGGCGATCGAGTTTCTCTACAGGATTGGTCGGTGGGCCTTCTTTCCAGCCACCAGCTTTCACGCCGGATAAGGCCAAGTCCACGTCGGACTTGAGTGTGTGCGCTTCACCCAGGCTAATCGGCACAGGCAGGCCCGGCCAGTTCAGCTCAGTTTTACCCGCCTGTTCCGCCTCGTCCACAGCACGGCCGAAATTGGCTTGTTCATCCTTGGAGAACGGCAGCAGCAGTGTCTGTGCACTACCCTGCGGCTTAAATGCGATGCCGACTTCAACTTTGTCAGGCAGCCAACTGGTCGCGCCACCCATACGCATGATGTAGGGCGAGTACACCGGCTTGGCAGCACCAATTCCTTCCACACGTGGGGCGTAACCGCTGAGGTCATACACCTCGGCAGCGGAAATCAGCACGCGCGCACGTTGCCATTCGATCAGCCATGAGCGTGCCTGATCGAGCTGAATTTGTGCATTGGGATCAAGCTCCAGTTTCCGGCCAGCCCACACAAAGCAGAGCTTGCTTTCCGTGATTCCGCGTTCAAGTGCATCAATGAAAGTTTGCAAAGCCTGCGGGTTCGACAGGTGCAGTAGCTCGGATGCGGCGAACCGTTCGGCCTGTGGAGCGACCTGAATTTCTACCCATTCAATCAATCCTGCCTTTTCGGTATCGCTGGCATGATGACGCGCCAAGGCCATCTGAAATGCGTAGAACTGTACGCCTGCTTGCGCGCGTGCATGTTCGAAGGATTCAGGAGGAATAATCGCCGAAGCCGTCTCACCCAGCATGGCATAAGGATTACGCAAAAACGCCTCAGCGCGTTCGCCCGCTACACGGCGACCCGGCATGGCCTTGATCTCGGCCAGCACCTGCCTGACCTCGGGTGTAATCACGATATGCACGATCCCGCCGCCGGGTTGGGTGTGGTCGTAACGGGGTGGCACGCTTACGTGGCTGTCGAACACGTCCAGCCACCACGTAGGAGAATTTTCAAACGTGGGCAGAACTTCCACCACGGGCACGCCGCTGATTACGCTCTGGTTCAATTCTAGCCGCAACGCTTCAGGCGTGAGGACGATCGTTGTTTCCAGAAACCGGTCTAGTAATGCGTCGGCTTCCTCCGCAAGTGCGCGTATGCGACCCCATGCGGCAAAGTGCGCATCGCGACTTTTCTCATTGACCGGTCGGCGGGCGAAGCTGCGAACCGCATCGATCAACAGCCAGACTGGCTCCGGCAATAATTGCTCGGTTTGCCCAAGCTTGAGCTGCGCACCGGTTCGGATCACTTCCTGACTGACGACCTGGCCTGTTTCACTCCGCCAACCGTCCAGATAAATACTGAACCCGCTGTCACTCAACGCACCCTGACTGACCAGTGCCGGGCGAAAAGTTGAAAATTCGGGCAAGCCTAGTAAGGGGACGCTGCTAAAGTGTTCGGAATGATTGAGCAGATCGTAAAGATCAGCCCAGGCTACCGTCAGTCCTTCAGTATCACGCTTGGCGTATCCCTCTTCTTCAAGTTGGGCTAAATATGCGGCAAGAGACTGGTCGGTCGTCTCCAGCTTGCCGGGCGCGCTGATCCATTGCTCAGGCACAAACGAACTAACGAAAAATTTTAGGCCAACATCGTCAGGTCTGCTTACAAGTCTGTGCATCAAAATCGGTCACCCTTCATTTTTTCCACCAGCCCTTGCTTACCGAGAAACGATACCCTTGTGACTTCAGATAATCCGCGACAGCGCCCTTCTCTTTTAGATGAAAAACCCATAATGCGCCGCCGCTTCTGCGGCGATCTTCGGTTCGTATCGAATCAAGGGCGGCTGGGCGGGGGAGTTCTTTTTGTTGCCCTGTGAAGATGGGTATGTCGCGCTGCATATCGAGTGTGGCAGGGCGCGCAGGTATTTTTGATGTTCGGGTGGGTTTTGGAATAACGGTTTCATTCGTCGTGTTGATGCCCAAATCCCTGAGCCCGTGAAATGTGCTTGAGCCGTCGACAAATTTTTTCTCCCAGCCATCATGATGGCTACCCCAAAATGCGTACCGCTGCTTATCTTTCAAATCGCCTGGATATTCTATATAGCCGCGCCCCAAGGTAAAGGGCACATCGTTTTCGGAATAACCGTAGCAAGCATCACCCATTTCGCCAAACTCAACAAAATAATACTGGCTGATTTTTATGATGAAGGCATTTTTGCTGCCTCCACCGCCATCCAGGCGACTGATGCGGCCTTTTTTCTTTTGCTTGAATTCGATCCAGTCTCGATCACGGCTGATCCATAAGTGCTTACCAAGCGCGATGTGCGAAAAGCTGATCTGCTTGATGTAACGCATCCAAAAATTCAGCCGGTGTTGGTCGGCGGCTCTGTCAGCCGCCAGCAGCTCGAAGAAATCCTGCAAATCTTCCAGCACCAGCCATTGGCTGACCATTTCCTTCACCGTAGGAGCAACATGCCCCCACTTGCCGTGGCTCGATATCTGAGGGCTTTGCCATGCTTCCAGCGCCAGCGCTTTCAAGCTTTCGTGAGCCGCGTGGTCCTGGCAAGCGTGGTAGCGGGTGAGCAGGTATTTCAGGCCGTCGTCCCAGAGAAGCTTGTGTTCCTTTAGCAATTGAGCCAGCGGCTGCAAAGCTGCCTTAAAGTGATCGTCAGATAAAGCCGTGGCTTCCCGTATCTGTGCCAGCACCAATTCACGCCAGAACCAGCTAGTCGGCGGAATATCAAGATCGGTTTTGATTCGATCAAGCCTTTCCTGTTTTCCCTGTAATGCTTCCGCAGCGTAGGGTTTGACCTGATCGCTTGCGTTCAGCAATCCTCGTTCGCTTTCCAATGTTTTGAGCCATGCAAGGCAGTCTCGCAGATTCGGATTCGTGCGCCGCAACAAGTTGTCCAAATCATTTTCTAGCCAGGCTCGCAGGCGCTGCCAGTTAGCTTTTCCTACCGGTCTGGTCTCTGGTTCGTAGCGAAAGTACGCATCGAGTAGCCCCCGCCACATCAGGCTTGCGGGTTTACGGTGCTCGATTTCCCCCATGAAATCGGCAAACGGCTGGTCGTCTTCGATCAGCGGAGAATGTCCCGCACACCCCTGCGTCAACCCCCAGCAGGCAAAGTAGAACGACATGCCGTCCAGCATCCGCGCTCCTTGAGTGCGCAAGGTTTTTAGCGCGGAGCAGATTCTGTCAGGGGTGGGCGAGACAAGCCGGTCGCCGAGTTGTTGACGAAGGGTGCCGACCGTTTTCTGGATGGCCTTGATACCCTCTTCTGGCATGCGATAGCCTGAAGGAACAAGCTGAGCAAGAGTCTTGTTCAGACTTTGCTGTAGAGCTTCAATTGGCGAGGACACGGTGCTGTAGCTTGCATTGCCCGATCTCTGGGGCGTAGTCCACATCTGCTGTTCTGGGTTCGTCCAACCCCCAAAACTCCAGTCGCAATTCAACTCGGCGGTCTTCATCGGGCTTTTTGCGTGCCTGGTTTGAGGCGTAGCCACCGACCACAAACAACTTGCGGATATCCTGCTTTTCGCCGGATTCGAGTTTCCGATTTTCGTCGATACCCGGTTTGTCGTACAACGCACAAAGCACGCTTTGCGCGCGGTTGAGGCTCAAATTCAGATTGTGTAAATAGTTACCAGATTGACTGGTATAGCCCTCTATTACGACGCGCTTAAGTAGTTTATTGCCACAACCCTTCTTGGCAAATTCGAGAATCATTGGTGTGAACGCGCGCAGATCTTTTGCTGTTTCTGGCTTCAAGGCATATTGGTCATTATCGAACAGTGCTCTTACCCCAAAGTCGATTCGCTTATCCTTAAGCTCGATGCCGCTTTTTTCGTATGGTTTTACTTGATCCTTTAGCTCGCTCAAACACGCTTCGATTTCTGCCTCGTGGTGATCATTGCGGCTGGTGATGGCAAACAGAGCCACTGCCATGACCACCAGAAACAACATCATCAACGCCGTCATCAAATCGGCATAAGAAATCCAGAAAGGCTTCTCACCTTCGTCGCGTCCTCGCCGGGGAATAACCAGTCGTGTGCCCAGCATGGTCAGGGTTTGTGGAGTGTGCCGACGACGGCGGCCAGTTCGGTGAAGGCGCCTTTGAGCAGATTCGTCCCTGTCGTCAGCTCGCTCTGGAATGCAGCGTTGCTCTTGCCGAGTTCGCGCGTCACCGCATCGCCAAATGTGCTGAATGCTGTGTTGAGCAAGCTGTTCAACTGGTCGAAGTATTCTTGGGTTTGCTCCTCAACCTGCCTTAACTGCTGCCCAACCTTGCCCATGTCATTCACAATTTGTTGGCTGACACCCGCTTCACGTCTGGCTTGCTCAACCACGCTCTTCAGGGCATCGATCATGCCCTGGATCGTTTGCTGGGCATTCTGATTGGCGGTCATGACTGCCGACAGACCGCTACTGGCGATGCTCACCCGATCCGCTGCGGTGCTCAACGTGTCAAGCGTGGCCGCGCCCTGTTGCATCGCTCCAGATACCGCCTTTCCAGCATCTTTAAACTCGGATGCCGCTAGATACATGTCTTGTGCGCCTGTATTCATTTTGTCGATGGACTGTCCCATCGCGGCGACGGCTTTGAGTGTTTCTGCACTGAGCTTTTCCGTTTCCTGTGCCAAGCCAGAGACAAATTGCCCTGTCCTGCTGGTCATCTCGCCCAGGTGTTTTTGCTCTTCCTCTGCTGCCGCTTTACGCTGTCCTTCCAGTGCAGCGACAGCGTTGCTGATCTGCTCTTCCAGTTTCATATGGCGACGGTCGGCGGCACCGAGCGCAACGCTCAATTTGTCTGTCAAATCGCCAGTCGCCTTTTGGCTGGTCTGGCCTAAATCCGCAATCAGTTTTTCAAAGCCCTTCTGCATTTCGCTCATCGCGATGGTGGACTGCGCCATCATTTCATTGAGTCCGTGCATCTGGCCGCCAAATGTTTGTTCCATTTTCTCCATGAATGCGGTCAATAGGTTTTCCAGCATGTTCTGGACTGCGGTGCCTTGTTGACCCGAGGCGTGCGTAACGGCAGCTGCAATCTGGTCGAGCGGTGCCTGCAAGCTACTCTGAATGGCCTGACCAATGTTCTGCGCGAGTTGCTGGCCATGCGTTTGCTGGGCTGCAATCTGCCGCTCGCTCAAGTCCGTCAAAATCTGCTTGAGGTCATCAACCAGGCTTTGCTTAAGTTGAGCAGTGTGAACTGTGTTTTCTTCAGCAGCCTTGACCAGTCGTGCCAGGTATTCCTCGCCAGCCCCTGCTTCATATAACGTATCGATGGTCTGGGCGAGGACTTCAATCTGCTTATAACGCCGTGTAAGGATGCTCTTTTCGACAAAGGTAATGAGCATCGCGGCGGTGATGGCACCGGCTGAGGCATAAAACGCCTCTTTCACGCCTTTCATCAGCTTATCCACGCTGACCTTGACCGCCTCGGCGCTGCCTGTCGGATTAAAATCAGAGAGGCCAACGATCAAACCCGAGAATGTGCCGATGATGCCGATGCCGGTCAGCAATCCGGGAAGATGACGAAAAAACTCGGTGTTGAGCGGCGTATCGACCAGCACCTGAGTATTGAAGAAGACTTCGGCGGGCACAGTGGCACGAATTGCGACCAACCGCCGCTCACCATCTACGTGGTCGTATTGCTCATGGAGAGTCTCGGTGTATTCGTCCCACAAGTGTTTCAGGGTTTTGTCGGCCTGCATGATCTCAGCCACTGCGTGGCGGTTGACCAATACCCCAGGTGATTGCAATGCCTGTATGCGCGGAATGACCCTGTTTAGAACTTTTTTGATGCGCGACGAAGGTCGCCAGTACCAATACGCAAAGGCCAGTACAAGCGCTACGACAAAAGCAGCGACAACTATTGGGATCAGAAACGGCGGCATGTTGGACATTCTTATGGGACTCCCCTGTCGCAAATAGTAGCATGACGGGAGGCTTAAGATGTCCCAAAACAGTTGCAGAGCGGCGGCTGATCGGCCTAGTCAACCTAAGCAGGACTGAATAGGCCGTGAGTGTGAATTCGCCGTTTTGAAAAACGGCTATTCAGCTTGTATTTCTAATCAACGACTGGTATGCATCGCATAGCAGACCTGATTTGCTCAGAACGCCACCGCCCGCTTTGGCCGAAGAGCAGCCACTCGTAGCAAACGAAATGACCGTCTCCAAAGTGTCGATAGGGTGAATTGGGCAAAGACCGCTTACGTCAGCCCAAATTTTTATTGCCAGTGACCGCTTCTGCAGCCAATAGGGCTGAGAAAACGCGTAAAATTACCCGCAGAGAGTAGCAATACGCCACACTGATACTGTTGCGTATAGTCAATGCAATTGCTAATACTGAATATACACTATGAGCAACACAAGTACAGGATTACATAACAGATGTTTTCTGACGGGATTGTAAATGTGTTCCGCAGGCTGTCCGGCAATTACAAGACGAACGATTTATTCAAGGTAGGCGAAAAAATTGTGATGACCAGCATGATTGAGGCGCGTTGGTCGAGTGGCAAGCATCTGCGCTTTGGCAGCGGCGAGGATGAGATAAACGACATCGACAGAGTCTTCAAGACGCTGGACGGGAAGCGCCACCAGCCGCGCGAACTCTCATGCGAAATGAATAGGGCGTTCGCGGAAAACGCCGAATATTCGGGTGAATATTTCAGCGCCAAGGCGTTCAAGAACGGGAATCTGCATTTGAAGATCAAGCGCGCAGACCTGCTTGAGCGCGTGAACATGATGATTGCCAAACATTATGGCGGTGCTGCGATCAGCAAGGGGCGCGGCTGATTGCTGCACCGCCCCTTGCTGATCGCTGACGTGCTTTATATTCCGTTTTCTGGACGATCCATCCAATAGAGCAAAGACAAAATCCGGGGTATTTTCGCGCCCGCAAAATCCGGGATGCCCATTCCAGGCGCGCGCCTGGGCACCTGGGCGCTTCGCGACTGTCCTCCGGACACCTGGACTTTTACTGGCAACCTCGCAAGCTATTTGAAATCTGAACGCCTGACTGGCTCCCTGTTATGGTTTCAAAAGGTCGCCTTTATATGTATTGTACACCCTCGTTCATTAAGGAGAGAACCATGTCCGTTGCACTGAAATTATCTGATGAGTTGATTGATCTGGCAAAACCCCACGCCGCTGCCATGCATCGTTCAATTCCAAAGCAAATTGAATACTGGGCGCGGCTGGGCAAGGTTGTCGAGGACAATCCAGAGCTACCTTTGCAGTTCATCCAGGACACGCTGCTGGGTATTGAAGAGGCGAAAGCCGGACAGTCTGTTGATTACAAGTTTGGTGCGTGATGGCTTTGAAAGTAAAATCCACCCCAACCTTTGCCAGGTCAGTAAAAAAACTGCATGACAAGGATAAAAAGGCGGTTGATGGCGCGGTGCGCGAAATACTTGCCAAGCCCGCCATCGGGGAGGCAAAAAAAGGTGATTTGTCAGGCGTAAGTGTTTATAAATTCAAAATCAACAAGCAATAAATTCTTTTGGCGTATAGCGTTGGTCCCGATGAATTGTTGCTGATTTCGCTAGGCGCACATGAGAATTTTTATCGAGACATGAAGCGATAACAACAACCAACATCTTGCGCGAATTTGTAAAGGAGCTATGAGCATGGAACAAACACTGTTTGATGATTTGGTGCAAAGCCTGAAAGAAGCCAAGGATATTTCCAAAGGCAAGACCAAGGCCAAGCAGTACGACGCTGATTTGCGGAAAGACTGTGCGTATTGACTGGCTTTGCTGCCGGCAATGCTTAACGGATACCGTCCGCCTTCCAGGCCACCACTTTACAACTATGAAGAAATTTGGAGATTTAAATGAGCGACGAAGCGAACAAAGTCACAATCAAGACAGGCAACACGAGAAATGACGAGGGGGAATTGGAACCGTATATGTTTACTGTTCATCAGCACGGCATGCAACACGGCTATTTTACTGTGAACGATTTCGACACACCTGAAGAGGCGAAGGCGGCGGCAATGGGGCTGGCCGAGCAGCTTAAGGCAACCCCGTGGGTTTCACCATTCGTGAAACACCGGGGTGTTATCCTGGCTGACTACGGAACGGCCGCGAAAATCCGGCGCTTCATTTTGAGCCTGTACAACGGCTACACATACCCTGTTGATCTGTCCGACATCTCAGGAATGGACAAGCGCCATTTCGGCATCGTGTTGGAGCTTATGACCAGCTATCACACGCTAGGCGAAAATGATAAAGCCTTTCTCGAACTGGCGGAAGAAATCAAGAAAGAATTTGGGACTGATGACTGATACCCGAAAAGTCACCACTGGGCGGGGCTGTCCCTCCCTGTTTGTGGTGCTACGTTGGTATCACTCTTCAAACGAGGAAAATAAATTGAAGAAGTTTGTTACAAGCCTGTTGCTGCTGTCGGCGCAGGCGCTCAGCCAGGCACAGCGTGCCGGTCGATTTATTTTTGTTTATATTGCACGCAACGTAATTCTTTGTGCGTTTTCTGGGACGACCCACCACCCAATATAGCAAAGGCAAACTCCGGAGCATTTTCGCCGACACGAAAACCGGGATGCCCATTCCAGGCGCGCGCATGGGCGCCTGGGCGCTTTGCGACTAGCCTCCGGCCACCTTCCAGGCCACCACTTGCCTGACGCTCAATAAGGGGCTGCCCGCTCCCCTGCTCCCGCTACGCCGGGTTCCGGATATCCGCCAACCCCTTAGCCGCCGGGCTTATCCCCAAACGCACGCACGGCGCTTGGCGCCCTGCTCCACAGCGGCATGATCAAAAGGCGATCATGATGGAATAGCCTGTTCTTTCCCCCATCACTACAAACGCAATCCACAAACTGTTAAGCATTTTCTTTCCAGATCGAAAACCATTTCGGCGTATTCCCCCTTCCGTTTTGTAATCATCATTTCAGCGTCACCCGGCTTCAACTGCCTGCAGACGTGCAAGAGCGCAATTGCCCCAACAGTCCGGGCGACCGTGGCAGTGCTCATTCCATTCCGCGCTGGCCGCACCTCTCCCCCGTTTGTGTCATGTCCATTGCCCACGTCAAAGCGCAGTCAGTTTCCACCTTTCGGGCGAGGCAACGCTGAACCGATGACAACCACAAAACGAAAGGAAACATCATGACTACGCTAAATAATCAATCTGCAAAACAAACCAGACAAACCGCGCTCTTCGCGCCCCGCGAGACTCACCGACCCGATGTTAAAAAATACTCAGACCTCGAATTGCTTGGAAAACTGTTAGGCGTGAGAGAAGCCAAGAAAATTTACGCAGGGAGCCTCAATGCAGTGTTTAAAGACCAAGCCCCTGAAATTTGTCTGGTTGCCCGTGAATTACTGACCCGCTGGCTTAACGAAGAAATCATGACCAGCGCTTCATTGAATGCACCGCATGCAGTCCGCGACTACTTGAAAATGCACTTTGCAGGCCGTGAATATGAAAGCTTTGTAGCGATCTTTCTGGACGCTCAACACCGTGTCATTGCTGCGGATGAGCTTTTCAAAGGAACATTGACACAGACCAGCGTCTATCCCCGTGAAGTCGTGAAAGCATCACTAAAACACAATGCGGCAGCGGTGATATTCGCCCATAACCACCCAAGCGGCGCAACCGAACCGAGCCAATCCGATCGCATGCTGACCGACGCATTAAAACAGGCTTTATCACTGGTTGATGTGCGCGTGCTGGATCATTTTGTTGTGGCCGGTAATCAGACCATGAGCTTTGCCGAGCGCGGCCTGATCTGAACCAGGACTACCGCCAGCGAGGAGACGCTGGCGGGGGTTGCGCCTCTCTTCTGCATTGCCTGCTGCATTGCCTGCTGCAATGGCAAGCCGGGCAAGAACGGCAACGCCTGGCGGCCATCTTTTAGGTCACCCTTGGCTGACGCTCAATAAGGGGCTGCCCGCTCCCCTGCTCCCGCTACGCCGGGTTCCGGATATCCGCCAACCCCTTAGCCGCCGGGCTTATCCCCAAACGCACGCACGGCGCTCTGCGCCCTGCTCCAAGCCTTAAACCAACCACCCTTACTGTACCGGCTTTTTAATCGGTTGTTGCAGGCCGTTTGTTGAGCGCCTTCACCGGGTCTTTGTGGGTCATGCCCTCGCATCGCCTGTGGCTTGCCGGTCGCGGAGGCTAAAGTCAAAAGTCACGCCAGCCTTCGAGGGCACGCTACTGCCGTGCCGCTGCGCGTGCCCCTTCTCCCGTTCGCACTCCCTGCGGTCGCTTGCGCATGCGGCTTCGGCTGCACCTCTTGTCTGTCATGCCTTATGCCGCCTCCCAAATACGCGACCGCCTTAACGCCATACCGGGCGAGCGATACGACGGCATGACCCACTACACAACAACCAGGAGAAGACAGATGCGCGATCAACAAACCAGCACAACCGAAAGCAACACCGCCTGCGGCAGCGAGCTCGACAACAGCATCACTTTGAAAACACAACACGGAGAAAAGGAAATCATGAACACAAACATACAAGCCGCAACCCATACTCAAGCGATTGAAGCCCTCCACAAGCTGCAAGGCTTTATTGGCACGGCTCAGCGTAAAGTCCTCGGGGAGCTGTTCACCGGCTGCGAAAAGCAGTTTTTCTACGACAAGATGGTGGAGCTGGCCGAGGTTGTTTCCTCGATGCCGGTGACCTATGGGACGGACGGCCAGGGCAACCAGGCCGTAGTGCATCTGCATTATTTTACCGGCTCATGCGATTGGCACATCACCGAGCGCGACGTAGAGGCCGAACAGCGCCAAGCCTTCGGCCTGGCGGATCTTGGCTACGGCGGGGAGCTTGGGTATATCTCCATCGTTGAGCTGTTGCAGTGCGGTGCTGAACTGGACTTGTACTGGACGCCGAAAAAGCTGGCGGCAATCTGAGTCAGGCGGGGGCTCTGCCCCCCATTAGGGTGCTGTTATGGCACCACTTTGCAACCACAAAGGCAGGTAAGAAATGGTCAAGTTCAACAAACACAACGTAACCGAGACAACCACAAAGACAAAGGCGCGAATTTTTTACAGCCTCGACAACCGCACTGATGGCCGCAAGTGCGTCTCCCTGTACGCGAAGGATTACGGGCACGCCCTGCGCGATGTCATTCCGGACGTTTACCGGAACGACACCGACACCATGACCGACTATTTCGATCAAGGGCGCGTGGTCTTGTTTGAAAACAACCCGCTATATACCGAGGCTCGCAAAGCAGCCGTGGGCATACAAAGCTACGGTAGAATTGCATTATTGTTAGTTAGCCATTGAGGAAATAAACATGCAACAAGTCCATTGCGAGGGGTGTGGCAAAGATGTGCCGGGCTACGATGTTACTCACTTCGGTTCCATAGATAACGAATATAGGGATCTGTGCAGCCTCTGCTTCAATACCGAGGTGGCGAAGCTTAGCGGCCTGGATAATTTTAACAGCGCACGGCTTGAACCCATCGGGATTTCTGATTGCAATGGAGAATTGCACCAATTTCATTTTGTGACACGCCTGCTGGTATCCATGGTCACGCTGGAAGCTTTTGAGCTTCAAGAAGGGCAGCGGGCGGGCTATGAGTTCCAGATGATCGGCGACCCCGAGGAAGACCAGTTCGACCTGCTGGGGCGCATGGTAAAAAGAATACGCAAGACACTCTCTGTAAAACATCTTGCAGACGATGGTGATGGGCATGGACTCCGGATTGCCGACATGATGGTGCGCGGCCGGATTGGGTGCGACTATTCCGAAGGTGTTCCTGCACCAAGTATTGTCGTAGATGGTCAGGAAATCTCATGGGAGAAATTTGGCAGCATGTTAAGCTCATTTGAAGGATGGCAGTTCAGGCTGGAAATTCTTGATCGTAGCGATGAATTGTAGTAGTTCAGACCTAATCTGACAGTAAGGTCTTGCCAAAGGGTGGGGTTACCCGGTTTGATAGAGGTGCGAATCTTTATCAACCAAAGCGCGTAAGCGCAAAGGAGTAACCCCATGAGTAGTGTTCAACAGAACGTCATCAAACACAAGGTCGGCTTGCTGAATCTGGCCGCTGAACTTGGCAACGTATCCCGCGCCTGCAAGGTGATGGGCTTTTCACGCGATACCTTCTATCGCTATCAGGCCGCAGTTGAAACCGGTGGAGTCGATGCACTGATTGAAGCCAATCGCAGAAAGCCCAATCCCAAGAATCGCGTCGAGGAGGCATCGGAATCTGCTGTCACCGCCTTTGCGTTGGAACAGCCCGCCTTCGGACAAGTGCGCGTCTCCAACGAACTGCGCAAACGCGGCATCTTTGTTTCTCCGTCTGGAGTCCGCTCGGTTTGGCTGCGGCACAACCTGGAATCGTTCAAGAAGCGCCTGTCTGCACTGGAGGGGCATGTTGCCCAGACTGGTGAAGTACTGACCGAGGCACAGGTGCAGGCGCTTGAGAGGAAGCAGGAAGACGATGTGGCCCACGGCGAAATCGAGACCGCCCATCCAGGCTATCTCGGCAGCCAGGACACCTTCTACGTCGGCACAATCAAAGGCGTAGGCAGGATTTATCAACAAACCTTCGTCGATACTTATTCCAAGTGGGCTGCTGCCAAGCTTTACACCACCAAGACTCCAATCACCGCTGCCGATCTGCTCAATGACAAGGTGCTGCCGTTCTTGGCCGAACAAGGGATGGGCTTGATCCGAATTCTGACTGATCGAGGTACGGAGTACTGTGGCAAGCCGGAATCGCATGACTATCAGCTGTATCTGGCTTTGAATGACATCGAGCATACGAAGACCAAAGTGCGCCACCCGCAGACCAACGGCATCTGCGAACGCTTCCACAAGACCATCCTGCAAGAGTTCTATCAGGTTGCGTTCAGGCGCAAGATATACAGATCAATCGAAGAGCTACAAGCTGATCTGGATAACTGGCTGGCGGACTACAACAACGACCGCACCCATCAGGGCAAGATGTGTTGCGGGCGGACACCGATGCAAACTTTAATTGACGGAAAGGAGGCGTGGCACGATAAAATCACCACATTGAATAGCTGAATCTGAACTGACAGTCACTTCGATCAAATCGGGTAACTGTCAGATGAAGTCGCGACTACTACAGATGAACTGTAATGCTGGCCAGCATACCGGGCCACATCACCACCCTGCGCGCCGAAATGTGAGAGTTGTGGGATGAATTCTGGCGTACGCACAGCATGCTCGCGCCAGCGTTCGCCAAAGCGCGCCTCAACATCGCGCCTCTGCGCGTGCCACGCGCCCAACACCAGGAAGCGGACACGGCACAGCGTGTTACGCTGTGCCGTGCGTGTCCTTACATGCCTTTCATACCGCCATCCATCTTGCCGCCCTTGGCATCACCACCCATCATTCCGTGTCCGCTCATCATGCCCTGCATCATTTGCATGTTGTCCTGCATCATCTTTGAGTGCTCTTGCATGAGCCGTTCGCGCTCCTGCGGATTTTTCGCATCCATGATCTTGTGCATCTGCTCGTGCATCCGTAGCATGTGCTCCTGCATCTTGCTCATCTGCATCTGTTTTTCTTTGTCTGTCATGGCCGCTGCCGGTTTCTTGTCCTTGTCGGCATGATGGGACTCCTCCGCCCAGGCAAGGGGCATGGATAATGGCAGGGTGGCCAGCACAGCTATGAGAAGTGATTTTTTCATTTTTTAAGTCTCCACGTTGAGGTTGATAGAAGGGTGTTTTACAGCGGGCCAGGTGGCGCCAAACAAGTACTGCTCCAACTTACGGCTGTACAAATTTCACTACTGATGGACTCCGTGTTGCAGCATCCTGGTATAGCTATTCAGGATACATAACAGTTTTCACCAAACCCGGCATCCCTTACAGCTTGGCGATCCATCTTTTCAGGATGGCCTGCACATGCTGGTGCGTCTTCAGCATGCCTTCCTGCATGAAGCCATTTGTTTGTCCATGTCTTGCGGGTTTTTCATCCTATTCACCAAAAAATGAACTGATCAGAAACCTTCAAATCCAAGACTCACATGGTTGCTTTTACATTGAAAGTCCAGATTGTTCTGTGCGTTATCGAACATATACTTACTTGATTGGTCGTGAGTGATCTGGGGTAGTGCCATTACTCTCACGTCAACCGCGTGATCCTGGGGGATACCTGAACCTTGCTATCAGGTCAGCCGGCCTTGGGTTCTCCCCCTCTTCCGTCAGAACCAGAACCGCACACCGGCGACCCAGCGCGTCTCGCTGTTCTTTGCTCCCGCTGCACTCGAAAAATCGGCGGTCTCACCAAACTTGCCAGCCCATTCGATACCCGCATACGGTGCGAACTCGCGGGTAAATTCGTATCTGAGACGCAAACCGGCTTGCGCATCCGACAGTCCGCTGCCGATATTCCGCGCCGGGTCGCTCCTGCCGTACAAATTGATCTCAACGCGTGGTTGCAGTATGAGTTTCTGCGTGAACAGCAATTCGTATTCCGTGCCCAGGTGCAGTGCGGTCTTGCCGTTGTCACCCACATAAGCCGTGGCATCCATATCGAACCAGTATGGGGCCAGACCCTGGACGCCGAAAGCCAACCAGCCCCGATTCGGTCCTGCTCCGCCGTCGTGGCGCACACCCAGTTGCGCATCCCAGAAACTGGCAATGGCATGGCCCCATAGCAATTCTGTCCGGGAATCCTGCAATTTTCCTTGGGCGACGTCGCCCTCGGCTTTGATGACTAGTCGCTCGTAATCCCGGCCGTACCAGGCTTGTACATCGTAAGCGGTGGCGTTGTTGTCACTGGTGTAGACCCGCTCCAGCCGATTGACGAGCAGCGCGCCAAAGTTGTGTTCGTCGGCGAGGCGCAGTTGTCGCGGCCCGGGGAGCGCATACGGACCTGACTCGAGGATGTAGCCACCAGAATAGGCGTGCGGGTCGCGGGTATCGGTCGGGGTTGCCCCCTCCTGCATGGACATGCTGCCATGATCCATGCCCTGCATTTCTTTCGCTTTCGCGCTGGCCTCAGATGCTGTACTTTGATCCTGTGCCCATGCCTGGGAAAGACTCAACGCAGCGATGGCGGCCGCTATCCATTTCATTCGTGTATTCATCATCGTTTTCCTATTGTGAGTCTGCACCTCTTACGCCACCACCACTTCGCGGAACATGCCTGCATCCATATGGAACATCAGGTGGCAATGCCAAGCCCAACGGCCGATCGCGTCGGCGTTAACAAGGAAACTGATACGTTGCGCCGGTTGCACGGGAAGGGTATGTCGGCGTGCCTGGAAACGTCCGTCCGGACTTTCCAGTTCGCTCCACATGCCATGCAGGTGCATGGGGTGGGTCATCATGGTGTCGTTGCGCAGGATGACACGCAGCCGCTCGCCGTGACGGAAATGCACTGGAGTGGATTTTCCGAACTCGAGACCGTCGAGCGACCATGTGTAGCGCTCCATGTTGCCGGTCAGATGCAGTTCGATCTCGCGCTCGGGGCCGCGCGTATCGAGCGGCCCGCCGATGGTGGATAGATCGGCCAGCGTGAGCACACGGCGGCCGTTGTTGCGCAGGCCGACGCCGGGATCGTCCAGGTTGGTGCGTGGCATGTCCACGCGCATGTCAGTGCTCGGGCCATACTCTGTGCTGGCATGGCCGTTGCTGGCACCGCTCATATCCATGCCATCCATGCCGGCCATAGCACCCATCATGTCTGTCATGGTCAACCATTCGGGTTTGTCCAAGCCCGGTACCGTAGCGGCGAGCCCTGCGCGCACTGCGAGGGTGCCGCGCGCGTAGCCGGTGCGATCCATAGTCTGGGCAAAGATCGTGTATGCGTCGTCCCTGGGTTCGACGATCACGTCATAGGTTTCGCCTGGGCCAAAGCGGAATTCGTCCACAGTGACGGGCTCGACGTTCTGGCCATCGGCCTGCACGACGGTGAGCTTGAGACCCGGGATACGCACATCATAGAAGGTGTTGCCCGCGCCGTTGATGAAGCGCAGCCTCACCTTTTCTCCTGATCGGAACAGGCCTGTCCAGTTGCCTGCTGGGGTCGTGCCATTCATCAGATAGGTCAGCGTGTGCGCCGACAGGTCCGCCAGATCGGTCGGGTTCATGCGCATCTCGTTCCACATCTTGCGTTTGTCGAGCGCGGCTTTGTACCCGTCGCGCGAAGCATCGCGAAAGAAATCTACTACTGTTGGTTTGTTGTAATTGTAGTGGTCGCTCTGAGTCTTGAGCTTGGCAAAGATGCGCATCGGGTCTTCATCGGTCCAGTCAGACAGATGCACCACATAATCGCGTTCGGCCCGGATTGATTCGCCACCCGCTGGCTCGATGATGATCGCGCCATACATGCCAGTCTGTTCCTGTGAGCCAGAGTGCGAGTGATACCAATATGTGCCCGATTGCCGCACCTTGAATTGATAGGTGAATGTCTCGCCCGGCGCGATGCCGGCATAGCTGATACCGGGCACACCGTCCATCTGATAGGGCAGGATGATGCCGTGCCAGTGGAGGGAGGTGGCCTCGCGCAGCTTGTTGGTCACGCGGATGGTAACCGTATCCCCTTCGCGCCAGCGCAGCGTGGGCGCCGGAATCGAACCGTTGATCGTGGTGGCCATGCGCGGTTTGCCGGTAAAGTTGACCGGCGACTCGGCGATAACGAGATCAAATTCGGTACCGGTGAGCACCGAGGCACGGCCAGTGTCCGTGGCGAGAGCCCAGGCCGGCTTGATGACCGACGACAGGCCCAGCAGAACGCCACCCGCCGCAAGCCCCTGAACAAATCGCCGGCGCGACAAATCCGGCGCGGCGAAAGAAAGTGAAGAATGACGTTTCATAAAGAGCTGTCCTCCAATCAGAAAAGAATATTGATGATGCGCGACAATTTTTGCCTCGCCATTGGCTGCGCCGACAGTGGCAGCGGCACCACGCCAGCCAACAACAGGGCGACTATCCCAATCTGCTTTTACATCATGTTAATCCTTGTGCGGCGGCGTCTCGGGCGCATGGATATGCCCAGCCTTTCTGGGCGCCGTGCCTGCGCTGTCCGCAGCGGGGGTTTTACGACCGGGTTCCGCATCATGTGGATGTTCGCCGTTTGCCGTGTCATCGTGGCTATGGGCAGGCCCATCCTCATGTGGCGTATCTTCACCTTGCACAGGCATGTCGCCATGTCCTTCGCCGTGCTCATGAATATGGCCCAGGCCCTCCGGTTTGGGGATGGACATCACACCCAAGCCATAGCGGTAAACCAGTTCGCCACCATGCCATGCGGTGGACAGTAACAAGCCTGCCGCGATTACCAGCAAGCCAGTGAACAGCCAGCCCCGGCCTTTGCCCCGGCGCGTCAGGTAATACTCCCAGCCCGCGACACTAAGAAACAGCGCGAGCGTGACCATCGCCCAGTTGCGGTGTTCAGTCATGGCGATGTGCGAGGTCGCGTCATGACCGACCGTGTTATAGGCATACCAGCCCGCTGCCACGGTGAGCAGGGTGAGCCCGACGCCGAGCCACAGGTTCCAGCGTGCGACTATCGTCAATTGACTGGCCAGCTCGCCGTTTGGCAAGAAATGGGACAGCAGGTGGATTGTTGCGGCGATGATCAACAGGGCCACCGTGAAGTGGACGAAGAGCGGATGCCAATTGGGAATAATTGCTATCATTTTTACTCTTTCCAGAAGACGTATTAATAAAAACTACCTGAATCAACGGTCGATGACATTCGCGCAAGCCAATACCCTGCATGCGAACCACCATTCCGCACCTTCAGCAAAGTTTCGCTAGGCTGGGGCACGATGATCTTGTCGAACTCATCAGAAACTGCCAGCATCGCTTTGTCGTAACTTGCCCATCCGCAGGTCATTGTAGCCGTGGGATGTTTGTGCCAGCCGTGATTCTTGTAATCATTCTTGGCGAGGCCTTTGCGAATTGTTACCAAAGACAGCATGCCACCCATTCCAATTGGGCCGACTGATGCGACTAACGAAATATTCCTTATGAGAGCTGCCTTAGTGATTGATGTTAAGACATCGTTTACCTCATACCTCAATACGGCAGGTATGGTTCCAGCAGTGACGAGCATTGGCGCGGGGTACCGACAACCCTGCCTGCACACATCCATGATCAGCCTGACGATCAGGTGCAGCCTATTGAGCGACCTGCAATGTCCGGATCACATACTGGCCGGTCGACTGGTCCTTGGCAATCCTGAAGCTGACTTTGTCGCCGGACTTCACCTCCCCCATTAGCCCCTTGTCCGCGACGGCGAAATTCATCGTCATGGCAGACCAACCCAGTTCGGGGATAGCCTCATGCCGCAGTTTCACCTTGCCGGCGCCCTGATCGATGGCAACCACTTCGCCTTTAACGGCATAACTTTTCTGCGTGTCAGTTCCGGCATGATGGGATTCGTCCGTATCGGCGGCATAACTGGGCCCGGCGATGGCGGAAGCGGAAATGAAACCGATACCGCAGATGGCAAGGGTGGCGATCATTTTGTTGATGGTTTGGTGTTTCATGGTTAAGGCTCCTAATTTCAAATAAAAAAAACGAAAACTGACAGATGTCAGCCAGAAGGTAATGCGTTGCTTGATGCTTGCATCCTTTTGACGGTTACCATTGTGCTCTTAGGCCCTTTACTGGTAGCTGACAGCAACATTACAAGTTTGTAATCTTCGTGAACTGTTCCTTAAGTCCGTGCACAATAAGCATGCTGAACAAATATCTGATTGGAGCAAGATGAAAATCCTGATAGTCGAAGACGAACAGAAAACCGGCGATTATCTGAAGCAAGGTCTGTCCGAGGCAGGCTTTGTGGTGGACTTGGTGCGCGACGGTCTCGATGGCATGCACCTGGCGTTGACCGACGACTACGATCTCGTAGTACTTGATGTCATGTTGCCCGGGCTCGACGGCTGGCAGGTACTCCAGCGAATCCGGCAGCGGGGCAAGCATATGCCCGTGCTGTTCCTCACTGCTCGCGATCAGATCGAGGATAGGGTAAAAGGGCTGGAGCTCGGCGCTGACGATTACCTCGTCAAACCGTTCGCATTTTCGGAACTGCTGGCACGGGTGCGCACGTTGTTGCGCCGCGGCAAGACCAAGGAACCGGAACGGCTTCAGGCCGCCGATCTGGAACTGGATCTCCTGCGGCGCAGAGTGACACGTGCAGGAAAACGTATCGACCTCACGTCCAAGGAATTCGCTCTGCTCGAGTTATTGCTGCGACGCCAAGGGGAGGTGCTGCCCCGTTCGCTGATCGCATCCCAGGTATGGGACATGAACTTCGATAGCGACACCAACGTGATCGAGGTCGCCATGCGTCGTTTGCGCGCAAAAATCGACGATGATTTCGAGCCCAAGCTCATCCGAACACTGAGGGGCATGGGATATGTCCTGGAAATTCCGGAGCCGCAATGAGACCCCAGTCGATCACTTCCCGTCTGACGCTGTTTTTTTCCACAGCCTCGACCATTGTGCTTCTCGTGGTAGGCACGCTGGTCGGAACTCTGTTGGAGTCACACTTCGAGGAACAAGACCTGATGGAGCTCAACGGCAAGCTGGAACTTGTCCGCCATACATTAACCAAAGTGCAGACTCCATCCGATCTCGCGACTGTTCCGCAAAGTCTTGCTGACGCATTGATCGGACATCCCGATTTATCGGTAGCAGTTCTTGGGCCGGATCGTCGCGTGTTGTTCACTTCGCCAAGTGCGAGGTTTGCCACCCACCTGCTTGAACAGCCGCCTCTTGGAGAGCCATCCGTGAATGCAAAACTGGTGATGTGGAAACAAGGGGGGGAAACATACCGCGGCATCTCCGCAGAAGCAGTCACTGAAATCGCCGGCCAGCCGCCGGCCATCATTGCGCTTGCGATCAACATCGAGCATCACCGCGCCTTCATGAATGCATTCCGCAATAACCTCTGGCTGGCAATCGCCGCAGGCATCGTGCTAACCGTAGTTCTAGGCTGGGTTGCCGCACGCCGGGGGTTGGTTCCAGTCCGCGAGATGGCGAATGTGGCCAAGGGTATTTCGGTCAGCCACTTGGGCGAGCGCCTATCGCCCGAAACTGTCCCGCCAGAACTGGCCGACCTTGCAATTGCCTTCAACGAAATGCTGGCCCGCCTTGAAGATTCATTCCGGCGCTTGTCTGATTTCTCGTCCGATCTGGCCCATGAATTACGGACACCTATCAGTAATCTGATGACACAGACGCAGGTGGCCGTATCCAGGGAAAGACCGGCAGATGAATATCGCGAAGTGCTGTATTCAAACCTGGAAGAATACGAGCGGCTGGCACGCATGATTGCCGACATGCTTTTCCTGGCAAAGGCCGACAACGGGCTGATCATACCGAGCAGCGAAACAGTGGATTTGCCCACGGAAGTGCGAGAGTTGTTCGGCTACTATGAAGCGTTTGCTGAGGAGCAAGGCGTTAGCCTGGCTCTCGTCGGAGAAGGTGCCGTTCGCGGCGACAGGCTGATGCTCCGCCGGGCCTTAAGCAATTTGCTCTCAAATGCCATCAGGCATACGCCACGCCACGCCGCGGTCAAGGTAGTCATTAGATCAGACAAGGAGCCCGGCAGAATCCGGCTTACTTTCGAGAATCCGGGTGAGAGCATCCCGCCGGAACATCTCCCCCGACTGTTCGACCGATTTTACCGAGTCGATTCTTCACGCCAGAAAGCCAGCGATAGCGCCGGTCTCGGGCTTGCAATCACGAAGTCTATCGTCGAGGCGCACCGGGGAACGATACAGGCATTCTCTGCAGATGGGGTGACACGTTTTGAGATTACTTTTCCTGTCACGGATCAGAGTGAAATTTAACATATGAATATATCCGATGAACGAGGCCCATGGATTGCACCCTCATTACTGGCGGTGCTGGTGCTTCGCACGCTATCGTCGAAGGTCTGCTTTTCGGAAACTCCAAGGGCAGCTTGGGGTCGTTATGCAAATCTTTGCATAACGACCCTTATGCACAGTTCGCAATTATGCGTAGATAATAGCAAAGAGGCCCGTCCGACCCAATGCATATAGGAGTTGTAGCGGGGCGCACTTTGCATAATTACTTGTGTGGCAGAGCTGCTACCAGTTGGCCGATTGAACAGTAACTGCGTTAGATCCAATACTGCATCAGCGCGACGGCGAGTAGGCAACCGCTGCGCTAGTTCGTCAAAGCGGTGGGGTCACGGTGTGGCGTGGCTTGTCAAATTCATCGTGGTTTCCGCAAAGAAGAAACGCATCGATACATTCATATCGCAGAAATTATGTCCAGTTCAGGCTCTGCCTGCTTCTCGCAACCCAAGCAAAATAGCCAATCAAGTCCGATGCGGACGATAAACTTTGCATAATTGCGCACTGTGCATAAGGGTCGATTGCGCTAATTCGCCAAGTTCCACAATCGGGCAACTCATCCTTTTAGCGGCAGCAGATTTTTCAATGTCGGAAAGCGGCACTTCGTGACATGCTGTTCACGACATATTGTGTTGAAAAACTCTCTCGATTTTTGATGTTGCGAGGAGTAAAATAACGCGTATCAAATCAGGCTGGGAGCCTTGCCATGATGGGGTTTCAGACGAGTAACCAAGAACGGCTTTTCTATTCTTTCAACCTCGAAGATCACGTACCAAAGAATCATCTCCTCCGCGGCATCGATCAGTATCTTGACCTAGGCGATCTTCGCCAACACCTCTCAGAGTTTTACAGCCACACCGGACGCCCCTCCATTGACCCGGAGCTGATGATTCGTATGCTGGTCATCGGTTACAGTTTTGGTATTCGCTCTGAGCGGAGGCTATGTGAAGAGGTGCATTTGAATCTGGCCTATCGCTGGTTCTGCAAGTTGGGACTGGAAGATGCAGTACCGGATCATTCCACATTCTCCAAGAATCGGCATGGGCGCTTTCGCGAGAGCGGCGCTTTCCGTCATTTGTTTGAGAGTGTGTTGCAACGTTGCATGTCCGAAGGACTGGTTCGCGGTGAAGGTTTTGCGACCGATGCCAGCATTATTAAAGCGGACGCACAACGCATGCAAAGCATACCCGGCGAAGAAGCAATGAATTGGACTCACTCGGAAGATGCGCCCCGTGCGGTGAGGGAATACCTTGATGCGCTTGAAGAAACGAATGATCCCTCATTCATACCCAAGTTTGTTTCTACGACTGATCCATCGGCAACCTGGACAGGTGCGACAGGGGGGCCTGCCTTCTTTGCTTATTGCACAAACTATTTGATCGACCTCAAGGCAGGCATCATCGTCGATGTCGAAGCCTCTGCAGTCAACAAGGCTGCTGAAGTAGATGCAACCAGAGCGATGATTGATCGAGTTGAGGAGAAGTTCGATATCAAACCAGAGCGCCTCGTCGGCGACACTAACTATGGATCAGCGGCCATGCTTAACTGGCTGGTGGACGAGAAACAGATTGAACCGCATGTTCCGGTGTGTGATAAGTCGGAGCGCAAAGATGGCACGTTCTCGCGTAGTGATTTTCAGTGGGATGAACAAGCCGACGAGTACCGATGCCCTGAGGGGCATGCACTGCGCAGCAATTGGCGTCCTTTCAAAAAGCCGCGCAAGAGAATAACGAATGAAGATACGATCATCTACCGTTCAAGCCAGTTAGATTGTGCGGCATGCCCCAAGAAGGATCGTTGCTGCCCAAACACTGAGTTTCGCAAAATCGCACGCAGCATCCATGAAAACGCACGGGACGTTGCTCGCCAAATTAACCTGACGCCTGAATATCAACAATCACGAAGTGAACGCAAGAAAGTCGAAATGCTCTTTGCCCACCTCAAGCGCATCTTGAAACTGGACAAGCTTCGATTGCGGGGCCACAGCGGTGCGCAAGATGAGTTTCTGCTAGCAGCAACTGCGCAGAATTTGAGGCGAATGGCCAAGTGGCTTACACCAGCAGCACAGGAAGCAAGCGTAGTACCTGCATAAAAGCAGATAGGGGCAACAGAACCGTCAAATCCAATCCGATAATCTGCTGAAAATCAAAAAATAGACTGAAAGAAAAATTCAGTCAGGTGGCAGGGAAAAAACAAAAGCGAGTTTTTCAACACAATAGACACATAAGAGACAGTCGATTTTCCCGATAGCTGAACTTCAACGTCCGAATTGAGGCGCGCCGTAAGGCGTCGCCTCGAATGACAAGTTAGACATGGCTGCAATTAGTCGAGTCTGATCATCCCAATTGTTTACGTCACTGGCTGCGGCGCACGCGAGTAAATCGGCTCCTATGCAGCCAGGATTACTGGCTGGGTCCGCGCGTGCCGCCGAGTGCGGGGAACTCACCCTGCTCCGGGCTGGGCTTGGCGCGCAGAATCGCAAGGCGCCGTTTCATTCCTTCTATTTCAACCGTTTGGCTCGCGATGATCTCCTCAGCGAGTTTCCGCGTGAGCGGATCACGGCCGTAGATCAGCGCCAGCCGCGCCATTTCCACAGCGCCTTCGTGGTGCGGAATCATCATCGCGAGGAAGTCGATATCCGCGTTGCCGGTGTAGCCTGGAGCATGCATGTCACGCATCATCGTGTTCATGCCGGCATCCATCCCAGAGGCGAAGCGCGCGAAAGTAGTGTCGTGGCGCTCAGGCGAATCGCCCCCGCGCATACCGTGGTGCTGGTCCTGCGCCAGCGCCGCCCCGGCAATTAGCCACAGTAATAGCAAAAACCATCGCATCATCGCGCCTCCTATGCCGTCTGGCCCTTGTAACCGGGGCGCACGTAAACAAGGTTGATGCTCTTCTTGTTGCGTAACTCACCGGAGGGTAGTTTCAATGCTCCGAGTGGAATCTGCGCGATGAATTTCGGGTTGAATGGATCGGACACATCGAATGCGGAACAGCAGGTCTGCCCGGCGTTAGGCGTGCCAGGCAGTTCGTCCTGCTCGTGCGCGATATAGAGCAGGTCATTCGCCGGATTCGTCCAGATGCCATGCGCCTCGCGCGCACGGGAAAAGAATGTCCCCACTACCTTGCGCGTGCCGGGCGCGGCGCTGCGGTTGATGATGGCGATCTGGCTCGCGGCGACACCGCCCGGGCCGTTATCGTCCACTCGCGCGAGGCTCGCGTACACCACACTGCCCTTGCGGTTCTCGACGAACTCAACGTGGTTGGGGCGCGCCATATTGCCGAGCGGCACGGCATCGAGAAAGCCAAAAGGCTCGGCCGTCGAGCGCGCCGACACCGTGTCTGCGAGCTTGTGCGAGAACCAGACTTCCTTGCCATCCGGCGTGGTCTTGAGAAAGGGCGTAAATGCCGGCTTGTCCTGCGCAGTGATGTCGATCGTCGTCAGGCGTTGCGGCTGCGAATAACCGTTTGCATCCGGGTTGACTCGGAACACATCGACTTTCGATACCTTCTGGCTGGCGACGAACGCCAGCGCGCCCCTGGCGTCGAACCAGACCTGCGCAGGTCCATTGATGACGTTGATGTAGCGGAGAATCGCGCCGGACTCGACGCCTCCGGCCTGACGCATGGCGCGCTCCACATCGAGGATGACGATCCGGTCTTCGCCCCGCAGCGTCACCCACAGTTCCTTGCCGTTGCGCGTGAAGGTCGGCTCGTGCGGCTCGCGACCGATCAGAATGCCGCTTGAAAGCCGTTCGGTATTGGTATTGGGGCCAGCAAGCGGATTGGACGTGTTGCCCACCACCTTCTTGTTGACCGCATCGATGAGGTAAATATTGCTTGAGCCTCGACCGCTGGTGGCGAGGAACCGGCCGTCGGGTGAAGGAACCGCCCCGTGCGCGTCGATGCAGCCGTGATAGAGCGGCTTGTGGATCATCGCTGCGTGCGTCGGCATTACCCCGGCAGTCATCAGGCGGAATGGCGGACGCGCGTCCTCGTCAAAGCTGGTCAGGTTGATGGTGGTCTCGACCGTATTGCTGCGCGGGTCGATTACCGTGATGGTGTTCGAATCCTCGTTGGTGATATACACCCGGTCGCCGGGTTCGATGCTCGCGCTGCTTTGCGCGAACGCCTGCCGTTGACCGAGTGCGCTGAACACTGTCGCAGCGGCGGCTAGTTTCAGGAAATCGCGTCTCGTTTCATCCATGGTTATTCTCCTGAGTACGAACGTGCTGCCTAACAGTTATTAGACGGTCCCACCGGTCTGTACTATTAAAAATAGTGAGGCATGCGCATTTTCGATAAGTGACGGATTCATTGAAGCCAATCGAATTTATCTGTCCGCATATGCGGTAACAATACAGACAGATGCCAGATTAGAGCATACCGATTACACCGATAAAATAGGCAAAATGCCTATATATTTAAACCTCGTCGCAATCTTGCCGAGGCTGCGCTGAATATCTCTTAATGGCACCCAGGAGATTTCGTCCTTGCTAACTGCGCGCCCCAAAGCCGTCACTGGCCTTAATAAATTTCCATCTGGATAAAGCTGACCTTGGCCACGGGCAGCAGCCTACACATACCGGAAGTTGGCATATTGCTGTTAACAACCAGAAGACGGTGTTCAGGCATTACCCAAAAGGTAAGTCTGTCACTATCAGAAATTCAGATTCTTCATCCGTGTGTATAATAAAACTCTTGCTCTGCTGCCATGGTAATACCAACAATTACCTCGAACTCAATGCCGTCATGATCAAGCAACGTGTCAACGCAATTTTTATTTTTCTTCTGCTTACTGCCTTTATGGTGGTCAAGTGGGCGCCGTCGCACGCGCATTTAAATGCGCAGCACGACCACGGCGGTGAGCAGCACCAGCATAGCGTTGAGGCACACGCCCATCAACCGGTCGTTTTTCACGCTGACCAAATTGACTCTAGCCATATGCAAATGGATGAGGCCAAGGTTGTTGACCTCGATCACGACCAGAGTCCGCCAAATAACAAGAAGCTGGACAATCCGTCGGCTGCACTGGCTGCTTTTGTCTATTGCCTACCGCTCATTCAGACAAGGGAGCCTGGCCCGCCTGAGGGCCGCAATTCCCTGCCCCGTCAACTCCATCCGCACCCCGGTCAGCCCCGCGCCCCGCCTCGATTCTCCTGAGCGTCAATCCCGTTTAACCCCATTTCTGCAGCGCGCACCAAGCCTGCAAATCAGTTCATTTTTTTGAGGTGTTTATGTTATCTGTAATGAAACAATTACGATGGCTGCTCGCGCTTACCATCGTGCTCTTCGTCGGGCAAGCCTTCGGCCATGGCATGTCGGAAGCGGAGAAGCTGTCGATCATCGATGGCGGTAATCTGCGCTACATGTGGCTGGGCGCCACGCACATGCTCTCGGGCTACGATCATCTGCTGTTCGTGTTTGGCATTGTCTTTTTTCTGACCAACTTCAAGGACATTGTCAAATACATTACGGCGTTTACGGTCGGGCACAGCGTGACGCTGCTTTACGCAACATTCAACGGTATACAGATCAATTACTTTCTGATCGACGCCGTGATTGGGCTGAGCGTTAGCTATATCGCGTTTGCCAACCTCGACGGCTTCAAACGCCTTCTGGGCATCAAGGCGCCCAGCCTGCTGGCCATGATCACTGGTCTTGGCCTGATTCATGGTCTTGGATTGTCAACACGCCTGCAACAGTTGCCACTCAACAAAGACGATCTTCTGCTGAACATCATCTCGTTCAACGTCGGAATTGAAGGCGGTCAGGTGTTGGCGTTGGCGATCATGCTGTTGTTTCTGTCGGGCTGGCGCAAGTCACGCTCGTTCAAACCCTTCAGCCTTTTCTCCAATTACGCACTGATCGTTGCCGGTGGATTGTTGTTCCTGATGCAGATGCACGGCTACTCGCACGTCAGCAACCCGGACGAGTTCGGTTTCAGCGCCGACAACCACATTCACGAACATATCAAAATGAATGAGGAGCGTGCAGCGGAACTTGTCAAGAAAAATACCCACGAAACCATCGACTGATCGGAGGAAATACCTATGCGAACCCTGTTTGTTTTTTCATTCTGTCTGGCTATCATTGCAGCATTTTCTGGCTGCGATGCTGAGCACGGGCACGCCCATGACGACAAATCCCCCTCAAAAAACCACAAGTCCATCGACTAATTTTTTTATCTAAAGGAGTTAATAATGCGTAACATTTCGACAGTCCTACTCGTTTCTTCCCTTTTTTTCGCATCGCCAGTGATGGCGGGCGCAGGCCATGATCACGGCAGCGGAGGTCACTCGCACGGCCAGATTTCCAGCGAGAAGGTCATCAACAAAGCCACCGAAAAGGTCAAATCCCTGATCGAAAGCGGCAAGCTCGATAAAAGCTGGGCCGATGTCAAAGCCGTCGGCGCATCAACCAAGGGGGACGAGTGGGTGGTAACGTACAAGAATGACAAGGTGAGTGACGCAGCAAAGCAGACTTTGTATATATTCTTTAGTCTGGATGGTATCTATATCGCCGCCAATTTCACTGGTAAATAAGCGATTACGGTGAGCACGATGTAGTGCTCACCTTTTTTAACGCCGCTCGCCAAATTGCTGCTGTAAACAGTAAGTCTGTGGATGCTGGCCGGTTTGCTATATCTGGGATCAATTTTTGGGCTGACCTTGTTATCGGCGAGTTGTCAGCGACCCTTTAGCTTATCTTTCCCCTGAACTAGCAGCCGTTTTCAATGGAGATGCTGGTGGTGAACATCCGGGAAGTGTGGATGCTCATGTGTCATTGGTTCGTGCCGGTGCAGATGGCGATGTTTGCTGCCGGGCGTCACCGGATAATCGTGCTCGTGCTGGTGGTGTTCGTCGTGGATATGCTCGTGGTCATGCACCATCTCTGCGTGGGCGTGTCCGTGCTCATGGTGCTCGGTTAGATGCAACCAGATGCCCAGCGCCATCAATGCACCAGCCACAAGTAGCGGCATCGTGACTGAGTCACCCATCAGCAAGGCAAGCAAAGCACCGAAAAACGGCGCAACCGAGAAATATGCGCCCGTGCGTGCAGTGCCAAGGTGGCGCAAAGCAACCACGAACAGTGTCAAACTCACCCCGTAGGCAAGCAAGCCAACCACCATTGCACCTGCCAAAGTCGGCAGTGCTGGCATTGATACACCCAATGAGAAGGCCAAAATCAGGTTGACAGCACCGGACACCAAACCCTTCACCGAGGCGATCCAAGTGGCATCAGTGAGCGACACCTTGCGCGTCAGGTTGTTATCGATACCCCATGCGAAGCACGCGCCAAGGACAGCCAGCGTCGGCCACAGCCCTGCAAAACGCGCTTCTCCGGGCCAGCTTAGTATGACTGCACCTGTCATGATGGCAAGCATTCCCAGCGCGATGCGCCGGTCGAAGTTCTCTTTGAAAACGAACCACGCCAGCAGCGCAGTGAACACGCCTTCGGCATTCAGCAGGAGAGAGGCACCGGATGCAGGCAACCCTGTCAGCCCGATCATCAGCAGCACAGGGCCAACGATTCCGCCCGCCAAAATCGCCCCAGCAAACCAAGGCAGATCATTCCGGGGAAGGCGAACGGCAGGTGCATGGCTCAGGCGACGATAAAGCGTCAGCCCGATCCCGGAACCAAGATAGAGCAATCCTGCCAACAGCCACGGATCGACAGTATCAAGCAGCCACTTCGCCAGTGGCGTTCCTGCGCCAAACAACAAAGCCGCCCCCAATGCTGCCAGTACGCCTGGTTGGCGAAATCTTTCTTTCCAATTCATCTTTTCAGCTTTCGAACAAAGGCTGCCAGAACAAAACTACTCGAAACGTATCGGGAACGCTGTTCCGGCCTGATCTGTGCAAACACCCGCTGGCTTTGCACCGCCCCCCCAAATCAATTGGCACGAGACTTCATGCCCTTCTGCGGATATGGCAATTGTCTCGACAGAATAAACCACATGATCGGTGTCGAGCCCGGCAAAAATCCGCTCCCAATGCTTTGGATTAACACCGTAATAGCGTTTGCGCAAAGCCGCCAAATTGGTCTGGCGCTCGACAACAAAACCACGAGTCTCGTAACGGCGGTTTGGCGCCTCCAGCACGAGGCGATTCCCCTCTCCTCGATCATGAACCAGTTCACCACCAAAAAACGGAGCGTTGTCTTCCTTGACCAGCAGGTGCGTCTGGCTGGCGCAACCGGCCAGCAGAAAAATTGCCAGTATGCTCAAGTAAAATGTTTTCATTGCGTTTCCTTTCATCATTCAAAATTCGTAGTGCGGCGGCACAAGGTTTGAGCGAATTGTTGGGCGTGTTTACGATCATTGCGGCATGAACGCCTCATAGCCCCATACAATGCAGAGCATCGCCAACACTAACCAGATTACGACAATTACCGCGCCTGCAATCCAGCTCGCGGGTTTTTCATTCCGTATGGCTTCCTGTGCACGTGTTCGGCACTCGGCCAAAACGGAACGGGGAATCAACTTGATAGCCAAGGCAATACCCATTGGTATCAGGATGAGATCATCCAGATAACCAAGAACCGGCACAAAGTCTGGAATCAGATCAATAGGACTGAAGGCATAAGCGACGATGCCGGCAACGAGAAGCTTTGCATACCACGGTGTTCTGGGGTCACGCGCAGCAAGGTAAAGAGCAAAGGTCTCCGCCTTGAGATGACGCGCACGTTGTTTCAGTTCTGCGAGTAATGCCATCGCTTTAATAGTGATTGGCATGATGTTCGTCTCCTTCATTACCTAACGGCCACAGTTGATGGGCATCCAGCAGCAGGCGATAGCGCGCTTCGTTGGCATCAAGTTGCGCGAGGTTTTCCGCTAATGAAGATTCCAGAGCGAAGCGGCGTGCGATGAGGCTGTCCGACAGGCTGCTTTCACCCAGGCTGTAAGCCTTGCCGACCAGTTCGGTATTGCTGCGTATCGCTTGTGCGGCTTCGCGCGCCTGTTGCCAAGTGGCGAAACTGCTCACTGCCTGAGTATGGGCGGCGTAGATGTCGCCTTCCAGACGTCGTTTGACAAAGGCTTCCTGATCGGCGGCGATGGCGGCCTGTTGCGCCACGCCTTCTGCCGTCGCGCGGCGTTGCCCGAAGGAGATCGGCACGCTGACATACACGCCCGCCGCTTTTTCATTGCCGCCCTGTTCATTCGAGTAGCGCAGGCCGACGGTAGGGTCAGGCAGTTGATCGGCGCGACTGCGCTGTGCCAGCAGTTGTTGCACGCGGCTCTGCTCCTGCACCATGCCGAGCTCGTGGTTGTGTTCGAGCACGCGCGACTTCCAGAACGCGAAGTCATGCTCGACGGTTTGCGGTGTAACGGGCGGCAATTTTTCCGGCAACTGAATGGCAGGGAACTGGCGCTTCAGATCATTGCCCGCGAGTTGTGCGCGCAATTGGGCCTGATGCCATGACACGCTGGCCTGTGCGGCGGCGGCTTGTGCCTGATTCAATTCCAGCTTGGGCGCATCGCCCGCCTTGACGCGTTTCTCGGTCATTTGCGCTTGTTGCTTAAGGATGTCCACTTGCTGTTGCCACAGTGCGACTTGAGCTTGCTCACGTTGCCATGCGAACCACAGCTGCAGCAGCGTGCGCGCGGCTTCATGGCGTGCATCGCCGAGCGCGTATTCGGCGCGCGCGACGCTGGCCGCGCCGATGCCTTCATCAATGCCTACCTTGTTGAACAGGCGCAGCGGGCGTTCCAGTGCGACATCCCATTCCTTCAGGTTTTGTCCGGTACTGACAATGTTGCGTTGCCCCGTGCCGGCGCGCAGATTGAATTCGTAATTGCCGCTGTTCCACTTGCGCTGATTGGCGTGTTCCATTCTTAGCTCGCTGCTGGCGTTCAGCACCGTGAGGTGTTGGTTCAACGCGCTTTCCACTTGTGCAGGGGGCGGCAGGTCGGGCCGGTTGAGTTCTTCGGCACAGGCAATACCGCTCAATAAGGCGAGCAACAAAGCAGATCGGCCGCTCAGTAGTATGTGTTTCATGCAAACCTCCCAGACTCGATGACCGGCGTTAACCAATAGCGTAGGCCTGCACCGGCAAATTGTTGTTGAATGATTTTGAGCAGCGCTTCTTTGTCTGCCTCAGAGAGCAACACCTGTATCTGTGTCGCCAGCATTCGGCCAAGCACTTGTTCGGTTTGGCTCAAGTGCCCGGAGGCCAACCCATGCGCTGCTGTCGGCGCGCTGGTAAAAACCTCCACATTGGGTGACATGAGCAGCAGGTCGAGCAATTTTTCTTCGACCGCCAGTGGACACAATAGATTTAAACAAAATTCAGACATGGGAATCCTTTCGATTTGGGAAAGCGAAGCGCAAATACAAGATTGGTATCAGGATCAGCGTCAGTGCCGTGGCGGTAATGAGGCCGCCAATCACGACAATGGCGAGCGGGCGCTGAATCTCCGAACCCGGCCCAGTCGCGAACAGCAGCGGAATTAATCCAAATGCTGTGATCGAGGCGGTCATCAGCACCGGCCGCAAGCGACGCTTTGCTCCCTGCACGACGACTTCGCTCAATTTCATCCCTTCGCTTTGCAATTGATTGAAATAGCTGACCAGCACGACCCCGTTCAGAACGGTGATGCCGAGCAGGGCGATAAAACCAACGGATGCCGGCACCGACAGGTATTCGCCGGTAATCCATAAAGCGACAATCCCGCCCACCAGTGCGAACGGAATGTTGCTCAGGATAAGCAGAGCCTGCCGGACTGAGCGGAAGGTCGAAAAGAGCAGCACGAATATCAGCCCGAGCGCGACCGGAACGACGACGGTCAAGCGTGCTGCCGCGCGTTGCTGGTTCTCGAACTGCCCGCCCCAACTGATGCGGTAACCCGTCGGCATGGGTAGCTTCTGTGTGACGAGCGCCTTCGCCTCTTCGACGAAACCGACCAAGTCACGGCCACTCACGTTAGCAATGACCACGCTATAGCGGCTGCCCATTTCCCGATCAATTTTGACCGGACCTTCGGCGCGTTCCAGTTTGGCGACGCTGGTCAGTGGGACGGTGTTGCCGTCTTTGGTGGTAATGCGCATCGCCCCGAAATCGGATGGTGACACGCGTATACCCTCGGTGCCACGCAGCACGATCGGCGTGCGGCGATTGCCCTCGATGACAATTCCGGCGTTCTGTCCCACGATCTGGGTGCGCAACGCATCCTGAATCTCTTCCACGCTCAAACCGAGCCGACCGGCCTGCAAACGATCCACCAGCACGCGCAAGTACTGCACGCCGTCGTTCTGTACCGTGTACACGTCCTGGTTGCCGGGAACTGTTTTGACGAGCGCTTCGACCTGGCTCGCGTACTCGTTCAGTTTATCGAGGTCTGGTCCAAAGATTTTGACCGCCAGGTCGCCGCGCACGCCGATGATCATTTCCGACACGCGCATTTCGATCGGTTGCGTGAAGCTGTATTTGATGCCTGGCATGGGGTCGAGCACCTTGCGCACTTCGTCCATCAGTGCTTCCTTGCTCTTCATGCGCCACTCGCCTTGCGGCTTCATCAGCAAATACGTGTCGGACAGGTTGAGCCCCATCGGGTCGAGTCCGATTTCGTCTGAGCCGGCGCGCGCCACGATGCCGGTGATCTCCGGTATTGCCTGCATGATGGCGCGGTGGATTTTCAGATCGAGTGCGGCGCTCTGTTCGAGGCTGACCGAAGGCAGTTTTTCGATGCCGACAATGAGGTCACCCTCGTCCATCGTCGGCATGAATGTTTTGCCGACCTGGGTGTAAATTACGCCAGCCGCCACCAGCATCGCCACAGCAGCGGCCGCAACGATGCGCTGCCGGCGCATGCCCCAGGTGAGGGCAGGCTCATACAGGGCAAGCAGCTTGCGCGGCAACCACGGGTCTTCGTGCTTCACTTCACGCAACAGGTAAGACGCCAGCACCGGTATGACGGTTAACGACAGCACCAGCGAGCCGGCAAGGGCGAAGACAATGGTCAGCGCTACCGGCACGAAGAACTTGCCTTCGAGGTCCTGTAAGGTGAGCAGCGGCAGAAATACCGTAATGATGATCAAAATTCCGGCTGTGACCGGAACCGCCACCTCGCGCACCGCGCGGTAGATCGTATGCAGGCGTGGCAGCTTGCCGGCCGTCGGATCGGTCGCCAGGCGCTGCACGATGTTTTCGACCACCACTACGGCGGCATCGACCAGCATACCGATTGCAATCGCCAACCCGCCGAGGCTCATCAAGTTCGCCGACATGCCGAAGATGCGCATCAGGATGAACGTAATCAGTGCCGCCAGCGGAAGCACCAGGGCCACCGTCAAAGCCGCGCGAATATTACCCAGAAACAGCCCGAGCAACACGATGACCAGGACAGTCGCCTCGATCAGCGCTGTGGAAATCGCGCCAACCGCCTTGGATACAAGCGAGGCGCGGTCGTAGAACGTATTGATCTGAACGCCCGGCGGCAAAGTCGGTTTCAGTTCGTCCAGTTTTTTTCGAACGCCCTCAACCACCTTTTGCGCGTTAGCTCCAGCCAATCCAAGCACCAGTCCTTGCACGGCTTCACCCCGACCGCTTTGTGTGACCACCCCATAGCGGGTGACGGTGCCAATCTTGACTTCGGCCAAATTTCCTACGCTGACTGGTGAACCGTCTTTCATGGTTACCACCACCGCGCGCAGATCGTCCAGGCTGGTAATACTGCCTTCGCTGCGAACGAGGAGCACTTCGTCGCCTTCGCCTAGCCTGCCCGCACCGTCGTTGCGGTTGTTCGCTTCAATCGCCTCCTTGAACTGCGCCATCGTTACACCGCTCGCTGCCATCCTGACCGGATCGGGAACTACTTCGAAGGCTCGAACGACACCCCCCAACGCATTGACATCGGCGACGCCCGGCACGGTTCGCAGTGCCGGACGGATGACCCAATCAAGCACGCTGCGACGTTCCGCCAAGGACAGCCCTTCGCCTTCGACGGTGAACATATACATTTCGCCCAAGGGCGTCGTGATCGGCGCCATGCCGCCCGAAATGTCGGTCGGCAAGCTTCCGGCAAGCCCGCCCAGCCGTTCACTGACTTGTTGGCGCGCCCAATAGATATCGGTGCCATCCTCGAAGTCGATCGTGACATCGACCAAACCGTACTTTGTCATCGAGCGCAGAATCTTGGTTTTGGGGATGCCGAGCATCTCGACTTCAATCGGCACCGCAATGCGGTTTTCGATTTCCTCCGGCGTCATGCCGGGGGCTTTCATGATGATCTTGACCTGGGTGCTCGCCACGTCCGGGAATGCGTCGATCGGCAATCCCTGATAGGCGTAGCCGCCCACACCCGCGACGAGCAGCGCCGCAAGCAGGACGAACAGGCGCTGCGATAAAGAAAACTGAACCAGGCGGGCAAGCATTATTTACTCTCCTTTCCATCAAGCCATGCGCCCTTGAGCGCCACCACGCCGCTGACGGCGATTTGTTCGCCCGCCTTGAGCGAACCTTGCACCCGCACCCGCTGCCCGGCGCTGGCCGCGACCCTTACCAGCCTGGCTTCAAAGCCGTCCGATGTGCGGACGAACACGTAAGCCTGGTTGCCGTCGTGGGCCACGGCGCTCAACGGCAAGTCCCAACCGTCCGCCACAGCCTTGACGGGCAGCTCGACCGCAAGAAATTCGCCGGGGCGCACTTGCCCGGCCTTGCCCTCGATTACTGCACGCAGCACCACCGTCTGACTGCCAGCCGAGACGGTCGGGCTGGCGCTCAAAATGCGCGCCGCAATGTTGCGGCCTTGCACAATAAGCCTGGTTCCGGGTTGCCAACTAGTGCTTTCAGCGACCGGAACTTGAATGTCGAGCCAGAGTACATCGGTCTGCACCACATGCAACAACGGGCTGGCCGAATCGACACGCTGGCCGAGCTTGACCGCTATCGCGGTAACAACCCCGGCCTGCGTCGATACCAGCGTCAAGCTTTCCTGTGGATTTCCGGAAGCGGCAATCCCGGCTATCGTCTCGGGCGGCATGCCCGTTAAACGCAGTGCCGCCTTGGCTTGTTTGAGCGCTGCTTCAGCTTCTTTCAAGCCAGCCTGCGCTTCCTGCACGCGGCGTTGCGGGATGATGCCTTCATCGAACAACTGTTGCTCGCGTTGCGCGGCTTGCCGCGCCAGCGTGGCGCGCGAACTCGACTGGAGCAACTGCAATTGCAATTGGCCGAATTCCGGGCTGGCGATGCGGACCAGGGGCGCGCCTCTACGCACTACCTGGTTTTGCTGAACCAACAGTTGGGATACCAAGCCGGCCACCGGCGAACTGATGACCTGTTCGGCGTTTGGCGGAACCACCACCTGAGCGGGGAAGCTTGCACGCACCGATTCGGCTTGGCTCTGTAACGGCACAGTCGTGATGCCCAATGCTTGTATCTGGCCGTTTGGAACAGCGAACCTGGCGGGTCGATCAGCCGCCTGAGCGGGTGATGTGAAAGCGCACAGCACGGCTATGGCGTATGCGCATACTTGGATACATTGATTTGTTTTGTTCATAATTAACCTCAAGTAGTGCCTGATAGCGCGGCAAACGTGGCCACACCTCTCAATGAGCTGTGGAAGATAAAAGCATGTTGAACTCCGCCATTCAGGCGAATCTAGTAATTTTTGCAGATGCAGAATCATCGAAATCCTCAACAAAAAAAGTTGAATTTCGACGGGACGTGCGGCCAAACCCTTTTATAGGGTCAGGTGCAGGGTGCTACAGGGAAATAATGGTGTCCCGCCGGATTAGGCGAGAGTTGTCCTAGGCGGACGATCGAGGAGTGCTTGCGGTGCAGAGACGAAGATACTGGCTGGATATGCAACCAAGGGGTTGCATCCCGTTAGCAGTATTACGACAACGGAAGTCGTCGGAAGTGAGGAAAAGACCGGATGCACATGGGTATGGTGGTGGTCGACGGCAGGCACGTTACTTGCCCCATCAGCATCGGCTGCTGGTTCATCATGAACATGATCGTTACTATGCCCGTGGCTGTGATGCCCGAAATGTCCGGCGTGGCTTGATGCATGTTCCAGTGCATCGCAGACACCCACTGTTGCCGCATAGGCGGCATTCAACGAGAGCATGATGGCAAGAAGAAAAGCGAAGCAAGTGCGCATGATGGCTAAATGCTACCACAGCTTGATAACGTTATGCGGTTGATCCTGGATGTTCATCGAATTTGTTGTTTGCGCCGATTGAATATTGACCCAGCCTGACCGCCAGCAATTTCAGCATGAATCGGGCCTCGCTCGGTTTTTCACCAGTTCAAGTAATGAGACGCCGCGCCATACACCAAATGATTTGGGATTCATATATTCCGAAATATCTATAATATTTCGGCCTAGCCATTTTGGATGTGGGTTGAATTTGTATAACGGCTGAAATTCCGGTAATGGCACGCAGCTGCATGCCATGTTTCCGTTCTGGCTTCCTACAAGCAGCCACTCAAACGCGCAATTTATCGGCGCGATGCCAACCTTCTACATCCGACGAAGTAGTTGTTCGGATGTGGCTTACCGTCGTTCATTTCGGCCCACCTTCCCTCCAACTTTACCGGAACGAACTGCTGGTTTGATACCGCTGATGCAATATCTGATCCAGGATATTGCCCAGTACCCTGCGCGGAACCCAAGCATCACCACTATCTATCAGATGAACGGCTTTTGAAATCTGAGCCATGCCTGCTTCGAGGCTCAGGTAGCCGCGCACGCCTTTGGCCAACGCATGCATGAGTTGATCTTCCTGCGGAAAAGATTCATCGGTAAACAGGATTACCCGTGTTTCAGGACATTCGCGGCGCAAGGCATCCAGCATTGCACAGTCGGCGCACTGTTTCATGCTGACTAAAAGCACCCGTGGGTTGAGCTGTCTGATTTTGGTAATATCTCCTGCGCTGATTGCAGCGTAGGTGAGCACCCTGATGCCTTCTGCACCTTGCAGCGAATTTTCGTATTTGGCGCGCCGGCCGCCATCGTCATCGGCTATTGCCACAGTAATTGCACGCATATATTTACTTTCAATTCCGGCTTGTTTAACAGCCGAGGACGGCGCTTCAGGATCGTCATTTTGTTGGTATGCTCGCATCATAGCGGCTTCGGCAATATGAACAATTGGACCTTAGTACATCTAGCCTGCATGGTTCGGCTACAGCGGCGGCTTCAATTGCTTCATGACGCTGTGATCGTAGTTTTCCTGCAGGCAGCCACTCGTAATGCAGCCAACGACCCGCTTCGGATATTCGCCCATTGAGCTCTTTTTGCAACATCGGCGCACAGCGTATCCGCAATGAACACTGGCTCAGCATTCTCAATCATCGTCCGCACGATTCCGGAAAAACCGTGCCATGATGGGCAGATGGTCGCTCACGGTTTGGTAGAAAACTTTATTTGATGAAACCCGGTTGCGGACATCCAACACCTTAGCATCCATGACAAGCTCAGAAGTCGCATGTTTATCAAATACCAGAAGATGGTCATACAGGTTAGCGGTCTGGCCACCCTTGCTGTTCAGGGTTGAGCCTGTGCCGATGGTTCTGTCGGCTGCGGATATGACGCCTGCGAGGATGTCAGGCGTCAGATTAAAGTCGCCTGCAATGAACAGATCAGCTTCACCTGGCCTTGAAGCTCTCATTGCTGCAAATACCTCGCCCAGGCTAGATGCTTCAGCAATGATCGCGTCTTCATTGCCATCAGCCTAGGTGGCATGGTAGGCGGCCAGAATGAAGTCCCATCCCCGCGTTCCAGACTCGGATACGGTAGCGAAACAGGCAAACGCTGGTTCGCGAATAAATCGATCCACACCGGTGCCCTGAGGGCCACCTTCGTTATCTGGAAAATACTCTAGCTGTGTGGTGCTGGAGCACGGAGCAACTGCGGTCGGTCGATAGAGAATGGCGTAGAACTCAGCATCACCGGCAGCCGTGTTCGGTCTCGGCGTCGAAGTAATAATGCCAGACCAGGAAGAGCCGAGTGCTTGAAGGAGCGCGTCATAGCCTGGATGGCTGTGATCCTTCTGCATCACTTCGATTACCGTCAGAATATCAAAACTGTCGTTGATGATACCGGCGATTGTGCTGTAATCCTTGGATGATCCGTGTCCCAGTTTTTTGAGGTTCCATGCACCTAAACGGAGATCAGCTTCCAGTACCAACCAAGCTTTGCTGACGTACCCGGCTGCGCCACTGGGCATGGAAACCTGATACCACTGATCGGAACGTCCCACCAGAACCGCAACATCACCTGGGAGCATCTTGGTGACAACGCTGGAGGAAGTCGTTGGAGCGGCACGTACATTAAGCGACGAGACAACGCGGCTCGATGGTAAAACCAGTTCGGCAGAAGCTGGCGTGGTGGCCAGGATGGCGCTGATGAGCCCTATCAGGAGGGCAAGGGAATGGTGTCGGCAATAGGTCGTGCTTCGCGTCTTGGTCATGTATCAATCCACTTAACAGTCCTCAACAGATTTCTCTGTCTGGTATTCGGGCACAGTAAAACCTCGTCATCGGAGAACCCCTATGTCAGATTTATCGACATTCAAACAATACTACAAACTTGCCGACCAGCTGATTGAATAAGTAAGCAAAGAAGACTTGGCTGAATGTGCCAGATTGCTGGCACTCAATATAGCGCACTACCAGTCAAAATACGGCGAACTACCGCTTGAAGAGACGCTAGCTACGCTTGCGGCGCCTGGACGAAGATTGATCGAGAAATACCGTAGCGTTTTCATCGGCCTCTGCTCGGTCACATTGTTGAGACAGCGACACTACAAGCGCTTGCATTCCACTTCTCCAAGTGCAGCTTGGCGAACGCGCCGCGCCAGCGCTGGGGATGGCCGCCATCGACCGCCTTGCGCAACAAAGCGACTACTCGCGTTAACAACGACGATGTCGTTCGTCGTTGGTTCATCGGCGATTAGGTCAGCAAGAGCGACATTCTGGCGCACGAGAGTGTCGCGGTCCAATCTTCCATGGTCATCAAATCTGAGCATCTCATATATAAGCCGGACGATGCCGCAGGGAACTCGATCGCGAAACTCAACGATTGCTTCTACCATACGCACTCGCTGACCGGCGAAGCGCAGCAGGTGGTAGATTTCTGGATCGTCGAACATGCCCGAGAACTTCGTGGCAGCTAACCGATACAGGGTGTCGTCTGGGCCAACAATGAATATCCGGGTTGAACATGTCACGGCAAGTATTCCTTCGCAGCTTAACGTGCTTGTTTATTGTAGTGCTTGTTATACGGAACGAGATATGTCCGCGTGTGTAATGATAGTACGAACAGTTGATTTTGGTTGATGCAGCAGCTTGGCGCGAAGTACCGTGGCACCGAGCTGCTTCTGGAGTTGCTGAAATCACTGCCCGAAAGCGGCATCTCTACATGCCTGCCGCTTTCGCTGGCCTTGTTGCTATACATCAGTTTGTTCGGATATAACCAGCGCATCGTCGACCTCGATTCCCAGATATCGCACGGTAGATTCCAACTTTAAATGTCCAAGCAGAAGTTGAACAGCACGAAGATTTTGTGCGCCGATAAATTAAGGTGACCTTGGTGCGCCGCATAGTGTGTGTGCCGTAGGCAGTCCGGTCAAGCCCGATCGACATCACCCATTGATCGACAATCTTTGCGTACTGCCGGGTCGATATATGCAGTGATTCATGTATCCGGCTAGGGAACAGGAACTGCTCTGGCTTGAGCTGTGCTTTTGCAATCCACGCGCCGACAGCATCGCGCGTTGGTTCTGTGAGTTCGAACTGAACTGGCCTGTGCGTTTTACGCTGCATGATTATTGCTCTTGAAGAAACATGACTTCCTTGAGCAATATCACGTACGTGAAGCTCAACAAGATCACATCCGCGCAATTTGCTATCAATGGCCAGATTGAACAGGGCCAGTTCTCGGGTTCTTTGGGCCAGCTGAAGGCGGATGCGTATTGCCCATATTTCTTTCAATTTCAGCGGCAGCTTTTGTCCAACCAGCTTGTCCTTGTTCCAGGGGGCTTTCCTGTTCTCGATTTTAGTATCGGTGTTCATGACGATTCTCCTTTTGTGTGAAAGGAAAACCATTGTCACCGTCTTTGAATGAGCATATGCGGCCAGCTTAACGCAATCTGGGGAGCCGATTATGTCCTCTGTCTGTAAGCGCCCTAAGGATAGTCGTTGCCGTCTGCACAATTCTTCATTTCTGTTTCGAGCAGGCGCATGTGGCCGGATGGGAAGCCATCATGGTTGCGCCTGCCCAACCACCTTCAGCAGTTGCGTCAGATCGCCGGAGATTTTTGCTACCGGTTGCGGCCCCTCTATTTTTTCCTGTGCCCAGTCCACCCCTGCTCCGGCACCCCATGACACCAAAGAGGCGACTGCAAATACGAGTAAGCCGCGCGTCATCCCTTTTGGAATCCCCTGCCCATTCATATAACGGTGGACATACCAGGCGGCGATGGCGAACGCGATGGTGGTGATGATGATGATGTTCCACATCGAGGGTAAAGTGAACATTATTGTACTTCCGGTCGGGTTATAAAATTTCGCAGCCTAGCTTTTCATGCACGTGGCGCAAGGAATTACGATAACGTCAGCTGTGCCTTCGATTTTCTGCCCGGCGCTGCCGGAGGAATATATCCAGTTAGCCGGCATCTGATTCCCTCGATTTTTTTGCCCTTCTCGTACCGGATCGAATGGCACGCCATTACTTCTCTTTTGTCAGCGAGTTCTGTCAAATGGAGGCGCACTTTATCAAGCGGGATGCCTGTAGCTACGGCGATCTCTTTGTCGAGCCGCTCGCCATGTGTTTTCAGGTATTGCAGTATTTCTTTCATAGTTTCCTTATAACCGATATGGCCGAAGCCGTTAATGTCAGATAGACAAATGGTAATTCGGTTAAATCCCCTATTGCCAGACAGCCAAATATCCACAACAATCAGCGCCGGTACTTCAACCACGTTAACAGGGAGCCAATACGCATGAACCGCAAAGAACTGATCGGTGCACTGGCAGCAAAAACTGGCAGCACCAAAGCCGATGCAGACCGCAACATCGCCGCCCTGATCGAGATTATCACCGCCACCCTGAAGAAGGACGACAACGTGGCACTGGTTGGCTTCGGCACTTTCGAGGTGCGCAAACGTGCGGCACGCACTGGCCGCAATCCGGCTACGGGTGCAGAGCTGAAGATCAAGGCATCCAAGGTTCCGGCATTCAAGGCTGGTGCCACACTCAAGGCTGCAGTCAACGGCGCCAAGAAGTAATCTGGCGTTTTATCCGGCGCTGTCACGGTCCGGCTGATATTGGCTGACGGGCACGGGAGTTTTTCTCCTGTGCCTCCTTCGAACCAGGGGGCAACCCGACCCATAGCTGAACCAGGAGCTTGAGGCACAGTGGAACGGAAATCTGGGTTGGGCTAGTGTCATTCAGCCGATTTGGCCTTCCGTCCTGTTGGCTATGCTACGCCCAGTTCTCCAGGATCAGGGGCGCTGCGATCCGTTCGTAATGGCGGCTGTTATTGGTGACCAGCACAGCGCCGGCAGACAACGAGTGTGCCGCGATCATCATGTCCAGTTCGCCAATCGGTTGCCCTGTGCTGACGAGCTGGTGGCGGATTTCGGCGTACCAGTCCGCTGCCTCGGCATCCCACGGCAAGATGCGGACAATTTTGAGGAACTGGCGTACTGCCAGGTGCAGCCGATGGTCGGCTGGCAAGCGTTTCAGACCATATTGCAACTCCGCCCGCGTCATCACCGAGATGCAGACCATTGATGGCACAAGGGCCTCCAGTTTGGCTTTTATCGCAGGCGGCTTCCCTTTGATGAGGTAGCTTGCCGTGTCGGTATCCAGCATGTGCAGCATCTCTAGCGGCCCAGCTTGCCGCGCGTAGAAAGTTCATCATCAAAGATGCCCTGTTCTTGCGGCAACACATTCAGCGGGCGCTCCGCCATGAAATCGGCGGGCACGTCGACTTCCTGCAGCAACTCAAAGAACTCGCTCCAGGTCTTGGCACCCGGCCGGTTCGACAGCACCACATCGCCGGTCGCATCGTCGCGCGTGACATATACCTCGTCGCCTTCGAAGCGGAATCCTGCGGGGAGGCGGACCGCCTGACTGGCGCCATTCTTGAACAGCTTGGCAACACGTGTCACGATCATCATGGATCTCCTTGCCGATGCAAATAATATATACGACAGTATATACAACTTGGCGAAGAAGGCCAACTTCTTCTGAGATTGGCTAAATATTGCCCATCGCGCCAAAAATGTAAAATTAGCCTAAAACAGGCTCGCCTTCACCTCGTAACGTCTTATTCCAGTACGCCGGATCGGCATAGCAGGCGGCCAACACATTAATGTCAAAGATAGACATTCATCGGCTGAAAACGGAAATTAAAGTTCGCGGTTTTAGTCAAAAACACCCAATCTCCGTTTTCTGAGACACTCCCCATTCGAAAACTATTCTTGCAATCTTCTGTAATTCGCGGATAATCTAATTATTGAATATTCCGCAATAACATGGAGAAAAGCATGGCAACCGAAACCATTGACCATACCACCCTATCGAAATTGGCCGAAGCTGGCGTTGTACGTAGCGCACACGTTGTCGGGCAAGAAGGCGGTTGGGGCATCCTGGTGAAATACGGCATGACCGAGCGCGCACTGGCGGCACAACGCAGCCACCAGGTACGCATCTTCCGCAAACTCGAAACATTGGTCGATTACCTGAAAGGGATAGGCATTCCCCGCTTCGACGTAGACGCAGTGAACTACGATCCCAAGAGCGGGACCGCGCACAAGCGCCCTGATCGGGCGACTGCCATGAAAGACGCCCACCAGGCCGCCGCCTATACTAAGTGGCTGAAAGCAGAGATACAGGAAGCGATTGACGACACCAACCCGACGATCCCTCACGATGAAGCCATGCGCCAGATCCGCGCCGCGATCAAGCAAGAGTAAAGGGAAATCGTGCACGCCATTCACTGGAAAAAACAGGCCATCAACGATCTGATAAAAATCGGCCAGCAAATCGCAAAAGACAGTCCGGCGAATGCAGAAAAAATGATTGATCTTATCGAGGACAAGGTAACTCCCCTTGCAGCGCATCCTGAGATCGGACGTACAGGACGCAAGCGCGGCACCCGCGAACTTATCGCACATGAAAACTATGTGGTGATTTATCGTATGTTAGCCGCGAAGGTCGAAATTCTGCGGGTGAAACATACAGCGCAGCAGTGGCCGCCAACGAACAAATTAAGCTAATTTTACCTTTTTGGTAGGATGGATGTTGTCGCCGACTTGTTTTTGACCCAGTCTGCCGATTTTGACTGCTCCATCTTCTGCTTCTAAAATCCCATAGAGGTCAATCGTCTGCTAAGCATTCGGCAGGGTCAACGATTTCCGGCAGCTTGGGTCAATAATGCATCGGCGCGAACACCTCTCTTCTTCAGCCGAGGAACGTTGGTTACGAGACCATCTGTTTTACGAGGAGGTGCGCGCATGTTTCCAGGAAGCGCTGCACTGGGCGAAGCACATGGGAATGATCGGCCGATATTGGCAAAGCCAGGACGTGCCCTGGGGTGAATGGCTGCCGTACGCCGCTGGGGTTCGCCACCGTGGAGTTCTGGAGTTTCGATGTTGGGGGAAGGCCAATCCCATTTGGGGGACCATCCCCAACGTAGACGCACAAAACGCGTTAGAAGGGCTTCCCGACATGCCCGACAAAGTTTTGCTTTAAATTCGGACGTAGTTTTACTTTAATCGACGGGTAAAACGGGTGCCTGACCGGGTTACATGAGCGATATGATAGCTTGATTAGTACTATAATCAGGCTATAATGATTTTGCGAATAATCTGCCGGATTAGTTTTTATGACAACCCAAATCCCGTCCGCATCGCCCGCAAACGCCCGCCGTCTGGGGCTGCATCACGTGGCGTTTTTCCGCAGCCACTTCGAGGGGCTGGATCTGGCGACCCTGGGTGAGCGCTTTCTCGACACCGGAGCGGATCTGCCCCGGGCGAAGGCGACGCTACGCTGGGTGCGCGACGAGCTGATCAAGGCGGCCCGCAAAGAAAACCCCTCCCTGATCAAGCTCCTGAAAATCCCCCTCGAGCGCCTCGCCTCCCCCGCCGATGCAACCCCTACACTCAGGGAATTCCAGGACGAACACGACCCGCATGGTTTCTTTAATGAGCGCGAACTGATCGAGCTCTTCCAGCAGACCTGGCCGGTGACCGATCCCGCCGCCGCCCGCCGCGCCCGGCGCAACGACCGCCTGCGCCACCGGCTGCGCGAAGCCATCATCTGGCTCGAGGCACGTGTGGCCTCCCCTCCCCGGCCCGGCGATTCCGTGCTGGCCTGGCTGGATGAAGCACTGGCCGCACGCTTGGTGGCGGTCGGGATACACACCCTGGCCGATCTCACCCGCACCATCACCAAGCGGGGCCGCCATTGGCATCGCCACATCCCCCGCATCGGCCCGGTCGCCGCCCGCAACCTCGAGCGCTGGATCCTGGCGGACGCCACCGCCCTCGCAGGCCACAACGTCCTGGCGGATGACGGCATGCCGGGCGTGGCCCGCGTCCAGGCACTGCGCAGCACTCCCCTGCCATCAACCGCGATCGTGCCGCTGGAGCGCTTTGCCGCCCCAGCCGAGCTGTCCGGCGTACGCGGCACCAACCGCTGCTATTCCAGCAAACTTGCCGCCAGCGATGACTGCGCCGCCATCGAAGCCTGGCTTGCCAGTCTGGGACCCCGGGCGCACACCGTGCGCAGTTACCGCACGCAGGCCGAGCGTTTTTTGTTGTGGATGATTTTTGAGAAGGACAAGGCGTTGTCTTCGGCGACCACCGAGGATTGCATCAGTTTCAGGGATTTTTTGGACGCGCTGGATGGCCAGACGCTCTGGTATTGGCGGGTGCCCCGCGAACGCTGGATCGGCGCGCGCAGCACACCGCGCTTTAGCTCCGACTGGCGACCTTTTTCCGGGGGGCTCTCGCCTTCCAGCCAGAAGCTGGCGGTAACCATACTCACCGCGCTGTGCGAATGGCTGATGCGCCAGCGCTATCTGGAGACCAACCCGTGGGATGGTGTACCCCCCGCGCACCATGTCGCGGCGAAGCTCCGGGCCGACCATGCCCTCACCCGCCCCCAGTGGCAAGCGCTGCTCGCGTCCGCAGAAGAGCTGCCGCAGGACGAGGCCTACTACCGCCTGAGATTCACGCTGTTACTGGCCTACGGGATGGGATTGCGGCTGTCGGAACTCGTCGCCGCGAAGGTCGCCGCCCGCACCGAAACTCCGGGAAAAGCCAATCCGGGCCTCAAACCCGCACACGGCCCGGACAACTGGGATCTGGAAGTACTAGGCAAGGGCAACAAGCCCCGCTCGGTGCCGGTACCGGATGCGGTCATGATCGCCCTGGCGGATTACTTTGAGAGACGCGGCCTCGGGCGATATCCGCATGCGTGGCCGGAGCACACACCCTTGATCACGACACTCGGCGAGGGCCTTCAGCATGTGCAACCCGAACGAAAAGCACTGTCAGATTCAGCGTTGTTTCGCATGCTGCGCACCCATTTCCAGCGGGTGGCACGGGAAATGGATCATGCAGTAGATGCCGGCCACCTGATCCGTGCCTCGACGCACTGGCTGCGTCACACCCATGCCACCCACGCGCTGGAAGCGGGAGCTGCTATCGAAGAGGTGCAGGAGAATCTGGGCCACGCGAGCCCCGCAACCACCGCGATCTATTCGCATACGGGAAGAAACAGGCGCAAAGCCGCCGTGGAAAGGCTGATGGAGTACAGTACGGCTGGCGACGACTAGGTCAGGCGTCTGCGCGGTACTCTATAGTCCGATTGGGATGGTGCGCAGCCAAGCTTCTTTATTTGTGACTGACGGGTGACGCAGTCCGGTCCCGCAGTAAAAGCTCACCTCTGCAGGGGTATATCTCAATCGTTGTACTTTTCTATTGTGGCGCTAAGCTGTACTTGTACTGGACGCCTCGCAAGTTGAATGAAATCTGATTGACCCCCTCCCCTTCTATCTTTCTCTTTGTCTTAGGATTCAGCAGCGGATTTTGCTGCAAGCCATGGGCCTAGGGTTTTACGTACGAAAGGCGATTTTGGGGACTTCCGAATTCTTGCCGCGACCAAAGCATTTACTTGCGCAAACTCTTCAAGTAACTCTGCCTGTTGCAGGCTATCCATTTTATCGAAAGCATCAAGTGCGACCGCTATTTCCGGGCTTGGTGCTGTATCTTGACGCACTGTTTTGACGACAGCTGGCAACTGTACTGGTGATATTAAAACTGGCTTTTTGCTAGTTGCATATTTTCCACGCAACGCATTCTTAAAGAAAGCTGCCGTTGATTTTAACGCTGGAAGGTTACGGTCTTTTTCTCGTTCGCGAACTAAATTTATTGTGGCCATTAGGAATGGTTCATCATGGTCAGCATAAACCTTGGCTGCTTCTTCTGCCATGAGACCCATTTCATCAACAAGCCTTTTGATGATCTCGGTGTTAACCATGTTTGGATCGGGAAGATGCAGGTTCCCCTGGCTAACTTTTTTAACTCTAAATTGGATTTCTGTTACGCGCCTTCCATCCTTGTGCTCTACGAGTTCAACGCAAATATCGGCGAGGCGATTAACTTCTAATATTGAGGGCTTCAATACGTCACGCTTAAAGAATTTGTATTCCGTAGTCTCTACCGCATCTTCCGGATTTCCAGTCAGCCTTGGACGCCACCACTGCCATGGCGCTCGCATCGTGAGATTGCTCGGGTTCGTAACATACCGAGCACAGATTTCGTATAGCGCTGCAGAAGCCGAGGAACGTATTTGTGAATAAGCTTGTAACGAGATCCTTGCGTAAATTTCGGGATCAAGTAATTTGGCACGAACCTTTTCCGAATATGACCATTCGATCCAAACCGCGCCCTTTTCTTCAATAATTTCTGCATCTGCGAGAAGGTTACTAACGCCCCATCTGCGCTCGCCTTCTCCCGAAGTTGAGTTCCACTCAACCTGGATGCTCGCCATTCGACGTAGCTGCTCTTTTACAACTTCTGTGTTGTTGGAATCGAATGACGCATTAAATAACACTTTCGATAAGCGACAACGGTACATTGTCAGTTCGCCATCTTCCTGTGCGAGCTGCAGGAGTGAATTGAAGAGACGTCGAGTCAAAAGTGTTATCTTGCCAGACTTTGGCAAGATTGCGATTGCCTCCTGAGCCTTTTTCAGACTAGGAAGCCTCTCTTCTTTAACAAGTACAGTAAGACTCATTTGAAAGAGACTACGCTAAACGGTGAAAATTTGCGACAAATATTTTCACCGCTGAATTATCTTCATATCTGAATCATTTTTTTTGTCGGCTTTCCCAAATCGCCTCACCTATCTCTATGTGGACTCCCAAATAAACTCACCTTTGACTATCAATACAACTCACCTTGAAGTTATAGAGACTCCCAAAACACATCACCTTTCTTCCCAAAGCGTCTCACCATACCTCAGCTGAAAGCCATACGCCACAAGGCTTTGAGTAATGCTTAATATATTAAATGTGTTTATTTAAAAAACCCTCAATACCAACTGATGTGCGTTTTCTAATATGCGAGGAAACAAACAACCCAGCAAATAGGAGGATCAGGACTCCCAAATCTACTCACCTTTGTTTTATGCATTACTATAACAATAGGTTAAAGGATTCTGTGCTGCTTTATACAATTGAAAATAGCCACAAATCGGATAGATATCAAAATTACTTAGTTCTTTTTTGAAAAGCTTTACGATATATGGCCTAATATACGGATATTGAAGTTATATACAAAAACCGTTTATATTCTTATTGAGCAAAAAAATATGGCCGTTACCAAAGGAAGTGCTATGCAAAAACCAATTGTACCTTTTGCCGATCGCAGCATCAGTCTACAAGAGCTAGGCAATTTTTCCAGTCGACTTACTGTCATCATGGAGGAATTACGAGAGCAAATGTTAGCTCCGCATCCCCGAAAATCGGCTCCTGAATATACTTCATCTCAGTTGGGTGCACTCTGTGGAATTGAACGCGCCAAAGTAAATTACTTACTACAAAAGAAAGAATTCTTACCCCAGGGTATTTATCATGGAGGAAGCCGCACGCGGATGTTTTCTCTCCCGGATGTTCAAGAGTGGGTACGTCAAGAATCTGGAATTGTTCACCGGCCTGAAGGGACGCCTGGAGAAATTGTAATCATCGCTAATTTCAAAGGGGGCAGTACCAAAACAACAACAACAGCCAGCCTCGCACAGGGACTCACGCTGCGTGGCAGGAAGGTACTTTTAGTTGATCTTGATCCTCAAGCTTCACTTACGGAGCTCTGTGGTTTGTATGTTGAGGAAGATATCAACGAAGCGGACACGGTGATGCCGTTTATTTATGGTGATGAAACAAACCTGGATTACGCGATCAATTCTACCTATTGGTCAAATCTTGACATCATTCCAGCAGCAACTAGCCTTTTTGGTGCTGAATTTATTATCCCGAGCACGGTTACTCAAGACCCGAAGTTCAAATTCTGGGACATCCTGAATAAAGGGCTCCAGCCTCTCCGACAACGCTATGACTACATCCTGATCGATACGGCGCCTTCACTGAGTTATATGACTATAAATGCGTTGATGTCAGCGAACGCTATGATCATGCCCCTGGTGCCGGAGTCTCTCGATTTTGTGAGCTCGGTACAATTTTGGAATCTTTTCTCGGAGCTTGCGCTTAACTTCACTGGACTTGATCCAACAAAGCGATTCGATTTTATCAATGTGCTGCTATCGAAGGTAGATAATAGCTCTTCCAGTTCTGCACCCGTTGTTCGCAGTTGGATTGAGCGTGCGTACGGAGAATGGGTACTTCCAGTTGAAATTCCAATATCCTCAGCCGTTGGGTCCGAGGCATTAGAGTTTTCGACTATTTACGACGTTAGCAAATGGACAGGGAGCAATCGAACACTATCCCGGATCAGAGATCCCTTCGATCACCTATGCAAATTGATCGATGACAAATTCGTTGTAAAGTGGAATCAATCTGTAACCAACGCTAAGGGGGCAGTATGAGCAAACGGATTCAGGAAATGTTAGCTAAAAGCGCAAAGCTGCGTTCAGTAAGCGATGTGCGGCAAGAGGAGGTTTCAGTGGATCAAACACCGCGAATAGGCGCGGTGCGAACTGCAAAACTAGAACTCATGAAGTATGAAAGCGAGCTGCCGCTTATCGAGCTACATGAAGTGCCCGGTCGCAAACGTCATCTGACAATAGAGCAAATTGCAGAACTCAAAGGTAATCTTGCCAACAATCCGTTGACGTCTCCGATCGCGGTTCGCCGTCGTGAAGCTGGGGGGTATGAAATTATCGCAGGACATAACCGGGTTCAGGCTTACCGTGAGCTGGGACGTGCAAAAATTCCTTCTGTCGTTTTTGAAATGACCGAGGATGAAGCAGAACGGTCTGCTTTCTATTCAAATCTGCTTTCGCCGGCGCTGCCTGATTTCGAGAAATTTATGGGACTCCGTGCTCGTATGGAACACGGAAACTTGACCCAGGAGCAGGTAGCCAAAGAAGCTGGAGTTTCGCAGCAATCCGTCAGTCTCTTGCTTTCATTTTCCGGATTGCCTAAGGAAGCAATCAGTATTCTTGATAGTGCTTCTGATAAGGGATTGTTGGGTGCAAGCGCTGCGGCGAAGTTAGCGCAGATTGCAAAGAAAGGAAAGGAGGGCAGGGTAGTCGAAGCTGTCCGACAACTTGCTGAAAAGAAGTTAAGCCAGATAGCAGCAGTTGGATATGCCGACAGCGAAGATAAAATAAAGCGTCAAGAAGCTACTTCCAAGATAATTCGGTCTGGTAAGAAATCGTTTTGCTCAATCAGAAGGGCAGAAAAAGACCTTCGGTTTTCGTTCTTTGAGCCTGTGGATGAGGAACTCTTTAATGAACTCCATAAAGTAGTAGAAAATCACGCAAGACGAGGCAATTGAATTTTACAAAACTTTTGTATGCCTAAAAATCAATTGGTTAGCGAATAATGTATGTTTTGAAGCATGGGATGGTTGGCCAGCTTACTATCACCATCCCAACTGCCGAGCTTCGCGGGGTGAGGGGTAGGGCGTTGTTGCATGGATACCCGCGAGATCAGCTAAGCTGACGAATCCAATGAACTGAAGCGATCCGAGCCTTGCCCAACAAACACAACGTCAAACGCCGCCATTATATTTGGAAGATGGAATATCGAGTGAAATTGGGCTGAGTATGATGCTGTGCTCTGGTGGTGAGGTACCTCCTGACGTTGTGGGTTACGGACAAGGCCATGGGCTGCAGGAAAAGCACGAAGTGAGAGCCCGGAGCACCTAGCGGAAGTTGCATCTGGCTGTGGATGCCGACACCGGGATGGTGATGGCTTTGACGCTGACCGAGAAAGATGTAGGAGATCCTTCGCAAGTGGCACCGCTTCTAGAGCAGGTCGATGCCGGGGTATCCATGCAACAACGCCAAGAAAACCAGGGCAAGGCATTTCGTCGCTAATCTTCGGACTTGTGCGACAAGTCGGCTTGGCAAAGGTAATGATAACGTATATACTAAATCATTACTTGATTGTAGGAGATCGTACCATGTCGAAAGACGCCGTTTTCACGATGAAACTGGAACCTGAGCTGCGCGCCGAGTTCATGGCTGAGGCCGAGGCCGTTCACCGGCCAGCTTCTCAAGTTCTCCGCGATTTGATGCGCGAGTTTGTCCAACGCCAGCGTGAAACGCGGGAATATGATGAGTTCCTGCGCAACAAGGTCGAAGCTGGCCGGTCATCGATGCGGGCAGGTCGTGGCCGGCCGAATGATGATGTTGAAGCCGCATTTGCCACCCGGCGTGCCCAGGTGGCTGGTCAGGCGTGAGCGTTATTTGGACGCCAGAGGCAGAGCAAGATCGCGCTGATGTGTGGGACTACATTGCGGCCGACAACCCGCAAGCGGCCGCTCGGATGGATGAGTTATTCAGCGATGCGGCGGACAGGCTGGCCAAGCATCCCAAGCTAGGCAAGCCGGGGAAGATATCCGGCACTCGCGAGCTGATACCGCATGAAAGCTATCGCCTGGTGTATGAGATCGAGCAGAAAACGGTATGGGTGCTGACATTGGTGCATACGTCCAGGCAGTGGCCGCCAGTGCGGAAATGAAGGGAGTAATTCTGCACGTCACGAAAACCGTCACCATCATTGATGGTTCCATGCAAAGCCAGCTTTTGGCATCTGTGTTTTCTATGGCGTCCATGATCGAACTTTCGTTTATCAGGGAGCGCACCAAGGAAGGGTAGGGTACTGAAATGAAAAACGTTGTGAAATTTCCCAAAGCCAAACGGCCTTTGCCTGCCCTTGACCGTGACGCGACCAAGATCAAGGCAGCAATGCCGAGGGCATCGACTGTTAAGAGTGTATTGGTGTGGCTGTGGTTTGTGGTGCGTTTGCCGGTGTTTCTGCTAATGTACTGGCTACGCCTGCCCATTATTTTTCTCTGCAACATCATTTCATTTCCGATGCTGTTGGCTTGGCTGTTTGCGTGGTATGCCTTCCCTGATAAAACCGCGATGGTTTGGGGCTTCGCCACCGTTAGCTTTCTGGCCTTCCTGATCGGCTGGACTTACGACTTTATTCTAATGGCGATTTCGCCACAGGACATAATGCGGACGCTTTGAAGGGACTTTCAATCATGCAGCAATGGACACAAGATGAAGCAATAGCGTTTGAAGCTGCCAAGGAATGTATTGGGCAGTGGATTGCGATTTAAACTGCTCCGTTATCAGACGTTCATCGACACGTTTCAATGCTTCGATTCTCCAATTCCCGTAACAACATTACCTAGTACCCCGACCAGTATTTCCATTCCATCTGTCAGCATCTGTATCTGTTCATCATTGGGTTTGGTCATGCCAATCATGGCGAGTTGCTCTTCAAGTGGTAGTTCACCGTACTTATTCTGGTAATGCGCCACATTGAGTGCCAGCAACCTGGCACACTCAGCAAGGTCTTCCTTGCTCACTTTTTCAATGAGCTGGTCAGCGAGTTTAATATATTGGGCAAACGTCGATAAATCAGTCATGGGGATTCTCCTAAAATGAAGTTCTACTTTACCCGAATTATGCTGTTAGTGGCCTCGTTGCTGCTAAACCATACCTCTGCCGCCGACACCCTGCAAGGCCGAGTGGTGGGAGTGTCTGACGGCGATACAGTAACTTTACTGGATGACTCGAACACTCAGTTCAAGATTCGGCTGATGGGCATAGATGCGCCTGAAAAAAAGCAGGCCTTTGGCAGCAGGTCCAAGGAATCCCTGTCTGCATTGGTGTTCAACAAACAGGTGATAGTCGAATACAACAAGAAGGATAAATACGGGCGAACCGTCGGCAAGATACTCGTGGATGGAGTCGATGCCAACCTTGAGCAGATCAAAGCAGGCTTGGCATGGCACTACAAGAAATACCAGAAAGAGCAATCTCTTGATGACCGTTCTATCTATGCCCAAGCAGAAGAGCAGGCGAGGGCGGAAAGACGCGGATTATGGCTCGACGCCGAACCAACCCCACCATGGGACTGGCGGAAGCAACAGAAGCGAAAGGACTGAAATGTGTGGACGCTTCGCCCTCAATAGCACACCCGCCAAGCTAAAGGAACATTTTGCCACGGCGAATGAACTGGACTTTAAGCCGCATTTTAATATCGCGCCGACCCAGACGGTTCCGGTTATTCGCTTCGACGAGACTAGCGATCGTGTATTCTCTTTCGCCCGCTGGGGACTGATTCCCTCCTGGGCCAAAGACCCTGAGGAATTACAGCACCCCATCAACGCGAAGGCGGAAACAGCCGCTATCAAACCGATGTTTCGCCACGCTTACCGCAAGAGCCGTGTGCTGGTTCCGGCGGATGCGTTTTATGAATGGGTGCCCCGGAACGGGAAACAGCCATACTTGATCAGGCTGCGCGATGGTGAGCCGATGGGGATGGGTGGCTTACTGGAACACTGGCAAGGCGCGGACGGGGAGGTGACAACCTTTACCATTCTCACTGTCGATGCCAATTTATTGATGACCAAGATCCATGAACGCATGCCGGTAATTATCAGGCCGGAAGATTACGCCGCGTGGGTCGACACAAACTTCACTGATGTCACCAAGATTCAAGCGATGACAAAGCCCTACCCGGACCGTTTGATGGAAGCCTATCCCGTTAGTCGCAAGGTCAACAGCACACAGCATGATTCACCGGATTTGTTTGATGAGATACAAGTATAGGCTCGCGAAAGGGTGGCTTACGGTTTCGGAGTTTTAATGACCTGTCAGTCAGGGATACACATCAATGCAACATATTCACAAGCACCAAAACAAGTGCTCCGAGCATGCATACGAAAAACACCAGACGATCTGGATCGACCCTGACTGCATTTAACATTTGAATACCTCCACTCATTGAAATGTTCTAACCCGCCACTGGCAACTCATTCCAGTCTGTTGTGTAGTTCGGTGACTTTCTCTCCCGGCGCATCGCCCAACGCTGCCTGATACCCGATGCGGCAATTCCAACGCACCCTTGCCCCATTTTTTTATTGATTGCGTCCATGACGTGCATCAGGCTATCCGATTTTGCCTGCTCAAGGGGGTCATCAAACAGGGCGGGTTGAATTGTTGCCTTGGGTTGCAGCCCCATCAGTAGCACACCGGTCTTCTTGTAGTTGTAGCCGCTGCGGTAAATTGCCTTCAATCCTGCGAGTGCGGCTTGGACAAGCTTGGTTGTGTCATCACTCGGCCGGCTCAATGGCACTATCATTGACCGCTGGTATTGCGGGTCGTCTTCCTTGAAAGGGTTGGTGCGGATATAAACACACACACTGGCAGCAACAGAGCCATCATGCCGGAGTTTTTCTGCGGCTCTGGTGGTGAAGTAGGTAACCGACTCGGAGAGGTCTGCCAGACACGTTACAGAGGAGCCAAATGAACGTGAGACCATAATTTGCTGCCGGGGTGTGCCTGCCTCTTCCAGTTCGATGCAGGGAATGGCGTTAAGCTCATTCACAGTACGCCCCAGCACCACGGAGAACTGGCTTTGGATTCGCTCAAGGTTAGCTGTTCGCAGGTCTTCGACTGTAGTGATGTTCATGGTCAGCAGCTTCTCGGTGATGCGCCGTCCCACCCCCCACACCTCGCCCACTGGAATGCTGGCAAAGAGCACCGTGCGCTCGCCATCATTCAGCCGACCGAAGTCACATACACCGTCTGCGCCTGCCAGCCCTTTCTTGGCACAGTGGTTGGCAAGTTTCGCAAGGGTTTTGGTATCGGCAATGCCAACGCAGACTGGAATGCCTAAACTCTGCTTAACTGCCTGGCGGATTATCTGCCCATAGGTCATCAGCGATTGCGGGTCGAAGCCGTCCAGGTCGAGAAAACATTCATCTATGGAATAGATTTCCTGCTTGGGGGAGAAGGTGGACAGAATGGACATGACCCGCGCAGACAGGTCGCCGTAGAGCGTGTAATTGCTGGAATAGGCGATGATTCCATGCTGCCTGGCAATCTTCTCCATCTTGAACCACGGCTCCCCCATTTTGATGCCGAGTGCTTTTACCTCGTTGGAACGGGCAACAGCAACTCCATCGTTGTTGGAGAGCACGACGACAGGCTTGCCTTCCAGTCGGGGGTTAAAAACCCGTTCGCAAGAAACGTAGAAGTTGTTGCAATCAACGAGGGCTAGAGGCATCACGGCAGCCCTTAAACAAACTTTTTCACTGTGGAGGTTACTACCCCCCATACCTGAAGCTCTTGCCCGTCCTTGAACTCAATATCCTTGAAGCTAGGGTTTTCTGGTTTGAGTATGACCTTATCCCCGCGCTTGATTAGCCGCTTTACCGTCAAGTCTCCATCGACCACAGCAATCACGATGTCGCCGGAAGATGGGGTGAGTGATTTGTCCACCACGAGCAGGTCACCATCAAAGATGCCCGCGCCCGCCATGCTGTTACCTTTGGCACGCACGAAGAATGTGGATTCTTTGTTCGGAATCAGGTGCTCGTCCAAGCTCAACCTGACTTCGATGTAGTCATCGGCAGGGGAGGGGAAGCCCGCTGCAACTTTATGGCTAAACAGCGGGAGTAGGCTAGACTTCTTGCTCACCTTTGGTAGCAAGATAGTTTGTTGTATCAGGGAAGTCATGGGATTCAGCTAGCAGGGCGATGGCTGTATCGTAAAGAACGATCGTTCTTTTGTCAATCGACCTCAGGAATTGTTCGGTAGAGGGACGTCGGGATGTCGCAGCAATAATAAAATTCTGTTTACACAAAATTCGGTATACCCTCTTTGTCATTGACACTGCATCGGATCGACCTGAATCTGTTGTAAGTAATTCTTAAGAACATTGACGAAAAGCGGATGACATCCTTCGAAAAGCTCTCGCATACGACCAATAAGCCTACTCGGCTGTTGCACAAGGTCGTCATGTTTGTCGTGACCGCCGGTGCGGTGGCCCTGGGCTATCTGTGGTGGAGAACCCGTGATCTGCGAAAGCAGATGCGCGAGCATCCCGCGGGCAACGTGGTGATTGAGGGCGAGGTGATCGAAGGAGAGGTGATCCGCGAGGTCGACTTTAGGGATGTCGGTAAACGTTAATCGCCAGTGGCTGTTTTCTGGTAGGCAGTTACTAATTGTGTCTTTCGGCTGCGTGCCAAAACCAGAATGTCGCTGGGACGTTGCTATACTTATATTTGTGCACAGTCATAAGTAAATTTCTAACCGGCGTTATACTGATTGCAGCATATACCTGCCACCGAAAGCATCAGTCAATCTTTCATGTCCGATAACCAGCACTTTTTGCCACAGCATCTGGATTTTTTCGCATTGCTTAAACAGCAAGAAATGCAGAAGGCAATACGTCGAGATGAACTTGCCAAACTAGTTACGACTGCCCCTGTTCAGGAAGAAATAGTGAAGGAAATAGTCTGGCTAGGCCCGGTCGAGCGAGAAGCTGTATTGAGATGCCATCCCGGATATGAGATTGAACGTAAATTAAAGTCACTTTGGTCGATGCTATCGATCTTCAATAGAGCACATGAGGATCTCATCGCGCAGCTTAACCGTTTTCACGTATTTAGCCTCACTGATGATATGTATCTGCCTGTTGGTAGACTTCAACTTGAAGAGATCAATATGGCAGTAAAAAAGGAACTGGTGGCTTTTTCTGCGGCTTCAAGCGCACTTGTTGCGTTTAGTCGAAGACTAAAAGATTCAATTGTTATTCCTGAACTGGGTGAGCAAATCGCTACAACATTTGATTCACAAGAGCACAAATTTGTAACTTCTTTGCGAAATATCGTTCTTCATCAAGAACTCCCTGACGTCGGCTGGCAAGTTAAGTACGAGGCTGAACGGGAGACGAACTTCGTCATCCAAACCGAGCATCTGCGCGACCAAAAAGATCTTTCTAAAGAGGCTCGCGCCTTTATTAATCGATGCCCAAATGGCATTCATGTGCGTGTCTTTGCTGAATCATATGCTGCACGCGTGCGAGAATTTTATAGTTGGTACAAGTCTGCAATTGAAATCAGGGAGCCTGAACCCCTCGTTGATTATCGTCGTATAGTCCGAGAGTGTATGGCTAATGCATCACGTACCATGTTCCACCTCATCCTACAGCAGATTAATGGGAAGAAAATTGATCCATTCAAACACTTGAACAAATATCTTCTACCAAATCAGTTGAACAAGGCCCTGACATTGCCGATGCGGTCTAAGGAGCAGGTTGATTTCATCATCGATGCTGCGGATAAGCATAAGGCTTGTAATGATGAACTTCGCCAGATGATCTATAGGCTGTTTGAAGTACCTGACTGAACCAATGGTTCGAGTTGCCTTCCGATTTTGTTCTGCTTTGGGGAAAATCCAATGGCTGCTCAGTGTCGCCAATTGGTGAATGGCAGCATTCTGACAACGTATTATCAAGCTTGAATAATGGAAAGGGGTCGAACCGGCCAGTCAACATTCCCGATAGTTGCCCGTTAGTTTTCGCAAAACCTGATGCAACAAACATACGTGCAGCGCAAATACACAGTGAACATCAACCGCCTTGATTTTTGTATTGCACGATTGCTGGCAATGCAAAAATCAAGGCGGCGACAAGCGCAGCGCGTCAGTAATCGAGGCCATCATTTCACTATCAGATAGACAAAGCCAGCGGTAAAGCCAGATGCCACCAGCGCGGTTATGGCGTGTTCCACCAGCCTGGACCGCATCGATAGGCGGAATTCCTTGGCCGCTTCGCCCAGGACAAGGCCCAGACTTGCGGCCTTGTCAGAGGCTTCGGAGCGGAAGGCCATGCGCGCGGCTTCTTGCATTGCCGCACGTTGATCCTCCACCGTTCTTGACGATACTTCAACCGCCTTGCGGTCAAAGTATTCCGACAAATCAGTCTTGGCTTGTTCGTTGAAAGCGGTAACGGCCATCCGGTACTTGTCGCCCGCAGCCTCCAGCGCCGCAGCCGTGCCGGAAAGCCTTTCTTCGGCACCGGCCACCAGCGCCGGGAGAGCTTCAATGCGGGCAAGCAGCGCGTCCAGATCACCGAGCATTTCCGCAATCAATGCTTCGCGGGCAGTGCGGGGCGCATTCATGGTGCAGCCTTACTTGAACATGACTTTGAAAACATCGTCCAAATTCTTGTTGGCCGTCACCGCCAGGCGCTTCAAGGACACCATCTGAATGCACATTGCTTTTTCATCCTCGTCCTTGGCCTGGCGGAGCTGGGCGCGGTAATCAGTTTGATCGGCGGTAATGTCGCCAAGCGACTTACCAACCGCCTTTAACCGATCGTAAACCTCGTTCGAATAAATTATCGCATCGGGGTGAAGGACAAAAGCTTTATCCGCTGCGGCATAGCCGACCAGCGACGCATATTCATCAGTCACAGACTCATCCATTTCGGCCTTGTTGAATACCAGACGGATTTTCTTCTTCTCGATACCCAGTTTTTGCAAGGCGCGGATCGTATTCACCGTATCCGCCTGCACCTTTTTCTCCTTTACCACCGGCACCACGAAGAAATCGAACTCCTCATGCGATCCGTCATATTGCTGCATGAGCATCAAGAAATCCTCGACGTTGGACGCGCCCACATCGATGATTGCCGAATCCAGTGGCATCAACTCATCCACCAATGCCCCGAATTTCTTCCCCTTCATCTTCTCGACTTCGAGGCCATCGGCATCCGCCCCGGCGTTGATCGACTCGATAGAGAAAATCTGAGCATCACCCATACGGGGTTTCAACAGATGCCCGGCCACAGTGGTTTTGCCGACATTGCCTGAGTAATTAATAACTGCAACTTTCATTTTTTCATTCCCTTTGCGATTTTGGCAAATGCCGCGAGGTCTGGATTACTCGCTAAAATCTTTCTTAAATCCGCTGGATCGTGAGAGCCGACCACCGGACTTTCGGGATCGGATTCAGCTTTCACAACTGGCGGGGCTTCTGTTTGTTTACTGCCTGTCTGTTGATCCTTCGGGCTGCTTTTTGGCAATTGCTTAGTTTGCTCCCGGCGCTCAATGAATTTTCGTAAGCCTTCTTGCGAGATTTTCACCCCGTTGGTTGCGAGCCATTCACAGACCTGCACGTTCGCATAGCCCCTGGCTTTCAGTTCAAAAATCTGTGCCTTAAAGGGTTCCAGCTTCGAGCGTTTAGCCCGTGGCTGTACCTGCTTTAGAAATTCCTCTATGTCCATTTCCTGGCCCTTACGTTGGAACCCAGGCCATGTTAACCGCTTTCAACTGTCATTGCCACCAAAAACAACTGCATTGCAAACGTAGTAAACCAGAAAACAACTAAACACAACAAAAGAAAATAAGAACAAAACCACATAACAACCAGCAAACAACCAAAAAACCATGAAGAGCGTAGAGAGGGGTTTAAACTAGGGCAGGATAGGCACACGTGCGGCGATCTGGTACAATGCCCCCAAATTGACCCTCTCTCTCCTCCCTCATGCCCGTACTAAAAACACTCGTTGAACCTAAAATCAAGACGCGCTTTCGCAACATAGCGAAGGCGCGCGGACTGTCCGAATCCGAACTTCTTCGAGCAGTTGTCCTGGCGGCAACCGACCAGTCCAAAGACACCGACCAGCCCATAATGCCAGACGCGGAAAAGGCCGAGTCCGACCGTATGACAGTTCGTATGCCCCGTTTCTTGATGGAGGCCACCAAGAAGCGGTCAAAGGCAAAAGGCATGGCCCCGAGTCGTTGGGTAACGGCTTTGGTGCAATCGAACCTCACCGGCCAGCCGGTAATGTCCGATGCCGAGCTGGAGGGGTTGCAGGCCAGCGGACGTGAACTTGTCGCAATCGGTCGAAACATTAACCAAATTGCCAAATCCATCAACCAAGCCAATATCATCCACCCAGGGGCTTTTGATAAAGACTGGCTACCGTTGATCAAGCTGGCCGAGTTAAGCCAGGCCATCACCGAAAACCGGGCCGCGATTCGGGTCTTGGTCCGGGCCAGTCAAAACGCGTGGAAGGCCGACTGATGACGCTGATCGAATCCGAATTAGGTAAGGCGTTAAATCCAGCCGTCAAACGCAAGGCCAACCGCACCCGGAAACTTCGGTCAGCGGCCAAGCGAGTAACGGGCGGTTCGTCCGAAGTCATGGTGAAAATCACCGGCTTTGGCAAGAGCGCTGGCCATGTAAAAGCCCATCTTGACTACATCACCCGGAACGGCAAACTCGAAATGGAGAATGACCGGGGCGAGATCTTCAACGGCAAGGAGGAAGTCAAAGTCTTTTTCAAGGATTGGGAGAAAGATTTTGGCGACGGCAAGCGCCACAAGAACCAGCGCGACACGATGCACCTGGTTCTTTCCATGCCGGCAACCACCGACCCGGAATCAGTCAAGAATTCCGTGCGAGAGTTCACTAAAACCACTTTTGGCAAAAACCATGAATACGTTTTTGCCCTGCACACCGATGAACCACACCCGCATTGTCACGTCACGGTCAAATGCCTTGGCTTTGACGGTAAGCGCCTGAATCCCCGGAAGGCCGACTTGCAGCAGTGGCGCGAGGGATTCGCGGACAAGCTGCGTGACCAGGGTGTAGATGCCGAGGCCAGCCCGAGGCGCAGCCGGGGTGTGGTCAAGAAAGCCGAGCCGAACGTGATCAGGCACATTGAGCGTGGCGACAAGACCCACCAGCCGCGCGTGTCCAAGGTCAAGGCCGCGAAGATCAAAGAAGCCGCACAGGAACTTAGTGCCGAGGCCCGGGGCTTGCCGGTGCCGCCGAAGCCTTGGGAAGAAGCGATCAAGGCACGGCAGCGCGAAATCCGCCACGCCTGGCTGACCGCAGCCGATGCGCTTGAGCACGAAGACACCCGAAAGACATTTAACCAGAAGGAAGCCCGCAATGAACGACCAGACTACGAACGCATCAGCGCAGATCACGAACGAGCAGGCCAGCGAGCCGCCGCTGTATATCAGTCCAACCTTGAAAAAACTGGACGCCAAGCACCGCCCGGAACCCTCACCGGCTTGCGAAACGTGTCCCGCGTCGGTGTGGTTCACCACGAACGACCTTCTCAAGTGCTTTTGCGGGCGAATGCACCTGATCGTATGGGAAGGGAACGAGCAGCCGATTCTGAAATGCGACGGGCGCGAGCTGGCGATTCTCGCGCTCTTGGAGGCGCAGAACGGCTAAGGGGTTATCAAGGTGCACCCGGGGACAACAAGGCGCTTGCAGCCCGTATCCGTGGCTTTGTGGCAGCCATGCCATCCATTGACACCGAGCGGCACCAGATCAAGCGGGATTTGGCGCAGAAATTTACCAGGCAGGCCGAGAATATTCACGGCATCACCGTTGAAACCACACCGCAGCCAAGCGCCGGACAAAATAATGGCGCTGAACAGGCCGCGCCGAAGCAGGGTGAAAAGGACTTAGAGCGGTAGAGCTTGTGCAATTCAACACCACAGATTTTTCATTGCCTGGAAGCTGCCAGTCGCCAACTCACCCTTCGAAACATTGAAGATATTCGGCATCACGTTTATTGACTGGCCGCTTATCGCCTGATTCTGTTGAAAAACTCTTTTTCTGAGGGGCGCTGAAAATACGCCAAATGCTGTTGCTCTCAAAGAACGCAGTCGACTCCCTGTATTGCGAAAGAATCGAACACCCCACAACGAACGATCATGTTCCGCATGACCCCGGGTACGTCCTTCGAAAGAAAATCGATCTAATCGCCTAGAATTTTTTCAGGCCGCCTGAAAAAAGAGTTTTTCAACAGAATCCGCCTCAAACCGGATAGTCAGCCACCTCCAAAGTTGTTGTTCAACGTGGCTAATGGATCCAAAGTTTAAGAATTTCCTTCGATTAGTTCCACTTCCTCGGGCGTCAAGTTATACAAGGTATAGATCAACTGATCGATCTCTTTGTCTAGGGCCGACATATCCGCTTTCGGATCGGCCTTCTTAGCCTCCAAGATTCTTTCGACTCTCTGGCCGACCGCCTCTTTCTGATCTCCATTGGTGACCGCAATTGGGAACTGGGCCAACTCATTCACTTTGAATTGAGGGAAAACGCCCCGCTGGAGTTTGCCAAACTTGTGAACAAACCAGAACGTCATCAAACGAGAGTTGAGGACACCCAGTAAGAACAAAGGGGAGTCCTGGATGTTGACGATGTTCATCGAGTTCCGGTCATTTAAGACCACCTCGTTCGTATAGCAAGCACAAATACAATAAGGCGGTGCGGAAGGGATTTGTCTCACTAAGATACGCGGGGTGGAGAACAGATCAAACTTCCGTGGAGCAGCTAAATTCTTCCCGTAGGAAAGATAATCCCCACTCCATCCAAAGCCGTATCGCTGAACATCCCGGCCATCCAGATAAGGCAGATAACTATCATCGAGTGGATGTTTGGAATGATAAATACGTTCATCTTTCATTTCGACCGTTTGGGCTGGAACACCCTTGCCTACTTCATACGCCATGAGTCCAGCCTTCACGTCCGCGACGAGTTCCAAGGCTTGAGCCGAAGCTTCTATCTTGCTCAACAAACCACTGGTTGAACCGGATCGGAAGGCTGCGATATTGATAATGGAATCGCGTTGCTCCAAGAAATAGGAGGTGGGGCCTTCATGCGCCAACCTCAGGTCATCAGGCCCACTGGATTCATAGAGCTTCAGTTCTGGGGTGTGATCGCCCTTCTCATACATGAGAATGCTGGTATCCACACTGGCATCTTCAAACACTTTCGCATAGAAGTTTATGATGTCAATGTCTGATTGGTGTAAGACAAACTCACGAACCACCTTCGCACTGTTGATCGTGAGCCAGTTGTTCGGCGTGATGTAAGCTAAACGGCCTTGGGGCTTGAGAAGGTTTGTTCCTCGTTCCAAAAACAGGATATACAAATTCAGTTGATATGCGGCCAACTCATAGTTGGCATTGAAGTATTGCCGATCGGAGTCGGTAAAGTTTTCTCGGGCAAAGACATAGGGCGGATTGCCGATCACCACGTCAAACCCCACAAACCCCCCTTCATCGTTCAACGCTTCCGGAAACTCGAAGCGCCACTCAAAGGCATTCTCATAGATCGCATTGCTTTTGACTTCCTCGATCTCGGTTCTCAGTTTGTTGAACTGCACTTTCAGTTTCTCCAGTTTCAGTTTTCTTTCTTTTTTCTCTTTGGCCGATTCTTCCAACAGGGTTCCTGGTAGTTCCAGGAATTTCATTTCAACCCCGAGATGCACCAGTTTTTTCGCTTTCGGATCGTGGTAAAGGATTTCAGAACGGAAGTCGTTTTTGATTTCCGTGATCAAGCGCTCCATTTCACGCTTCTCATCTTTGCTGTTGGCATTGCGGTAAGTATCCACCGCTTTCCGGTAATCCGGCAAAGTCAGTTTGCTCTTCTTCAACGCATCCTTCAGATCCGCATCCAAGGAAAACCGGCTGATCAACGAGTTGCCGACCTTGATATTGATGTCGATGTTGGGTAGGGTTTCAAGCTGTTCCTTGACGTTGTAATACGCATTCTTCAGCAGTTCGATCCACAACCGAAGGCGGCAGATCTTCACCGAGTTGGGGTTGATGTCCACCCCGAAAAGGCAGTTCTCGATGAGGGTTTGCTTTTCATGGAACAGAGCCTTCTGAACGCGAACGCTTTCGGGGTTGGTTCGGTTGTATCCGAACTCATCGCCCTCTTCATCCAAAACCACCAGTTCGTCATGAACGACCTGTATGAAGTAGTTCTTGAATCGCTTCCCTTCCGTGTCTTGGAGAATACCCAATTCACTTTTTATGGCGATCAACTCATTTAAGGCCGACACCAAGAAGTGCCCGGATCCGACCGCAGGATCACAAATCTTCAGGCTGTTGAGGATGGTATTGGCTTCGGCTCTGGCCTCGGCCCCGGTTTCGATTTGGTCTTCCAGTTCAATCAGGTCATTGCAGTTCCAGCCTTTGGCCGTATTGAATTGGTGGACGACCGCAGCCCTTAGGGTTTCACGGCACATCGACATGGTAATGAAGCCTGGTGTAAAGAACGAGCCGTCTTTGTAACCGTTGATTTTTTCAAAGATTAATCCCAGCACGGACGCATTGATCAAAGCCTTATTGTTCTCTTTCAGATCACCATGGCCCTCACTTGCAAAATCATAAGCCTCCAAGAAGGCAAACAGATATTCCAAGGTGGGCAGTTCACCCGTTCGACGTTTCCCTTTTGTATCTTTGAGAACGGTAGACGAATAAAGCGGGAGCCTTAGCTCCCCGACTAAGTTTCCGATGAAGATCGACTTCCCTTCAATCTCGGTCGGCTCAAACAATGAGCTATTCAGATAAGGCACTTTAGCGAAAGCCTTTTGGATCGTTTCTTCCCGTTCCTCGGGCCTCCGGGCCAAGACCTCGAAGAACAAGGCATCCAACTCATCAAAGCTGTGGATCCGTTGAGCATTGAGAAAGGCGTAGGAGTGATCGTCCTTATGATATGTAATGAGTTGGCCTTCAAGCAGTTTAAGGAACAAGATTCGGTTGATCCAAGTGATCACCAGTTCCAGGCCCACGTTGAACAACTGTTCTTGTTTCGTGGCTCCAAACGCACTCAGCTTTTCAAAATTGCGCAGTCGATCTTGCGCATCCAACTTGGCAATGGCATTTTCCAACAGGGATCCGCGATTGCGTTCTCCCTCATTCTTCCGTTGGATCAGCTTTTTGCCACCGTCGTTGATCTCGAACAACCCAATGATGTGGAGCAACTCAGAATAGAAATCTTTGTTTAGGCTATTACTGTCGTTGGCGAAGGGAAGTTTGAGAAGGTGCTCCGGGGAAAATATTTTGAGCAAGGCGATCAGCGCTTTATCGGTTCTCTTCTCTCGTAAATCGAAATACGTAAACTCCAGATCCTCCAGCTTGGCGAGAACAGGTTTGGCAATCTCTTTGTAAAAGAAATCCGTGGTCTTGCCCGATAGCATCCCAGAATCGAACTCATGGAATTGTTTGATCAACGCCTTGTTTTGAGCAAACGCTTTTTCAAAGACATTGGCATCAAAGATGAACCATTCATAGCCGTTGGTAATGATCAGGTGCTTGACGGCCAGATTGTTCGCCATGAGGCGCAGTCGATCCCTCAAGTAATACAGCACCAACTCCTGCATCGCTTTGACATTGAAGTTGTCCAGCGTTGGCATTTCAGTGATGTTGGTTGGACTCTTGACTTCCAGGATGACGCCCACAGAATCCGTGGGCGCTTTTCCGTTGTGGATCACCAGATCAATTCGTTCACTGGTATTGATGAAATAAGCGGGAAACTGGAAAGCGTATTTCAGGAAGTCAGAAATATGATTCTTGTGATGCTCTTCGCTTTCACTGGGACTCCCTTTGATCTGTTCCAGAAGATCAACCAGCTTGGTTTTGAAAAACTCGAACTGCTCTTGGCCGGGTTTGCTTTTAAGGAGGACGGGGGAAAGCGATTGCAGGGGTGTTTTAGCTAGGAAGGCCATCAAAACGATTCCCGAATTTGAATCTCATCAGTGTATCGCATTCCTCTCATGGGAACACCAGTCGCCCAGAAACAGGCCTCTACACGATAAGAAATCTGATGTTTTGGAGTATTCGATTCAGTGCAGTCATTACAGTAGCCAATATTGCCACTCCGTGATGTGCGGGTTGGCACCGAGTGGGCGTTCATCATTGCGACCTGCTTGCCTGGAAGCGGACGCTCGCGACTATCTGTTAGATTAAATCGCAACTACTACATCTTAACGTTCGGCCGACCTCCACCCCCCTTACTGAGTACCATTTTTCGTTTCAATGATTTCATAGTGGTCAGCCATGCACCGAACGACTTCGTTATCGATGACGTTCCCTTTTCTGCATTCTTCACCTGATTTTGCTCTTACGAAAACACGCTCATATCGTGGCTGTTGTGCCGCTACCTTTAATTCGTGTTGGTAGATAAGCGCCTGTTCGTATTTTCTCAACTGCTCTGTCTGAGATGCTGATACTGCTTCCTGCTTTCTACGCAAGCTCTCTGCTGCCTGCGCTCGTCGTTGTACTTCCGCCTGTTGTTCAGCCGCTCTTTGCTTCATTTGTTGTTGCGCTTTTTGTGATGCTTCGATCATTCGCTTTTGTTGATTGCTCACAAAATTGGCGAACACCATCCAAACTACGAACATACCTATTACAGTAACTGCCATCCTTGTGAATATTTGCTGTGTAGTTATATGTCTACTTCGCCCTATTCTGGGTCTTGTATACTTGGAAGGATGTATTGGTGGAACTGGAATCGGTGGTATGCGTGAATTCGCGCGTCCAGGTTCAAAGACAGGCGGATTTTGAGGTTCTTGAAAAATTCTCTCGGGCTGGTATTCCTCAATTAGTTGCCGTATTTTGTTTGCTTCATGCGGTTTTCGTATCCTGATTATCTTGATGCCGGCATCACGAAGCCACCCATCCTTCTTTGCATCACGCTCCCGTGCTTTTCGATTGTCATGGGTTGAATCGTCAAGCTCTACTGCTGCTACGGTGTGACCGTCTTGATCACAGATGACAAAATCGAGGTGATAGCTTTTGATAAAATTGAACTGCCGCCATCCCGCTTTGATTACATCGGCCAGTCGCATATTTGCATGAATATCGCACTCCGGTAGTGCTCCCCTTAATAGCTTGAGCGTTTCGCGCTCTCTATCGGACAGGGGTTTCTTCGTGCCGTTTTCGCGATTGAACACCAACGAATTCCTTTCACAAGAATGCATTGACCTTTGCATGGAAACAGTTATTTTGAGTGACCGTTATTGGCCGCATTGTGCCAGTTCGACATCGCAGGCGCCAGTGTCCGGTTTATAATTGCAGTTTCAAACGGTCGATGCAACACACTAGAATCTGCGTAAGCAGAAGGAGTGTTGCAGATGAAACAGAGACCGCGAATCTATTACACTGAAAGCCAGAGAGCTCTGATGTGGGAGCGCTGGCAGAAAGGCGACTCTCT
>JAUQWW010000043.1 GCA_030834965.1 Gallionellaceae bacterium | reverse complement strand
AGCCACATTTGCGAGAGGAGCTTCAGTTGTAAAAAGCACGTCTCCCATTCGAGGAATGCCGCGAGTCATCCATGCTTCATAACTATCCGATGCTATGAACTCCATCGGGGTTGCTTGAAGGAAGCCCATCTTCACATTCTTGGCCGTGATCAATCGAATGCCGCTCTCAGTCTTGACGGGTGTTTTGCCTCGGTAGTCAATGAATCGAATTTCCTGTCCAATGGTTGTCTCCACCCACCCCTCGCCCCGCTGACTAAACACCGCTTCCAACGCACTGTCAAACACCGCGCGAGCGTTTTGCAGGTTCTGCTCGGCGTTGGCTTTGGCCGTGGCGATGGCGTCAAACGCTTCGTCGAGAATCGCAACGATGCGGCGTTGTTCGGGGAGGGGAGGAAGGGGGATTGTGAACTTAGCGAGACTTTGGGCCGATAGATTTGGTTGAGCAGCTCCATTCTCGAATTGGGCGATCATGTCAGCACATAAATCACTTTGGAAATAGGCCAGCATGAATCCAGCAGAAACAGACTCTTTCGGACGAACGATAACTAGCGAGGAAGCAATAGCTCCTTCGGACAGATTACCAACGCTTGCGAATTTTCCAAGAGAGCCGCGGAGACAAAAGAGAATGTCCCCACTACGAATCTTCCCATTACTCAGCAAATCGAAGCGATCCCTTGGAATGAAGTTTAGATTGTCAACGTCAATCCCATCGTCGGTCAAATGCCCAGCATTGATAAATGGGATTCCCTGACTTGTTCGTGCCGATTTCGACGGATAATTTGTTCCTCTGTCACCGTTCTCGAACGAGCAAACGTCACCCAGAGTTCTTATCTGCCATCCCGCTTTCACGGCTTGCCTCCGGGTTTGCGGGGCGGCACTGAAGTAACGGGCGGAGCGTTGTTGCGGTACTGCAAACGGACGCGCGTCATGCGCTCGCGCAGTCCGCCCTGTTCTACAAAGTCTTTTTCCAAACGGCGCAGTTGTTGATCCAGCAAATAGTTGGTCTGGTGGATCAGGCAAATGGCAATGTTGGCGACCACCTCGGCGGGGCGGGTGTCGCAGAACTCGCGGTAGGCTTCGTAGGTGGTGTGGGGCTTACCGCCCAATCGCCGGACAAAGCGGGCTTCTTTGGAGTCCTTGTCCCATAGGGGTTGGTTGCGCACGCGCAGAAAGTCGCGGTAGTCTTCCAGCAGTTCTTCCAGGCTGGCGCGGGCCACATTGGTTAGCTTGATCTCCATCTCTTTGGATGTGCCGGACGCTTTACTGCCTTCCACAATGTTTTGCTTGCCAGACCGGGCGGCTTGCACCATCTGGTCAATGGTGCGGTCGCCTTTGCGCAAGAACCGCTCGCAGAAGTGGAAGGTCACATCATAGACCACCACGGCCTTCTGGTAAGACAGCAGCTCCTCGTAGTGGCCGTGGGGCGGCATAATCGTTCGGTCGTCAGGGGTCTTCATGGGCTCATCGGTTCCAATCGGTTGTCTCATAGGACCTATAAGTCGTATAGGACTTATAAGACCTATAGGGCCTACAGCAACCCCCGAATGTTCCCCAGCACCTCCGCGCTCTCTGCGTCTAGCGCGGCGATCTCTTCCAGGATGGCCTGCGGGCTGCGGTGGGTTATGGCTTCGCCGCCGTCGGGGTTCTTCACCGACAGGTCAAAAGTGGCCGGGTCAATGCTGGCCGCGTCTACACACCAACTCTTCGGTGAGGCGGCGCGGGTCTTTTGCAGTTCCACAAACTCTTGCAGGTCGTCGTCGTTGAGCGGGTTGGTCTTGCCCAGATTGCGGCCGGGGTCGAGCTGGTAATACCAGGTGTTGCGCGTCGGCGCGCCTTTTTCGAAGAACAGCACCACAGTTTTCACGCCCGCGCCCTGGAACGTGCCGCCGGGGCAATCCAGCACGGTGTGCAGGTTGCAGCTTTCCAGCAGCAGTTTGCGCAGACTCTTTGCATCAGAATTGGAGAGGAAAGTATTTTTAATCACCACGCCCGCGCGGCCTCCGGCCTTGAGCATCTTGATGAAGTGCTGCAGAAACAGAAAGGCGGTCTCGCCGGTCTTGATCGGGAAGTTCTGCTGCACTTCCTTGCGTTCCTTGCCGCCGAACGGCGGGTTGGCGAGGATCACGTCGTAGCGGTCTTTGTCCTGCACGTCGGCGAGGTTGAACGACAGGGTGTTGGCATGCACGATGTGCGGCGTCTCGATGCCATGCAGGATCATGTTCATGATGGCGATGACGTAGGCGAGGCTCTTCTTTTCGATGCCGTAGAAGGTGGATTCCTGCAAGGTCTTGAGGTCGCGCGTGGTGAGGTGCGGCTTGGCGCGTAGGTAATCAAACGCCTCGCATAGGAAGCCAGCACTCCCAACAGCACCGTCGTAAATCGTTTCGCCTATCTTCGGATGCACCACTCGCACCATCGCGCGAATCAGCGGGCGCGGGGTGTAGTACTCGCCGCCGTTGCGCCCGGCGTTGCCCATGTTCCTGATCTTGGCTTCGTACAGGTGCGATAGCTCGTGCTTCTCGGCCTGCGAGTTGAAGCGCAGTTCGTCGATGTGGTCGATGATGTCGCGCAGGATGTAGCCGCTGTGTATCTTGTTCTTGATCTCGCCGAAGATCTGGCCGATCTTGTATTCGAGCGTGTCCGGGCCGGTCGCCTTCTGCTTGAAGCCGTGCAGGTAGGGAAACAGCTTCAGGTTGACGAAGTCGGCAAGGTCGGGGCCAGCCAGGGCGCGATTGTGGTCAAGTTTTCCGTGCTTGTCTTTTGGCGAGGCCCAGCTCTCCCAGCGGTATTGCGGGTCGAGCACGTAGGAATATTTTCTTCCCTCCAGCCCGGCTTCCATCGCCTTTTGATGTTCCAGCGCATCGAGGTATTTCAGGAACAGCAGCCACGAGGTCTGCTCGGTGTAATCTAGCTCGGTGGTACAGCCCGCCTCTTTCCTGAGGGCGTCGTCTATATTTCTGAAGGTTTGTTCGAACATGACTGCCTGCGATTATTGAATCTTGCAGAGCGTATCATTGAGCGCTGGCTAAGGCTACATTTATGCTGGTATGCAGCGATGCTGCACGCAATGGCCTCGCATATTAGCTTGTCTGTTCAGTGGTTTTTAATTTTGGCTTTTTGAAAAAGCCACCACCATAATCAGTTAAACTTTCACCATTGGTCATTCAGGATTTTTCAGCCTATGGATGTGGCAAGTTTGCTTTTACTGCTGGCGGTGGCCGCGCTGGGGTGGTTCTGGTTCAACAGCCTGAGCGCGCTTGAACTCGCCCGCGCCAGGGGGAGAAAGGTTTGCAGCGACGCGAATGTGCAGTTTCTCGACGATACGGTCGCTAACATCGGGCTGGCGCTGGTGCGCGACAGGTCCGGGCGCCGTGTGTTTCGCCGCACCTATCGTTTCGAATTCAGCGAGACCGGCAACTCCCGGCTTGAAGGCCAGGTGATCGTGCTTGGCAACAAGGTCCAGTCGGTAACGATGGAGCCTTATCAGATATTGCCCTTGACAGGCACCGCTGGCGATCCGCTGCGCGACCTGAATCTACGCGATGACAAGAGCACGCTTGCTGATACTGGCGGTGCTCATGGCGGATGTTGCGGCGGCTGTGGAGGGCGTGAGCCTGCCGCCCACAGTAGAAGCGATGATCCTTGAAAGACTTGGCACAACGTTTATACACTGCTGCACTGCCGATGCTTAGTTACTCGTAGCGCAAAAAATCCTCCGCCGGGGCATCGGCGCCGAAACGGTCGATCAGGTTTTCGATTTCGGGCAACAGCATGTCATCATCTTCCTCTTCCAGCACACCCTCTCCTACCAGGCGGCTGGCCAAGCCGTTGTCGATCGCTTCCTTGATCACTTCGAGCGTGGGGGGATTTTGCTGGTTCTCGTCGTCCATGACTTCTTCTATCACTCGCGAGAGGGGTTCGCTGGCAAAGGCATATACAAAGTCGATCGCTGCCGCAGACTCCCCAAACTCTTCGATCAGGGCATCGAGTTCGTCAATGAGCGATTCGCTGTTGTCGAAATGATGCATGTGTTCGGTTTCGTCAATTTCTTCCGGCAATTCCTGCGCGATGAATGAACGGACGATGGCAAGCGTGATCGGCTCGCTGGTGTCCAATTGGTTGATCAAGCTGTCAATGAGGCTGGATAGTTCTGGGCTTACGCGGCTGGCAATGTCAATCGGATTGCGGATCATGTTTTACCCTCCTGTTTGTTGTTGCTTAGGAATGGTGCTGTGCGAACGGACCGGATAGCGCTCTTCGGCAAGCTCAAAAGCTGGCTGGAGCGATCTTCCTGTCAGGAACTGAAGTCAGTTTTCCGCTCAGATTCTGGTGGATTTGGCATTGTAGCGCAATCTGATTTTTGAGGAATTTCACCAATTGAAACCCTGCTGGGTTCAAGGCAGAATGCCAATAGAAGTGGTTATGACGGTTTCGTCAGGAGAACAAATGGAACTTGACCAAAAAAAAGAAGATGTAAAAAAATATGACGATACGAAAATAATTACTGCAATCGTCTGCCTGTTCATCGGCTTTCTTTTTGTGTGGAATATCGCAGCGCGCGCTTCGGCGGTTTACGAACTGCACCTGGACGCTCAAACATGCGACCAGGTAAAGACGCTCGGGCTGGCACCAACTGACAATTGCGTCATTACGGCACCATACCGGCCGCTCGAGATTGCCCCGGGCGGCTACCTGACTTTGCCGGACGGCAACGACATTCAAATTGTCCCCGTTACGGCGAACCGGACAAACCAGGGTGTGGAATGGTCAACCTCGATGAAGTTGCAATTCTGGGTCGCCCTGCTGTTCTGGGCAGCTACGATGGGGCTGCTGATAAGTGCATTTCAGGGCAAGAAGGAATCCAAATAATCCTTTTGCCCTTGATTCCCGCGCAGCCTGGAATCTCAGGGTAGAGAAACCTCAGTCAACGGTCTGCAGACGAGCGCCCAAAAACAGGCGGCGGAAATTCTCCGAGGTGGCTTGGCCGACTTCGGCAAGCGGTATGCCCCGCAACGTGGCGATTTCTTCTGCCACATGTTTTACGTAGGCGGGCTGGTTGAGCTTGCCGCGGAAGGGCACCGGTGCAAGATAGGGGGCGTCGGTTTCGATCAGGATGCGCTCAAGCGGCACGTGTCGCGCCACTTCTTTTAATGAGGTGGCGTTCTTGAAGGTGACGATGCCGGAAAAGGAGATGTAGAAGTTCATTTCCAGCGCGGCTTGGGCGACATCCAGGCTTTCAGTAAAACAATGCATCACACCGCCGATCTGGTCTGCGCCTTCTTCCGCCATGATGCGCAAGGTATCCTGTGCCGCCTCTCGCGTATGGATAATCAAAGGCTTGCCGCACTCTCTTGCAGCTCGGATATGGATGCAGAAGCGAGTGCGCTGCCACTCCAGATTGCCTTTCAGGCGAAAATAATCGAGGCCCGTTTCACCGATCGCGACGACTTTGGGGTGTCCCGCCAGCTTTACCAGCAATTCCTGTGTAGGCTCTGCGCTCGATTCGTGATCAGGATGCACGCCAACGGAGGCATAGATCTGTTCATGTTGTTCGGCAATCTTTTGGATTTGCGGAAAATCTTCCAGATTCACGCCAACACACAGCGCGTGCGTAACGTCGTTGCGGCGCATGCTTGCCAGAACCTCATCGAGGTTTTCGGCAAGCTCAGGGAAATTGAGGTGACAGTGCGAATCGATAAACATGGTGGCTAGGGCAGCATCATGCGCTGGCCAGCATCATCTGGCGATAGGACAGAAAAAGGGACTCAAACAACAGTTTTGGGTTCAGTGGATGAAACGCCTCGCGCTTCGCGACCAGCAGCTCTTTCTGGAAACGGAGCAGGTCGAGTACAGCAATCTTGATGGAAAGTTTGCATATTGAATCAGTCATTTCCGGGTGATATCTGACTTTTCCAGTAAGCTTTGCACTGTTCAAATCGTAACACCATTGCTGCAGCCAATGGATGACGCGGACCGGTTCCGTGCGCTGCAATTGTTCGGCCAGCGCATACACATCAAACTTGGCAGGCTGGCGGATTTCCTGCAAGAAACGATTGTACTCATCTGCCCCGCTGGCTTCCTCTACCAGACGCAACGCCTGCAACGGCGCAAAGCCGGCTTGCGCCAGCATCGCGGCGGGATTGGCTATGCCCTGCTGCTGCAACCAGGCAGCGCTTGCCTCGGGGGATGGCATTGGGGCGGCAAGCACCAGGCAGCGGCTCAGAATGGTGGGTAGCAATTGCTGGGGCTTGTGGCTCACCAGAATGATCAGCATGCGCCCGGATGGCTCTTCCAGCGTTTTGAGGAGTGCATTCGCCGCATTGGCATTCATGGCTTCGGCGGGGTGGATCAGCACGACGCGATACCCGCCCTGATGCGCGGACAGGTTGGCAAAATTGGACAACGCGCGGATTTGATCGACAGAAATTTGCCGTGCCGGTTTTTTTCCGTCCTCTTTTTCTTCGTCCAAAGTCGACAGCGCATCGGGTTGGATCAGGCGGAAATCAGGGTGAGTTTCCTGGTCGAACCAGTGGCAGGAGGCGCAATCCTGGCAGGCCCAGCCATCGGCACGCGGTTGCTCGCACAGCAAAGACTGGGCAAGGTTCATCGCAAAATCGAGCTTGCCTATGCCTTGTGCGCCCTTCAGCAGGATGGCATGCGGCAGACGCTGGCGCAATCCGTTCCAGCGCTGCCAAAGCTCATTTTGCCATAGATATAGTTCTTTCATTTCATATTGATGAAACAATTCTCTCCAAATCTGCTTTAACTTTTTCCGGGCTCTGCGCAGCGTTAATAAGCGCGAAACGCTGCGGATTTTTCTTGCAGCGGTCCAGATAAGCTTGGCGCACCTTCTCGAAGAAGGCGCCCTTTTCCTGTTCGAAGCGATCCAGCGTGACATTGTTCGACAGCCGCTGGCGCGCGACCTCGACCGGGATATCGAACAGCAAGGTCAGGTCGGGCTGCAAGTCTGCATGCACCCAGTGTTCGAGCTGTTCCAGCTTGTCCAGCGGCACTCCCCTGCCCCCGCCCTGATAGGCAAAGCTGGCATCGCTGAAGCGGTCGGACACCACCCAGGTTCCGCGCTTCAGCGCGGGCTTGATGACCTGCTCGATGTGTTCGAGGCGGGCAGCGAACATCAGCAGCGCCTCGGTTTCAGCATGCATGGGCTGGTTCAGCAGGATGTCGCGCAGCCGTTCGCCCAGTGGCGTACCGCCCGGTTCGCGCGTTACCAGCACATCCAGCCCACGCTGGCGCAGGGTCTCGGCGAACCAGTTCAGATGAGTGCTCTTGCCTGCGCCATCCACGCCTTCAAAGGTAATAAATTTTGCCTTGTTCATTTCTGGTATTTGTTGACCGCCCGGTTATGCTGCTCCAGCGTTCCGGAAAATTCCGAACTGCCATCCCCGCGCCCCACGAAATACAGTGCGTCAGTCGGTGCCGGATGCAGGGTCGCCTGCAGCGACGCCAGCCCCGGCAGTGCAATCGGGGTCGGGGGCAACCCCTTGCGGGTATAGGTATTGTACGGGGTATCCATTAATAAATCGCGCTTGCGCAGATTGCCATCGAATCTTTCCCCCACTCCGTAAATCACGCTGGGATCAGTTTGCAGCATCATGCCCTTGCGCAACCGATTAATGAATACACCCGCCACCATGCCACGATCCCCGGCCTGCCCCGTTTCCTTTTCCACGATGGAGGCCAGGATTAATGCCTGGTAAGGCGACTCCAGCGGCAGACCCGGGGCGCGTTCCTGCCAGCTTTCCTGCAAATGTCTCTGCATGGTCTGATAGGCGCGTTTGAGTACAGAAATGTCGCTCGAGCCATTTGCGAAATAGTAAGTGTCAGGAAAAAACAATCCTTCCGCCTTCCCCTCGGACGCGCCGATATGCTGCAAAATTTCGGCTTCGGAGAGTGCCAGACTGTCGTGCGTTAATGCAGGATTTGCATTCAGTTCATCGCGCAACTGATTGAATGTACGTCCTTCTATAATCTCCACTTCACTCAGGGTGACTCGCCCTTTAGTAATCATCTCCAGTAATTGCAGCGGCGTGACGGCAGCCTCCAACTCGTAGTTGCCCGCCTTGATCTGTGTCGATTTGCCGAGCAGGCGCCCCAGCCACGCAAACATTTGGTCGTTAGGCAATACGCCCGCCTGCTGCATCTGGCGCGATGCAGCTTTCAGGCTGGAGCCCTGCTTCAGTGAAAACTCGAACGGCAGTACAGGCAAAGGCAGCGGACGGGTGGCGTAATACCCCACGACAGCTGCGAGCAGTGCCGCCACGAACAAAACAAGGAAGAGCAGGCGCTTAATCAGCCGCATTTAACCATTCCCGCACCTGCATGGAAACCGGATGCCGGGTCCAATAGCGGCCGTGCAGTTCACGCACCGGCCACAGCCCGATGACGCTGTTCACCAGGAACACCTCATCCGCCGCAAGCAAGTCCGCCAGCCCAAATTGGCCCACCCGGCAGGGCATGCCAGTTGTGGCCGCCCATTCCATCACGCGTTCGCGCTGGACGCCGGCCACGCCACAACGCGAGAGCTCCGGGGTTATCAGTTCCCCCTCCCGCACCATGAACAGGTTACTGCGCGTGCCTTCTATCACATTGCCCGCAACGTCCAGCAACACCCCCTCCGCAGCGCCCGCACCATTCCATTCTGCCGTTGCCAGCACATTTTCCAGGCGGTTGAGGTGCTTGATGCCAGCCAGTCTGGGCTGGTGCCCCAGGCGCAGGTCGCATACGTGCAGTTTGACGCCTTGCGTATAACAATCAGCAGGATAACTGGGTGGCGGTGCGAGGCTTACGATGCGTATCGGATCAGGGTGTTCGGGTGGTGCGTAACCGCGTGCACCCTGGCCGCGCGTGATGATGATCTTGGCTGTCGCCTCGGGTTGCCGTGCAGCCAGGCGCTGCAATTCATCCAGCAGCAGCGCCGCGTCCGGGCACGGCAGCTTGAGTGCGGTGCAATCCTGTTGCAGCTTGTGATAGTGTCGCGACCAGTGCAGGGCGCGGCCTTTGTGGATGCGCAGGGTACGAAAGACACCGTCTCCATACTGCAGGCCGCGATCGTGGATGCTGATCTGATCACCCGGCACACCATTAATCAGCATGACCCTCCCGAGACGGGCAGGTTAGACCTTGCGAAAAACCAAGGTACCGTTGGTGCCGCCGAAGCCGAAGGAGTTGGACATGGCTACGTCGATTTTCATGTTGCGTGCAGTATTGGGCACCAAATCCATGTCGCATGCCTCGTCCTGCGCGAAGACATTGATGGTAGGCGGCGCAATCTGATGATGGATGCTCAAGGCGGAAAACACCGCCTCGACGCCACCCGCCGCACCCAGAAGATGCCCGGTCATGGATTTGGTTGAGCTGACTGCGGCTTTTTTTGAATGTTCGCCCAGGCAGCGCTTCATCGCCATGATTTCGGCCATGTCGCCGAGCGGCGTAGACGTGCCATGCGCATTGATGTAATCGACCTGGTCCGCGTTCAGTTTGGCATTGCGCAGCGCATTGCTCATGCAGCGCGCAGCACCCTCGCCATCCTCGCTGGGAGTGGTGATATGGTGTGCATCTCCGCTCATGCCATACCCCGCCACTTCAGCGTAAATCTTTGCCCCGCGTGCCTTGGCATGCTCATATTCTTCCAGCACCACCACCCCTGCGCCTTCGGCCAGCACAAAACCGTCGCGGTCTTTGTCCCATGGACGGCTGGCAGTAGCTGGATCATCGTTGCGGGTTGAAAGCGCACGGGCGGAAGAAAAACCGCCGATTGCGAGTTGGCAAACCGTGGACTCGGAGCCGCCCGCAACCATGATATCGGCATCGCCATACTCAATCATGCGCGCGGATTCGCCTATGCAGTGTGTCGCCGTGGCGCAGGCAGTAACCATGGCCAGATTCGGCCCCTTGAATCCATACATGATGGAAAGGTTGCCTGAAATCATGTTGATGATGGTGCCGGGCACAAAAAATGGGGAAATCTTGCGCGGTCCGGACGCCAGAAAGACACTCTCCGTATCTTCTATCATCGGCAGACCGCCCATGCCGGAGCCGATGTTGACGCCGATGCGTTCAGCGTTCTGCTCGGTCACCGTAAATCCCGCATCCTTCACAGCCTCCATCCCGGCCGCCAGGCCGTAGTGAATGAAAGTGTCCATGCGCCGCGCATCCTTCGCCGGAATATACTGGGTAACGTCAAATCCCTTCACTTCACCGGCAATTTGTGCAGAAAACTGCGAGGCATCAAAACGCGTAATACGCGTGATGCCTGATTTTCCATCAACAATGTTTTGCCAGGCTTGGGCAATCCCGATACCAACGGGCGAAACAATGCCCAAGCCGGTGATGACGACTCTGCGTTTAGACAAACTGGACTCCGCTATCGAGGGGGAAAACGAAAGGACAAATTACTTTTGGTGTGCGTTTACGTAATCGATGGCCTGCTGGACCGTCGTGATTTTTTCTGCATCTTCGTCAGGAATTTCACATTCGAATTCTTCTTCCAGCGCCATCACGAGTTCTACGGTATCCAGGGAATCAGCGCCCAGATCATTGACAAACGAGGATTCGTTCTTCACTTCCGACTCATTTACGCCAAGTTGTTCTGCAACGATTTTCTTGACGCGCTGTTCAATATTAGACATGTAACTCTCCCTACTCTGGTTAAAGTTCAAAAAACGTCGAGCATTCTACCAAACTTGTATCAAATTCCCAACTTTTGCGTTACTCCATATACATCCCGCCGTTGACGTGCAAGGTCGCGCCGGTAATATACGCCGCTCCCGGGCCAGCCAGAAAAGCCACGGTTGCAGCGACATCAGTCACGCCACCCAGGCGTTTCAGCGGCACCTGCTCGGCCAGCTTGTCGCGCTGCTCCTGTGACAAGGCTTCGGTCATGTCGGTGGCGATAAAACCGGGGGCGACACAATTGACGGTAATGTTGCGGCTGCCAATTTCACGCGCCAAGGACTTGCTGAAGCCGATCATGCCCGCCTTGGAAGCAGCATAATTGGCTTGCCCTGAATTGCCCATGCTGCCCACCACCGAAGAAATATTGATGATGCGACCGTGGCGAGCCTTCATCATGCCGCGCAGCACGGCCCGGCTGAGGCGAAACACTGACTTCAGATTGGTCGCCATGATGTCGTCCCATTCCTCATCGGTCATGCGCGCCAGCAGGTTGTCGCGCGTGATGCCGGCATTGTTCACCAGAATGGAAACCTCGCCATGTTGCTTGCGGATTTCGCCGATCACTTGGTCGATCTGCGCGCCATCATTGACGTTCAGCGCCATGCCGCCGCCCTTGATACCCGCCTCCGCCAGATATCCGCTGATCGTCTGCGCCCCTTTTTCCGTAGTCGCGGTGCCAATCACGGTGGCGCCCTGCTTGCCCAGTTCCAGCGCGATGCCTTGCCCGATGCCACGGGTAGCGCCCGTTACCAATGCAATTTGTCCCTGTAAATTCATCTACTTCCCCTTTGTTACGCCAGCGCAAGCAGCGCGGCTTTCAGCGCCCCGCCATCGTTCAACGCCAATACCTGCTGGTTTGTGTCTATGCGCTTGTTCAGTCCCGCCAGCACTTTGCCCGGTGCGCATTCCAGATTGTGGCTGATGCCTTGCTGTCCAAAATATTGGACGGTTTCCACCCAGCGCACCGGCGAATACAGCTGGCGCACCAGCGCATCTTTGATGGAGGCAGCATCGGCATGGCTCTTCACGTCGGCGTTGTGCAGCACCGGAATGGAAGGAACCTGTACTGCTACAGTATTAAGGTATTCACGCAGCTTCTCTGCCGCACCGCGCAACAGGCTGCAATGCGATGGCACGCTCATCGGCAGCATCAGCGCGCGTTTTGCGCCCTTTGCCTTGGACAATTCCATGCCGCGCTCCACCGCAGCACGGTTACCGGCAATCACGACCTGGCCCGGCGAGTTGAAATTGACTGCCTCCAGCACTTCACCCTGTGCGGCTTCCTGGCACACGGCGCGCACGCTGTCGTCGTCCAATCCAAGAATCGCGGCAATGCCGCCCACCCCTTCCGGCACGGCTTGCTGCATACATTCGGCGCGATAGCGCACCAGCGGCAAGGCATCAGAAAATTTCAATGCGCCGCCAGCCACCAGCGCCGTGTATTCGCCCAGGCTGTGGCCCGCCAGCAATGCGGGAGCAGGCGCGTTCAGGCTCTGCCAGGCGCGGTATACCGCCACTCCGGCGGCAAGCATCAGCGGCTGGGTGTTTACCGTGGCGTTGAGTTCGGCATCGCTGCCTTCGGTAACCAGTTGCCACAGGTCTTGTTTCAGCACATCGGAGGCTTCGGCAAAGGTATTGCGCACCACCGGAAAATCGGCATAGCCGTTCATCATGCCGCGCGATTGCGAACCCTGCCCCGGAAAAACAATAGCGAATTTGGTCATATAAAAAACAGTCGGTAGGTTGGGTTAGCGTAGCGTAACCCAACAATAATTAATTCATGAGGTAAAAAGAGGTTGGGTTACGCTACGCTAACCCAACCTACGCCACTACCAGCGAATCAGCACTGCGCCCCAGGTAAAGCCCCCACCTACAGCTTCCAGCAAGATATTTTGCCCTGCCTTGATGCGCCCATCGCGTACCGCAACATCCAGCGCCAGTGGAATCGATGCCGCCGAAGTATTGCCGTGATTGGCTACGGTAACCACGACGTTATCCATGCTCAAGCCCAGCTTCTTGGCGGTGGCTTCCATGATGCGAATATTGGCTTGGTGAGGAACCAGCCAATTGATGTCGCTGCCCTGCATCTTGTTGTCGGCCAGCACCTCGTCCACCACTTCACTCAGCACCTTGACCGCAAACTTGAAAACCGCCTGCCCTTCCATCTCGATATAGGGGCTGCCGTCTATCACGCCATTGCGTATATTTCCCTTGGCGGCCAGCATGCCGCGCTGGCTGCCATCGGCGTGCAGCTTTGCGGCCAGAATGCCGGGGGTCTCGCTGCGTTGCAGCACGACTGCACCCGCCCCGTCACCGAACAGCACGCAGGTCGTGCGGTCTTCCCAGTTGAGCAGGCGGGACAGCACATCAGCCCCCACCACCAGCGCAGTTCGCGCCTGTCCGTTACGGATAAACAGGTCAGCGATATTCAGCGCATAGATGAAGCCACTGCACACAGCCTGCACGTCAAATGCCGCGGCATGCTTGATACCCAGCTTGTCTTGCAGGATGCAGGCGGTGCTGGGGAATATCTGATCCGGCGTAGTCGTGGCGACGATAACCAGGTCAACGTCATCCACGTCGATTCCTGCCGCTTCAAGTGCACGCCGGCTGGCATGCATGGCCAAATCACTCGCCAATTCGTCGTCGGCGGCAAAATGCCGTTCAACGATGCCGCTGCGGCTGACGATCCAGTCATGCGAGGTCTCAACCACTTTCTCCAGGTCGAAGTTGGTCACAACCTTGGCGGGTAGATAGCTGCCTGTTCCGATAATTTTTGAATACATCAGGAAACCTCCCCGGCTGGTTGTTGGCGTGCATGATGCCATTTTTCGATATGCTCGCTGATATGGTGCAACATGCCTTCTCGTGCTTCCTCGGCCGCACGCTCTATGGCGCACAGGAAAGCAAAATCATCTGCCGAGCCGTGGCTTTTTACCACAATGCCCTTCAGGCCGAGAAAGCTCGCACCATTATAGCGCCGAGGGTCGACGCGGCGCTTGAATGCCTTGAGCACCGGCATCGCCAGCACTGCCGCAAGTTTGGTGAATATATTGCGGCCAAACTCTTCGCGCAGGAACCCGCCCAGCATCTGCGCCAGGCCTTCGGTGGTTTTCAGCGCGACATTGCCGACGAATCCATCGCACACCACCAAATCGGTCGTGCCTTTGAAGATGTCATTGCCCTCGACGTTGCCGTAGAAATTCAGATCACTTGCCCGCAGCAATTCGGCAGCCTGCTTGACCACCTCATTGCCCTTGATGTCTTCGCTGCCAATGTTCAGCAGGCCGACAGTGGGATTAGGCTTGTGTTCCAGCGCGGTGACCAGCGTGGAACCCATCAGCGCAAATTGCAGCAGATGCTCGGCGCTGCAATCGGTGTTCGCACCCAGATCCAGCATGCAGACCTGACCGGTGTTGGTCGGCAGATAAGAGGCAATCGCTGGACGATCGATGCCGGGAAGGGTTTTCAGCACATAGCGCGCTGTCGCCATTAGCGCGCCAGTATTGCCGGCGCTGACGCAGGCAGCCGCTTCGCCATTCTTGACCAGATTGATGGCGACACGCATGGAAGAATCTTTTTTGTTGCGCAACGCCAACTGCGGAGACTCATCCATGCCGACCACTTCGCTGGCCGCATGAATACGCAGGCGCGGTCCGGTAGAGGCATTGATGGTACGCAACTCTGCCTCGATGGCATCCGGCAACCCGACCAGTACAATGGTGTCGTTGGGATTTTTTCGCAGATACTCTACTGCGGCTGGTATGGTGACGCGCGTCCCATGGTCGCCGCCCATGGCATCAATGGCTATCGTGACATCCACCAGGCGATCCTCGCAACGCTGTAATCAAAAGAGATGAGCGACCGCAGATACGCGCCCTTTGTCCTGCTGACCAGGCGCGCGATCTGCTTGGCACAAACGGCTAATGCTGGACGAGATTACTCGCCTTTAGTCTTGACAACCTTTTTGCCACGGTAGTAACCGCTCGGGCTGATGTGATGACGCAGATGCGGCTCGCCGGTAGAAGGTTCAACCGCCAGTGCAGGAGCGGTCAGGAAATCGTGCGCGCGGTGCATACCACGCTTAGACGGGGACTTTTTGTTCTGTTGGACAGCCATGTTAACTCCTTACGAAAACCAAAAATGAAAACTATTTATTCTTTAATCCTGCCAGAACCGCAAACGGGCTTTTCTCTGACCGGTCCGAACCATTCGCTACAAGCTGGCAGGTGCCTGATGGATGCACCGCTGCAAACGGCAGGCTCAGCAAAATCTCATCCTCAATCAGCGCAAGCACATCCAGATGCTTGTCGGCCGGGATGCTGTCCTGTTCGTCTTCCTCAGAAGAAAATTCATCCAGCTCACTTTCCTGCACCAGCAGCAGGCGTGAAGACAGTTGTATCGGGTAGTCCAACTTCTCCAGGCAGCGCTGGCAACGCAACTGACACAGTCCAGTGAGCGCCACTTCCAGCATTGGCATGCCATTCTTATCATGAAGGCCGCGCACCATATAGCTGATTTTCCCTTCTGGAACCGCCAGCTTATCCTGCAGCCGAGGCATTTCAGTCAGCGGCACTTCACCCAGTATTTCACTGCCTTTGAAGGCAAAGTCCAGACTATCAATGAAATGCCGTGCAAACATGAGGCGCGCATGATATATATTTCGTGTATCCCTGTCAAAGAATGAAGACCAAGGGACAATAGGATAACTAAGGAATATCTTTGATTTCTCAGCCACTCGTTCTCGCCTCTACCTCGGTTTACCGCTGCGAACTGCTGAGGCGCCTGCATATCCCGTTCCAGACTGCCGCACCGGATGTAGATGAAACCCCGCTTCCCGGTGAGGGCGCCAAGCAGACTTCATGGCGACTCTCCCGTGAAAAAGCGCAGGCAGTGGCAGCAAATCATCCGGATGCACTGATCATCGGTTCAGATCAGGTCGCGCTGCTGGGCGAGGAACAGATAGGCAAGCCTCTTACCCATGACAATGCGCTACGCCAGCTCCGGGCCATGCGCGGTCAGAGCGTGAATTTCTATACTGCGTTGACCTTGTTGAACGCGCGCACCGGTGAAATGCAAACCGAGGTAGCGGAAAATTGCGTCAGTTTTCGCGACCTCAGCGACGACGAAATTGAATCCTACCTGCGCAAGGAGCAGCCATACCATTGTGCTGGCAGCGCAAAGTCGGAAGGTCTGGGTATCGCGCTGATTAGCCGGATGGAAGGCGATGATCCCAATGCGCTGATCGGCCTCCCCCTCATTTTGCTTGTAAGCATGTTAAGAAAACAGGGCGTTTCAGTTTTGTGAACATTTCCTTGTCATCCTCTGCGCGGCGCAACCAGCCTTAAGCTTCGGAGGTTTACGCTCAATAATTAAGCACCTTGCCTTCTGCAGTTTTAGCTAATTTAGTTGCGATACGTAAGCGTTTCTGGTATTAAATTGCGTTTTTAATTTTGCTCGTTTCTGGAGATATTGATGCCGGCACCATCCACCAAGCCTATCACCCCATACAAACCCAAGAAGGGGGATGTTTATATGAGCCCCAAACAACTGGATCATTTTCGTGCCATCTTGAACAACATCAAGCTTGGCCTAAGCCAGGACATAGACCGAACGGTACACACCATGCAGGACGAGGCCACCGTGTTTGCCGACCCGAACGACCGTGCCAGCCAGGAATCTGACGTAAGCCTGGAGCTACGCAATCGTGACCGGGAGCGCAAGCTGATCAAGAAGATCGACGAGATGCTCGCCAAGATAGACAGCGGCGACTATGGTTACTGCGAGAATTGCGGCGTGGAAATCGGGCTCAGCCGTCTGGAAGCACGGCCGACCGCAACGCTTTGCATAGACTGCAAGACACTGGACGAAATTCGCGAGAAGCAAGTCGCCAAGTAATCTGCCTTTTAAGCATCCCTGACCCCACTCAAGCATAAGACAACCATTGGCACGGTCGTCTTATGCTGTCATAGCGCTGGGCTGAACCGCCAGTTTTCAGCACCGTGCTTCCGCTTCCCCGCCGCATTATCCATTTGCGCTTTACACTTACTTACTCGCATCTGCGCGCAACAGTTCGAATAACGGATGATTGGCCACTCCGTACAGGGATTCATTGCAGAAACATGCGATTGGTTAACGCCGTGGCACAAAGCAAAAACCACGCTGGGCATAGCGTGGTTTTTGCCTGTGAATGTGGAGGCGGGGGTCGGAATCGAACCGGCGTCTACGGATTTGCAATCCGCTGCATAACCATTTTGCTACCCCGCCGTGCTGAAAATTACCGGGAGCTGAAAAAACTTATGGGAAAGCGAGGTGCTTTCCCAAGAGATTTGGAGCGGGAAACGAGGCTCGAACTCGCGACCTCAACCTTGGCAAGGTTGCGCTCTACCAACTGAGCTATTCCCGCAAAAAACGAAGTCCGCATTATAGGGATATTGATAACCGTGTCAAGAAATGATGTGCATGTCACATAAATTTTTTTAGCGCATCTCCTGCAGACACTGATATTTCGCCATTGCCGCGTGCATCCCTGTATAATGCGCAGCCTCGCGATGAGGCTGCTGGCTCACGCATTCCGCCCCGACTCCATCTCGCCCGGGTGGTGAAATTGGTAGACACAAGGGACTTAAAATCCCTCGGCCTCACGGCTGTACCGGTTCGATTCCGGTCCCGGGCACCAAACACACTCCGCTGGACCATGCTAAGTAAACTCAATTCCGCACAACGCGAAGCAATAAAATATCTGGATGGCCCATTATTGGTATTGGCTGGAGCAGGAAGCGGCAAGACGGGCGTTATCACGCACAAGCTGGCCTATCTGATCGAACAATGCGGCTATTCCCCGCGCAATATTGCGGCCATCACCTTCACCAACAAGGCTGCCAACGAGATGCACGAGCGCGTAGGCAAGCTGCTCGCCGGACGCAATACCAAGGGGCTGACCATCAGCACCTTTCACGCGCTGGGCATGCAAATCCTGCGCGAGGAAGCCGGGCTGCTCGGTTACAAGAAACAATTCTCCATCTTTGACAGCGCCGATACGGCAAAAATCATCAGCGAGCTGTTGGGCGCGCCGGACAAGCAGGACATCCGTAACGCACAAAGCGTGATATCCAACTGGAAGGCCGGGTTCATTTCCCCGGAACATGCCTCATGCCAGGCAGAGAACGAAGCAGCGCAACGCATGGCCCTGCTCTACGCACGCTACCAGGAGACGCTGCGCGCCTACCAAGCGATGGATTTTGACGACCTGATCCGCCTGCCTGTGGATTTGTTCCAGAACTTTCCCGAGGCACTGCAGCGCTGGCAGCAGCGCTTCCGCTACCTGTTGATCGACGAATATCAGGATACCAACGATTGCCAGTACCAGATGATGCGCCTGCTGGCGGGCAGCCGTGCCGCACTCACCGCAGTGGGTGACGATGATCAGGCCATCTATGCCTGGCGTGGGGCGAGCACCGCAAACCTGCAGAATCTGCAAAACGACCACCCCACTTTGCGCGTGATCAAGCTGGAGCAGAATTACCGCTCCTCGCAGCGCATCCTGACCTGCGCCAACCATGTGATCAGCAACAACACCAAGCTGTTCGAGAAAAAATTGTGGAGCGAGCATGGGCCGGGAGACCTCATCCGCGTATTCGCAGCGAAGGATGATGAGAATGAAGCGGAATCAGTGGTGATGCGCCTGCTGGCGCACAAATTTGAGCATGGCACGCGTTTCTCCGACTACGCCATCCTGTACCGCAGCAACCATTTGTCTCGCGCCTTCGAGAGCCAGTTGCGCGAACAGAAAGTGCCTTACACCGTAAGCGGCGGCACATCGTTTTTCGAGCGTGCCGAGATCAAGGACATCGTGGCCTACCTGCGCCTGATCGCCAACACCGACGACGACCCCGCCTTCATCCGCGCCATCACCACGCCCAAGCGCGGCATAGGCAACCAGACGCTGGAAAAGCTTGCCAGCTACGCCGCAACGCGCAATGTCAGCCTGTTCGAGGCTGCGTTCGAGAGCGCCATGGCGCACCAGCTTCCTGCCCGGCAATATGAAGACCTGATGACTTTCTGCAACTTCATCAACCGCATGGAAGCGCGCGCCGGCAAGGAAGAATGCGCGCCGGTGCTGGCGGACCTGATGAGCGCAATTGATTACGAGGCATGGTTGTTCGACAGCCACGAACCGCGCCAGGCGGAAAACAAGTGGGCCAACGTCATGGATTTTGTCGGCTGGATCAACCGCAAATCCGAAGCAGACGGCAAGACCCTGCTGGCCATGACCCAAACCATCGCATTGATGAACCTGCTCGAATCACGCGACCAGGAGTCCGATGCGGTCAGCCTGTCCACACTGCATGCAGCCAAGGGACTGGAATTCGGACATGTATTCCTGGTGGGGACAGAAGAAGGAATTTTGCCGCACGAACGCAGCGAAGCGCCTGAACAGATCGAAGAAGAACGCCGCCTGATGTATGTCGGCATCACCCGCGCGCAGCGCTCGCTGCAAATCAGCTATTGCACCAAACGCAGGCAGGGCAAGGAATGGAAGCTGTGCGAACCCAGCCGTTTCCTGCAAGAGTTGCCGCAGGATGAGGTGGTGTATTCCGGCATGGCTCCGGCAGGAAGCCCCCCCGCAGTAAGCAAGGACGAGGGCATGGCCAAGCTGGCGCGGCTCAAGGCGATGCTGGGCTGATCAGCCCCCTTTTCATTATGTACGTACGGATGAAGTCGCGACTACTACAGATGAACGACTGACACTCAGCCTCCCCCATGCTGCATAGTGCCTGCCGCGAAGCAGACACTCGCGACTGTCTCATATCCAAACTTGAAGGTTAAGTTCAGGCACTGCCTATCTGATTAAGCCTGAACTATTACAGATATTGCTACGAGCCACCCTGCCGCTGCCTTCTCGCCTCATACAAACACACACCCGCACTCACTGACACATTCAAACTTTCCACGCTGCCCAGCATCGGGATACGCACCAGCTGGTCACAGGTCTCTTTCGTTAGCCGCCGTAGACCTTCGCCTTCCGCGCCAAGCACCCAGGCCAGCGCACCGGCGTGCTTGAAACTGTGCATGTCTGTTTCCGCTTCGCCATCGGCCCCCACGATCCAGATGTCGCGCTCCTTCAGCTCACGCAGGGTGCGCGCCAGGTTGGTGACGGTGATGTAGGGCACAGTTTCCGCCGCGCCGCAGGCGACTTTCTCCACGGTGGCGTTCAGCCCCACGGCACGGTCTTTCGGCGCGATGACGGCGTGTACGCCGAAGGCATCGGCGCTGCGCAGACAGGCGCCGAGATTGTGCGGGTCTTGCACACCGTCCAGCACCAGCAGCAGCGCAGGCTCGGTGAGGGTGTCCAGCACGTCATCCAGGTGCTGCACCTTTTGCGCCGCATCCACCCTGGCTGCAACACCTTGATGGCGAGCGTTCCCGGCCATGCCATCGAGGCGTTTACTATCCACGGGGACGATGCGTACGCCCTGGCTTTCTGCCAGCTTGAGCAGATCGCGCGCACGCGGATCGCGGCGTTGGGTGTCTACATACAGCTCCAGCACACTGTCGGCATGCTGGCGGATGCGTGCGGTGACGGCATGGAAGCCGTGAATGATGCGGGTTTCAGCCATGATGCTTGTTTGCTTTCTTTTATAAACCTGTAGATCGCCTAAGGCGACATTCACTCCGTCCCCCGCAGAGGGGGAAGGTTGGGATGGGGGTGGAACAGTGGGGTAAAGCCGAGCTTCTACCCCCATCCTAGCCCTCCCCCTGCAAGGGGGAGGGAAATTGATGCCGGGTTATTTGCTGCGCTTCTTTGCAGTTGTCTTTTTCTTCGGCGCAGACTGCCCCCATGCACCTGCACTCAGATCACCTTTCTCTTCGGTCAGCGGCCCGATGTCTTCCACCAGCACGAAATCAATCTTGGTGCTTTCCATATCCACGCGCACGACCTTGACGCGCACGCGATCGCCCAGGCGGTAGCGCTTGCCCGTGCGCTCGCCGAGCATCTGGTGCTTGGCGGGGTCGAAGTGGAAATAATCTGCGCCGAGTTCGGACACATGCACCAGACCTTCGATGTATAGATCATCCAGCGCGACAAACAAGCCGAAGCCGGTGACCGAGGACACGGTGCCGTTGAACACGCTGCCGAGGTGATCGCGGATGTAGAAGCACTTGAGCCAAGCTTCCACATCGCGCGTCGCGTCGTCGGCACGGCGCTCCGTCTGCGAGCAATGCTCGCCCAGCGCCTCCCATTTTTCTTTCGGCTTGTATTGCTTGCTGGTCAGCACGGCCTTGATGGCGCGGTGCACCAGCAGGTCCGGATAGCGGCGAATGGGCGAGGTAAAGTGCGTGTAGGCATCATAGCCGAGGCCGAAATGGCCGGTGTTCTCCGGGCAATAGCGTGCCTGGCGCAATGAGCGCAGCATGACGGTTTGCAGCAGGGGCATGTCCGGGCGGCCCTTGATCTGCTTGAGCAGCTTGGCGTAATCGCCCGCCTGTGGCTCGTCCCCGCCGCCCAGTTGCAGGCCGAATTCCTTGAGGAATTCGCGCACCGCATCCAGTTTTTCCGGTGTCGGGCCTTCGTGCACCCGGTACAACACAGTGTGCTTGTGCTCATTCAGGAAATTGGCGGTGCTCACGTTAGCCGCCAGCATGCATTCCTCGATCAGGCGGTGCGCGTCGTTGCGCACCACGGGGATGATGCGTTCGATCTTGCCCTGGTCGTTGAATATCATCTGCGTTTCGATGGTCTCAAAATCAATCGCGCCGCGTTTCTCTCGCGCCTGCAGCAGGGTCTTGAACAGCGTGTACAGCTGATTGATATGCGGCAGCACCGCGGCAAATTTCTGCGCCGTTTCGCCTTGCGGATTGGCCAGCATGTCCGCCACCTGGCTGTAGGTCAGGCGCGCATGGGAGAACATCACCGAGGGATAGAAGCGGTATTTTTCGATATCACCCTGGCCGCTGATCTGCATGTCGCACACCATGCACAGACGCTCGACATTGGGGTTGATCGAGCACAGGCCGTTGGATAATTCCTCCGGCAACATCGGAATCACGCGGCGCGGGAAATACACCGAGTTGCCGCGGTTCAGCGCTTCCTTATCCAGGTCATCGCCGGGTTTGACGTAGTGGCTCACGTCGGCAATCGCTACCACCAGGCGGAAGCCTGTACCGGCGGGTTCGCAATACACCGCGTCATCGAAATCACGCGCCGTTTCACCGTCGATGGTGACCAGCGGCAGCTTGCGCACATCCTCGCGCTCTGCGTAATCCGCAGGCGATACTTCCGGCGCAAACTTTTCAGCCTGGCGCTTCGCATCGGCAGGAAACTCATGCGGCAAATCGTGCTTGCGCAACGCAATCTCGATCTCCATGCCGGGGTCGGCGTAGTTGCCCAACACCTCGACGATGCGGCCAATCGGCTGCGCATGCTTGCTGGGCTGCTGCAGAATCTCCACCATCACCACTTGCCCCGCTTTGGCTTCACTGCGCTCGCCGGGCGTCACCAGGATGTCCTGGCTGATGCGGCGATTCTCCGCCACCACGAACTGGATGCCATGCTCCTCGTACAGGCGCCCGACCAGGCGCGTCGTGCCATGCTCCAGCACCTCGACAATACTGGCTTCGCGGCGGCTGCGGCGATCCATGCCACACACCCGCGCCATCACGGTATCGCCGTGCAGCGCCTTGTGCATTTCCTTGGCGCTCAGCACCAGGTCGGCGCTGCCGTCCTCGGGAATCAGGAAGCCGAAGCCGTCCGGATGGCCTTGCACCTTGCCTTTGATCAGATCGAGCTTGTCCACCTCGCAGATCGCATTCTTGCGATTGCGCATGATCTGGCCGTCGCGTTCCATCGCACGCAGGCGGCGTGCAAACAGCTCGGCCTCATCCTCCTTGATGAGCAGCATGGCGCACAGATCTTCTTCCGCCAGCGGCACGCCCTTCTCGGCCAGCAGTTGCAGAATGTACTCGCGGCTGGGCAGGGGGTGTTCGTATTGCTCGCGCTCGCGATCCAGAAACGGATCGAGTTCGCGGATATTTTTTTTCTTGTTTTTCATTGACAGTATGTCCTATAACGATTAAATTACGCGCCCTCAAGTGCCCAGATGGCGGAATTGGTAGACGCGCACGGTTCAGGTCCGTGTGCCGCAAGGTGTGGAGGTTCGAGTCCTCTTCTGGGCACCACGATTAAACAAAACGGTTCGCGCAAGCGAGCCGTTTTTGTTTGGTGGCCAGAACAAGCGAAGCTCCTGTCTTTCGGGATTCTGGTTTTAGCCTCCATGGCTTTTCCAAGAATACCCACGGATCTTCCAAAAACAATTGGCACGCACTACCGTTCCGGTACTGCGCCATTGTTATTCTATTTTTGGCAATGGTGACTATGCCGTAAACGGGTGGCGCAACACAATGGTTTCATCGCGTTCCGGCCCGGTTGAAACCATGTCTACCGGCACTTCGCATATTTGCGCGATGCGTTGCAGATAGTTGCGCGCTTCCAGCGGCAGGTCATCGTAATGCTTCACTCCCACTGTGCTGCCGCTCCAGCCCGGCATATCCTCATACACCGGCTCGCATCCAATCAGAGATTCCGCGCCGACTGGCAGGATGTCGCTGAATTTCCCGTCAATGCGGTAGCCGACGCCGATGCGCACGGTTTCCATGCCGTCCATCACGTCCAGTTTGGTCACGCACAGTCCCGACACGCCGTTGATCTGGATGGAGCGCTTGAGCGCGGCGGCGTCGAACCAGCCGCAGCGGCGCGCGCGCCCAGTCGTCGAGCCGAACTCATGCCCCTTTTCCGCCAGCATCTTGCCGATCGGATCCTGCTTGTCCACCGCATCGTACAGTTCGGTCGGGAACGGGCCGGAGCCGACGCGCGTGGTGTAGGCCTTGGTGATGCCCAGCACGTAATGCAGATTCTGCGGCCCCACGCCGCTGCCGGCGCAGGCGGCGCCCGAGATACAGTTGCTGGAGGTGACAAAAGGATAGGTGCCGTGATCGATGTCCAGCAGCGTACCCTGCGCGCCTTCAAACAGCAGGTTCTGCCCGGCCTTGTTGGCCTCGTACAGCGCACGCGGAACGTCCAGCACCAGCGGCTTCATGCGCTCGGCCAAAGCCAGCGCGTCATCCAATGTTTTCTGGAAGTCCACCGTGGCGACATGGAAATAGTTTTTCAGCACGAAGTTGTGGTAATCCAGCACCTCACCCAGCTTGGCGGCAAAGCGCTTGCGGTGCAGCAAATCCTGCAGGCGGATAGCGCGTCGCGCCACCTTGTCTTCATACGCGGGGCCGATGCCACGCCCGGTGGTGCCGATCTTTGCTTCGCCCTTGGCGGCTTCGCGCGCCTTGTCGAGCGCTTCGTGATAGGGCAGGATCAGCGGGCAGGCTTCGGAAATGCGCAGGCGGCCATACACATCTATTCCGGCGGCTGCCAGTTCATCCATTTCCTTGAGCAATGCCTGCGGCGACAGCACCACACCGTTGCCGATGTAGCACATCACGTGCTCGCGCAATATCCCGGACGGAATCAGGTGTAGCACCGTCTTCTTGCCACCTATGACCAGCGTGTGGCCGGCATTGTGTCCGCCCTGAAAGCGCACCACGCCCTGGGAGTGATCGGTGAGCCAATCGACGATCTTGCCCTTGCCTTCATCACCCCACTGCGTACCGATTACGACAACATTTTTAGACATTGCTGATTCCTGATTCGCTGATTTCAAAATTTCAATTCGGCCACATGCCAGGCGCCATCGCGCAAGACCAGTTCGCGATCGCAATTCAGTTCGTGACGCAACGACGGGTCGCCGAGCAAGTCCACGACGACGGCATGTCCCTGCGCGCGCAACTGTGCGATTTTTTCCTGCAATGCAGGGTCGCTGCGATGCGGCGCGAGCACGCCTTTGGGTTGCGCCTGCTGGGCGAGCAGGCCATGCAACTGGCGCAAGTCCATGCTGAAGCCGGTGGCAGGGCGCGCGCGACCGAAGCTCTTGCCCACGTCATCGTAGCGTCCGCCCAGCGCGATGGCATCATGGCTGCCTGCGTGATATGCAGCGAACACCATGCCGCTGTGATAGTGGTAGCCGCGCAGTTCGGCCAGATCAATCCCGATGCCATGCGCCAGAGGTTGGAGATGCACGGCGACCTGTTCCAGTTCATCCAGCGCCGCAAGAACTTCCGGATAATGCGGCAACGTCGCACGCGCACGCGCGATCACCTCCACGCCACCATACAGTTGCGGCAGCGCCAGCAGCGCATTTTTTACTTCCTGGGGCAGGTCTGCCACCAGTGTGCGCAATGCGGATACATCCTTGCCCTGCAGGACTCCGAACAATTCCGCTTCCAATGCATTGCCTATCTCCGCACGCCTGACCAGCGCACGGAACAGCGCAACATGGCCAAGATCAAGATGCACGCCGAAAATACCGAGGGCAGTCAATGCCTGCAACATCAGGCGCTGCACCTCGAGATCGCTTTCCAGCCCGCTGTGGCCATACAGTTCCGCGCCGATCTGCAGGGGTTCGCGGGTACGCATCAGCCCCGCAGGCTGTGTGTGTAGCACGCTGCCGGCATAACACAAGCGGGTCACGCCCTGACAGTTGAGGAGGTGCGCATCGATGCGTGCCACCTGCGGCGTGATGTCAGCGCGCAACGCCAAGGTGCGCCCGCTCAACTGATCGACCAGCTTGAAGGTACGCAAGTCCATGTCATGGCTGCCATTGACCAGCAGCGCTTCCGCATATTCCAGCAGCGGCGGCACGACCAATTGGTAGCCTGACAGGCGCAGCAATTCGAGCACGCTGGCGCGCATGTGCTCGATGCGCCAGGCTTCATCCGGCAGCATGTCCTGGATGTATTCCGGCAATAACCAATTCGAATTCGGCATGACTTTATTTCACAAAATACAACAACAGCAACCCGGCCAGCATGGCGCTGATGCCGATGAAACGGAGCTGCCCATCCGAGAGCTGCACCAGCCTGCGAAATGTGTCGCGCCACAGGTCCGGAAACAGGAATGGCATAATACCCTCGATCACCAGCATCAACGCCAGACCGATGAGCCAATAACTCAGCACTTCAGAAGTTCCAATTACTTCCCAGCCTTGCCGGAGGAACTCTTGAGATATTTGAAAAAGGCCGAGCTGGGATCCAGCACCATAACATCGCCCTTGTTATTGAAGGTCTGTTTATAGGCTTCCAGGCTGCGATAGAACGAATAGAACTCGGAATTACGCCCAAATGCTGCGGAATAAATCGCGGTCGCCTTGGCATCGCCGTCACCCTTGATTTTCTGGGCGTCACGGTATGCATCGGCAAGTATGACTTCGCGTTGCCGGTCTGCATCGGCACGAATCTTCTCGCTTTCTGCATTGCCGGTCGCACGCAGTTCATTGGCCACCCGCTTGCGCTCGGCATCCATGCGGCGGTATACCGAATCACTGATTTCGTGCGGAAAATCCACGCGCTTCAGGCGTACGTCCAGCACTTCCACGCCGATCTTGCGTGCATCGATATCCGCCTTCTCACGCAGTACCTGCATGATCTTCTCTCGTTCTCCGGACACGACTTCGTGGATGGTGCGTTTGCCGAACTCCTCACGCATGGAAGCATTCACCGTCTGCATCAATCGGGTGCGTGCACGCATTTCATCGCCGCCCACGCTGATGTAATACTGCTTCACATCGGCAATGCGCCACTTGACGTACGAATCCACCATCACGTTCTTCTTCTCGGCCGTGATAAAGCGCTCCGGTTCCACGCTGTCCATGGTCAGTATGCGCGAATCAAAATAGCGCACGTTCTGTACCAGCGGAATCTTGAAATACAGCCCGGGAGCCGTCTTCACACCGACCACCTCGCCGAGCTGGAACACGATCGCAGTCTGGCGCTGATCGACCACGAATGCACTCAGGCTGAGCAGGATGAGAACGGCGATTGCGCCAACGAGGATGTTGCCAAAATTAGTTTTCATGGACGTGCCTCCCTTTCGCGGCCACGCAATATATCGCGCACATTGGGTGAAACCGGCTCATTCATCACAGAAGCTGGAGGCGCAACCTGCTCCGCATTATTGGCAGACCTGCCTGCTGCTGCAGCTATTGCCGGGTCCGCACTTGTGCTTTGAATCAGTTTATCCAAAGGCAAATACAGCAGGTTATTGCCATTCTTCTGGTCCACCAGCACCTTGCTGCTGGTAGCCAGCACCTGCTGCATCATGTCGATGTACATGCGTTCACGCGTAACAACAGGTGCTTTCTCATATTCCACCAGCACCTGTTTGAAGCGGCTGGCATCACCCTCGGCATTCGCCACGATGCGCTGACGATAACCTTCTGCCTCCTGCATCAGGCGTGCCGCCGCACCCTTGGCCTTGGGCACCACATCATTGGCATAGGCCTGGCCCTCGTTCTTCTGGCGCTCGCGGTCCTGCCCGGCTTTCACCGCATCGTCGAACGCCGCCTGCACCTGCTCGGGAGGCTGCGCATTCTGCATGGTGACCTTGCTCACCAGAATGCCGGATTTGTAGCGATCCAGAATATCCTGAATCAGCTTGGTTGTCGCCGCAGCAACCTGCTCGCGCCCTTCATACAACACGAAGTCCATCTTGTTCTTGCCGACCACCTCGCGTATCGCAGTCTCGGCCGCCTGACGCACGTTCTCGTCCGGCATGCGGTTGTTGAACAGATAATCGGCAGGGTCTTTCAGGAAATACTGTACGGCAAACTGAATATCGATGATGTTCTCGTCGTCGGTCAGCATCAGCGATTCTTTCAGCATCTTGTTCTTGACGTTCTCACGGTAGCCGATTTCAACCGTTCTGACCTGGCTCAAGCTCACCACCTCAACGGTCTCGATGGGAAATGGCAAGTGCCAGCGCGGGCCAGCCTGGGTAACCTCGACCTGCTTGCCGAAACGAAGCACCACGCCACGCTGGCTGGCATCCACGATATAGAAGCCGCTGGCAAGCCAGATCAATACGATCACCACCACAATCAGGCCAACGCTGCTACCGAAATTTCTTGCCGGATTGCTGCCGCCACTGCCGCCCGTTCCACCCGTGCCGCCGCCTTTGCCGCCAAAAAGCCCCGCGATTTTCTTATTCAGGTCGCGCAGCACAGCTTCCAGGTCCGGCGGGCCACCGCTGTTTTTATTGCCCCATTGCGGGTCATTCAATCCCATAGTCCATCCTGCTCTGTTAGTTGACTCAGTTATTAAGAGGATGCCACTCTTGTGGCTGCACATTCTGCGCATCGTGCGCCCGGGCGTCGCGCGCTTCTGCCAATGCCGCACGCAATGCATCTACGCCTGCGCCCGTCCTGGCGCTCAGGTGAATGCGCGCAATTCTACCATATTCGTCGCGCTGCACGCCCGCCGGCAAGTCCTGCAAATCAATCTTGTTGAACACCAGAATCTGCGGAATATGCTGCGCGCCGATCTCCAGCAATACTTTATTCACTTCGGCAATCTGGTCGAAACGTTCCGTGCTATTGGCATCCACTACATGCAACAACAAATCGGCCTGTGCCGTTTCTTCCAGCGTACTGCGAAACGCCGCTACCAGCCCGTGCGGCAGATGGCGAATAAACCCGACGGTGTCCGACAACACCACCTGCCCAGGCCCCTCCAGATACACGCGGCGCGAAGTGGTATCCAGCGTGGCGAACAACTGATTCGCCACATACACATCAGCCTGGGTCAGCCGGTTGAACAGGGTGGATTTTCCTGCATTGGTATAGCCGACGATCGATACCGACATCACCTCGGAGCGATTACGCGCGCGCCGCTGCACCTGACGGTGACGCTTGAGCTTCTCCAAGCGGTCTTGCAGCAGGTGCACGCGCTTATCCAGTTTGCGCCGGTCCAGCTCCAGCTGGGTTTCACCCGGACCGCGCGCACCCACGGCAAATTTCTGCTGCCCCATGTCCTGGTTCATCCCGACCAGGCGCGTGGAAAGATATTTCAGCTGCGCCAGTTCAACCTGCACCTTGCCTTCATGGCTTTGTGCACGCAACGCAAAAATATCCAGAATCAGCATGGTGCGGTCTATCACGCGCGTCTTGATTCTGGCGGAAAGATTGCGCATCTGCGCGGGGGAAAGATCGTGATTGAAAATAACCACCGGGGCCACATGATGCTCGGAAAGGGCGGCATGCTGCTCGACGATGGCGGCGATTTCGTCCACCTTGCCGCTGCCGGCAAATAACGACGCATCGGGACGCTGGCGCTTGCCTTCCACCAGCGCAACGGTGCGCACACCCGCGCTCTCCGCTAGCAGCCGCAGCTCTTCCAGGCTTTCCGCGTAATCCGGCGCGCCAAAGTCGATGCTGACCAATATTGCCGTGTTGGCGTCCGCCCCGCTGCTACGCAGCGACCCTTTCGCTGCGGCAGTTTCCGGTTCGTGCATTACTCGGCGTCAGCCGGGATAGTGATGGCGCGTGCAGGAACGATGGTGGAAATGGCGTGCTTGTAAACCATCTGAGTGATGGTGTTCTTCAACAGCACCACATACTGGTCAAATGACTCGACCTGCCCTTGCAACTTGATACCATTCACAAGATAAATGGCGACCTGTACATGCTCCTTGCGCAACGCATTCAGGAACGGGTCTTGTAAATGTTGCCCTTTTGTACTCATGATTTTTTGCTCTTATGGTTATAGCGGGTAGCCACTTTAATGGATTTTTCAACTCTTCGGAAGGGCAATGCCAAAAATACGAAAATACCCCGGGTAGGCATTTGCTTTCTGTATCGCGCAACCGGTTTGACTTCAACACTATGCTGCCACGGCCAACAAAAATGGCACCTCACGGTGCCATCTTTTCATCCGCAGCATTAATTGCTCAAGCAGCCACGCGGCGCTTGAATTCATTGGTGCGGGTGTCGATCTCGATCTTGTCGCCAATTTCGCAAAAAGCCGCCACGGGCAACTCCATGCCGGTGTTGATCTTGGCCGGCTTCATCACCTTGCCGGAAGTGTCGCCACGCACCGCGGGTTCGGTATAAACGATTTCGCGCACAATGGTGTTGGGCAACTCGACGGATATCGCCTTCTCGTTGTAAAACACCACCTCGCATGGCATGCCGTCTTCGATGTAATTGATCGAATCGCCCATGCTTTCCGCCTCGATTTCATACTGGTTGTAGTCACCGTCCATGAACACATACATCGGATCGGCGAAATAGGAATAAGTGCATTCCTTGCGATCCAGGATGATCTGGTCGAATTTGTCATCGGCGCTATACACGGTCTCCTTGGCGGCTTCGGTCAACAGATTCTTCATCTTCATCTTGACCACCGAGCCGTTACGACCGGAACGGCTGTATTCCGCCTTGAGGATAACCATGGGATCGGTGCCGACCATGATGACGTTGCCGGCGCGGAGTTCTTGTGCTGTTTTCATAAATTTGTCTGCCTTAAAAAATCTGCATTAATTTTGCAAGCCGCGCATTCTATCAATTTTCCGGAAAAAATCCAGCAAATTCAAAGCGAGGCTATTGCCCGAAAGATGCTGCACCCAGGTGTGCGCATGCTGCCGCAGCATAGACCTGCGCATCCAGAAATCGTTCCAGCCGTGCGCTGAAATCGCCCCGGCGTCTGGTCCGCCATTCCACTCTTCCCACAGAGCATGCAACGCCTGCACCGCGTCAGTTGGCAGCCCGGCGCAATACAGCGCCATGAACGCGCGCAGCTTGTGCATATGCACGCCGTCATGCTGCGGGTAGATGTGCCAGACAAACGGCTTGGCCGCCCATTGCGCACGCACGCAGGAATCCTCGCCGCGCACGAAATTGATATCGCACGCCCACAGCAGTTCGTCGTAACGCTCCTGTTCCACGAACGGCAGCACACGCACCTCTAGATTGCCACGCTTGAACACATCGCCCGGTGCGGCGCGCGCGCTGCCAAAGAACGCCGCCACCTGCGGCAGTGCCCGGCCTTCCGGCAGCAAACACGTCAGCGGCTGCCTACCCTGCGCCCACGTGCGCAACAAATCAGGCAGCGCCGGGTTTTCATAGCTGAACAGCGATATGCGCGTCTCATCCGGCCGGGATGGCCGCACACCGAACGCTTGCCAGAATTCCGCAAGTGCCTGCGGGTCTTGCTGAAAGGCATCGCGCCGTGCGAGCAAATCCCGCTCCAGCAGCAACCCGCCGGTCTGCGGGGTAAATCCCGGAAAGAAAAAATATTTGACCAGCGGCAGCGATGGATGCGGCGACGGAAGCTGGTGGCAACCTTCCACCCAGTCTTCCGCACTCAGGTATTCCAGATTGATCCATACAGACTTGCGCTCCTGCGCTGCCATTGCCGCCACATAGCGCTCCGGCAGCTCACAGGCAAACGCCTCGATCACCAGTTGGGCGGTCTCCACCTCCGGAAACAGTGCCGTCCAATGCCTGACCTCCACGCCGCGGCAATGCTGCTGTGCAAGCTGAACATCCACCTCCGGGCACAGCCTGCGGAAGCTCGCGAGATCGTCCACCCATAGCCGCACCGCAATGCCGTGCTCGTGAGCGAGTTGCCTGGCGAGGCGCCAGCACACACCAATGTCGCCGTAGTTGTCCACTACGGTGCAGAAGATGTCGCAGCGGGCTGGTTTACTCATTCCGCTCGCAATGCCTCCACCGGATCCATCTGCGCCGCACGCCGCGCGGGCATGACGCCCGCAACAAGTCCAATTACCACCGCGCTGGATTCTGCCAGCACCGCAAAAAATAGCGGCGTGTGCACCGGCAATGCCGGGAACAACCCGTGCAAACCTTGTGCGATACCGATGCCCAAGCCCAATCCGGTAAGCCCGCCCGCCGCCGCCAGCAACATGGCCTCACCCAGGAACAGCAGCAACACCTGTCCCTGCCGCGCCCCCAGCGCGCGCAACAAGCCAATCTCGCCGGTGCGTTCGGTGACTGCCATGGTCATGATGGTAAGTATGCCGACCCCGCCCACCACCAGAGAAATTGCGCCCAGCGCGCCGACCGCGAAAGTGATCACATCCAGCACCGAGCCCAGTACTTCCAGCGCCTTTTCCTGTGAGACCAAGGTGAAATCTTCGCGCCCGTGCCGCGCCGTCAGTATCTTGCGTATGCCCTCCTCGACCCGTCTGAGGTCAACACCGGGGCGGTAGGTAACATGGATTTCCATCAGCCCGGAACGGTTGAACAGCTCCAGGGCGCGCGCGGCAGGAATATAAACGGTATCGTCCAGATCGAAGCCCAGAATCTGCCCTTTGGGCTCCATTACGCCGATCACACGGTAACGCTGCCCGCCAACGCGCAGATAACTGCCGAGCGGATTGCTGTCGCCGTACAGCTCCTGGCGCACCTTGGCACCCAGCACGACGAAAGCGCGCGCCTGGCTCGGCTCTTCGTCCGGCAAAAAACTGCCGGTGCGCACGTAGATGCGCAACGCCTGCGGCATCTCGTGGCCGACGCCATTCACCATGGTGCGGCGTGTCTTGCCATTGGCGCGCACCTCGGCATTTCCCTGCACGCTGGGGCTGATATATTCGGCATAGGGAACATGACGCAATGCCTCGGCATCCTCGAGGGTAAGCGGTTTGACCGAGCCAAACATGCCGACGCTCGCCCCATGCGTCTGCGTCTTGCCCGGCTGGACGCCGATGATATTTGTGCCGAATTGCGAGAACTCGGATAACACGAACTGGTTCAGGCCTTCGCCGATGGAAGTCAGCAGGATCACCGCCGCCACACCGATGGCAATGCCCAGCCCGGTCAGGAAGCTGCGCAGGCGGTAGGCCGTAAAGGTGGAAGTGGTGAGGCGAATCAGGTCGGTGAATAACATGAGCGCGTCATTCCGGTGCTTGCCGGAATCCAGTCAATTATTGATGTTTACATAAATGATGACAGCAACTGCCCCTCTCCCCTCTCCCCAAGGGCGAGGGGCTTTGCTTCCCTCTCCCTCGGGGAGAGGGACCGAGGGTGGGGGTACTTTGTGGCGAATGGTCTATTGTCATGTTTTATGTAAAACTCAATAACAGGCGTTTGATGCCGTCACGATTCATCGCGCCGACTCATGCAGCAGAAAGCCAAAGGGTGAATTTTGCCGCAACGAAACGCCATCCGGCTCGTCTGTAAGGATGGACTCGCACATTGAGGCAACGGGCATATTGAGTATGTTGCGCCACGCTTTAACGTAACGTGGATTGCAAAGCTGTTCGTTATCCCATTTTTCGACACGTTCCAAAGCCAGTTTGCGCACATGCTCGCCATCCTGTTGGTTCAGCAACGCTTCAACCGCTTTACGGTGCAGGCTAACCAGTCTGTCATCAGACTGGTGTTTGCCTATTCGCGCCAAACGGCGCTGCTCAATAACTTCTTCAGTGTTCATGTTCATAAGCTACTTATTTCCAGCACTCCACCAGCACTGTCCACTTGCGCGCTTCCTCGGCAATATCGGCATTGCTCTTTTCACGCGAGAAAAGTCCGCCGCCGGTTTTGTATAGTACCTGGTTGGCGTCGAGGAAGGCTCTGACGGTCTGGCCGTTGACCGCGAAATTGACGTTTTGTGGAATATTGCCGGTGAGACGTACAGCTTTCATATCCAATCTTGCGGACACTACCCCCACCACATTCCCCTTTTTGTCCATCACAGGGCTGCCGCTTGAACCGCCCTGAATCGGTGCGGTGATTTGAATTTGGTTGGTATTATTGTCCAAGCCCGATAGTGCGCTGATGATGCCAGGCGTGAGATTACCGCCAGATGAGAGCAACGAGTTGAGCGGATAGCCGAACACGATGATTTCTTCACCTTGGCGCAGCTTGCCGGGTGCGGGATTGAGGCTGGCGATGTCCTTGACCTTGCCCGGCAGTTGCAGCAGCGCGAGGTCGTTCACACCATCGGAAGTGATGACCTTGGCGATGCCTTCGCGCCCGGCAACTTTCACTTCAGCGCAGCCGTTGATGACATGGTGATTGGTCAGTGCATGGCCGTTATTGCTGACCACAAAGGCTGTACCCGTCGAATGCTTGATTGGCTTGCCATCAGATGAAGCCGCTCCGTTGTCGCTGGAAGATTGCAGGGTGTCGCCCTTCTTCCAGTTGGAGGCGAGGCGCTGGCCTTCGGCACGTTGAGCAGGAGTAAGTTGTGACTCAAAAATATCACGGTTTATTCTGGCTATATTATTTCCTTGGGCAGCGGCCAGATTAGACCATGCGTAGGCCAGCACAAGGTTTTTGCTGACTCCATCGCCTACTATATACGCACCGAGATTGGCCTGCGCATCAGCAAGTCCTTGTGCAGCCGCTTTTTGACACCACTCCACCGCCTTGGCGGTATCCTTGGGAACACCTTCGCCGCTGTCATACATCAAGCTGAGTCTGTATTGTGCTTCCGCGCCCCCTTGTGCAGCCGCTTTTTGATACCACTCCACCGCCTTGGCTGCATCCTTGAAAACACCTTCGCCGCTTTCATACATCAAGCCGAGGACGTATTGTGCTTCCGCGCCCCCTTGTGCAGCGGCTTTCTTAAACCACTCCACTGCCTTGGCTGCATTCTTGGGCATGCCTTCACCGTTGTAATACATAAAGCCGAGGTTGAATTGCGCTTTTGCATGCCCCTGTGCAGCGGCTTTCTGATACCACTCCACCGCCTTGGCTGCATCCTTGGGCACGCCTTCGCCGTTGGCGTACATCACGCCGAGCATAAATTGTGCACCCACATGCCCCTGAACTGCTGCTTTCCGAAACCACTCCGCAGCCTTGGCTGCATCCTTAGTTACGCCAACACCACTAAGAATTTTTTTTGCCAGGTTGAATTGCGCGTCAGCACTTCCACCATCTGCTTCCATCTGCAACTTCTTCAGCTCTTCTTCCGGGGTTAGATCGAACTGGTCAAACACATTTGTTTTCTGTGCGGCGAGTGCCGTGGTTTCGGTCTTGTTGCCAGCAGCTTTCTCCCCACAACCTGCAAGTGTCAGTAACAGAGCTATCAGCAAAGAAACAACCAGAGCATTCATCGAGAATTCACCTTTATCACGTGCGCAATCAATTGGGTGCGGCACCGCAAATCATGCCGCCCACCTGTCCGGTAATTTCATATCCACCACAATCTCGGCATAGGGTGCAAAAACCAAACCATTCTCGTCTTTCTCAATCGCCATCCATTCGAGCAGGCGTTCGCAATCGTTATGCACATTCTTGTAGTCGCGTTTGAGTTGGCGGGCAAGTTCCGCAATGGTGACCGCACCGCTTTCACGCAATGCGCCGATCAACTCCCAACGCTTGGGCGTAAAAACCGAGAACATTTCGCCGACATCATCGAAACCAACGCCGAAATAAGGCTTGACCCGTTTTCCTTGTTTGGCGGCTTTCATGGCAGCCGTGGCCCGTGCAAGGCTGGCTTCAATCGGTTCGCCAACGGTCATGTGCAGGACTGTGTTATTGGTTTTCATTTTGCTGCCTCCTTCACGTCTTGCCAGAACCCTTCGAGCAGTTGGGTTTCAGTTCAGCGTGGATGTTTGCCGCACTCTCATTTCACTCTGCTCTTCCACGCTTCAGGATTGCGCGCACTATGAAATACGGCCAACACTACGATGTGCTGATTTCTCTCGCGGAAATAAACGCAGTAAGGAAATCGGCGGGCGACAGCTTTGCGTGTGCCGCGATACAAAATGGGGAATTGCTCGGGGTTGCTGGTAACGCGGTTCAGCAGGCGTTCTATTTCCGCAAAAAACTCAAGCCCAAGGCCGATGCGTTCTTGTTCGTACCAATCACCCGCTTCGTCAAGCTCGCGTCGCGCCTGATGCCGAAAAACAATCTGGCGCATTACCGTTGCCAGCGTTTCACAGCTTCAGTTTTAATGGATTCCCAAGAAATGGTGTTATCCGGCGCAGCGTCATCTTCGTCCAGGCGGCGGTCGAGTTCAGCTTTTTCTGCCGTGCTGGGGGGCAATAGCCCCGCTTCAATAGCGACCGAATCCCAGATGTCTTGCACCAGGGCAATACGTTCTTCGACGCTCATACTGTCTATTCCGAGTGTGTGCAGTGCTTGTCCCATACTGATCTCCTGTTTTCAGGTTCGCTAGGTATTTTACGGCAAAGCCAGGTGACTAATCCCGATTATTTGCTTCTGCCGATGCGCCGACGCCCATCCTAATGAACTAGGCGTCCACATTCAGTGAAGAGCGTTCGAACTCAGCGCCGCGCCAAGGCCAGCACCGGATCCAGCTGCGCCGCGCGCCGTGCCGGCCACACACTGAACAGGATGCCGGTACCCAATGCCGTGCCAAATGCCGCCAGCACCGCCCACCATGGTGCATTGACCGGCAGTGCCGGATAAACCTGCCCGATGACCGCGCTGCCGATCTCGCCCAGCAGCAGCCCGGCCATACTGCCTATCCCTGACAGTAGCACGGCCTCGGCAAAGAACAAGCGGCGTATCTCGCTCGAGGGCGCGCCCAGTGCCTTGAGCAGGCCGATTTCCTGGGTGCGTTGCGCAACCGCGATCAGCATCACATTCATGATCAGCACGCCCGCCACAGACAGGCTGATGGCGGCAATACCGCCCACTGCCAGCGTCAGTGCATGCAGGATGCGGTCGAATGTCGCCAGCACCGCATCCTGGGTAATCACGGTGACATCGCGCTCGCCACCATGCTGCTGCATCATGATGTCCTCGGCATCTTTCTGCGCGCGCGCAATCAGGTCACGGCTCTTGGCCTCGACCAGGACGCGGAACAAGGCCTGGGTATTGAACAGCATGTGCGCCGACGCGACCGGCACCACCACCAGGTCATCGGTATTCATGCCCATGGATTCCCCCTGCGAGGCCAGCACGCCGATCACGCGAAAGCGCCGGTCACCGAGGTGCAGCCACGCACCCACCGCCGCTTCCGAGCCGAACAGTTCGCGCTTGATCTTGGCGCCCAGCACGCATACGGGCGAGGCCGATTGCATGTCAATGGCTGGCAGGAACTGCCCGTGCGCCAGCTCCATGTGGCGGATCGGCAGCAAATCCGCGGTGGAGCCCAGCACCACCACCTCCCGGTTGCGCGCTCCATGCGAAGCCTGTGCCGTGCCGATGGTGAGCGGTGCGATGCGGCGGACGGCCGTGCTGCGCAACAGGGCCTGCGCATCGTCCAGCACGATGTCGCGCTCTGTCTGGCCGAGCAACATGCCCGGGTTGACCCCCGCAGTTTCGGAACGACCCGGCAGTACAATCACCAGATTGCTGCCCAGCGAAGAAAACTGGCCCACCACATAACGGCGCGCGCCTTCGCCCAGCGCGGTGAGGATCACGACAGCGGCCACGCCTATCGACATGGCCAGAATCATCAACAGCGTGCGCGTGCGCGCTCCGCGCAGGCTGCCGGAGGCGAACAGCAGGGTATCGGTGAGGTTCATGCCTGGCTGATATTGCGCGTGTCGGAAACGATCCGGCCGTCCACCATCTGCAGCTGGCGCGCCGCGCGCTGGCCCAAGGCCGGGTCATGCGTCACCAGAATCAGGGCCACGCCCTGCTCCACCAGTTGTTCCAGCAAGCTCATCACTTCTTTGCCGGTAGTCTGGTCCAGATTGCCGGTTGGCTCGTCCGCCAGCAGAACTGCGGGCCGCATGATGGTGGCGCGCGCAATCGCCACGCGCTGACGCTGCCCGCCGGAAAGCTGGTCGGGGCGGTGACCGGCACGATCTGCCAGGCCATAACTCTCCAGCAACTGCCCCACCCGCTCCTTGCGCTCCTGGGGGGGCACACCCGCGAGAATCAGCGGCAACTCGATGTTCATGGCAGCAGAAAGGCGCGGCACCAAATGGAAAAACTGAAACACGAAGCCGATTTTTTCGCGCCGCACCTGCGCCTGATGCTCATCATCCAGCGTCGTGACATCCAGGCCGTCCAGGCGATACGTGCCGGAACTGGGACGATCCAGCAGGCCAATCAAATTCAGCAGCGTGGATTTGCCGGAGCCGGACGGCCCCATGATGGAAACATATTCGCCCGCAACCAGATGCAGGTTGATGTTGCGCAGCGCGGGCACTTCCTGCCCGCCCACCATAAAGATGCGGCTGACATCGGCGAACTCGATCATTTGGCTGACGATGCCGTTTCCGGCGGGGCCGTTTCCGGGTTGACGCGCGCGCCGGCCTTCACTCCGGCGCGATCGAGCGAGGAGACGATCTGGTCGCCTTCATTCAGCCCCGAAACAATCTCGGTATATTCCCAGTTCGACAGCCCCGTGGTGACGCGACGATCTTCCAGCACCCCATCGGCTTTATAAAGCAGCACGCGCTTGCCTTCCAGCAGCGTTTGCGTGGGGATGCGCAACACATTTTCATGTGCGTCATGCACGATCTCGACATCGGCACTGTAGCCTACCAGCAGATTTTCAGCCTTGGGCAACTCGATAAATTCAACTTCCACCTCGACCGTGCGCGCCTGCTTCTCGAGCTCAAGCACATAAGGCGCGATGCGCTTCACCTTGCCTGCGAACTGCCTGCCCTTGATTGCGTCCAGCGTGATGCGGCTCACTTGCCCTATCTTGATATGGGCCGAATCCACCTCATCTATCGGCGCGCTGACAAACAGGCAGCGATCATCGATCAGATCGATTGCGGGTGGCGTGGGAATGCCCGGCGGCGATGGCGTGGCATATTCGCCCAACTCGCCGCTGATGTCCGCCACGATGCCGTCGAACGGCGCGCGCAGCACCAGGCGCTCCAGGCCTGCGCGCGACACCGAGATGCGTGTCCGGCTCTGCTCAATTTCGCTGCGCGCCGTATCGCAGGATGCCTGGCGCGCCTTGGCATTCGACACGGCCCGTTCCACCGCCTCCACAGAAATGAAACCTTTCTCGCGCAATTGCTGTGCCCGCGCAGCGTCGCGCTGAGCCGTTTCCGCCACAGTGCAGGCTTCCCGCTCACGCGCCGTGGATGTCTTCAGCTGCTCCTGCGCCAAGCGTTCTTGCGCCACAAGATCGTTGTTCCACAGCTCCAGCAACACCTGGCCTGCAGCAACCCGCTGGCCTTTCTGCACGCGCAGCTGGGAAATCTGCCCGCCGGCCGGTGGCGCCAGCTTGGCGCGGCGGCAAGCCTTGATGGTGCCGGCGCGTGTGTTGCTGACGGTCGCCTCGACCATGCCGCGCTCCGCCTTCAGCAAGGCAACGGGCAACGGTTTGGGGCGTGTGAAATGCCAGGCGGCAAGTGCCAGCAAAATGAGTAGCGCGATAACAGCAAAGTGACGCAGTGAAAACCCGCGTTTGCCATTTTGTGGCAGGGCCATTCAACCTCCTGAGCAATCCATTACCGGGATACGATGCTGCCGACGGCGTGGGGCAGGCAATGACGCATTGCCCTATGGATTATATGCAAACCAAGATTGGCACGGAAGCAATATGACCTGCACGCGTTGAAAATAGAGCCCATATCAGTATCTGAAGCATGCTCATTCAAGCGATATCTGCGTTAATATGCACATAAAACCGGTATCTGCATTTTCCTTGCAATCATCATCGAATCAAAGAACAACTGATTCTTCAGGAACAGGTCTTGAACGAACAAACCGGCACGGCGATAAATAGAAACACCCCGCACGGACGGGAAATCTTTCATTACAGTCTGTTCCTGCCTTTTCTGGTGCTGCTTATCACCCTGCTTGTCACTTATGAGGTATGGGAGGGTGCGCAGCAAGACGCCGAGCAGGCGCTGCAGGCCCGATTCGATTTCAGCGTGCGCCATGTCGTTGACGATGTCGAAAAGCGCATGAAGACATACGAGCAAGTCATGCGCGGGGTGGACGGGCTGTTCGCCCATGCCAACGCCGTGCAACGCGACGAATTCCGTGACTATGTGGACAGGCTGCGGCTGAAGGAAAACTACCCAGGCATCCAGGGCATACGCTTTATCCAGCTTGTTCCGTCGGCACAAAAAGACGCGCATATCGCCGCCGTCCGCAAGGAAGGCTTGCCCGAATACACCATATATCCTGAAGGCGAGCGCGACATCTATACCCCGGTTGTTTACATTGAGCCGTTTGATGCGCGCAACCAGATCATCTTCGGCTATGACATGTTCTCCGACCTGGAAAAGCCGCAGGGCGGCGACACCCCGGGAACGCGCCGCACCGCCATGGAACAGGCGCGTGATACCGGCGAGGCTGCGATCTCCGGCAAGGTGAGACTGCTGTTTGAAGGCAGCAAGGACATACAGGCCGGCTTCCTGATATTTCTGCCGGTCTACAGGCACGATGCGCCGCACGCTACCGTTGCCGAGCGCCGGGCCAACATCATAGGCTGGGTTAGTTCCGTATTCCGTGCCGGCGACCTGATGACCGAGATTATCGGCGATCATTCCGACACTATCGATGTCGACCTCTATGACGGCGAAAAAATCTCGGAAAACTCGCTGATGTACGAATCAGACTTCGAAAATTCCCCAGGCAGTGACCTGAATGCGCGCTTCCATAGCAGCAAGCTCATCAATATTGCCGGCCACAACTGGACGCTGCTGATCAGCTCCAGGCCCGGCTTCGAGGCGCTGCTGGACAAGAAAAAGCTGCGGACTGTGGCGTCTGTCGGTATCGGCGCAAGCGTGCTGCTGACGTTGATCGCGTGGCTGCTGGTACATGGGCGGATGCGCGCGCTGCAAGCAGCGGCGGCAACGCAGCGCGAAAGCTTCAAGATCGAGACGCTGATGCGCACGGCCAGTGACGGCATCTATGTCTTTGACCTCGATGGCAATGTGGTGCAGGTGAACGATGCGTTCTGCCGCATGCTCGGCTACACGCGCGAGGAAATGCTGTCGATGAACGTGGCCCAGTGGAATGCGCAATGGGCGGAAGATGAATTGAAGGCAAAAATTGCCGCACTGGGGAGCAGCAACCCGGTGTTTGAAACCCGTCACCGCCGCCGTGATGGCCGCATCATCGATGTCGAGATCAGCGCGTCCAGCGTGGAGATCGGCGGCCAGCACCTGGTATATAACGCATCGCGCGACATCACCGAACGCAAGCGCGCCGAAGAAGAACTCCTCGAGTTGAACGAAAACCTGGAAGAGCGTGTTGACGAACGCACCCGGGAGCTGGCCCATGCCAAGGAACTGGCCGAAGCCGCCAGCCGGGCCAAGAGCGCCTTCCTCTCCAACATGAGCCACGAAATCCGCACGCCGATGAACAGCGTGATGGGCATGGCGCACCTGGCGCTCAGGACCGACCTCAATCCCAGGCAGCGCGACTATCTGGAAAAGATTCGCCATTCCGGCGAACACCTGCTCGGCATCATCGACGACATCCTGGACTTCTCCAAGATCGAGGCCGGCAAGCTCAGCATCGAGACCGTGGATTTCAAGCTCGACGATGTCATGGAAAATCTCGCCAACATGGTCGGCCTGAAAGCAACCGAAAAGCACCTCAAGTTCATGCTGGATATCGATCCCACCCTCTCTGCCCCGCTGCGCGGCGACCCGCTGCGCCTGGGGCAGGTGCTGATCAATCTCGCCAACAATGCCGTCAAGTTCACCGAGCAGGGCGAAATCAGCGTGCGTGCCAGAAGGCTGGAAGAAA
>JAUQWW010000042.1 GCA_030834965.1 Gallionellaceae bacterium | reverse complement strand
CATGCAGCAGCGGGGCCGCGAGGAATTCATGGCGGACTACCACATCCAGGTGTGCAGGATCGAGCGCGACTATTCTTTCACCATGGGTGGCTGACATATGGCCAAGGTATACGTCTCCTCCACTGTCGTCGACCTGAAGGCCGAGCGCCAGGCCGTCATCGACTGGCTGATACAGGCCCGGCACCAGCCGGTACACAGTTACCTGCCCGACAGCGAGACGGTGCGCGACAGCTGCCTCGCCGATATCGACGGCTGCGATCTGTATGTGCTGATTCTGGGCCACCGCTATGGCTTTGTTCCCGAGGCTGACAACCCCGAAGGCCTGTCCATCACGCACCTGGAATTCCGGCGCGCGCTCGAGCGCGGCATGCCACGCGTGGCGCTGCTGCGCACCAATGTGCCTGACATCCAGCTTTCCGATCTGCTGGACCCCAAACGCAGCCAGCAGGTGCAGGCGTTTCACGCCGAGGTTAACAGCAAGATGCGCGCTGCCCAGTTCTCGAACCTTGCCGAACTGATTGCGGCGCTCAGCGCGGGCGTGCAGAACGAACTGGCGAAGCATGCGCTCCAGCCCGCCAATCAGGCACCTGCGAACAAGCCTCTGCCCATGCCGGTGCTGCACCTGCCCCAGCATCCCATCGTCGGCCGCGGCAAACTCGTCGAGAAGGTGCTTGCCGACCTGCGGGCAGGCCAGCTCGACTTCGCCTTCGAATACCTCCCCGGCGTGGGCAAGACCGCCCTTGCCGCCGTGCTGATCCGCAACAAGGATATTCTCGAACGCTTCCCCGACGGGGTGCTGTGGGCGCATCTCGGGCCGGGCCCGGACGTACGCCGCCAGTTGCGCAAGTGGGCCAAGGCGCTGGGCCTTTCCAACGACGAAATCGCGGACTGTGACGGGCTGGCGGACTTGCGCGACGCGGTCGCACAGGTCATCGGCGAACGGCGGATCATGCTCGTCGTCGACGATGTCTGGACCACCGAGGCAGGGCAATATTTCATGCTCGGCGGACCCACTTGTGCGCGCATGATCACCACGCGCTATCGCAAGATCGCACGGGAACTCATGCCCACCATCGATGCCGTGCAAGAGGTGCGCAAGCTGGACGCAGACGACGGCTTTCAACTGCTGGCCGAGCTGGCCCCGCATGCTGCACAGCTTGCGCCGGATCTGCTGCATCAGCTCGTCGAACGCGTCGATGGCCTGCCCATCGCGCTGGTGCTGATCGGCAAGCTGCTCAAGAACAATGGCGACAACGAACAGGCGCTGCACTCCGCCATGCAGTCACTGACCAATATCGACCAGATATTTCGCGAAAAGAAGCTGCAGGAATACCGCGAAGACTACAATTTCTCGCTGGGCGAAGTTGTCGAGGCCAGCTACAGCGCGCTCGGGACCGCCGGGACATTGAGCAGCAGCGGCTTGCCGGGCGACCAATTGCGTGCAGCGCTGGAAGCGCTTGCCATCCTGCGCCCCGACCCGGCCTGGTTTACCACCACCCTGGCGCTGCTGGTCAGCGAGGCCCCGGCACAGGCATTGACTGACCTGGCCGATGCCGGGCTGATCGAGGCGGTGCATTACAGCAGCGAGGACGAGAAAACGGGCAGCAACGTTCGCTACACCATGCACCGGGTGATCGCCGAATACATCCGCACCAAACTGTCGCCGCAGCGCTTGCAGATATTGAACCGCCGTGCTGCCGACTACTACCTCGAACAACTGACGCAGCTGGAGGAAAGTTATCAGAACGACAAATCCACCACCTACAGCGTCATGTACCGCTACGAAGACCCCGACTGGCAGGATTGCCAGGATAACTGGCTTTATTATTTTGCGCAGACGGGCTACGACACCGAAGCCAGCCTGTCCTTTTTGCGCGTGTGGTTCGACGGGTTCTGGTGGTGGAGCTGCTTCACGGCCGAGGGCTTCGATTTCTGCGACCAGCTGCTGCTCGAGTGGGATCATAAACTGGCGCTAACCGCCAATGGGCTGGAGCAGGCCTTGCCCCCTGCCGCGCAGCAGGGTGGACGCCTCGAGCGTTTGATCCAGGGCATCGATCTGCTGCGCCGCTTCAAGCGCGCTTACCCGAAGGAAACGGAAGATCGCAGCGGCGGATCGTGGCCGGAAGTGGTGACCACCCTGCGCACATTGTGCAGCCTGGCCAAGCTCGACGGTGATCTCGCCCAGCTCGGCAACCCAAATGCGCGCCATGTGCGCGCCTTGACCGACGTTTTTCTCGCCGAGGCCGAGCGCTTCGGCGGCGGCGACCTTGCTATCGCCGAATTCTGCTACCGTGAGGCGTTGGCACTGTTTCGCGAAGCGAAAGACGACTGGAATATCGCCTGGATGCTGTACCACCTCTCCGACATGCTCAGCACGCTCGGGCGCCGCGACGAAGTACGCACACTATGCGCCGAAGCACTCACGTTCGGACACGCCGGCGGCGACTACGAGGTGATTGCACTCATCCACCGCGTGCTCGGCGACTGCGCCCTCGCCGATCAGCGTATCGACGAGGCACTGCACAATTACCGGCTCGCGCTGGAGCATGCCTACCGCTTCCAGGTGCAACCGGAGAATCCCGACCCCTACACGATCCAGTTTTATTCAGACATGGCACAACGTGTGGCAGAACGACTGCTGAGTGCCCACGCGACCTTTCCCGACCATGCGCAGCACATCGCGCACACGCTTCGTCAGGCGTGGCTTGACTGCGGCGTCGAACTTGCCGCGGTGCCGAACGAGAGTGCGCTGCTTGCCGGAACTACGGTCGAGCTGCTGGCCAGGCGATTGTTCCCGCCCACACTGTCACTCGAAAAGCTCAAGGTCGACGAGCTCACGTATGCCAACAGCGTGCGTGGACATCTAATGGCAGTTGAACAGCGCGAAGCGCAGCGGGCGGTTGAATCACTCGCAGTAAATTGAGGTGCACTTCTGATAATTTTGCCCACAATGAGGAGATGTGATGAAGAAACTGACAACAAGCACAGGGTGGCACGCCGTGTTGGGCCTGCCCGTGATGCTGGCGCTGGCGTGGGTTGAAGTGCCGGTCGCGCGGGCCGAGTATGGCGATGTCGTAATCAACAACTACTCCGATGCTGCCGGCATGCGTCCGGTGGTGTTTCCGCACTGGTTCCATCGTCTGCGTTTCCGCTGCAATGTATGTCATGCCGATCTGGGATTCAAGTTCAAGGCAGGCGGCAACGAGATCAACATGGTGAAGATCATCGACGGTCAGTTCTGCGGCGCCTGCCATAACGGCGATGTCGCCTGGCCGGTGGAAAACTGCGATCTGTGCCACACCGGCAAACCCGGCACGCCCAGCCAGGTGCATGAAAGCGACATCCAGCAATTCGCACAGCCCATGGGCTCAACCAACAAGAAATAAGGTGCATTCATGAACAAGCGCTATTTCATTGTCTCATTGCTGATCGGCATCACCACATTCCATATGGCGTGCACCGCGCAGCCCATCACGCCCGCTCGGCCTGCTCCTGCGGCAGCCGCGCCCGCCGCCGCAGCGAAAAGCCCGGACAGCGATCCGCTCGCCTTCCACCGCCTGCACAAGCCCTCCGGCAAGCGCAATCGGCCGCCGGCGGAAGATGGCATCCATGATCCCGGCAACGATGGCACGCATGCCCTGCTGGCGCCGTTGAGCGTATTCCCCTCCTTGCCCAAGGCCAACTCTGGCAACCGCGTCGACTGGGTGCAGGCGCTTGCCGCCGGCACGATCAAGCCGCGCGCCGACCAGGCCGATGCGACGGAAGAAATCGTCGTGATGGATCTGAACATCGTGCGCGAGGTCAAGGGTTCGATGCCGAATGTCGTGTATCCGCACAAGCAGCACACTGAGTGGCTGGATTGCTCGAACTGCCACCCCGGGATATTCGTGCCGTTAAAGGGCGCCAATCAGATGAGCATGGCGGCAATCATGCTGGGCCAGCAGTGCGGGGTGTGTCACGGCAAGGTCGCCTTCTCGATCTCTGAATGCCGCAAGTGCCACTCCCAGAGCAAGGAACCCAATCCGGCTCCCGCCGCCAAATAGATGCGCACAAAGTGTGCCATCTTGCCCGCCACCAGAACCCGGGAGATTGAATGATGTTTCGCTCGAAGACATCGACGCTGCCGCACGCCATCGTCGCACTCATGCTGTTGCTGCCCGCGGCGGTTGCGGCGGCGGAGCCACAGCCTGGCGCAGGCAGCGCCGTTCAGGAAAGCGCGGCCTCGCGGCTCGCGGCTTCTGCCGGGCAGGACAAGGGGCAACTGGCGCGGCGCATCGAGTCGGTCGGCCATCTGCTGGAAACCTCGGCGGGAGCGCGCCAGATCGAGGCCAGCCAGGATCCGCAGGCGCTTGCCGCGCGCGAGGAGGCGCGGGCATTGTACAAAACGGCGCGCGGTGCGTTCGATGCAGGCGATCTGCAAAAAACCTCACGCTTGCTTGCCGAAACCACGATGCTGATGTTCAAGGCGGTGCGCTTTGCCGCCCCAAAAGGTATCACTGTGACAAAGGAGGCAGCCGATTTCAAAATTCGGCAGGAGAGCGTCAAGGCATTGCTTTCCGCTTACCAACGCATCGCCAGCGAGAAGGCTACCAAAGGGATCAATGAAACGATATCCGAGGTGGAAAAAATAATGAACGAGGCTGCCAAACTGGCCGAAGCAGGCAGCTATACCGAAGGGCGCGCCGCACTCGACCGTGCCTTTACCACGATCAAGACCGGTGTCCGCACGCTGCGCCAGGGCGACACACTGGTGCGTTCACTGAATTTCGCCAGCAAGGAAGAGGAATATCACTACGAGATCGACCGTAACGACACCCATCAGATGCTGATCAAAATGTTGATCGACGAGAAGCGCGCTGCATCTCCCGATCTTGATCGGCAAGTGTCTGCCTTTGTCGCCAAGGCGAAGGAACTGCGCGCCCAAGCCGAAGCCAGTGCCGCCGCGAAGGATTTCATCGGCGCAATCAAGCTTCTGGAAGAGTCCACTGCCGAACTGGTGAAGGCCATCCGCAATGCAGGCGTATTCATACCGGGCTGAGCTGTTGCGCTTTATGTGACTGGCCCACGCCGGAACGTCTTTTTTGTCGACATTCCTACAACCTTATTGCATCCTACAGTCTGTTTCGTGCTAGGATAACCATCGATTGTCGACAATCTGGAGTCCATGCGATGAGAACCATCCCGCCCGAGGACGGCACGCTGGCTGACATCGCCGCGCACCGCCTGGCACACAGCATCGTCACCGGCGAGTTGAAGCAAGGCCAGAGGCTGAATGAAGCGGAGCTGGCCGAACGCTTTGGAATGGGACGCGGCCCGCTGCGTGAAGCGTTACGCCATCTGGAGGGCATGCGGCTGGTCACCCGCATACCCAACGCCGGGGCGCGTGTGGTGGTGCTGGATCGCAAGACCCTGTCCGATCTCTACGCGGTGCGCGAAGCACTGGAAGGCACGGCCTGCCGTATTGCCGCAGCACAGATGACCGATGACGAGATCGCTCAACTGAGCGCGCTGCTCGACCGCCATGAAAAGCAGATCGCCAAGCAAGGCAACAAGGTGTATGTGCAAAGCGAAGGGGATCTCGATTTTCACTACCAGATCGTACGTGGCAGCCGCAACGAGATGTTGATGGACTTGCTCGGCAGAGAACAATATCAATTGCTGCGCATGTGCCGCTACCGCACCAGCCGCATCGCTCAGCGCACCCGCCCCGCACTGCAACAACATCGCCAGATTGTCGAGGCGCTGGCGCAGCGCGACGGCGAACTGGCCGAGATGCTGATGCGCCGCCACATCCGGGGAGCATGGCGCAGCATCAGCGAAATGATGGATAAAGAGGAGGCAGCCGCATGAAACAGTCCACCCTTACGCCGGGGCAGAAGCTGCGTCGCGCGGTCGACGAGCATCACCCTTTGCAGGTCGTCGGTGCGGTCTCCGCCTACTGCGCAATACTCGCCCAGAAGAGCGGGCACAAGGCGCTGTATCTGTCGGGTGGCGGCGTGGCCGCCTCCTCGCTCGGCATTCCCGACCTCGGTATCACCACGCTGCATGACGTCTGCGAAGATACGCGCCGCATCACGGCTGCGAGCGACCTGCCGCTGCTGGTTGACATCGACACGGGCTGGGGCGGCGCATTCAACATCGCGCGTGCCGCGCGCGAGATCGCACAGGCCGGTGCAGCAGGGTTCCATATCGAAGATCAGGTGATGCAAAAACGCTGCGGACATCGACCCAACAAAGCCATCGTCAGCCAAAGCGAAATGGTGGATCGCGTCAAGGCCGCAGTGGATGCGCGCAGCGACGACAGCTTCGTCATCATGGCACGCACCGATGCACTGGCGGTGGAAAGTATGCAGTCGGCCATCGAGCGCGCACAGGCCTGCGTGGAAGCAGGAGCTGACATGATCTTCCCCGAGGCGATGACCACGCTGGAGCAATATGCCGAATTCACTCGCGCGGTGCAGGTGCCGGTTCTGGCGAACATCACCGAGTTTGGCTCAACGCCGCTGTATCACGTCGATCAACTGGCGGGCGTGGGCATCAAGCTGGTGCTGTATCCGCTCTCCGCTTTCCGCGCCATGAGCAAAGCGGCGCTGAACGTCTATCAGCACATCCGCGCAGATGGCACGCAGCAGAACGTCGTGGCCGATATGCAGACCCGCGCGGAGCTTTATGAACACCTCGGCTATCACACCTACGAACAACAACTCGACCGCTTATTCGCCGAGAAGGGCAGCGACTAACCCGGATTGTTTATTAGCGCAAAACTGCGTCATTCCCGCGCAGGCGGGAATCCAGATGATAGAAAATCTCCCGCGAAGCGGGACAACATCGTGGTTTTGTCCGCTTCGCGGGATGTTTGTCCTTACTGGATTCCCGCCTGCGCGGGAATGACGGGCTAATGGGCTATTTGGAATTGACTAATCTTCACCCAGGGAGAGAGACATGGCAGATGAAACCACCTTGCCCAAGCCAAAAAAATCCGTTGCCCTTTCCGGCACGATTGCCGGCAACACGGCAATCTGCACCGTTGGCCGCACCGGCAACGACCTGCACTATCGCGGCTATGACATTCTGGATTTTGCCGAACAGGCAGAGTTCGAGGAGATCGCCCATCTTCTGATCCACGGTGCGCTGCCGAACCGCGCCCAACTGCAAGCCTACAAGGCGAAGCTGAAATCCCTGCGCGGCTTGCCGCAGCCGGTCAAGCAGGCACTGGAGGCAATTCCCGCCACCGCGCACCCGATGGATGTGATGCGCACCGGCTGCTCGGTGCTCGGCACCTGCGAACAGGAGCCGGAAGCACACAACCCGGACGTTGCATGCGAAATAATCGACCGCCTGCTGGCCAGCTTCGGCTCGATGCTGCTGTACTGGTATCACTACAGCACCAGCGGCAAGCGTATCAAAGTGGAAACGGATGACGATTCCGTTGGCGCGCACTTCCTGCATCTGCTGCACGGTTCTCCGGCAAAGGCATCCTGGGTGCGCGCCATGCACACTTCGCTGATTCTTTACGCCGAGCATGAATTCAACGCTTCCACCTTCACCGCACGCGTCATCGCGGGAACCAACTCCGATCTGTATTCCTGCATCACCGGCGCAATCGGCGCGTTGCGCGGCCCCAAGCACGGCGGCGCCAACGAGGAAGCGTTCCGGATCCAGAGCCGCTACGCAAACGCCGATGCGGCAGAGGCCGACATCCGCGAACGCGTGACGCGCAAGGAGATCGTCATCGGCTTCGGCCACCCGGTATATACCATCGCCGACCCGCGCAATGAGGTGATCAAACGGGTAGCGAAACAGCTGGCTGAGGAGCAAGGCGAGATGCGTCTGTTCGACATCGCCGCGCGTCTGGAAAGCGTGATGTGGGAGACCAAGAAGATGTTCCCCAACCTCGATTGGTTCTCCGCTGTGTCGTATCACATGATGGGCGTGCCCACGAATATGTTCACGCCGCTGTTCGTCATCTCACGCGTCACCGGCTGGGGTGCGCATGTGATGGAGCAGCGCGCCGACGGCAAGATCATCCGCCCGAGTGCGAACTACATCGGGCCGGAAAATCTGGCTTGGGTTCCGATTGAACAACGCTAAGGAAGAAATCATGAGTGACAATGTAGAAATGAACGACCGCCCCGCCCCCGATCAGGTGCTGGTGGACATCGCGCAATACGTGTGCCGTCAGGATATCCAATCCGCCGAGGCCTACGACACCGCGCGCAATTGCCTGATCGATACGCTGGGTTGCGGCCTCCTGGCGCTGCGCTTCCCCGAATGCACCAAGCATCTCGGCCCGCTGGTGCCCGGCACCACGGTGCGCAACGGCGCGCGCGTGCCCGGCACTTCACACGAGCTCGATCCGGTGAAAGCCGCATGGGACATCGGTGCGATGATCCGCTGGCTGGATTACAACGACACCTGGCTGGCGGCGGAATGGGGCCATCCATCCGACAACCTCGGCGGCATCCTCGCCGTGGCCGATTATCTGAGCCGCTGCCGCGTGGCGGAAGGCAAGGCAGCGCTGACCATCCGCGACGTGCTTACAGCCATGATCAAGGCGCACGAAATTCAGGGCCTGCTGGCGCTGGAAAACAGCTTCAACCGCGTCGGGCTGGATCACGTCGTGCTGGTGAAGGTTGCATCCGCTGCCGTGGTGACGCGCCTGCTCGGAGGAACCGAAGCTCAGGTGATCGATGCGTTGTCACAGGCGTTCGTCGATGGGCAGGCCTTGCGTACTTATCGTCATTCGCCGAATGCCGGTTCGCGCAAATCCTGGGCGGCGGGCGATGCCACTTCGCGCGCCGTGCGTCTGGCGATGATCACCATGGCAGGCGAAATGGGCATTCCCGGCGTGCTGACTGCGCCGCAATGGGGCTTCTACGACGTACTGTTCAGCAAGACCAACAAGGACCAGCAGATCAAACCCGTCGAGCAGCGCCGCTTCAGTCTGCCGCAACCTTATGCGAGCTATGTCATGGAGAATATTCTTTTCAAGATCTCCTTCCCCGCCGAGTTCCATTCGCAGACGGCGTGCGAAGCTGCCGTGCGTCTGCATCCGCAAGTCAAAGACCGTTTGCAGGACATCAGCAGGATTGTGATCACGACGCACGAGTCTGCCATCCGCATCATTTCCAAGGTCGGTCCGCTGGCGAATCCCGCAGACCGCGACCACTGCATCCAGTACATTGTTGCTGTGCCCCTGGCATTCGGCGACCTGGTGGCGGAGCACTACGAGGACAGCTTTCACGCCGCGAATCCGATCATCGACGAATTGCGCGGCAAGATGGAGATCATCGAAGATCCACGCTACAGCCGTGAATACCTCGAAGCGGACAAGCGTTCCATCGCCAATGCCGTCCAGGTATTCTTCAAGGACGGCAGCAGCACCGAGCGAATCGCCGTGGAATATCCCATCGGCCACCGCCGTCGCCGCGCCGAAGGCATTCCGGTGCTGGAGCAGAAGTTCCTGAGCAATCTGCGCACGCGCTTCCCGGAACATCGCTGCCAGCAGATCATGGCGCTGTGTCTCGACAATGCCAAACTGGAAGCGACACCGGTCAATGCGTTCATGGAGATGCTGACCATCAATTGAGCACCCGCAGGGGCGATACGAAGGGGGAGTCGAAATGAGCTACCAGACAGAGTATGACCGCTCGATGAATGATCCGGAGGGCTTCTGGCGCAAACAGGCCGAAGCGCTCGAGTGGTTCAGGTTCCCGCAGCATATCCTCACGCGCGATGGCGACGGCAACGGTCACTGGTTCGCCGATGGCGAGATGAACACGGCCTACATGGCGCTTGATCACCATGTGAAGCACGGGCGCGGCGATCAACTCGCGCTCATCTATGACTCCCCCGTCACCAACACCAAGGCGCGCTATACCTACGCCGAGTTGACCGATGTAGTGGCGCGCACCGCCGGGATGCTGGCCGGCCTTGGCGTGGTGAAAGGCGACCGCGTCATCATCTACATGCCGATGATCCCGGAAGCCGTCATTGCCATGCTGGCCGTGGCGCGGCTGGGCGCAATCCACTCTGTGGTATTCGGCGGCTTTGCCGCACCGGAGCTGGCTTTGCGCATCGACGATGCGAAGCCGAAAGTCATCCTCTCCGCTTCCTGCGGCATCGAAGTCAAGCGCGTGGTGGAATACAAACCGCTGCTCGACCGCGCCATCGAACTGGCTGCGCACAAGCCGCGAAGCTGCGTCATCTATCAGCGTCCGCAAGCAATCGCCCCGCTGCTCGCCGGACGCGACCATGAATGGACTTCGTTGCTGGCGCAGGCCAAACCAGTGGGCTGCACGCCAGTGCAAGGCAGCGATCCGCTGTACATCCTCTACACCTCCGGCACCACCGGCAAACCCAAGGGTGTGGTGCGCGAGAATGGCGGCCACGCGGTGGCGCTCAAGTACAGCATGAAAGCCATCTACAACGTCGATCCGGGCGATGTGTATTGGGCATCGTCCGACGTCGGCTGGGTGGTAGGCCACTCCTACATCGTGTATGGCCCGCTGCTGCATGGCTGCACCACGGTGGTGTACGAAGGGAAGCCGATCATGACGCCGGACGCGGGTGCGCTGTGGCGCGTCTGTGCCGAATACGGCGTGAAGGCGCTGTTTACCGCGCCTACTGCATTCCGCGCCGTGAAGAAGGAAGACCCGCAAGCGTTGCTGATGAAGCAATACGACTTGAGCAAACTGCAAATAATCTTTTCTGCCGGTGAACGGCTCGATGCGCCGACCGGGGCGTGGCTCGCCGATAACAGCGGCAAGCCGGTGGTGGACCACTGGTGGCAGACCGAGACCGGCTGGGCGATCACCGCCAATCTGCAAGGCGTCGAGCCGATGCCGATCAAGCCCGGCTCTTCCACCATGCCCGTGCCCGGCTTCAACGTGCAGATTCTGGACGAAAACGGGCACCCGGTTCCGCGTGGCACGCAGGGCTTCATCGCACTCAAGCTGCCGTTGCCTCCCGCTTGCCTGAACCGCGTGTGGGGCGATGACAACAAATTCCGCGACACCTACCTGAGCTTCCTCCCCGGCTACTACGCCAGCGGTGACGGCGGCTACATCGACGATGACGGTTACGTGTTCGTGATGGGACGCGTGGACGACGTAATCAACGTGGCCGGGCATCGCCTCTCCACCGGCGAGATCGAGGAAGTCGTCGCCACCCATCCCGCAGTGGCGGAATGCGCGGTCATTGCGCGCGACGATGAACTCAAGGGCCAGGTGCCACTGGGGCTGGTGGTGCTCAAGTCCGGCGCGACCATCTCCGAAGCGGACCTACATAGGGAACTGATCGCCCGCGTGCGCGAAAACATAGGCGCAATCACCTGCTACAAGGACACCGTCATCCTCCCGCGGTTGCCCAAGACCCGCTCCGGCAAGACGCTGCGCAAGACCCTGTACAAGATCGTCAACGGTCAGGAATATGTCGTAGCCTCCACCATCGACGATCCGGGCGTGATTCCGGAGATAATCGACGTGCTGCGCAGCAGGAAGATGATTGCCTGACGTAATGAAACATCCGGGTTACTCCAATTTGCAATAGAAAGGAGAACAAGGCGGTGAGGATGAGGCGACGAAGACAGTACATATAGTACGGCTAGGAGCCGAAGACGAAACCAACGCAGTTATCGTTTTTATTGCGAATTGGAATTAGATGCGCTGCAGAATTCATTCATGTTGAATCTTCATCAAACTCGCCAACTCGTTCGCTTGCGCTGGACCGCCTTCGTTATCGTGGGGCTGGCGTATGTGCTGTCGTATTTTCACCGTTTTGCGCCGGCGACAATCTCGGATGATCTGCATCTCGCATTTCACGCGAACGGAGCACAATTGGGCGGGCTGGCGGCGACGTATTTCTACGTTTACACGCTGATGCAGATCCCCTCCGGCATTCTGGCGGACACGCTCGGGCCGCGCCGTGTCGTGGCGATGGGCGGATTGATTGCCGGCATTGGCTCATTACTATTCGGCATGGCAGACACACTCACCGCTGCGTCCATCGGTCGGTTGCTGGTCGGGCTGGGTGTGTCTGTTACCTTCATCTCGCTGCTCAAGCTCAACGCCGTCTGGTTCCATGATCGGCATTTTGCCACGATGACCGGCGCCACCATTCTCCTCGGCAATGTGGGCTCACTGCTGGCTGCCGCACCACTGACCTGGGCATTGGGCTTTGTTTCCTGGCGCACCGTGTTCCTGGTGGTGGGAGCATTTTCGTTGCTGATGGCGGCGCTGGCCTGGTGGTTGGTGCGCGATCATCCGGGCGAATCCGGATTACCCAGTTTGCGCGAACTCGATGGCAAAGCCGCACACCCGCCGCACCAAGGGCATTGGTACGATGGACTGACAATTGTTGTGAAGAATCGC
>JAUQWW010000041.1 GCA_030834965.1 Gallionellaceae bacterium | reverse complement strand
GGTCTGATTGAACGAGAAATGGGCAACCGCACCTATCTGACCCACAAGCTCAGTCGCATAAAGTCTTGCCGATGTCATGTTGCCCAGCCTGCTCAACGTTATCATTGCATAACGTCTTGCCGACAGCGTCAATATACGAGGCCTTACATTTTACATTTCCATGCTATGTTAACTGTAAGGCCTCGTGGTTTGGTTCTCATCTTCAAAGGCGAGGTAAACGAAATTAAAGGCATCATGGCAAAATCGCGCGAGATCGGCATGCAGACCTTCGACCAGGCGCTGTTTGACCTGCATGAATCCGATACGATCCGCTATGAAGAAGTATTGAAGAATGCGGATTCACTCAACGACCTGCGCCTGAACATCAAACTGAACGGCCAGCATTCCAGGGATGCCGACGTGATGTCGGGAATTGACCATCTGAAGATGACCTGAGCCTGAGTGTTGCAAATAATAACGCCGCACAATGTGCGGCGTTATTTGCCAGGCATTCTGAAGTGCATCTCGTTTCATGCATCATCCATTTCGTGCATGAGCGCCCTGGAGAATGATTTCCAGGCATTGCCGCCGTGCGTGTGTATGCCCTCGTCAGCGCTATCTTTCATGATCTGCATCATCAAATGGGCCAGCCCGAACAAATCAATCTTTGCCTTTTGCCGATAATCGTCATGGTGCTGTTCATATTGCGCCAGCGCCTCCTTAGAGTGATGCAGTGCTTCCCTGGCCAAGGCACGCACTTGAAGCGGATCGTCCCAGTCGATGCCAAGCACGACGCCCAAACGTGCAATCTGGGCCTCGATTTCTGCGGCATTGCTGGATGAATGCAATAGATTGAAACTGGCCATCAAGACACCCTGAAGAAATTGTAAGGGGCTACGCTTTCATCGTACTGCACCGAAACAACGGTACCTTGCAGAAACACAGCTTTGTCAACTCCGGTTGCTGCCCGCCACCATCTTGTACTCGAACAGACGGCATTCAATCGCCCCGTTAAATAGCGGGGTGCGCCGCGAAACGGACAGCCTGATGAACTTGGGCATGCGCAGATCCGACGTGAACAAGTAGGCGTTCCAGCCGCCGAATTTTTTCTTCAGCACATCGCCCAGCTTGGGATACAGCGCTTCCAGCTCGGACAATTCGCCCATGCGTTCGCCGTAGGGCAGGTTCGCCACCAGCACGCCGTGGTCGGCTGGTGCCGAAATTTCCAGTACGTTCGCCTGCTTCAGCTCCACAGTTTGGCGGATGCCCGCTTCTTCCAGGTTGCGGTGCGCTGCCTTGAGCGCATCGCCGTACAGGTCGCTGCCGTAGATCGGCAGTTCCGAAACCGGCTTTTGCGCCGCCAAGGCCTCGGCGCGAATGCTGTTCCACGCAGCGGCATCGAAATTTTTCAGCTTCTCGAACGCAAAGCTGCGCCCGATTCCCGGTGCGATGTTGAGCGATATCTGTGCGGCCTCAATCAGGAAGGTACCGCTGCCGCACATCGGGTCGAGCAGCGGCGTGCCGGGCTGCCAGCCAGCAAGGTGCAAGATTCCCGCAGCCAGGTTTTCGCGCAACGGTGCGATGTTGGTGTGCTGGCGCACGCCGCGCTTGAACAACGCATCGCCCGAAGTGTCCACATACAGCGTCATGCGGCTCTGCTCAAGGAACGCATGGATGCGGATATCCGGCTCGCGCGTATCCACGCTGGGGCGTTCGTTGCACAACTTGCGAAATTTATCGCACACCGCATCCTTGATTTTCAGCGTCGCGAAATCGAGGCTTTTCAGCGGACACTTGATGGCCGTCACCTTGACGCGGATGGTGCGCGAAACATCGAACCAGTCACCCCACGGCAAGGCATACGCCGTGTCGTAAATATTCTGCTCGTTGCGGTAATCGGCCGAAGCCACGCGCCACAGAATTCGGCTGGCAATGCGGCTGTGCAGGTTGATGCGGTAGCTCAACAGCCATTCGCCGGCGAAATGCACGCCGCCGTCGACAGTGCGTATCTCCTGCGCGCCCAGCGTGTTGAGTTCATTGCCCAGCACCGCTTCCAGGCCGCGCGGACAGGGCGCGAAGAAATTCTCCCTCATAGCGGCTTTACGGTCACCAGTATCACGATCGCCGTCAACAACAGTACGGGAATCTCGTTAAACCAGCGGTACCATACGTGACTGCGCGTGTTGCGCCCTTGCGTGAATGCCTTGAGCAAATGCCCGCAATAGAAATGATAGGCAATCAGGAACATCACCAGCAGCATTTTGATATGCAGCCAGCCGCCGGTAAATATTTCGCGGTAACCCAGCCATAACCACATTCCGAAACCAACGGCCAGCACGGCAATCGGCGTCACAAAGCGATACAGCTTGCGCGACATCAGCAGCAGCCGCTCGCGCTCCGCATCTTCCGTCGCCATTGCCAGGTTCACGAAAATGCGCGGCAGGTAGAACAAACCGGCAAACCAGCTGATGACGAATATGACATGAAAAGACTTGATCCACAGCATGATTGATTTCCTATCTTGAAAGGCGCCGGCGAAACAACACCAGCGACACATAAAAGCCAAACACGGTATAGAGCAGCAGCACGGCCACATGAGTCATGACATGCGCCGGCAACTGGCCATTCAGCAGCGGCCTGGCAATATCCACCGCGTGCGACAGCGGTAGAATAGCCGACACTTCTTGCAGCAACGGCGGCAGCTGCGTAACCGGAAAAAACACGCCGCATAATAGCATCATGGGCGTGATCACCAGCGTGAAGTAGTACATGAAAAAATCATAGCTGGGCGCAAGCGCCGTCATGATCAGGCCGATAGAGGCAAAGCACAGCCCGACCAGCAGTGCCAATGGAATCGACCACAGTGACAGCAGCGTATGCGACATCCCCATCAGCCAGACGACCAGCAATACCGCCACGCCCGCCATCAGGCTCTTGCTGGCCGCCCACAGGATTTCTGCCAGCACGACATCGTCCAGCGTGACTGGCGTATTGAGTATCGCATCCCAGGTGCGCTGCTCGTGCATGCGCGAGAAGCCGGAATACAGCGCCTCAAAGCTGGCGCTGTTCATCGTGCTGTAGCACACCGTGCCGGCGGCGAGGAACATCATGTAGGACGTGCCCCCCATCTCCGGCAGAAAACTGCCCAGGCCGTAGCCCAGCCCGAGCAGGTAGATCATCGGGTCCGCGATGTGGCCGATGACTGAGGTCGCTGCAACCTTCTTCCACACTAGAAAATGGCGGCGCCAGATCGGGACGAATCGGACGCTCAGGCGCGGCAAAGAAAAATGATTCATGCTCATTTGGCTATTCCCTCATTTCCCTGCCAGTAAGCTTCAAGAATACGTCTTCCAGATTTGCCGGGCGATGCAGATAGCGCAACTCGCCGTTCTCATGCAGGTGCGCCAGCAGCGGCTGCGCGTCATCCACGTAGCAGAATGCGGTTTCCCCGCTCACCTCATGGCGTTGCGCATAATGCCCGGCATGCTGTTGCGCCCATTCCGCTGCGCCCTCGCCGAATACCTCGACCACCTGAGCGCCGATGTGCTGTGCGATCAGTGCGCGCGGCGTGTCCTGCGCAATCATGCGCCCGTGATCGAGTATGGCGAGGCGGTGGCACAGGCGCTCCGCCTCGTCCATGAAATGCGTGGTCAGCAGCAAGGTCTTGCCCTGCGCGGTGAGTTCGCGCAGCCGCTGCCAGATCAGGTGCCGCGCCTGCGGGTCGAGTCCGGTGGTCGGTTCATCGAGAAAAATGATGTCCGGGTCATTCACCAGCGCGCGCGCCAGCGTCAGCCTGCGCTTCATGCCGCCGGACAGCGTAGGAATTTTTGCGTCGCGTCGGTGCGCAAGATTGGCGAATTCAAGTAGCGCCGGCATGCGTGCTTCGATTTCGCTGTCCGCCATGCCGAAGTAGCGCCCGTATACCAGCAGATTTTCCGCCACGGAAAAATCCGGGTCGAGGTTGTCGATCTGCGGCACCACGCCCACGCGCAGCCGCGCCTCGCGCGCGTGGCCAGGCACGGCATGGCCGAGCAGGCTGAGTTCGCCGCTGTCCGGCCCGATCAAGCCGAGCATCAGGCGCAGCGTGGTGGTCTTGCCTGCACCGTTCGGGCCGAGCAGGCCGTAGCACTCACCCTTGTTGATGGCGATGTCGATGCCATTGATCACGTTCTGCCCTGCGTAGGATTTGTGCAGGTTCTTGACGGAGATAACGCCGCTCATGGCGCATGGCCGATGAAGTGGCGGCGCACGATTTCGCCGAGCTGCGGCAGGCGCCCATGAAAGAAGTGCTCCGCCTCTGGCAACACCACGACCGGAAGATGTTGCGGGCGCGCCCAGGCGAGCATATCGGCAAGCGGCACCACCTCGTCCCGCTCGCCATGCACCAGCAGGGTGTCGCGCGGCACGGGCGGCATGGCGAAGCGCCCGACCGCGGGTGCGATCAGCACCAGGTGGCGCGCGTGCAGCTGTTGCGCCGCGCGTGCCTGCACATAGCCGCCAAAGGAAAATCCGGAAAGGATCAGCGGCAGATTGCCGAACTCCTGCACGGCGTAATGCGCAATCGCCAATGCATCTTCGACCTCGCCGTTGCCTTCGTCATAGGCGCCGCTGCTGTCTCCCACTCCACGGAAATTGAAGCGCAGCGCGACGAAGCCCAGCCCGGCAAAGGCTTTTGCCAGCGTGGTGACAACCTTGTTTTCCATGGTGCCGCCCATGGTGGGCAGCGGATGCGCCACCACAGCGATGGCGCGCGGCGATTCGCCGGGCAAGTGTGTGACGCCTTCGAGATTTCCCGCAGTGCCAGGAATGGAAAATTTATTCAGGGTAGTCATTCAAGTTAAGGTGTCTGCAATACAGCGGGAAGATTCGGAAATTGAGATGCGGCAAGAACGACTATGTTCGACTCCAAGCACTGGTGCACGAGAGCCAAATGTCTGCTTCCCGAGCCCTTATATACAGTTGAATTCGGCGAGGCAATACCCCAGCCTGAGAAGCCGGGGGATCCGGCCTGTGACACGCAACATAACGCGGGCTGCTGTTGTCACTTACATGCCCCCAGTGTTTACCCTTGATTCCAGCGGCGTAATTTTAATTATCGCGGCAGGCCAAAATAAACCATCGGGAACTGGATGGGCAGATGCCTTGATAAATGCCTCATTGGTTTTTTCATCTACTATTTCCATTTTATGATTATGCTCAATAGCAAGAGTTTCCATGCGCTTAATTGTATTTGTGTCCCCAATGGCCAGAAAGGCAGCGCCCCCTGGATTTAGATGATGGTTCAAATCCTTGATAATGGATTTTATAAGCATGAGGTCTTCATCATTAGTTTGCCTGTCTTTCAAGTCACTGACCTTCCCATCAGACCATGGAGGGTTTGAAATAATAAAATCAAATCGCTCGTTTTCTTTTAGAACCGAATAAGCTCCGGGAGTATTTTCCGACACAAGACGCACATCAATTCTGCCTTCTACGCCAAAATGTTTGGCATTGAATTGTGCATTAAGAACTGCATCCGGGTCGATATCTGTTGCAACGACAGATTTGCTCCCGGCTTGTACTGCTAGCAAAGCTAAAACCCCCGCCCCTGTTCCTATCTCATAAACTGTCTTATCTTTAAAAAGACCATCCGTCATGATGAACTCTCGAAACGTTGTTGCGCCTATCGCCCAAAACACCCCCTGATAAACAGCTATTTTTTTAGGGAGGCCTTCAACATCTTTCCAACTTGAAATGTCATGATGATGAAAAAGACTGCAGCCTGAGGCAAATATGCAAAGTGTCAAACCTAAAACAAATCTAATGCATGTGTTTATCATCAAGTACTCCAGTTAAGATGACTAAAAAATAGCCTGGCACTTGGTCCTCACTCTTTATTTTATCTTTCCAAAAGACGGGTTGCATGCTGCCATGCTTATCTTGCTGTTGAACGACAAACAATCTCCTCATACATGATCCCGCGCCTTATTTGGCGCAGAGCCGCCTTGGCTCACCCCTTGTCCGTCCCCAACCAGAGAAGACCGGATACCCTAAATTTTCAGGCGCTCCACCACGCGCCCATGCTGCAAATGCTCGCTGATGATTTCGTCCAGATCGCTTTCGTCCACATAGGTGTACCAGACGCCCTCGGGATAGACCACCAGCACCGGCCCATAATCGCAATGGCCCATGCAGCCCGCCGAGTTGATGCGCATCGGATGCTCATCGGTCGAAAGCCCCAGGGCTTTTACCTTGTCTTTGACGTAATCGCGCATTTTCTGCGCGCCGAAATTGTTGCAGCAATCCTCTCCCGGTTCGCGCTGGTTGGTGCAGAAAAAAACATGCCTGTCGAAGTGCCGCATAGGAACAACCTCATGAAGTTTGGACTGTAATTATAGCGCCATGCGTCATCGGCTTCTGATGCGCCAGAAATAGGCCAGCAGCAGTATCGGGAATACCAGCAAGATCGTCTGCGACAAGCCGTTGTAGTTGAGCAGGTGGCCATAATTCCACTGGTACAGCCGCATGGCGGCGGAGGGCGCTCCGCTGTCCAGAATCCCGTGCGCAAGGATCAGATAGGCCAGCGTGACCAGCGCGGCAAACCACGTCAGGCGCGCGCGCGACAACTGGCCGGCGGCGACCAGCACCAGCATGCCGGCAAAAATGCCCAGCACGGCCTCGCTGTTCAGCCACAACAGCAGCGCCCACGATTTGAGCAGCACGGCAGCGGCGGCAAACTTGGCTAGCGCGACCACGCACAGCACCAGCAATACGCTTTCCACATGGCGGCGCCTGCGCAACATGGTCAGCAACAACACGCCCAGCATCAGCAGATTAAGCGTCACCGCAGCACTTTCCAGCCAGCTGAACGGGACGACGGTCACCGCCACGAACGGGCGATGTGCAACCTCGCTGATGAATACACTACCCAGCATCGGCAGGGACGGATTGATCTGCGCAACCATCCACAGCGCCACCAGCGCCAACCCGAAATCCACTTCATTTCCGCGGTGGAACAGCCACAGGCGCCATTGCACCAAATAACCGAACCACGCGCGCGGCGCAATGCTTGCCGCCAGCAGCGCACCAGCCAGCGCACCCAGGCTGTTGCTCAGCAAATCGAGATTGGAGCTGACGCGGACGGGCAAATACATCTGCGCATACTCCATGGCAGCAGAAACAGCCACCCCGCCCAGCGTGGCGAGCAGAACGCTCCACCCTGCAGCGAAGTGCGCGCGCAGCGCCAAGCCGAGCAGCAAGCCGAAAGGCAGGTAAGCGAGCAGGTTGGCCGCGATGTCGAACCAGGTATATTGCTGCAGCACGCGTGCGGTCAGCACGGCGGAGAATTCCAGCCCTTGCTCCTGCCAGCCGGAAAATGGTGACAGGCTGGTGTACACGATGAGCAGGGTATAGCCTGCAACAAGATAGAAACGCAGGCGTGCACGTGGGGGAGTAATGTAGTTTGCTCTCATTGCCGGACCGAGTTTATCCGATTCTTGCAGGAGTCACTAAAACAGGCGGCCTTGCGCCGCGCCCGTTAGCCCTCTGCCGTGACGGCGGCTCTACGGTGTGCCAGGAACCACATTCCTGAGAAACTGCCCATCAGCACAACCGCTGTTGGCGTCGTGCCGTCAGATGAGATTTCAAGTCCACCGCGCGTTGGCGCGGCATGTGATCGCGGTTGCACGGGCAAAATATCAAGGACCGACACCTTTGCAATCCCTGTCGTCAAATGAGCAGGTATTTTCGTGAATGTGCCCTTTGTAGTGTTCTTCAAACGAACGGCACATGTCCGGCCTGAAAAGCCACTGATGGTCAGCCGTGGTGAGCAGCTTCGGATCTATCGGGGTTTCCTTTTCCTGGAAAATCTCGAAAATCTGCACTTCTTCGGGCTTGATTTTATTCTGATTGAGGTACTCAACCAGACCGCAAATGGTATCCGCAAAGTATGAGTTGTGTTCCTCGCTTCCTTCGAAGACGGGAATTCTGGCTTCATAGGTATACGGCAGGCTGGTGTCGTATTTCGATTTTGGGCCAAGTATTTTTTCAAGCAAACTCATGGCTGTTCTCCTTGAATAGTGATGCTCATTGACAGGAAATACCCTGATGCCAGCGCCAGTTCAGTTGATTCTACTTGCCTGCACTTGGAAAAACAAACCATAGCTTCACAAAGCGCCAACCGAATTTTGGAGGGGATTTTGGAGGAAAGAATCGCTCATTCCTTCTCGGAGCATTGCCACTCACTATTGTTTGTTTGTCGCGCTGTAAATGAGCATTTATTGCCCAAAATCACTTGCTTAGTCTCACGCTTTGCGACAAACTTTATTTATTATGTAAATTAAAGTAAACAAATATTTTATTTGGCCGATATCTAAATAGCGGCGGCATAGCATCTGACAGTGACCGCCACAAAAAGTTGTGACCGTATTGATGCTTAGGAGCGAATTATGCAATTCCGTTTTAAAGGCAAGAAATTTGTTTTTGCAGCGATGTTGTTCATGTGCAGCGCAGTTCCAGCATTTGGCGCAGCCGCAACAGATAGCGCTGCACCGGCCAAACCGGCGGCATATGACTTTACCGTTGTTTCAGTCTCCAAGGATGCAACCCACCCTCATCCCAGTGAAGGCAGCAAGGTCGGCTTTCTCGTAAACGGCGTACAGGGCCGTACGCTGGTTCTGGTCCGTGGGAAAACGTATACGTTCAATGTCGATACCGGCGTCATGCACGATTTCTATATCACCACCGACCCGGCAGGCTGGGGCACAGGCACGCTGGCCGAAGGTGTTGAAGGAAACTTCACTTACAAGGGCGTCGTCACGTTCAAGCCGACCGCAGCCACACCCGACGTCCTCTATTACCAGTGCCGCAACCACAAATTCATGGGCGGCCAGATCCATATCGTCAACCCGGGGGATGAGGGCAAAATAAAGATTGCGGAGCCCGTGATAGCACCCGCGGCAGCCAAGGCTGCGCAAACCGTAGACAAGGGTGAGCTCAAGCAGAAATTCGATTTCGCGGACATGACGATCAACAAGTCCGATACGGCAAAACGCATCATCGCAAGCACCAACACAGAGGCCAAGGCAAAACACAAGGACGCCCAAGACAGGCTTGCCGCAGGCCTGAGCGCGTTTAATGCCGACGACCTTGCGCTGGCAAAAACCAAAATCGATGAGTCAACCAAATTGATGTCCGAGGCTGCCCGGCTTGTCCCGTCCGCATTCATGCTGGGCAAAGCCAAAGCCCGATACGAGGAACTGGTGCAGGGCATCAAGGGGCTGGAGGTATCGTTTGCACAGAATTATGAAATGATCTCCAGGGAAGGCGGCACGAAGGATCTGCAGTCCCTCGACAGCGCCAAAATCCGCAAGGCCATGGATGCGGCAAAGGCGCTCTCCACGGACGGCAAGTATGACAAGGCGAATGAAATCCTTACCAGCACCCAGGACGAGATATCGGGCCTGATGAATAAAATGCTGGCCAACCGGACCATGTCCTATGAAATGAAATTTGACACGCCGGAACAGGAATATGCGCACGAACTGGCGCGCTACAACAGCCTTGAAGAATTGATTCCGCTGGCGATCGAACAGAAACAGCCGCCCAAGGAAATGCTTGCCCTGATGGATTCGTATGTGAACAAGGGCAAGGCAAAGCGCGATCAGGCGGCAGTCGATGCGAAGCAGAAGAATTTTGCAGCGGCGCTGGAAAAAATAAAGGGTGCCTCCGATGATATCGAGTCTGCACTCAAACTGGTTGGAGTGCGCTGATATTCCTGAATATTCATAGCCTAAGCAATCCTGGCAGGTGCTCGCAGCGTGGGTTCGCACAGGGGTGCGGGAAATCGCTGCCGTGCCCATAATGCGCCTCGATCACCCAGATTCAACGCATTCGCCCTGTTGCATCGGGAATTTGAAACCACCGACTCAATAAATACTGCGATGTGCCGATATCCAATACTATGCCCCCCGTTTGCAGGCGGCGATTGCGGCCGTGCCTGAACGTACGAATCTCAAAAAACTGTTGCCGGACTGATACTTAGGAGCGAATTATGCAATTCTTTAACGTCAGGAAAATATTTCTTGCAGCCATGCTGTTCGTGGGCAGCGCGGTGTCAGCGTTTGGCGCAGCCGCAACAGATAGCGCTGCACCGGCCAAACAGGAGGCATATGACTTTACCGTTATTTCAGTTCCCAAGGATGCAACCCACCCCCGCCCCAACGAAGGCAGCAAGGTCGTCTTTCTAGTAAACGGGGTGCAGGGCCGCACGCTGGTTCTGGTCCGAGGAAAGACTTATACGTTCAATGTCGATACGGGTGTCATGCACGACATCTATTTCACCACCGACGAGGCAGGGTGGGGCACAGGAACCTGGTCCGAGGGTGTTCAGGGCAACTTCACTTACAAGGGCATCGTCACGTTCACGCCGACTGCAACAACGCCTGATGTCCTCTATTACCAGTGCCGCAACCACAAATACATGGGCGGCAAGATCCATATCGTCAACCCGGGCGAGGAAGGCAAGTTCAAGGTCGCCGAACCGGCTGCTGCGCCCACGGCAGCCAAGGCCGTACAAACTGTAGACAAGGGCGAGCTCAAGCAGAAACTCGATTTCGCGGACATGACAATCAACAAGTCCGATGCGGCAAAACGCGTTATCGCGAGCACCAACGCAGAGGCCAAGGCAAAACACAAGGACGCGCAGGACAGGCTTGCCGCAAGCCTGAGCGCCTTTAATGCCGGCGACCTTGTGCTGGCGAAAACCAAAATCGATGAAGCCACCAAATTGATGTCCGAGGCCGCACGGCTTGTCCCGTCAGGATTCATGCTGGGCAAGGCCAAAGCACGGTACGGAGAACTGGTGCACGGCATCCAGGGGCTGGAGTCATCATATGCGCAGAATTATGCAACCATCTCCAAAGAACCTGGCGCGAAGGATCTGCAGCCCCTCGACAGCACCAAAATCCGCAAGGCTATGGATGCGGCAAAGGCGCTCTTTGACGAGGGCAAGTATGACAAGGCCAATGAAATCCTCGCCAGCACCCAGGATGAGATATCCGTTGCACTGAATAAAATGCTGGCCAACCGGACCATGTCCTATGAAATGAAATTTGACACGCCGGAACAGGAATATGCGCACGAACTGTCACGTTACAACCACTTCGAAGAACTGATTCCGCTGGCACTTGAGCAGAAGCAGCCGCCCAAAAATATGCTTACCCTGATGGAATCCTATGTGAACAAGGGCAGGGCAAAACGCGACGAGGCGGCAGCCGATGCGAAGCAGAAGAATTTTGCGGCGGCGCTGGAAAAAATAAAAGTCGCCTCCGATGATATCGAGGCGGGACTCAAGCTCATTGGAGTGCGTTGATACAAGGCCTGCACTTTGCCCGGTGATATTTTCTTTCCGGGCTGGGCCGGCACGAACTCTTGCTGATGCCTCAGCCCGATATGGCTGACGGGCTTTTCACAACCCGTATCCGGGTGCAGTAATTCGATTTTCATGCCCAATAAAAAGGGGACGTGTCGATAGCGGTTCATACCGAGCAATTGTTGCCCGCCGTAACCCACTCAGGCACAATCATTACCCCTGCTTCAGCTGGAACCTGAAACCCGCGAAATGGCCACTCCTCCCCACAAGTTATTCAAGAACGCGCTAAAGATGCACACCGCTCGCAACTTCAAGGCTGCGGCGGATTTGTATCAGAAGATCATCCGTGGTGACCCCGGACATATTGACGCACTGTACATGTTTGGCACCCTCAAGGCCGAGCAAGGCGATCTGGCCGCTGCACATGAACTGCTGATGCAGGCAGCGGCGCTTGCGCCACATTCCCCCATGATCCAGAACAACCTCGGCAATGTATATCTGAAGTCTGAACGACTGGATGAGGCTGCCATTTGCTATCAGCGTGCATTGCAGTACAACCCGAACATGCATGAAACCCACTTCAACCTCGCCTCCATATGCTTGCGCCAGGAAAAATTTGCAGAGGCAGCCCAGGGTTTCGAAATGGCCATCACTTTAAAACCAGACTTTTTTCGGGCGCATCTATATCTGGGTAACCTGCACAAGACCCTCGGCAACCACCCAAAGGCAATCCACAGCTACCGCAAGGCCATGGAATTGGAGCAGTCTTCCGCTGAGGCTTTGTATGGCTTGGCGAATGCGCTGGCCTTGCATCAGGAATACGCAGAAGCGGCCACCTGCTTCCGCCGGCTTCTGGAGTTGCATCCAGACGACGAATCGACGAAGTTTGCGTTGGCGGCGTTGCAGGGGCAAACACCGGAAACTGCTCCCCGCGGATATGTTTCCAGCATCTTCGACGAGATGGCGGAGAGTTTTGACACTCATCTGACGCAGTTGGGATATCGCATACCTGAGATGCTCAGGGACATGATGATCAATATTGCGGGCGCTGATGCACGTTTTAAAAACTGCATCGACCTCGGCTGCGGCACCGGCATGTCGGGTGCGGCATTCAAACCCTATACTGCACGCATCAGCGGCGTCGATCTTTCGAGCAAGATGATTGCGGCGGCACGCAACAAGGCAATCTACGATGCCTTGTTCGAAGAAGACCTGGTCGAGCATTTATCACGAAATGATGAGTTCTTCGACCTGGTACTGGCCACCGACGTATTCATCTATGTCGGGGAACTCCGGTCGCTGTTTGCGGCAGTCAAACAACGCATGATGGCAGGCGGCTATTTGCTGTTTTCCACCGAACGTTCGGATGACGCGGAATATGTGTTGCGACCCTCCGGGCGCTACGCCCATTCACCGGCTTACATAGAAAGCCTGGCAGCGGAGTTCGGTTTTGCAATAACGTACACCAGCCCGGCCAAGATTCGGATGGAAAAGGGTGTACCAGAGATGGGCGACATATTTGCGCTGCGCCGCAATGGCAATTAATCACCATAGCTGATGCGGTAAATCACGCCCGCCTTGTCGTCCGACACCAGCAGCGCCCCGCCCGGCATCACTTGCACATCCACCGGGCGACCCCACGCGGTCAGGCCCTGCAACCACCCTTCTGCAAACACTTCATAGCTCGCCGCCTGTCCGTTGCGCAGGCGCACCAGGGTAATGCGGTAACCGAGCGGAGGGACGCGGTTCCATGAGCCGTGTTCCGCAATGAAAATCTGGTTGCGGTAAGGCTCCGGAAACGCTTTTCCGGTGTAGAAGCGCATGCCCAGCGACGCCACGTGCGGGCCAAGCTCCACCGCGGGTGTGGTGAATTCGCCGCATGCACGCTTGCTGCCGAATTCGGGATCGGCCAACGCGCGCCCGTGGCAATACGGATAGCCGAAATTCATGCCGGAATGCGGGGCGTGGTTCAGCTCGTCGGGCGGCGCGTTGTTGCCCAGCCAGTCGCGTCCATTGTCGGTGAACCACAGCTCGCGCATAGCGGGATCCCAGTCGAAGCCGACGGTGTTGCGCACCCCGCGCGCATACTGTTCCAGCGCCGTGCCGTCCGGTTTCATGCGAAAGATCGCGGCATAGCGCGCAGGGTCTGGCTCGCAGATGTTGCACGGCGCGCCCACCGGCACATAGAGCAGGCCGTCCGGGCCGAAGCGGATAAATTTCCAGCCATGATGTGCGTCGTCAGGAAAGCGGTCGCTCACTACGACCGGTTTGGGTGGGTTGCGCAGGCGCGCCTCGATATCGTCGAAGCGCAGGATGCGGCTCACCTCCGCCACGTACAGCGCGCCGTCGCGCAAGGCGACGCCGTTCGGGGTGTCGAGGCCCGAGAGGACGGTGACGACCTCATCTGCCCGCGTGCCGCGCTTACGATTGAGCACGGCATACACCTTGTCGCCGCGCGTGCCGACGAACAGCGTGCCGTCCGGACTCAGCGCCATCGAGCGGGCGCCCGGCACATTGTCGGCATAGAGGCTTATTTTGAAACCGGGCGGCAGCTTGATCGTATCCAGCGGCAGATCGCGGCAATAGGCGCGGGGGCTGGCGGCCAGAAACAGAATGAAAATGGCAGCGATAATGTATGAGGTACGCATCGCGTTCTCCTTGAGAGCGTGCACCAACCAACGGGTGCGAGTTGTTCCCGCTATTTCATCTTTGAAGGAAGTTTAATGATCTCACCGGCAAGCATGAAAACCCCGTTGCCGCGATGATGCATGGTCCGCGGATCCTTGACTGCGGGGTCGATCCATGCCGCGAGCACCTCAAGCACAAAGAAGCAATATTTGTTCACCAGCCGGGTGTCGGCTAACCTGCATTCAAGATTGACATAACACTCAGCGATGAGCGGCGCCTTGACATACGTGGCGGTCGCAGGCGTCAGGCCTGACGCCGCGAACTTATCCAGCTTGGGTCCGTGGCTATTTCCCACGCTCACCACCTGTTTCGCCAATTCCACCGTCGGAATATTGATCACGCATTCCCGGGTCGCCTTCAGGGTATCAAACGAGTAGTTCCGGTTGCTGATCACGCAGCCCACGAGCGGCGGCTCAAATTCCATCATCGTGTACCACGACATGGTCATGATGTTCGGCTGCCCCTTGCGAGCGGTGGTCACCATCACCACCGGCCCCGGCTCAAGCAAGCCATAAACTTTGGACAAGGGAAAAGATTTTTTCGCCATTTCGACACCTCCCATTGATGGTTTTCACAGGACGCATGGACGAATGAATACTCTACTCCGTTCCGGAAGCCGGCGGCATCAAAATATGGTTGCCGGTATAATGCCTGCTGTTGACCAGCCGCATTCCAGGCTGACCTTATCATCTGTTTAACCAAAATAGTCCATTGGCACAAAACTGCGTCATTCCCGCGCAGGCGGGAATCCAGATGATAAAAAATTCTCGCGAAGCGAGACAACATCGCGGCCTTGTCCGCTTCGCAGGATATTTGTTATTGCTGGATTCCCGCCTGCGCGGGAATGACAAGCTAACGGGTTATGTGGGCTGAACCCCGGCAATCGACCGCATATTTATTGAAAGCAAACACCATGGCTGCTAAGGAACATCTGAAACTTCAACCCGAACAATTTCAAACACCGGATGGGGGACACCCATCATGCTGATCCAGCTTGCCATCACCGGACTGCTTGTCGCGCTGTTGCCGCTCTCCATGGTCTGGGTCTCGGAAGATCCGGACAAATTCCGCAAGCTGGTCTGGGTCTCGCTGTTCCTCACCTTCGACCTGATCATGTTCGGCGCATTCACGCGCCTGACCGATTCCGGCCTCGGCTGCCCCGACTGGCCCGGCTGTTATGGAGAGGCCAACCCGTTCCAGGCGCATGCCGACATCAAGGCCGCCGAAACCGCCATGCCGAGCGGCCCGGTGACCGTCATGAAGGCGTGGATCGAAATGATTCATCGCTACCTAGCGATGAGCATCGGCGTACTGATCATCGCGCTGATGGCCATTGCATGGCGCAGGTGGAAAAGGTCGCGCGGCACCGCAGCGAAATTCTCGCCCTGGTTCCCGACCGTGCTGTTTGCATTCGTCTGCCTGCAAGGTGCTTTTGGCGCATGGACCGTCACGATGAAATTGCAGCCCATCATCGTCACCATCCACCTGCTGCTCGGTATGCTGCTGCTGGCGCTGTTTACCTGGCTGGGCGCGCGCCTGACGGATCATCCGCCGGTGCCGCAATCGGCCGCTGCGCTGCGCGTCCCGGCGATACTGGCGACGATCCTGCTGGTCATTCAGCTCGCGCTCGGCGGCTGGGTCAGCAGCAATTACGCAACTTTGGCCTGCGAAGATTTTCCGCTGTGCCACGGCACACTCGTGCCCACTATGGATTTCGCCAACGGCTTCGCGTTGTGGCGCGACCTGGGCATGACCGCCACAGGCGACCTTCTGTCCGTTGACGCATTGACCGCAATCCACTGGGCGCATCGCTTCTTTGCGTATGCCGTGGTGATCGTGGTTGCCTGGCTGGCCCTCAAGGCGCGCAAAATTGCAGGCCTGCAAAAAACCGCGCGCTGGCTGCTGATCATGATTGTGCTGCAATTCCTCACCGGCGTTTCCACGGTTTTCCTGGACTTCCCGCTGCTGCTGGCGGTGCTGCACAACGGTGGCGCAGCGGTGCTGCTGTTCCTGCTGACCATGCTGAACTACAAGGTAAGGATTGCTGGCAGGGCCGGGGCAAATCCGGCTGCAGCGGAGTTGTCACGCGTGGGGTAAACAAATAGCAACGGTAGGGCGGAAGCCCCGCAGGGGCGTTCCGCCCTATGCAGGCTGGTGCTGGAAGATTGCGTTGTCGTCAAAACAGTCATGCACCATTTCACGGTCTGATAGGAGGTCGCCATGCACACCACTTATTTCGACGAAGATGACATTCTCGTTATCCGCCTGTCAGACAAACCGATAGTCCGCGAGGTATCGCAAAACTGGAACACGCACATCAGCTATGCCGAGGACGGCAGTGCGGTGGAGGTTGTGTTGCTAGAGGCACGAGCCAATGGAGCTTATCCGCTGGAAGTGCAGCATGCGCGGGCGGTTTGAACCAACCTGCAAGACGTTTCGCGCTATTCAGTTAATACTGATTGGCACTCTTGCATTGACGAATTTGTCAGGATGCACGTCCAAGGCACCACGAGAAAATTTGGAGCGCCAGCTAGACAGGATGATCGGCAATATCGCATCACGTGAGCTTCAAGGAGAAAACGTTAGTTGCATCGAAAGAAATCTCGGATGCGGCTGCATGTATGTGAGCGAAAACTGCCGCATTTGGTTCACCGTCGATCAGCAAACTGAGCGGATAACGGAGTGGCAATACGCCGGCCAGCCCGAAGATTGCTGGCGAAACTGGCACGGATACCAACTGCGTCACAGGGATGGGATGTGGCGATTACAATCCTCAATGCGCCTCATCCCAATTCCCTCCCTCCCCCAGCCCCACTTCCAGCGGCACCTTCAGCTCCGCGACATGGCACATGTGATCGCGCAGCTTTTCTTTCACGTGATGCAGTTCCGCCTGCGGCACTTCGAGCACAAGTTCGTCGTGCACCTGCATGATGAGTCGTGAGGACAATTGTTCTTGCTCCAGCCAGTTCTGCACCGCGACCATCGCGAGCTTGATCAAATCTGCTGCGGTGCCCTGCATCGGGGCATTGATGGCGGCGCGCTCGGCGGCCTGGCGGCGCATGCCGTTGCCGCCATTGATTTCGGGCAGCCACAATCTTCTGCCGAAAACCGTTTCGACGTAGCCCTGCTGTCTGGCCTGTTCGCGCGTGCCGTCCATGTAGTTTTTCACGCCGGGGTAGCGTGCGAAATAGCGGTCGATGTATTGCTGCGCGGCGCTGCGCTCGATGTTGAGCTGGCTTGCCAGCCCGTATGAAGACATGCCGTAGATCAGGCCGAAGTTGATGACCTTGGCATAGCGGCGCTGCTCGCTGCTCACCGCGTCCAGCGCAACGCCGAACACTTCCGCAGCGGTGGCGCGGTGGATGTCCTCTCCCTTGGCAAACGCATCGAGCAGGCCGGGGTCGCCGGAGAGGTGCGCCATGATGCGCAATTCAATCTGGGAATAATCCGCCGATACGATGCGGCTGCCGGGCGGGGCGATGAAGGCTTCGCGGATGCGGCGGCCTTCCGGGGTGCGCACCGGGATGTTCTGCAGATTGGGGTCGCTGGAGGCCAGCCGGCCCGTCACGGCCACCGCCTGCGAATAGCTGGTGTGCACGCGCCCGGTGCGGCTGTTCACCATCTGCGGCAGCTTGTCGGTGTAGGTGGACTTGAGCTTCGCCAGTCCGCGATGCTCCAGCAATATCTTGGGCAGCGGGTAATCCAGCGCGAGTTCCTGCAACACCTCTTCATCGGTGGAACGCGAACCGGTTGCGGTCTTTTTCTTCGAAGGAATGCCGAGTTTGTCGAACAGGATTTCCTGCAGCTGCTTGGGCGAGCTCAGATTGAACGGCTGGCCTGCCGCTTCGAACGCCTGCGCCTCTATGGTCATGAGTTTCTCGCCCAGCTCGCGGCTCTGCCGCGCAAGCATGGCGCTGTCGATCAGCACGCCGTTGCGCTCCATCTTGAACAGCACTTCGCGCACCGGCATTTCGATGTCGCGGTAAACCGCATCCAGGCGGCCTTGCGCCCTGATCTGCGGGTAGAGCGTCTGGTGCAGTTGCAGCGTGATGTCGGCGTCTTCCGCCGCGTAGCGCGTGGCGGTATCCAGGTCCACCTGGTCGAAGCCGATCTGCTTCACGCCCTTGCCCACTACCTCGGCATAGGTGATGGTCTTCACGCCGAGATGGCGCATGGCGAGGTTGTCCATGTCGTGCGGCCGGTGGCTTTCCAGCACGTAGGATTGCAGCAGCGTGTCCTCGTGGGTGCCTGCAAGCGTGATGCCGTGATTGGCGAAGATGTGCTGGTCGTATTTGAGATTCTGGCCGAGCTTCTTGTGCTGCGCGCTTTCCAGCCACGGCTTGAGCTTTTGCAGCGTGCGCTCGCGGTTCAGCTGGTCCGGCGCACCGGGGCAGCGATGCGCCAGCGGCAGGTAGGCGGCGTGGTGCGCTTCGATGGCGAAGGAAATGCCGATCAGTTGCGCGTTCATCACGTCGAGGCCGGTGGTTTCGGTGTCTATGCACACGAGGTCGGCTTGCATGATTCTGGCGAGCCAGGCGTCGAGCTGGGGTTCGGTGAGGAGGGTTTCGTAGTTTCCAGAGGAAGAAAACAGATCGCCATTCCCTCCCCCTTGCAGTCCCCGCAGGGGGGAGGCCGCAGGGTGCCCGATGCCTTCGGCATCACCCTCGCGCACGGTGAGGGTTAGGGAGGGGGTAGAACCTGCATTATTTCTACCCTCTCCCTGCAAGGGAGAGGGGGTCTGTTGCGCGTTGTTCAATTCGCGCAGCCAGGTCTTGAACCCGAACTGCTCCAGCAGAGTACGCAGCTGTTCCGTGTCCTGCTGCGGCGCCACCAGCTCATCAAAGCGCGCCTGCAACGGCACATCACACTTTACGGTTATCAGCCTGCGCCCCTGCGGCAGCCAGTCCAGCGCATTGCGCAGGTTTTCGCCGACCACGCCGGAAATTTCGCCGGCGTGCGCGATCAGGTTATCCAGCGTGCCGTATTGCGCGAGCCACTTCACGGCGGTCTTGGGGCCAACCTTGGCCACGCCCGGCACGTTGTCCACCGGGTCGCCGATCAGCGTCAGGTAATCGATCATGCGTTCCGGCGGCACGCCGAACTTGGCCAGCACGCCCGCCTCGTCCAGCGTTTCGTTGCTCATGGTGTTGACCAGCTTCACCCGGCTGTTCACCAGTTGCGTGAGATCCTTGTCGCCGGTGGAGACGATGCAGTGCGTGTCGTTCTGGGCCGCCTGCTGCGCCAGCGTGCCGATCACATCATCCGCCTCCACGCCATCCACCATCAGGATGTTCCAGCCGGAGGCGGCAATGGCCTGATGCAGCGGCGCGATCTGCGCGGCAAGCTCGGGCGGCATGGCAGGGCGGTGTGCCTTGTATTCGGGATACCAGTCGTCGCGGAAGGTTTTGCCTTTTGCGTCGAATACGCACGCGCTATAATCCGCCGGGTAATCGGCGCGCAGCTTGCGCAGCATGTTGAGCACGCCATAGATCGCGCCGGTCGGGTCGCCCTGGGGACTGCGCAAATCCGGCAGCGCATGGAACGCGCGATAAAGGTAAGATGAACCGTCAACCAGCAGCAGTGTCTTCATTTTTCGTATAAGGAATTCGTCAAGCATGAACAATCAAACCAAGCTGCCTCCCTCGCAAATGCCGGAAATGTGGAACTCGAAGGAGGCGTGGCGCGTGTTCGGCATTATGGCAGAATTCGTTGCCGCCACAGATCGCCTGAACATCATCCAGCCCGCCGTGAGCATCTTCGGCAGCGCGCGTACCAGGCCTGACCATCCGTACTACAAGAAGACTGAAGAGATTGCGCGGCTGCTGTCTGACGCGGGATTTTCCGTCATCTCCGGGGGCGGCCCCGGCATCATGGAAGCGGCCAACAAGGGCGCGTTCTATGGCAAGTCTCCCAGCGTCGGTCTGAACATCCAGCTGCCGCACGAGCAGCACAACAATCCGTACCAGAACATCAGCCAGACCTTCAAGCATTTCTTCGCGCGCAAGGTGATGTTCGTGAAATTCGCCAGCGCCTATGTGGTGATGCCCGGTGGCTTCGGCACGCTGGACGAGCTGATGGAGGCGCTCACGCTGGTGCAGACCGGCAAGACACGGCGCATCCCCATCATCCTGGTGTGCAGCGATTACTGGCGCGGCATGGTGGACTGGATCCGGCAAACGCTGCTCAGCGAAGGCATGATCAACCCGGAAGACATGGATTTGATCCAGGTGACTGACGACCCGGAGACCGTAGTGAGCGCCATCTTCAAGCATTATGAGACACGCGGCTTCGAACTCTCCGACGCCGAACGCGAAATGCAACTGAACCTGTAATGCGCGTATCAGTTAAAATGCACACTCAACCGATCACCGGGATCCACATCATGCGCCTCATTTTCATTCTGTTGCTGAGCGGCCTTTATGGCAGCGCGTTTGCCGAGCAGCCGCCCCAGGCAGAAATACCGCCCCCACCCAATCTTGAAGCCATCGAGGATGACGAACTGGAACCGCAGGTGACCATCACCAAGCAGACCGAGCAGACCGTGGAAGAATACCGTGTCGGCGGCAAGCTCTACATGATCAAGATCATCCCGAAAATCGGCGCTCCCTACTATCTGGTGGATGATCGCGGCGACGGCAAATTCTCGCGCCAGGAAAGCCTGGATTCTGGGATACGCCCGCCGCGCTGGGTCATCCACCGCTTCTGATACGGGCTCCCGAACATGGCTGTATTCACCCGTGTCACCGAAGCGGAACTCACTGCATGGCTGGGACATTATTCGCTCGGGCAGCTCATCGAATTGCAGGGCATCGCTTCCGGCATCGAGAACACCAACTACTTCGTCACCACCAGCAACGGGCGCTTCGTGCTGACCCTGTTCGAGATACTCACCGCCGGCGAACTTCCGTTCTACCTTAACCTGATGGCGCACCTGGCACGGCACGGCATCCCCTGCCCCAGCCCGGTGGCAGACCGCTACAACAATTTTCTGGGCGAAATACACGGCAAGCCTGCCTGCATCGTCAGCCGCCTGCCGGGGAAATCACTGACCCAGCCGGATACGACACACTGCGCCGCTGTCGGCGCGATGCTGGGACAATTGCACAACGCGGCACAAAGCTTTGCGGACTCCATGCCGAATGCGCGTGCGGCAAGCTGGCGCGCGCGCACCGCACAGCAGGTGCAACCCTTCCTGTCGCCGCAGGATGCCGCGCTGCTGAACAGCGAAGTCGCCTTTCATGAACTACACACGCTGGCCGCGCTGCCGCAGGGCGTGATCCATGCCGACCTGTTCCGCGACAACGTGCTGTTCGACGGCACGCGCGTCGGCGGCCTGATCGATTTCTATTTCGCCTGCAACGACTGCCTGCTGTATGACGTCGCCATCACCGTGAACGACTGGTGCATGGGCGCGGACCGCGTGCCGGACACGGCACGCACCCAGGCCATGCTGCGCGCCTACCATGAGGTGCGTCCGCTCCAGGCGGAAGAGCAGGCGGCCTGGCACATCGCATTGCGCGCGGCGGCGCTGCGTTTCTGGCTGTCGCGTCTGTATGACCTGCACCTGCCGCGCGATGGCGAGCTGATCAACGCGCATGATCCGGAACATTTCAAGCGCATCCTGCAACATCACATCGCCGCGAACGGCGATGCAATCTGGTTATAGCCTCATGGAATCAAGAAAAGTAAATGCCGGGAACGGTTGGCTGTGGATCAAGCAGGGTTACTGGCTGTTCAAGAAAAGCCCGATTCTCTGGGTGGTGCTCACGGTCATCGGCGTGATGGGACTGCTCAGCCTCAGCACTGTTCCGGTGATCGGCGAGCCGCTGGCCACCCTGTTATTCCCCGTTCTGCTTGCCGGCTTCATGCTCGGCTGCCGCGCGCTGGAACTGGGAGAAGAGCTGGAACTGGCACACCTGTTTGCAGGCTTTCAGCACAATGCGCCTGCGCTCGTTACGCTGGGCGGCATCAATCTGGTCAGCCAATATCTGATACTCGGCGTGATGAAGCTCACCGGTGGCGAAGCGCTGGTAAACATCATGACGAGCGGCAAACCGGTGGAAGATCCGGCAATCCTGATGCAGGCTATCGACGGTGCGGGGTTTTCAATATTGCTGGGAACGATCCTGTTCGGTGTGCTACTGATGGCGATGCAACTCGCGCCGATGCTGGTGATTTTCGGCAAGGCCGCCCCGGTCCCCGCGCTTAAGGCCAGCCTGCACGCATTTCTGCGCAACATGATTCCGATGACGGCGTATGGCGTCATGATGATGCTGCTGGCGCTGCTGGCCTCCATGCCGATGATGCTGGGCTGGGTCATTCTGCTGCCAGTGATGATCACCTCGATATACGCGATCTATCGCGACCTGTTCCCCGAGCAACTCGCAAGCACTCCGGTACAGAGCGAAGCCATCACCCACGACGACCGCACACAGCCCTGACAGTACCCGCCATTCCGGCGGAGGCCGGAATGACAAAAGAACTCAAAGCACCGTCAGCTTCGCATACTCCAGCGCCAGCCACTTGGTGCCGCCCTTGCGGAAATTCACCTGCACACGCGTATCCGCGCCATTGCCCTCAATGTTGAAGATGACCCCTTCGCCGAACTTGGCATGCTGCACAGATTGGCCGATGCGCCAGCCTGACTCCGAAGCCGGACGTTTCACGGGGACTGCCGCCACCTGCTGTTTCGATGAGAATGCTGACTGCGGGGAATAAGCGAACGACATCGGACTGCGCGCCGCCACGCGCGGTGTGATCCAGTGCAGCAACTCGTCCGGCAGCTCGCGCAGGAAGCTGGACATCAGGCTGTAATTCACCTGCCCATGCAACATGCGACTCTGCGCAAAGCTGAGGTACAGGCGACGTCTTGCGCGCGTGATGGCGACATACATCAGCCGGCGCTCTTCATTCAGACCGTCTTCCGACATGCGACTGTTCTGGTGCGGAAACAGGCCTTCTTCCAGCCCGGTGATGAACACGGTGTGGAACTCCAGTCCCTTGGCCGCATGCACCGTCATTAAATGCAGCGCGTCCGCATTGGCCTCGGCCTGATGCTCGCCTGATTCCAGTGCCGCATGCGTGAGAAATTCGGTCAGGCTGTCGTCTTCACTTTCGTGCACGAACAGCGTTGCGGCATTGATCAGCTCGTTGAGGTTTTCCAGCCGTTCCTGCGCTTCGCGCTGCTTGGCGCCGGTTTCGTTCTGGTAATGCGCAATCAGGCCGCTGTGCGCCAGCACATGATC
>JAUQWW010000040.1 GCA_030834965.1 Gallionellaceae bacterium | reverse complement strand
CACGCGGCTCGATGCCACCAACAAGGCCACAGTCAAGGCGGGCACCGATGCCGAGGTCAACGTCACGGCGGACGTGAACTCCATCAACAAACCCATAGACGCCGTGTTCGTGCGCGCGGAGAACACCGCCACCACCACAGTCACGGTGGGCGACACCACCACGACCTCCGCCGGATCGGTGGATGCGCTTGCCTCCGCCAAGGCCGACATCTCGGCCGGCGCGCTGGCCAAGAACACCGGCGGCAGCGGGGTGGGCATCGCGGTGGCGGTCAATCAGTCCACCACCACGACCACCGCGACGCTTGGCGGCGACGTGACCGCCACGACCGGCAACATCAAGGTGGATGCGACCACCGACATCATCAAAAACAACACCAGCGCCGAGGCCGCGACGCTGGGCGATCCGAACACCATCTCGGCCAAGATCACCAACTTCAAGGCCGGTATCCAGCGCAACGTCACCAGCAGTATTCTCAAGGCCACCGGCAAGCTGAAGCCAGAGACCTCCGATCGCATCTCCAGCTTCCTGTTCCCGGGCATCAAGGAAGGCAAGTTCAATCTTTCGGGGGCGGTGACCTACACCGACGCCGTGAACACCGCCACCGCTTCCATCGCGCCGAGCGCGAGAGTCAAGGCGGAGGGCAACATCGATGTTACGGCCAAGGTGAATGACCGTCCCAATGCCAGCGTGGGCTCCAAGGCCACCTCGACAGGCACCGCCATTGGCGGCTCGGCGATCATCGCGGGCTTCACCAATAACGCCGACGCCTACATCGGGAGTGGCGCGACCGTCGACGCCAAAGGCAAGCTGCTGGTGGACGCGCAGACCGTGGTGCCCTATGCCTGGCAGATCGACTGGAACTCGCCGGCCGCGATCCTCAACCATCTGCAGGAAGGCATCCTCGACATGGTGCTCACTTCCTATGCCATCAATTCAGCCAAGGGAAAGAGCGGGCTGGGTCTGGCCGCAGCCGTCAGCGTGTTCGATCTGCAGAACAACGCTAACGCCTGGATCGCCGAGGGCGCGAAGGTCAACACTCTGTACGACAAAGACACGTTCGCTCTGCCCAACCAGGCGGTCACGGTGCATGCCAGGAACGACATCAACACCGTCAACGCGGTGGGCCTGCTGTCTCTGAAATTTCTCGGCACCAGTGGCGGCAAGGCGGCCATCGGCGGCTCGGGCAACATCATCGACATCACCGAGAACGCGAGCGCGACCATACGCGGCAATGCCCAGGTCAAATCGGAGACCACCGTGGACATCAAGGCGGAGAACGTCAACCAGCTGGTCACGGTGACCGAGGCGGGCGGCTCCTCTGACCAGATCGGGATCGAAGGCGCGGTGTCCATCAACACGCTCAACGGCAAGGCCGTAGCTGCCATAGATGACGATGCCAAGGTGGATGCCGGCGGCAACGTCAACGTGGAGGCGCTGGGAGATGTGGAGGTCATTTCTGTGGCAGGCGGCGTGGTGGCCACCAAGGGGCAGGCCGGCATCGGCTTCTCGGTTTCCCTCAACACCATCGACACCGGCGTCTCCGCCTATGTCGGCAACTACGACCCGTTGCTGCTGGACAATGCGCCGGCAGCCGGGCAGGTGAAGACGGGCGGCGACCTCAAGATCAAAGCCACCTCCGATACCGAGATCGGCGCCTATTCCGTGACGGGCGCTCTCGCCACGGACAGCAAGGCCCAGACCGAGGTGCCGGCGGATGCGAAGGAAACGAAAGACGGCACCGGCAGTGCTGCCGGCTCCAGCGGCAGCGGCAAGGGCAAGTTCGGCATCGCCGTTTCCGGTGACGCGTCGGTGAACGACATCAAGGCCGATACGCTGGCCTACATCTCCGACGGTGCGAGTATCAGCCAGGCACACGACGCCACCCTGAACGCCGACAACACCCTGGCCATCAACGCCCTGGCGGGAGCGGTGACCATCTCCACCCAGAAGGAGGGGAACGGTCTGGCCGGCTCCTACGCGCAGAACACCTTGACCGGCACGACCGCAGCCTACCTGGCTGACACGTCGCTCACGCTCTCCGGCGCGTTGGATATGGACGCCAACGTGAGCGGCGAGATCAATACCCTCTCTGCCTCGGTGCAGGGGACGAAGGGCAAGATCGGCGTCGCCGGATCAGTGTCGGTGAACGAGATCACCAACACAACCCAGGCCTATCTGTCGGGCAGCACGCTTCGGGGCGTGCAGGCCGTGAGCATGACCGCCCTCGATGATTCGTTCATCAAGTCCATCGCCGGCGCCATCGCCTTCGGCGGCAAGGCGGGAATTGGACTCTCCTTCGCCTGGAACAAGCTGGATAACCTGACACAAACCTACGTCAATACCTCCGATGTGGACGCCGCCGGCGACGTTACGCTGTCGGCGACCACAGACAATTCCATCGACACCATCTCCGCTGCCATCGGCGCCAGCACGGGCAATATGGCGGGCGCGGGCGCGGTGTCGGTCAACACACTCGGCAACGAGACACGCGCCTGGATTGCCGGACAGAAGAACGGCGACGGTGTCGACTCGTCGGGCAACATCACGGTCGGTGCTGGCGACAAGTCCAGGATATTCGCCATCGCGGGCGGTCTTGCCGCCACCACGGGCAAGGCGGCCTTCGGCCTCTCCTTCGCCTGGAGCGATGTGAACAACATCGTCGACGCCGCCATTCGGACAGGTGCCGACGTGGAATCCACCGCAGGTGATGTGAAGGTCACGGCCGATTCCACCACCGAGGTCCAGGCGTTCGCCGTCGGCGGCAGCTTCGCCAACAAGGTCGGGATAGGCGGATCGGCATCGGTGGTGCAAGGAACCAACAACGTGACAGCGACTGTGGACGGCACATCCAGGGTGACCGCCGACGGCAACGTGCTGGTCAGCGCGTCGGACGACGTGGATATTTTCAGCCTTGGGGGCAATGTGGCCGGCGCCGGCGCTGCGGCCATCGCCGTTGCCAATTCCACGCTCATCACCGATAACCGCGTCGAGGCCACGCTCGGAGCAGGCGCCGACGTCAACGCGCGCGGCAAGCACGCGGCGGGCAAGATATATACCGGCGAGAAGGATGGCTCGGGTAACCGCACGAAAGAAGATGTCACGGGACTCGCGATCTCGGCCACCTCCTTTGAGGACATCCAGACCATCGCCGCCGGCGGCGCCGGTGGAGGCAAGGCGGGCATTGCGGGTTCGGCCACGGTAACCGTGATGGATGAGAAAACCTACGCCACGGTCGGGGCGGGAGCCAAGGTCAACGACGCGAACGACGGTGGTGCGGCCCAGAATGTTCTGGTCCATGCATCAGACGCCACCAAGCTGCTCGGCGTGGCCGGTGCGGTGGCCTTCGGCGGTTCGGCCGGCGTCGGGGCAGGCGCCGAGGTGGGCGTGATCGACAAGGATACACGTGCCGACATCAATTCTTCCGGTGCAACACCGACCACGGTCAAGGCCAAGAGCAACATCATCGTCGAAGCCCTGAGCACCGAGAAAATCACCTCGGTGGCGGCCTCGCTCGCTGCCGGAGGATCGGCCGGCATCGCCGGTTCTGCGTCGGTCTATGACCTGGGTCTGGGCACCGCCGCGACTATCGGCAACAGCGCCAAGGTGCGCGCCGATGGCAGTGTCGTGGTGAGCGCCGACAATGCCACCGAGATGGATATGATCGCGGGTAACGGCGCTTTCGGCGGTGCCGCAGGTGTCGGTGCCTCGGCCGCTGTTCAGGTGGTCGACAAGAGCGTAACCGCCAGCATCGGCGACAACGCCGAAGTGAACGGGCTGGGCAAGGGCGCGGGCATCGATGTCGCCGATGGCGGCTTCGCCGTCGCCTTCGGGGCAAACTCCGGTGCTGAGGGCGAGATCAGTGCGCCCAGCTCCAGCAACAGCGGCAGCAACAGCCAGGCGCTGACCCAACAGCGCTCCGCCGCGCGCAGCACCAAGACGATCCACGGCGTCGCGGTGAGCGCAACCAACCAGGACGACATCGAATCCATCTCCGCAACCGGCTCCATAGCGGGTACGGCGGCAATCACTCTGGCCGGCAACGTCAATGTCATCACCACCGACACCTCCGCCAGCATCGGCGCCGGAGCCAAGGTCAACCAGGACAAGGCAGCGGCCGACGCCGGACAGTCGGTGCTGGTGGCTGCCGGCAATGACTACTATCACATGGGTGTGGCCGGCTCCGGTTCAGGCGCCGGGGCAGTGGGCATTGGCGTCGGCGCGGACGTTACCGTGGCCAACCTGACCACTGGGGCCAGTGTCGGCACGGGTGCGCTGGTCAACGCCAGGAAGGACGTGGAGGTGCTGGCCCGAGCCGAGGAAGAGGTGCTGTCCATCTCCGCCAGCCTGGGCGTGGCCGGCACGGTCGGCGTTTCCGGTTCGGTGTCGGTGCTGGCGCTGAACACCGCCACGAGCGCCGTCACCGGCACGGATTCCACGGTGGACGCTGGCGGCAACGCGCGCATCAGCGCGCGCGACGATACGGAGACCGACATGATCGCAGGCACCGTGGCCATCGGCATCGGCGGCGCCGGGGTCGGCGGCGCGGTGGGCATCACCTCGTTGAGCAAGAACACGACGGCAGCGGTGGGCACCGGCGCTACGATCAATGCCCGCGGCAATGACACCGGCCTCATGACCGCCTACAGCGGCAACAGCGTGGACGACACCGGCACGATCAAGGGACTCTCGGTCGAGGCCAGTTCTTCAGAGGACGTGTTCTCGGTGGCGGCCGCCGGGGCAGGCGGATTCTTCGCCGGCGTGTCGGGTGCGGTCACCGTGCAGACCGTGGATTCCGACACACATGCGTCCATCGCCAGCAACGCCAAAATCAACAAGGGCGTGACGGACGGCAACGTGGAGCAGGACGTCAACGTCAGCGCCCGCAACAGCACCAGGAGCAACGTCATCGCTGGTTCTCTGGGCGTGGGTGCGGTCGGCGTGGCCGGCGGCGTGGACGTGGGGAACTTCAAGAACGACACCAGCGCATCCATCGGCAACGGCGCCGAGGTTCATGCCGCGCGCGACGTGGACGTGAACGCCTTGTCCAGGACCGAGATCGACTCGGTGGTGGTGAGCGCGGCGGGCGGGCTCGGCGCCATCGCCGGCGGCGTTGCCGTGTACTCGGTGGGGACCGGGCTGGACAAGGAGTCGAAGGACCAGCTCAAGTCCGATGGCGGCGATTTTGCCGACGTCAACGGCTATGCGGACAATCAGGCCGCGGACGGCAGCATCGGCTCGCTGCTCGCAGGCTCAAGCGACAGCCGCATCCAATCCATCTCCAGCGATGCGCAGGCCAAACGCTCGGCGGTTTCCATCAGCGGTCAGTTGAACAACCCGGCCCCGAGCGGCAACGCCGCCTTCATCGACGGGGCGACGGTCGAGGCCGGCAGTCACGTGGACGTAAGCGCCAGGCAGAAAATCGACATCGACATCCTCACTGGCGCGGCGTCGGTGGGCGCCCTCGGCCTGGGTGCCGGGATCGGCGTGGTCAACGTGAGCAGCGCCAGCCAGGCGTTCATCAGCGGCACCGCCCAGGTCGAGGCTGGCGGCAACGTCCAGGTCACGGCCCATAGCGACGACACGGGCAAGCTAAATTCCTATGTCGGCACGGGTGGCATCGTCGCCGTGAATGCCGCGCTGGCGATCTACAACGACGACAGCAGCACCATCGCATACCTGGGCAGCGGTGTGCAGATCGACAAGGCTGACCAGGTGGAGATTGACGCTACCGCTTTGCATAACGTCAACACGCGCACCTTCGGCATCAGCGTCGGCGCAGCAGCCGGCGGCCTCTCCAAGGCCAGGACCGACATCGGCGGCACGGTAGGAGCTTCAGTGTATGAGGACGTCGGCGTCGGGCAGGACAGCCAGAATGCAGGGGACAGCGTAGGCAGCCTGAGCGTGAGTGCCCAGGCCGATTCGCACGGCACGGCGCATTCCCAGGCGGCCGCGGGCGGCATCGTGGCAGGGCAGGGGTCGATCGCGACGGCAGAGGTTGGCCCGACGGTAACCGCCGGCATCGGCAGCCGGTCCGCCGTTACCGTGGACAGCGCTGTGACGGTCGAGGGGAATGCCGAAGCCGCTGCCGCGGCAACGGCTGAGGGCGTCAGCATATCGGTGGCCGGCGTAGGGTCCTCCGAGGCGACGGCCCGCGCGAAGCCGAAAATCATTGTGGGGATCGGCGAGCATGCCAGCATCACTGCGGCGCAACTCGATGTGGTCGCCACGCGCAGCATCGGCGCTGCGCCATCTGCGCTGGCACGCGCCACCGGCTCATCGGGCGGCCTGCTGCTGGGTGTCAACGCCACCGTCGCGACTGCGGAAGGCACGGGCGAGACCAGCGCCCTGGTGGGTGCCGACAGTACGCTGGCGGTGACAGGTGTAACCACTGTCAGAGCCGACAGCGCATCGCAGCAAACGTCGTCGGGCGAAGGTTTCTCCGCCGGCTTCATCGCGGTGGGTGCCGATTATTCCTACGCCAATTCGAATACGCTGACCCAGGCGGTGCTGGGCGACCGCGTCAAGGTCAGCGGAAACACGCTGCAGATTCTTGCGGCCAGTGACGACACGAACTACGCCTACGGCCTCGCCGGCAGCGGCGGCATCGCATCGGCGCCGTTCTCCGAGGCATCCACCTCCAACACCAGCCAGACATACGCGCGCACCGGCAGCGGCAACAATACCGCGGGCAACGCCCGCAAGATCGACGTGACCTCGTTCTTCATATCAGCCAGCCACGGGGCGAATTTCGACAGCTGGATGGACAGCACCAATGCCTCGCTGATCGGCGTCAGCGGCGCGAAAGCCAGCAATTCCGTCGATGCCCGGAGTGAGGCGCACATCGGCACCAGCGGCTATGTCGAGGCCGACAACATCACCATGCAGGCCCATAACGATGTGCTGAAGTATGCTCCGGCTTCGCCGCAGATTCCTGGTTTGTCACGCGATGTACCGGCGTGGAATGTCAATTCGAGTTCCGGCGGCCTTGTTGACGTGCCGGCTGCGGGCAGCACCACCACCATCGTCACCAACGCGCTGGTCCAGGCCGACGCCGGCGCGCACCTGGAGCAGACCGGCGACCGCAATGCACCGGGGGTCTATGCGCTCGACGCGTGGAACAGCGTCACCGCCAGGGACAAGGTGAAGATGAGCTCCGGTGGCGCGGTTTCCGCTGCGAGCGGCAAATCTGCAATCCTTGCGGACAGCAATAATGCCACTGTGCGCGAGGGCGAATTTGCCGAGATGATCAGTGTGGGCGACATTGCTCTGGGCGCGCGTTCGGTTGCCGACCTCTATACGCAAACGGCGGTGGACGTATACGGCCTGGTCGGTGTGGCGCCGGCAGGCGACAGCGTGTCGAGATTCCAGGCTGCCAACACCATCGACATCGGCGCTGGCGCCTCGATGGAATCGCTGCACGACATCAAGCTTTCCGCCGGCGCCAACACTGCGGACGCCGGCAGCGATATCAGGGCGACGGCGCGCACCGACGTCTACAACAACACCGCGATTCCCGTTAATCGCGACCCCGTTGCCGACGCCATCATCGGCACGCATGGCCAGATCAGCATCGGCAGCGGTGCGGATGTTGCCGCAGTGCGGCATGTGTCGCTGTATGCCGAAGAGGGCGCGACCACCGCCTCCGGCGTCGGCATCGGCAAGGACATCTGGCGCGAAACGCTGGCGAAGATCGCGAGCGCGATCAGCAACGCCTTCGGCGGCGGCGACGTGTCGTTCGAGACACGCACCGGGCGCTCGATCAAGAATCAGACCACCGATGTTGAAGTCAACGGCGACGTCCGTGTCGGCATCCACCGCAAGCAGGAACTCGTCATCGGGCCAGACGGTACGCCGACCAAGCAGACTGACGGCATCTCGATCACCGGCACCGGATTCCGCGATATCGCGGCCGACATCCTGTCGCGCATCAATGACCTCGAAGGCCTGATTCGTCAGTATACGGTCGACAATGCCAACGCCGACGCATCCATCGCCGTGGCTGCCTACCGTTCGGAGATCGCGTTCCTCGAGCGCAAGCTGGATGAACTCGGTTTCCCGCGCAACGGGCAGCCCGGATTCAGCGGCGTGGCAACCATCAGCCCGCGGCAGGCCGCGCAGGAAGCGGTCACGGGGATGAGCACGACGCGCCATGATTACGACACACAGAAGACGACCCTGGCTACCGAGAACACGACGCTGGCCAGCACCAACACGAACCTGGCTAACACCAATAACGGGTTGACTGGCACCAACACATCACTGACCAGCACCAACACGACACTGGCTAACCAGAACACAGCGCTGATCGCTGACAATGCGCAATGGCAGCAGAAACTGGATGCGCTGCCGGCAGCCGATCCGGCGCGCGCCACCTTCCAGAGCAAGATCGACGCGAACAACGCCACGATTGCGAGCAACAACACGACGATCAGCAACAACAACACGACGATTTCAAACAACACCGCGACGATCAACAGCAACACCGCGACGATCAACAGCAACAACACGCAGCTCGCACAGCTCGACGGCCAGATCGGCAACCTCGATACCCAGATCAGCACTGTCCAGGCCAATCTCGCCATCACCGATCCGAATGATCAAAATTATTTGAGCCCTGTTGCGGCCGGTGGGCCGGTGGCAAAATTCCTGACGATCAGCGATTCCCTCGCTCAGTTGGGCAACATTTATGTGCGCGGCGACAGGCTGCACGGGAACGGCATGCTTGATGCGCCGGGAGATGCCGAGATCAAGATCACCAACAACGGGCCGAACTTCCTGATCCTGAAGAATCTGACCATCCCGCCGGACGAGGGCGGCAAGGTGTATTTCAACAGTGTGGACGTCAAGGGCAATGCACAGATCAACAACGTCAACGGCGCGGCCGGCGGCGCTGCGTTCAAGGTCTTCACTGCGGAAAGCGAGTTTGATTCCAATGGCAATCCGGTGACGCCGGGCAAGCCGCGCATTCTGGTCGAGAGCAAGTACGATCCGCTTGATCCGCTGTACATCGCCCAGACACCCGCCAACGTACCAACGCTGGCGCCGGACATCATCCTGCAGGGCGATGTCAGCAACCTGCGCGGCCTGGTGAAGATCGACAGCGCCGCCGGCAGCATCCGACTCGAGCAGAAACGCGACAGCGCGGGGAATCTGATCCTGCCGCCCGAGACTGCGAACGTGCGCGCCGACGATGTGGAAATCAAGACGCGCAATGGCGATTTCGTGCAGAGCTACACCGATACGTTCTTCCACACCGCTGGCGCGCCGCTGACCACCAGTCCCGGAGACAGCCATCTCGCTTTCCCCGGCAACATCGCCCGCATCGACCGCACGCCGGAGAGTGCAGGGTCCGGCATCGTCGCCAATGGCAGCGTGTTGATTGCCGCGCGTTACCTGAATATCAACGGCAACGTCCAGAGCGGCATTCCTGAATGGGGTGTGCGCATACCGGCGAGCGCCACGGTCACGATTCCCGGCGCTGGCAGCGGTTCGTTTGCGCAGGCACAGGCCCACTACAACGCGCTGTCGCCAGCGGCGAAGGCCGCACTCGGCGCCGAGTTTTACGATGTCAGCGGCGCCACGTTAGCCGGCCTGACCGGCAACGTGCAGGGCAACTGGGAAAAAGTCACGGTCCGTTACAATGCCAGGGAAAACCGCCTCGAGCTCGGTGGCGTGCGCGTGCAGGGCGGCTACATCGAGCTGTTCGGCCAGATATTCAACACCAATCAGAACAACGGCGGAAAACTGCGCGTCATGGACGGTTACGGCCAGATCAAGGTCGACAACGAGACCAGCCTGCCGCTGTGGGTCAATCTGCTCGACACCGGCCGCGGCGTCAGCGGCGAAATCAATATCACCAACATCGCGGGCATCAGACCCGACAACTCCGTCGATGATGACGGCAAGCCGAATGGCGGCACGCCGATCATCATGACCAGAACATTCACGCGCAACCCGGGTGCCTCGCGCAGCGGCGACTTCTATGACCCGACCGCCGGACTGCGCTACGTGATGACGGTGGGCTACGACCAGGTCAAGGTGGACTATTATCGCTACTCCCAGAACGGGTGGTTCGGCATCACGAGCGCGCCTGTGCTCGACCGGTACAAGATCAATTCGATTACGCGCAGCAACGATCCTCTTTCGCAGGGGGAATTCCTGCAGGTCTGGCCGACACCGAGCGTCAGCAACGCGTACTTCCCCTCCAGTCCTGCGGTATATGGAGCCAGCTCCATAACGGGCGGGCGCCAGCAGACGCAAACGACCTCAAGCGTAAAAACCCCGGGGCGCAGCTGGAAGGACTGCAACTGGTGGACGCTGTGCGCGAATGCGACCTACTACATGGAGTACACCGTCACCCGCGGCACCAAGACCACGATTACCGACAGCGTCAGGGGCGACTACCCGATCGGCATCGAATACATCGGCTTCGACCAGGGCAATGTTGGCGTCTCCTCAATCGGTAACGTCGTGATGAACGCGGCGATCAACAACCGCAACGGCAACACCAGCGTGTCTTCGGCCGGTTCAATTATCCAGAACGGCGACCTGCCGATTATCGGGGGCAATAACGTCACGCTGAGCGCCGGCACCGGGATCGGCGCACCCGCGCAGTCGCTGCTGGTGAACGTCAAGGATGGCAAGCTCGACGCAGTCTCGACTTCCGGCGAGGTGCGCGTCGGGCAGGTCGTCGGCGATCTGAAAGTTGGCACCATCGGCGGTGCGGGTGTCTCAAATGTCGTGCTGGAAGCCGATCGCAACCTGCTGGCCTGGAATACTTCGTCTTACATTCAGGGGCAACGCGTCGAACTTCTGTCGCGCAATGGCGGCATCGGCGCGCTGAGCGACACGGTGAATGATCCGCTGATCGTGCGCACCGGCTACACGACCAATCAGGCGCAATGGCCCAACAACGGTTTGATGGCGACCGCGCGCGACAACATCAACATCAAGAACGTGGGCGATCCCGGCAACGCGTCGGTCTATTCGGGCAACCTGCTGCTGATTGCGGCGGAATCGCTCGCGGGTGATGTGCGCATCGAGACCGCCGGCAAGGTCATCGACAACAACCCGTTTGCGACCACCGACACGCGCACGCAGCAGGAGCTCGCGGATCTGTGGGATGCGCTGCGCTTGCGCGGTGCGCTGGCGGTGGAAAAGGCAGACGAGGCGGTAGCCGCGTTCGAGAACGGGAAGAACAACAATTACCAGCTCTACTGGCAGCTGCGCAAACGTCAGCCGGACCAGGGCACGCTGTACGACCCGGGATTTCACTACACCGTGTCGCAGGCCGAGCACGATGCGCTGGCTGCTTCCGGCATGAACGCGCTGCAGATTTCGCAGTTCGCCGACAACCGCACCGCGCAGTACCATCAGTTGCATGCCGAGGTGGGCGGATTCACCGCCGCATACACGCCGGGGTTCCGCTATGATGCGACCGCGGCCGAAGAGGCGCAGATTCGCAAGGGTTCGTCGTGGACGGATGCCCAGCTGGCATTGTCGGTCGGCGCCGGCCTGCTGAAGAATATTACCGACACCGTGACCACGATCAAGGAGCCGAACGCGAAGGGCCGCAACGTTACGCTGATCGCGGGTACCGACATCGGCTCACTCAACGACCCGCTGACGATTGATCTGTCAGCCGGTCTGAATGCGCTGACCACGGAACAGAAGGCCGCGCTCGCCGCCGCCGAACGCGGTGACGCGACGCTGGACAATAGTGGCAATATCATCACCATCACCCAGCCGCGCCCGGTAAACGTGACAACCGGGCTCGGCGCGCTGAACGCCACGGCCAGCACGGGCTTTGCCTTCATCGGCTCGGAGCAGGACCTGCGCATCGACCGCATCAACGCCGCCAAGGACATTCGCATCAAGACTGCCGGCTCGCTGTTCAGTGCGCCATCCGTTCCCGGCGCGGCCAACTTTGCCGGCGACAGCATGATCCTGGAAGCGGCCAACGGCGGCATCGGCGCGGCCAACGCGCCGATGCGCATCAATGCGTCGAGCAGCGCCGGCGTCATCGCGCGCGCTGCAGGCGACATCTGGATTGATGCAGCACAGGATCTGGCCGTGGATACGATGTTCTCGCGCGGCGACATCCGTCTCGGTGCCGTGGGCTCGATTCTCGACTTCCACAGCGGCGAGTCGTCGGTCACGCCGGACAACAATCTGCGCGGCAACAATATCTGGCTGGCGGCGCAAACCGGCAGCATCGGCACGCCGGGCAATCCGCTGGATGCCGGCGTCAACCCGGACGGCCTGATCACCGCCAGCGCCAGCACATTCGGCAAGGGCGTTTATCTGAACGGGCCGGCCGGTGAGAGCTTCAACATCGGCTCGGTGATTTCCGGGGATGCTGTTTGGTTATCGTCTGCAACCGGCATGAAGATCGCTGGTCCGGTGGCCGGACCGGGTGCGATCAGTCTGGTGTCCGGCGGACCAATGACGATGACGCCCAATGCCGACGTACACGCCACGACGCTTGGCGTGTTTCTGCGCGCCAACACCCTGACGATGGAAGACGACGGCACTCATGCCGCGAGAGTGCGGGTTGACGCAGGCACCATCGATATCGAGACCGTGGGTGATGCTCTCATCACCGGCATCGAGACCGGCAATCCCACCGCCAGCGCGATCCGCATTGTCAGTACAGCCGGCCGGATTCTGGACAATGGCGACACGCGCCTGGACATTGTGGCAGACACGGAACCCGAGGCGAAACTGACCATCTCGGGTGCGCTCGGCATAGGCGACAATCCGCTCGACATCCGGGTACATAACCTGGAGGCCAGTTCGGGAGGAATCATTGATCTCGCCGAGGAGAATGCGGTGAACATCGTCTCCATCACAGCCGGAGACCGCGTGTTGCTGACCGCTGGCGGGGATATCACCGGCAACTCGGTGACCAGCACCGGCACCGGCAACACCAACCCCGACAAAAGCATCTCGATCACGTCGAGTGGGGGCAGCGTTAATCTCGCCAGTGTCTCCGGCCAAACCGACGTTGCAGTGTCGGGCCGCAACGGCGTCAGCGTTGACATGCTGAACGTAGGCTCGAATCTGGTGTTGGCCGGCCCTCATGTGAGCGCGGCGGTGAACGGTGGTTCTGGCACGGTGGGAGGTTCCATCACCGGCTTTGGCGGCGGCATCGCGTCTGATGTTAATCTCACTCTGTCCGGTTCCGGCGGCTTTGCGTTCGACAACTTCTTTGCTTCGACGGCGAACGTGAATCTGCCCTTGGGGGCGTTCTCGATCGACAACGCGCTGATCGTTGACCGGGCGACGTTCGTGAATCCGCTCAGCACGGTCCTGGTGGACCAGCATAACCGCAGCATCCAGCCCTCCGACGTGCAGCTCTATTCGGCGGGCGTGCCGTTCTCATTCAGTCTGAGCGAAAATCATATCGCCACGAGTGCGTTTGCCATCCACCACAGCCCGCTGCACGAGGTGATCACACCGGACGGGCCGAATTTCAGTGTGGTTGAACAGGGCGAGGACGCGCTCTCGATGCTCAACCTCAAGCGGCTCGTTTCCGAACGTACGCCTGTTTCCGAAGAGCGCGGTTCGCTGGTCACGTACACGGGTGTGCCCGTCTCCCTCGAATGTGATCCAGACCTCGATATGGAGTGCCCGAAATGATCCGAAAAGCGTTGTTTGTGGCAGCTGTTCTTGTCTCAGCGCAGGCGATGGCCCAGCAAATAGTGGTGCCCCCTGCAGCCGATCCCGGGGCGGTCCAGCAGCGCCAGATCGATGAAGAGCGTCGGCGGCGCGAGGCCGAGCGCGAGCGGCTCACGCCGAGCGAGCCAGTCAAGCGTGACGCCCTCGAAGCACCCTCCGCCCAGGCCGCGCCGGATGCGGTGCGCTTCCCGGTGCGGGAAATCCAGTTCACCCCTTCGGCAATCCTGAGCGCAGCCGAGCTCGAGGCGATCGGCATGGAATTCGTCGGCAGGCACCTTACGCTCGCCGACCTGCAGCGACTGGTCGAACGCGTCAACGCGCTTTACCGGGCCAAGGGCGTCGTCACGGCGGTGGCCGTGCTCCCCCCGCAGGATGTTTCGGAGGGCATCGTCCGCGTGCGGCTGATCGAGGGGCGCGTCGGCCGGATAAACATTGAAGGCAACGCGACCACGCGCACCGATTACATCACCGCGCGATTGCGCCTGAAGCCGAACGAACTCGTGGACCTGAACCGTCTCGAGCGGGGCCTGGTGCGCTTCAACCGCTCCAACGATGTGCAGTTGCGCGCCGAACTCAAGCCCGGTCTGGAGTTCGCCACCACAGACCTGCACGTGGCTGTCACCGAGCCGCCGCGGCACGAACTGCGCCTGGCGCTGGATAATTTCGGCAGCGAGTCCACGGGGGAATGGCGCGGCGGGATCAGCTACCTCAACCGCAGTCTCCTGGGGTTTCGCGACGATCTCGCTCTGTCCCTGACCAAGGCGGAAGGGCAGGAGAGCCTTTCTTACGGCTATGGGTTTCCGATCAATACCTGGGGCGGACGCCTGAACCTAACCCATTACCGCGACCTGACCCAAATCATCGACGGGCCACTGGCGACCCTCAAGATCACCGGCGAATCAAATGCCAACGTGCTGTCGCTGCGCCAGCCCGCCTACGTCGGCGCGCGCGCGCAGCTGGACGTGCTTGCGGGTGCAAAAAAACGCTCCAGCTCGAACTGGATCGACGGCGTGTTCCTGCAGCGGACCGACAGCAGCGACCACAGCCTGGGTGCGGAGGTGCAGGCCTCGGACCAAAGGAACTTCTGGTTCGCGAATTATGCGCGCTACTGGGGGCAGGCAACGGTGGTCGACCGCACGCGTTTCGGCATCGATCGTGGCGCCGTGCGCTATAACCGCGAACTTGGCAACGGACTGTCGTTCCGCGGCAGCCTGGTGTGGCAAGCGACCGGTGAACGGAACCTCGCCTCGAGCGAGCAGTTCTTCCTGGGCGGCGAGGGCAGCGTGCGCGGTTACACGGTCGGCACGTATGCCGGCGACAAGGGATACGCAGTGAATCTCGAATTGCACCACCCGCTCACCAATCGGTCACTTGAATCCCGTGAATTTACCGCCACCGGCTTCTTCTTTGCAGATCACGGCCGCGTCAAACCGTTCCGCGCCCCCAATTCGGCGCTGTCCTCGGAGGATCGCCTTACCGGCATCGGCTGGGGCCTCCAGGCAGTGCTGGACAAGCGCGTATACGCGCGCGCGACCTTCGGCTATGGACTCACCGACGTGCCGCTCGCCCCGCGCAACTACCAAGTGCACTTTCAGCTGGTTGCGAGCCTGCTCTGAGCAGCAGTAGAAATTTGCCTATGTTTCAATCTTTGCCTGCGCCAAGGCGCGGGCGCTACATCCGGCCTTCGACAAGCTTCGGCAGCGGAATGTATCCTCCTCGTGCAGCCGTTCGGCGGCAAAGGCCAATGCAGCCACAATGTCTTCGCGAGTGATGTTTGGATAGGATTCCAGAATCTGCTCGAACGTCCAGCCATTCGCCAGCCAGCCCAAAATCAACTCAACGGAAATCCTGGTTCCCTTAATGGTGGGTTTGCCCACCAGAATTTCAGGGTTGGAGACAACACGGTTGCGCCATTCCATTTCAGCACCTCCTGATAAGAGCTACAACGGAAGGCATCGCATCCTCCACGACGGAAACAGTATAGTCCGAGAAATCGCGCGGTACGGCAATGCCATCGGTGAGTGTGAGTTGGATGCGGGCGAATAGGCTGCGCGTGGGAGTGTTGCCCAACTCGCTATCATGCTTGAATACGTATAGTCCGCGCGTCATCATTTCGTCACGCGCGGCGGAGCTGTGGTGTTCTAACATGCTGACGAGCGATTGCCACAGTAATTCGAGGTCTTCTTCGCCGAAGCCGGTCTGGTTGGCGAGGTGGGCGGAGACGAACCCGCGGGCGACGTAGAGGCCATAGAGGACGGAGAGTATCGCGCGAGTATTCCGCGATGGGTGGAGGTGCTCATTTTCTACCAAGCCGCGCGGAGCGCGACGCTGGAGTGATGCCCCTTGCGGGCATCTCACTCCAGCGTCTTGTTCCGGCCAGAGCACAAATCCCAATCTGCTAAACTGTAGTGGCAGAGCACACCACGCGCGGTGAGGTTCCGGCCAGAGCACAAATCCCAATCTGCTAAACTACCCGCGTAATGCGGGCGCACGCACGCGAGGTTCCGGCCAGAGCACAAATCCCAATCTGCTAAACTATGGTCGAGCATTTCCTGCGCCTTGTTATAGTTCCGGCCAGAGCACAAATCCCAATCTGCTAAACTCGACTACGCAAGTGGTGATGGTTGTAACGGTTCCGGCCAGAGCACAAATCCCAATCTGCTAAACTAGCAGCGGCACAGTTGTTAAACTGGAACTGGTTCCGGCCAGAGCACAAATCCCAATCTGCTAAACTCAAGCTGAAATCATCAAGGCGCAATCCGCAGTTCCGGCCAGAGCACAAATCCCAATCTGCTAAACTTGTGATAGAGGTTACAACGCCACCGTCGACGTTCCGGCCAGAGCACAAATCCCAATCTGCTAAACTCTCCCGTTGAATTCTGCCTGTACCCCAGCCGTTCCGGCCAGAGCACAAATCCCAATCTGCTAAACTCCATTTGCAAATACTGCCCCTGTTGTCAGTGTTCCGGCCAGAGCACAAATCCCAATCTGCTAAACTAACGCAAACATTCAGTGTTGCAGACGCCACGTTCCGGCCAGAGCACAAATCCCAATCTGCTAAACTTTAGCAGCACGATACTGGCTAAAGGCAGGAGTTCCGGCCAGAGCACAAATCCCAATCTGCTAAACTAACATTCAGCGGCAACGATCCGACTGTTCCGTTCCGGCCAGAGCACAAATCCCAATCTGCTAAACTGTAATTGACGGTTTTAAGAATCTTGATGGCGTTCCGGCCAGAGCACAAATCCCAATCTGCTAAACTGATTAAGCCGCGCGCGGAAATTAAATCGTTGTTCCGGCCAGAGCACAAATCCCAATCTGCTAAACTGTACCCGCTGCACTCTTGTTTATCATCACTGTTCCGGCCAGAGCACAAATCCCAATCTGCTAAACTCGCAGCACAACAACCGCCTGATTCGTCAGGCGGTTGTTGTGTTTTTGGCGATTAGAAATACGTGTTTCCATCAGAAAAGATTGAATTGGTCGGGTGATTTATTGGCGGCCTGTTTGGATTTTCCGTTGAAGGTGATGATGCGTTCGTATTGCTTGTCGGTGAATTGAAGGATATTCACTTTGCCGCCGGCAGGCAAACACTTTTCCACCATGGTGCAATAGGTGTCTATTTGCGCCTGGCTGTTGCAGAATCGCATGTAAACCGAGAACTGTGCCATCTCGAAACCCATGTCCAGCAAGGCGTTGCGAAAAACCGTGGCGGCCTTGCGTTCGGCTTTTTCCACCACCGGCAAATCGAACATGACGACGATCCACATCAGGCGGTATCCCGAAAGCATGTTGCTTCAGTCGACTTGCAATGAGGCGGCCAGGCTGATGGGCAAACCCGGCAAGGGCAGATCAAGCTTGTCTCTTTCGCCCATGAAGACTTGAGCCAGCGAGGTGGCAAGTTTTTGCGTACAGACCATGACAGGTGTCGCCCCTGCGCTGGTCTGCATGTCGTCATAGAGCGTGTGCACCAGGGCTCGCTTGGTTTCTGGTGTCACTTCGCTTTCGCCTTGTTTGTTCAGTTGCCAGACCTTGAGGTCGATCACGGGGCGGAAGGGTTCCATCAGGTCATCCACCAGCCGCATGGCGTTGCCTTCGTTGCTGTGGTGCATGCCGATCGTGGGGTGCAAGCCAGCCGCGACCACGGCACGGGCGGTGGCGGCGCGCAAGACGGTATAGCCGTAATTGAGCAGGGCATTCAAGCCATCGCCGTTTTGTTCGCGCCTGAAGCTGTCGCCGAACAGTAACCCCCAGTAGCGGCGTGCGCCTTGCGCCTCAAAATTGTCAGGATCACCGGAGCGGACCTTGCGCACCAAGGCTTGCAGTGGCACATGCGAGGCGCCCGCAGCTTCCAGCGCTGCAGCCTGCTGCTGGAGTTTAGATTTTACGATCTCTGCCCACAGCCGCTTGACGAGCGGCTGGGTGGCTGCAATCTGCGCATCGTAACGCTTGGCCTGCTGGTAGTTGCCTTCGATGGGCAGCACCATGCCGACGGCGTTGTGATTGGCGGCACACAGCACAAAGGGAGCGCAGCGTTCGGCCAGCGCCACCAGCAGGTTATTGGTGTAGCTCAGCCCGTGCGCATTGGCGATGACGGCAGCGATGTCATCCACCGGCACCTGCCCCAACTCTTTGCGCTCGCCCTCGGTGTCCTGCACCACCAGAAAGCCACGAGACAGGAACAAATGCCGCTTGTCATCTGCTACTTCGACGATGCGGCCTATCATCGTGCCTATTCCTTGAAACCGGAATCGCGGATTTCGCCGATGGGTGAGACTGAAACCCGTCGTGCCTTTGCTGATTGGAGCGAACCTGCTTGTTTATAGGTATATCGCCAATCGCCGTCTTTATCCCTATTTCTGGCATCGGTGTTTGCTTCTAGATGATTGGATAACGTTAAACGCCCTGCAGAGTTTATTGAGGCAATCTGGAAGGTGCGGGTGGTTCCATCAGTGTCTAGTCTTACATAGTCGAATTTAGTTAATCGCATTACCAATGGTTTTTCGCTCACACTCAATTTCGGATGACGTAGCCGCTCTATGCCATGCTGCCTTGCTATCTGGTAAGCATCAAACGTGGAAATAACCTCCCCTCCCCATCTGCCTTTTTCATTGCGTACGATTTCGATGCAATAGTTGCTGTCGCCTTTGTAGCCCTTGTAGGGTTTTGGTTGGCCGTCCGGCAACAAACCATGCCGCTCATTGGTTTTGGCGCAAGTCATTTCAATAACCTTAAGATTTTCCTCATTGCGTTCTCGCACGCCGCCCACCGTTTTATGCGTAACGACTTTGCCGTTCTCGCGCAAACCATAAGCGGTGTCGTTGTGCATTGCGCCCTCGTGGCTATGGTCTGGCTTGTGGCTCACCCAAATTCGCTCGACCGCCCGTTGCACATGCTCCCGATAACTGTCCCAAGGCAGCGGCATGGATTCCACCAGGCGGTTGAGCTGCCGCTCACGCGCGCTGGCACTTGCCTTGGCGAAGTGTTGCAGCAGACCTTGGTCGGTCACGCCAATCACGCAGGCATCGACGGCGTGGTGGCGGTGATCGTTGCGGTTCTTCTCGCCATGCAGCCCCAGCACATCGTTAAGTCCGAACTTGGCGCGCAACATGGCCGTCATGCGGCCCGGGATGACGCGCGTATCGGGACAGACGAGTTTGAGATATTCAAAAGCGACCTTGCTCAAGTGGCGCGTATCGTTCAGGGCGCGTGCAAGAAAGCCTTTGTCGTCCTTGAGCCAGCGCTGGTAGCCGTTCTCAGCAAAGCGATAGCGCTTGGACTTGGGCATCTGCTCTGCCCTTGCCAGCATGTCCTCCTGCTTCCATCCCTGTGTGGCAAAGTCGTTGCGCGCCTCCCAAGGCGTGCGGTTGCCTTTGATGCGGTTCGCCTGGCGCATAGCCACGGTTTTGTTGTTGAGGCTGTCGTCCAGTGTTTGCGAGAAGGGCAGGATGTGTTCGATCTCCACTTCGTCGGAGAGCAGCATCGCGATGCCGATCTGCGCGCCGGAATAGGGGCAGCGGCGATCCGCCACGTTGCGGCTCAACTCTTCCCACAGGATCATTTTCTCGATGTCGTCGCGCGATACCCGTTCTTCGCTGATCTTCAATGTGCTGGCGATGTCGGCACGCAGGCGGGTATTGCGTTTCTGGTTTTCAGCCTGGCGCTCGTGTTCTTCCTTGCGCTGCTCGCGGCTTTGCTTCAGTTCGCGCGCCAGCTCGACGATGATTTCGCTGGGGTGGCCGTAGCGCTTGATCAGGGCGTTTACCACCAGTCGCACCTGGTTCAGGCCGATGTGCACGGTTGGGTTGGCGATCTTGCCGTAACGCTTTTCCGGCACGTCTTCCGGTTTGCCGCTGCCGAAACCGACATGGCGTTGCAGCGCTTCACCGTAGTAGGGTAGTTCGTGAAAGAGATGGACGGTTTTGATTTCGCTCGTTTCGGTGTTGACGCGCTCGAACGGGAACGTGTGTCCGGCGATTTCCTGATTATCGTTCAACTGACTATGGTGAAAACCCGCCAGCGTGGCAGCTTTGTCGTAGGTAATGACCTCGCGCTTCAGTTCCGGCAGGATGCGCGCCAGCGCTTTTTCGCACAGGCTGCCGTAACCTTCAGGCAGGCTGGCATTGGCAATTGCTTCGGCATGCTGCTCGTCAACGCTGGTCCCGTCCTGCAGCAAGCGGATGAGTTCTGCTTCGTTCTCTTCCTTGACCAAATTCATCACGATGGCATCCTGCTTTGCTTCATCGAATTTGAACCACGCAGCGCCGAAGTGTTCGGCCTTGCCCAGAATGGCACTGGTGGTGTTGCCTTTGAGTTCCTGCCGTTTCGGGTCTTCAAAGTTGAACTGTACGGCCCCACCCACGCCGAGCAGTTTCTTGATCTGCGTGAATGAGAGTTTGCTCTTTTCTTCCAGTGCGGCAATCAGATCGTCACGCTGCTTGAGTGTCAGCGGTTCTTCCTTTAGCCCTTCGCGCAAGATGCGCAGGTTGTTCACTTCCTGATACATGCGGAACCGTTGCGTGCTGGGCAAAGCGAGCGGTGCGCGCTCTTCTTCCGGCATGAAGGTGCAGCGCCCGGCCTTGACCGGCTTGAGTTTGCGCTGGAATAACAGCACATCTTTCAGGTCGGCGCGCGCCTTTTCGTTGAACAGGAGAGGATTGAGTTCGTTCTGTTTTTTCCATAACTCGTCAAACTCGTGCTCGATCATGCCGCGGTCTATGTAGAGGTCGTAATACTTGTTGATTTTGCTCTTGCCATCTTCTTTGGCGATTTTTTCCTGGCGGTAACGGGCGCGCACGGGTTGCCCGGCAATGTCGCGTTTGTGGAGCCATTCTCCGATGGTGCGGCAATTTTCTGCGGCGAGCGTTTCATGCACTTTCTTGATAGCGGATTTCAGCGCGCCGCTGTCGTTTTCTTTCTTGTCTGTCTTGCGGTTACTCTTGAAGCCGCGCCGCTGATTGATGTGGAACAGGGCGCGGGCGAATTCTCCGGGTATCAGCGGTTCATCCAGCCCTTTGGCGCGCAGGGTGTAGGGGTTCAGTGTCTCCAGCGCTTTGCGTTGGGCTTCGTCGGCCGGGAAGAAGCCGTGTTCGATGAGCGTGCGCATCATGCGCGCCTTACGCTTCAGCAAACGGTCGCGGCGGCGGCGTGCTTGACGTTTCTCTCGGCGAATTGCCGCCAATGATGCGCCGATTTGCCCTTTTCCAGCAGGTTCCCGACCATCCGAGAAGATGCGCACTCCAGCCTTGATGACGGCGCACGGCTCATTGTTGGCGTTGAGCCGCAGCATGGCCCAGCCGAGAGAGGTTGATCCCAAATCGAGGGCTAAACGATAGCGCATCTTTTGCAGCACGATTTTCTCCATTTTTCTTGTTGGAGCGGCCATTCTATGCCGAATCGCTTGACGGGATAACCCTTGGCCGAATAGGATGAGCCCTACCAGTAGATTGGGATTTGTGCTCTGGACGCTAACAAGCTGAGAGATGCACCAAATGAAAGGGCCGCTATATGCGGCCCTTTGCTTTTTACGACAACCCAATCCGTTCTTGCAATTCCGTGATGATGGCCTGCACTTTCTGGCGGCAGCGTGAAGAAACTGCGCTCACCTCGTATCCAGTACCCGCATAAACCCTGCCTTGCCGTATTCCACTAAACGTTCGTCCGCTGTCGCCAGCACGGCATCGTGCGCCCTTGCCGTAGCGGTCAAAATGCGATCCGCCGGGTCGCCGTGCATTTCGCCCGGCAGGCGGGAGCTGGCAACGGCGATTTCCGGCTCCAGTCCGATCAGGCGCATGCCCGGTAAAGTCAGTGCGGTCTTCACCCATTTTTCGCAAGGCGAGCCAAGAACGATGCGTCCTTTGGCTTCCAGCATGCCGATTTCCCACACCGAAATGGCCGAAACAGCAAGTTTGCCGCCATGCGCGGCGGCCTCGATTTTTTTGCGCACCGAGGCGGTGAGGCGTCCGGTATCGCCCAAGGCAAACCAGAGCCAGACGTGGGTGTCCAGCAGCAGGAGCGGGGCTGTGGGTGTCACGCTTCGCTTTCCGCTTCCCATTCCACATCGAGCGGCGCAACGATGTCGCCGCGCACGGTTGCGGTGCCGGCCATGTAGCCAAACAGTGGCGTGGCGGGCTCAGGCATCACCGGTACCATCATGGCTACGGGCTTACCGTGTTTGGTGATGACCAGTGGCTCGTGGGTGCGCGCCACGTTGTCCATTAACTTGAGGCATTTGGCCTTGAATTCTCCGGCTGAAATTTCCATTACATTCTCCATGGTCACGGAATAATGGTCATAATACACCGTTTTATGAATTCAGGTTTGTAACTACGTTACTTCAGAACAACTCGTCCTCGCGCAAGTAGCGCCATTGCCCGGTGGGCAAGTCGCCCAGTTTCACCTTTCCAATACGCACGCGCTTCAGGCCGGTGACCTTCAGTCCCACCAGTTCGCACATGCGGCGGATCTGGCGTTTTTTTCCTTCGCGCAGAATGAAGCGCAGCTGGTCTTCGTTCTGCCAGGTTACCTTGGCGGGTTTGAGCGCTTCGCCGTCCAGCTTCAGGCCGTGGCTCAGCATCTGCAAGCCGTTGCCGACGAGCTTGCCTTGCACGCGCACAAGGTATTCTTTTTCGATGGGGGAGTCTTCGCCGATCAGTTGTTTCGCGATGCGGCCATCCTGGGTCAGCACGAGCAGGCCCTGCGAATCGATGTCGAGGCGGCCTGCGGGGGCAAGGCCTCTGAGGTGCGCGGGGCTGAAACGGTGCGGCGACTTGTCGGCAGGGAAGCGCGAGGCCGCGTTGATGAGTGTGACGGCGGGCTTGTGGTTGTCTTCCGCCTGCCCGGAAACGAAGCCGACGGGCTTGTTCAGCAGGATGGTCACGCGCTTCTGTTGCAGGCTCTGCGCAGCGCGGTTGAGGGTGATGCGCTGCGTGGGGAGAATTTTTGTGCCGAGCTCGGTGACCGGCTGTCCATCCACCAGCACCCAGCCGCGCTCGATGTAGCTGTCCGCTTCGCGGCGCGAGCACAGGCCCTGTTCGGACATCAATTTTGAGAGGCGTACTTTTTCCATGGGGCAGGCAATTCTTTGAGGGGCGCTAATTTAACCACAAAACTGAAAATGCGACCTCACCATCAGTGGCTTATTGTGGCGCGACAGCCTGTGCTGTCTCCACCGCAACGGTGAGCCTGGAATTCTTGATGTGCAGGTCGCGTTGCGGGAAGGGTATCTCGATGCCGCGCTTGCGCAACTCTGTTTCCAGTTCCCACATATAGCTGATATGGGTGGTTCCGGGCGATTTGACCGCATCCTGGTCAATCCACACCACCAGCTCGAATTCCAGTGCGTTTTCGCCCATGCGTATCAGCCATACCTCCGGCTTGCGTTCTTCGTCATCGGTGATGGTGGTGGGCACGCGCATGGCTGCGGCGATGCCTGCTTCGCGCACCCGTTCCTTGTCCGTGCCGTAAGCCGCAGAAAATGGAATATGGGTGCGGCGGATGGGGTCGCTGAATGTCCAGTTCACCACGCGCCCGCTGATGAATTCGGAGTTGGGCACGAGAATGTCTATGGAGTCCGATGTGGTGATGCGGGTGTAGCGCAGATTGATTTCGGTGACTTTGCCGGTCACGCCGGACTGCAATTCCACGGTGTCGCCGACTTTGAGCGTGCGTTCGAACAGGATGATGATGCCGGCAACGAAATTGGACAAAATGTTTTGCAGGCCGAAGCCCAGCCCCAGGCCCATTGCACCCCCCAGAAAGGCGAAGCTGGAAAGCTCGAAGCCCAGGTAATTCAGCCCGATCAGTATGCCTATGATCCACACGAAATAGCTGGCCAGGCGGCTTAACAGATACACCGCCGGGTCGGTCGTCGGCGTCGATAGCCTGAAAATGGCACGTCTGGTGAGATGCGTGATTTTCCAGACGATGACGATGATGAGCGTCAGACCGAGCAGACGAAGCAGCGTGAGATCGGTGCTTCCAATTTTGACCAGCGGTTCCCTGGCAATACCCAGTGTGTCTTTCCATGCGTCATGCAAAAGGCTCATGTTGTCCTCATGGTGCGTTAGTGATCGGGTGGCGCAGGCGGCGCTGCCCGGGAAACATCGGGAGGCGCGGTTTCATCTTGCTCAAGCCGCGCACAACTGCGGAAATTATCGGCCTCGCCATAGTCGGGGAACCGGCTGTAGTGTGAGTGGGTGTCGAGTATATTGCCCGCGTGCCTGATCGGGCAGAAAAACTGCTCGGTGCGCGCTGCGATTTTGCGTATGTAGCCGAGCAGCCCGTTGCCGTACGGATAATGGATGCAGGAAGAGGACGCCAGCTCATGTGCGGGACACACACAGGAAACTACAGGCGCTGATCCACCAATTTTCCATCGGCCATGCGCAACCTTTTCGAGAGTGCTATGGCTACCGCGCGTATCACGGTGGCGGCGGTTCGCGGGGCCTCCGTGAGCATCTTGTCCAAAGATTCCTGCGATAACGTCAACAGCACACAATCCGTTGCCGCGACACATGTGGCGGAGCGCCGCTCGCCATCGAGCAACGCCATCTCACCGAATGTCCGGCCTTCATGCAGCGTGGCCAGAGTGACTTTTTCTTCATCCAGATTGGACTTCAGGACGGCGATATCTCCCGAACCGACAATGCACATGAAAGTCCCGGGGTCGCCCTCATTGAAGACGGTCTCGCCTTCCTCCAACTCGCTGAGACTAAAATAACGCGCAACCGTCTGGATATCGCGGGAGGGGAAGTTCTTGAAGAGATCGCAGTCCATCAGCAAGTCGCCGATTTCGTCGAGTAGCAGGGATTTTTCTGACATTTCGTTACAGACAATATTGAGTTATTTGACCTTGGCAGCCGGGGATTTTACCCTTGATTTGTCACGAAGGAACCTGCTTTCGTGCCAACACTGCTTTCGTGCCAATATTCATTTTACTTTGACGTGCCGCAAACCGAACAGGCGCCATCCTTGCTCAGTTTGACGGTGCGCAATTCCATGTGCAGCGCGTCCATCACCAGCAGTCTGCCAAAAAGCAAGGTACCCACGCCCAGCAGGAGTTTGAGCGCCTCGGCTGCCTGCAGGCTGCCGATGATGCCGACCAGCGGAGCAAACACGCCCATGACTGCGCAGCGCGTCTCAGGGGTATCGGCATGCTCCGGGTAGAGGCAGTGATAGCATGGGCTGTGTGCATGGCGCAGATCAAATACTGCAACCTGGCCGTCAAAACGGGTGGCTGCTCCGGATATCAGCGGCTTTTTCAGTTGTACGCAGACTCGGTTAAGGGCATAGCGCGTCGCAAAGTTGTCGCTGCAATCCAGCACAACATCGGCCTGTGCAGCCAGCTCGAGCAGACGGTTTTCATCCACGCGCTGGTTCAAGGCGATGATGTTCACTTCGGGGTTGATATCGGCGAGCGCGGCGCGCGCGGACTCCACCTTGGGCATGCCGAGGCTGGAAGTGCGGTGCAGAATCTGGCGCTGCAGATTGGTCAGGTCTACCGTGTCTCCATCGCACAATGTCAGGCTGCCCACTCCGCTTGCGGCGAGGAACAGGGCAGCGGGAGAGCCCAGCCCGCCGGCGCCGATGACCAGTGCACGCGCATCCAGCAGTTTTTGCTGGCCCGCGACATCAATTTCCGGGAGCAGGATATGGCGGCTGTAGCGCAGCAGCTGTTGGTCATTCATGTGTGTGTCTCTTGAAGTGTCTTCGTGCCCTGCATTTGGGCGAATTCTGGGGTGTTAGAGGCAATCACATGCAAGTTGTGCAGGGATTATTTGTAGTCGCGCAGGTCTTCCGGTGTGTTGTCGTAGTCACCGTGCAGTTGGCTGTCATACGCTTTCACAAATATCTCCCGATCGCGTGATTTGGTGGGGCGCTCGCGAGTGTTGAGGTTGTGGTATTCCACTTCCTCACTGTATTGCACAAGCTTCCTGTCGATCTGACGCAATACGCCTTTGTCAAAACTGAAGCCTTGCTTGATCAGCGCCTTTTCCAGGCCGCTCAAGGAATAGTTCAGCAGGTCGTAGCTGATGCTCAGGCTGTTTGGCTGCGTGCCCGGCTCGACTTGCAGGTCATCCAGTCCCTTGAGCAGTTCGTAGGCACGTTGGGCCTGGCCAGGAGGTTCCTCTGCGAAAAACAATTCGCGCTGTTTCAGTGTTTCAATAGACGCGGCCATTTCATCCTCACTGTCCCCACAGTGTCAATGCCACTGCAGACTGATTTTATGGTCTGCAGTAGATTCACTATGTCACATTGTTAAGGCCAATCGCGCTTACTTCTTTTGCAGGATATGCATCCCCTTCAGCAGATTCAAGGCCTGATTCATCTGGTAATCGTTCTTTGCGCCGAACTCGACAATTTCCGACTTGTTCGTGTCGGTGTCCTTGGGCTTGGCCGGTGTCTTGGCCGGTGCTGCCGGTTTTGCGCTGTCCAACTTTTCGTCGGGCTCGCGGCCATTGCTCAGGTGGCGCTCAAGATCGGACTCGCGCAGGTGGAAGGCGTTATCCTGCCCGCTGGACGCAGGATCTTCCACCATGATGTCGGGAACGATACCCTTGGCCTGTATGGAGCGTCCGCCGGGCGTGTAATAGCGAGCAGTGGTGAGCTTGATCGCGGTGCTGGCGCTCAGCGGCAGAATGGTTTGCACCGATCCCTTGCCGAAAGTCTGTGTGCCCATGATGAGGGCGCGCTTATGATCCTGCAATGCGCCCGCGACAATTTCTGAAGCAGATGCAGATCCGCCGTTTACCAGTACCACCATGGGCACGCTCTTGGCACCTGCAGGCAGGTCTTTCAGGTAATCGACGGCCTTCTCGCCATGGCCGCGTATGTAATTTCCCGGAGTGGCTGTCAGGCGCATTTTGGCGTCATCGGTACGACCCTCGGTGTAGACCACCAGCGCATCCTTGGGCAAAAAGGCAGCGGATACTGCCACCGCGCCGTTAAGGAGGCCGCCCGGGTCATTGCGCAGATCCAGCACCAGGCCATTCATTTTTCCCTCGCTCTGCTTGAATAAATCTTTCAGTGCAGTGGCGAGGTTCTCGCCCGTGTGTTCCTGGAACTGGGTGATGCGGATAAAAGCGTAGCCAGGCTCAATCAGCTTGGACTTGACGCTTTGCACCTTGATGATGGCGCGCGTCAGCGTGATGATCATCGGCTTTGGTTCACTCTTGCGGATGATGGTCAGGACGATCTTGCTGCCCGGCTTGCCGCGCATGCGCTTGACCGCCTCATTCAGCGTCAGGCCCTTTACCAGCGTGTCGTCAAGCTTGATGATGAGATCGCCGCTCTTGATGCCCGCGTTGAATGCGGGCGTATCCTCGATCGGCGAGACAACTTTTACCAGGCCGTCCTCCATGCCAACTTCGATGCCCAAACCGCCGAACTCGCCCTGGGTGCCGACTTGCAGCTCCTTGAAGTCTTCGGCATCCAGATAGGCAGAATGCGGATCAAGTCCGCTTAACATGCCATTGATCGCGCCGGTGATGAGTTTCTTGTCGGGGACGGGTTCCACATAGTCGCTCTTGATGCGGCCAAATACTTCGGAAAAGGCACGCAGGTCCTCGATCGGTAACGTTGCTTCGCTGTCCTTGTCGGAGATGGCGGAGATGGCGGAGAAATTCAGGCTGATCAGCACGCCCGCAATCAGGCCCAGCACAACCAATCCGGTTTTTTCAATACGACTACGCATGTTTGACCTCTATAGTGATTTTGCTGCGACTCATGATTATCGGGATATCCATTTCCCAGGATCGAGCGGTTTTCCCTCGTGGCGTAATTCGAAGTATAAACCGGAATCTTCATTTCCGCCGCTGTTGCCTACAGCGGCCACGGTATCTCCTCCGCGCAGGACGTCCCCCACCTGTTTGTATAGCGTTTCGTTGTTGCCATACAAGCTCATATAGCCTTTGCCATGGTCTATGATCAATAAGTTCCCGAAGCCGCGCAGCCAGTCGGCAAATACCACCCGGCCTGCAGCCACCGCCTTGACCGGCTGGTTGGCTGAAGCGCGCATGAACAGGCCCTTCCACAGCACAGTGCTGTCCGGGCGGGTGCTGCCATATTTATTTGTCACTTCGCCCCTTACCGGCAGGTTCAGCATGCCCTTGAGTTGTTCGAACGGCTTGCCGTCAAAACGGTCATCGGGCAACCGGTCATTCTTGAACACCCCCTTGCCCTTTGGTTGTGCCAGCATTCTGGAGAGCTTTTCCACCAGCCGGGCCAGGCGGTTCTCGTCGCGTTGCAGGCGGCCGATCTCGCGGCGCTGCTGCTTGAGCTGCAGCGCAATTTTATCGAGCACCTGTTTATGCGTACGCTTGTCTCTTTCCAGGATTTGCTTTTGTGAATTCTGTTCCGCCTGCAACGCAGCGATTTCCGCACTTTTCTGTTGGGTTTGGGTGGTGACCGTTTGCAGTTGCGCAAGGTTGGCGCGCAGTGACTTGAGCCAGGCCGCGCGGCTGCGTGCAATATATTCGTAATACTGCATCTCGCGCGCGGTCTGGTTGGGATCCTGGTTGTTGAGCAACAGCTTGAGATATTCCTGCTTGCCGCCCAGATATTGCTGGTAAAGCAATTTCTCCAGCTGGCGTTGCTGCCCGTGCATGTTGTGCTCCAGCTGCCGCGCCTGTTGCTGTAATACCCCGAGGGTTTGGTCGGCAGCGCGGTGTTGCAGCTCCAGTTCGGCCAGCTTGCGGTTGCTGTCGCTGATTGCGCGTTCCGACTCGCGCAGCGCATCCGCTACTTCGGACTTCGATTCACTGGTCTTTTCCAGCTCCTGTTGCAAGCTGGCAATGCGCTTGCGCAGGTTGTCCAGTTCGTCCTGCCGTGATGCCAGCGCGCCGCCGGTACCTGCCATCAGGCAGAAACCAAGCAGTGTGATGCAGACGAGCTTGATCACTGGAGCGTGATTAGGGGCCTGCCTGTCATCTCCGGCGGTAACGGCAGGCCCATCATGGCGAGCAGGGTGGGGGCGACGTCCTGCAGCGCGCCGCCGTCTATCATGGTGGCCTTGCGGCCTATGTACAGGAACGGAACCAGGTTAAGAGTGTGCGCGGTATGCGCCTGGCACGTGCTGCGGTCCAGCATCTGCTCGGCATTGCCGTGGTCGGCGGTGATCAACACCTCGCCGCCGCATTCCAGCATGGCCTCCACCACGCGGCCAACGCATATGTCCAGCACTTCAACCGCCTTGACTGCGGCCTCCATGATGCCGCTGTGGCCGACCATGTCGCCGTTGGCATAGTTGCAGATGATGGCCTGGTACTGTCCGCTGCGGATCGCCGCTTCGAGCTTGTCGGTGACCTCGAACGCACTCATTTCCGGCTTGAGGTCGTAGGTCGCTACCTTGGGGGAGGGAACCAGGATGCGCTCTTCGCCCGCATAAGGCTGTTCCTTGCCGCCGTTGAAGAAATAGGTGACGTGGGCGTATTTTTCCGTTTCTGCGATGCGCAACTGCTTGAGTCCCAGGCCGGAAACATATTCGCCAAAGCCGTTATGGATAGAGGTCGGTGCGAAGGCGGCAGGCAGGTGGCTGAAGTCGTCGCCATAACTGCTCAGCGTGACAAAGCTCGCCAGCTGGGGGAAGCGTTCGCGTGCGAACTGGTCGAACGTAGCATCGGTCAGGGCGCGGGTGATTTCGCGCGCACGATCGGCGCGGAAATTCATGAATATCGCCACGTCCCCGTCCTGCATGGAATAGGGCTCGCCGATGGCCGTGGCTTTCACGAATTCGTCATTTTCGTCGCGCGCGTAGGCTTGCTGCAATCCAGTTACCGCATCGGGCGCGCTGAATGCGGCCTTGCCCTGGGTCAGCAGGTCATAGGCCGTTTGTACGCGCTCCCAGCGGTTGTCCCGATCCATCGCGTAGTAGCGTCCGACAATTGAGGCGATGCGCCCAGCGCCGAGGGCAGCGCATTTTTCCTGCAAACGTTGCAGCGAATGTTCGGCGCTGCGCGGCGGGGTGTCGCGGCCATCAAGAAAGGCGTGGACATGGATTTTGCGCAGGCCGGCGCGCGCGGCCAGCTCCAGCAGCGCGTGGATATGGTCTTCGTGACTGTGTACGCCGCCGGGCGACAGCAGGCCCATGATGTGCAGCGCCGTGCCATGTTCCTTTGCCTGTGCAACGGCTTGGGTAAACGCAGGGTTAGCAAAAAAGCTGCCGTCCTGAATGGCCAGGTCCACGCGCGTCAAATCCTGATACACCACGCGGCCCGCACCGATGTTGAGGTGTCCCACTTCGGAATTGCCCATCTGGCCCTGTGGCAGGCCTACCGACATTTCCGAAGCATTGATCAGCGTATGCGGGAATTCGCGCCACAGCCGGTCCCAGTTTGGCTTGCGCGCATGCGCTATGGCGTTGTGGTCTGGGTCTTCACGGTAGCCGAAGCCATCGAGGATAAGCAGGAGGACGGGGGTGATTTTCATGCTGGATCAACTTTCATGCTGGACTTTTGGTGCGGCAGCGTATCAAAATATAAGCGGTTGCTAATTTACTGGCTTTGTATTTTAGCCGATTTTGCGGCATCGCATGGTGCCGTATATGAAATGGAGGGAGGTAAAAATGTCAAAAAAGTTGATCGACCGTGATGAGGACATCCTGCAGGCATCGCTGGCAATCAAGGCGATCGCCCATCCATTGCGCCTGAAGATACTGTGCGTGCTCGGCGCCAAGGAGGTCAGCGTGCAGGACATCGTGGCGGATGTCGGAACGACACAAAGCAATATTTCGCAGCACTTGGCTATCCTGCGCGACAAGGGGGTGCTCAGCACGCGCAAGGATGCCAACCGGGTGTATTACCGCATCGGCAATCCGCGCACGCTCAAGCTGGTGGAAATGATGCGCGATTTGTTTTGTACCACCTAGCCGGATTGCTTTTTGTTGTGTATTAGAATATTCTAATATTGTTAATTGTGTGGATGGGTGATCCGAATGAAGCATCGCGCGCTGTGTTTGCTGGTACTGGGTTCTGCTATTGGAGTGGCTATGCTGCCTGCACAGGCGGCGGAGCAGCTTGCCGTTGCGCCGGCGCAGTATCGCGAGGTGGCACAAACCTATAGTGCCGACGGTGTGGTGGAGGCGGTCCGGCAATCCACCGTGTCGGCACAAATTGCCGGACGCGTGAAGGAAATCAACTTCGATGTCGGCGATAGCGTCAGGAAGGGCCAGGTTATCCTGCGTATCGACGAGCGCGAGGCGGCGCAGGCGGTGGCAGGCAGCCAGGCGCAGGTGATGCAGGCGCAGGCCGCCATGCAGAATGCCAAGTCCAATTATGAGCGCGCGCGCCAGTTGTTTGCACAGAAATTCATCAGCCAGGCCGCGCTGGACAAGGCGCAGGCCGATTACAAGGTAGCGCTGGCACAGGCCGCGGCGAGCGAGGCCGGCGCCGGGCAGTCGGCGCTGGCCCATGGCTACACCGCCGTGGTTGCGCCCTACGCCGGGATTGTGGCGGCGCGCCTGGTGGAGCTGGGCGAAATGGTCACGGTCGGCAAGCCGCTGATGACCGGCTTCGATCCGGCGGAGATGCGCGCCATCGTCAGCGTGCCCCAGGACAGGCTGGCAGACATCGGTGCGCGCCCGCAGGCAACAGTGGAACTGCCCTCGCTCAAGCGCCGGGCGCAGGCTGTTTCGGTGTCGGTGCAGCCCGCCGCCGACGCACGCACGCACAGCACGCAGGTGCGCGTCTACCTGCCGGCCAGTGAAGCAGGCGCCAAGGAGGGAAACGTATACCCCGGCATGTTCGTGCGCGTGCATTTTGTGGTGGGCAAGGCGAACAAGCTGCTTGTCCCGGCCAGTGCAGTCGTACGCCGCAGCGAGGTGGTGGCGGTATATGTAGTCGATGACAAGGGCGTGGTGAAGCTGCGCCAGGTACGCCTGGGCCAGACAGCAGGTCAGGACGAGATTGAAGTGCTGGCCGGATTGAATTCGGGCGAGCGTGTCGCGCTGGATGCCATCAAGGCGGGCATGGCGCTGGCACAACAGGCGAAAAAATAATGGGTATGGGAATCTCCGGGCGCATCGCCAAGCATTTCCTGCACAGCCAGATCACGCCGTTGCTGGCGCTGGTAGCGATGCTGCTGGGTTTATTCGCCGTGCTGGTCACGCCGCGCGAGGAAGAGCCGCAGATCAACGTCACCATGGCGAACGTACTGATCGCCTATCCCGGCGCATCTGCACAGGATGTGGCGCGTACCGTCGCTACTCCGGCCGAACAGGTGCTGTCGCAGATTGCCGGGATGGATCATGTGTACTCGGTGTCGCAGCCGGGCATGGCGGTGCTTACCGTGCAGTTCAAGGTAGGTGAGCAGCACGGCCCTTCCATGGTCAAGCTCTATGATGTAATCAATTCGAATGCCGATTGGCTGCCACCCACGCTGGGCGTGTTGCCGCCGCTGATCAAGGCCAAGGGCATAGACGATGTGCCAGTCGTGGCGCTCACGCTGTGGCGCGAGGAAGCAGTCGGCGGCGGGCTGGCACTGACCCAGGTAGCGCATGCAATCGAGTCCGAGCTGAAGCGTGTAAAGGGGACGCGTGAAGTGCACACCATAGGGGCAACCCAGCGTATGGTGCGCGTGCTGCTCAATCCGGAAACGCTCAATGCGTATCATTTGTCGGTGCAGGATGTGCGTGCCGCCTTGCAGGCTGCCAACATATCGCAGAATGCTGGGAGTCTGACGCAGGACAACCGCGAAGTGCTGGTGCAGACCGGCAATTTCCTGAGCAATGCGCAGGAAGTAAGCCAGCTGGTGGTGGGCGTGGCCGGCGGCAAGCCGGTTTATTTGCGCGATGTGGCGGAGGTGCTGGATGGCGCCGATCAGCCATCCAGCTATGTATGGCTGGGAGCGGGCGCAGCGGCGGCTGACAAGGGAATCCAGGCCAGAGGCGAATTCACCGCTGTGACCGTGGCAGTGAGCAAGAAGCCGGGCGAAAATGCGGTCGAAGTTGCCAATAAGCTGCTCAAGCGCGTGGAAGAGTTGAAGGGCAGCGTGATCCCTTCCGACGTGCATGTCACCGTCACGCGCAACTACGGCGAGACCGCCAACGACAAGGCGATGAAGCTGATCCAGAAACTGATCTTCGCCACCACGGCGGTGATCGCATTGGTGTGGATGGCGCTGGGCCGGCGCGAGGCTTTCATTGTGGGTGTTGCGGTGATACTTACGCTCGCAGTCACGCTGTTTGCCTCGTGGGCGTGGGGCTTTACGCTTAACCGCGTGTCGCTGTTCGCGCTGATCTTTTCCATCGGCATACTGGTGGACGATGCCATCGTGGTAGTTGAGAACATCCACCGAAAGCGCGTACTGTCAAAGGGCCAGCCTCTGTCCGAGGTCATCCCGGAAGCTGTGGACGAAGTCGGCGGTCCAACCATTCTGGCCACGTTCGCGGTGATTGCCGCATTGCTGCCGATGGCGTTTGTCAGCGGCCTGATGGGGCCGTATATGAGCCCCATTCCGATCAACGCCAGCATGGGCATGCTGATCTCGCTGGCAGTGGCGTTTGTCATCACCCCGTGGCTGGCGTTGCGCTTTTCCGCTTCTCACCATGCGGCAACCAAGGATGAACATGATAGCGCGCTGACGCGTTTCTTCAGTGCGCGCCTGACCCCCTTTCTCAATCGCGAAAAAGGCAAATCGGCCCGGCGCAAACTCTGGCTGGCCATTTTTGCCGGATTGTTTCTTGCCGTGGCGTTGGCGGGGGTCAAGCTGGTGGTGCTGAAAATGCTGCCGTTCGACAACAAGTCCGAATTCCAGGTGGTGGTGGACATGCCGAGCGGCACGGCCCTGGAGCAGACCTCCGCCGTGCTGCACGAGATTGGCGCATACCTCGCCACGGTGCCGGACGTGACAGACTATCAGGGCTATGCAGGCACGGCTGCCCCGATCAATTTCAATGGGCTGGTACGCCAGTATTATCTGCGCACAGCCAGCGAGCAGGGCGATATTCAGGTAAACCTGAGAGCCAAGCATGAGCGCGAGCGCAGCAGCCATCAGATTGCCAGCAGCGTGCGTGAACCGATCGAGGCGATTGCAGAAAAGTGGAAGGCGAAGGTGAAAATCGTCGAGGTGCCGCCTGGCCCGCCGGTAATGTCGCCCATCGTGGCGGAGATATACGGGCCGGATTATGACGGCGCACGCAAGGTGGCGGGCATAGTGCGCGCGCAGTTCGCCAACACCGCGGATATCGTCGCTATCGACGACAGCGTAACTGAAGCCGCGCCCAAGCTGGTGCTGCATGTGCTGCAGAGCAAGGCGGCCCTGCTCGGCGTGGCGCCGCGCGACATCGTGGATGCAATTCATGTCGCGCTGGCCGGGCAGAATGTGACCTCTTTGCACGACGATACCGCAAAATATGCATTGCCGTTGCGCCTCGGCCTGCCTGCGGAAAACCGCAGCCGCATCGAAGATGTGCTCAAGCTCAAGGTGCGCGCACGCGATGGTGTTGCCCAAGGGGATGTACTGGTTCCATTGTCCGAGTTGGTGCAGGTCGTGCCGGTGGAGCGCGATTACCCGATCTATCACAAGGACCTGCTGCCAGTGGTGTATGTGTTCGGCGACATGGCAGGCAAGCTGGACAGCCCGCTGTACGGCATGTTTGGGATCGATGGCAAGCTCAAGAATAAGGAGCTGGCAGAGGGCGGAATGCTGCAAAGCTGGTATTTCAATACGCCTTCCAATCCTTATGCGGCTTATGCGCTGAAGTGGGACGGCGAATGGCAGGTGACCTTCGAGACCTTCCGCGACATGGGTATTGCCTATGCGGTAGGGTTGATGCTGATCTATCTGCTGGTGGTGGCGCAATTCAAGAGCTATCTGGTGCCGCTCATCATCATGGCGCCGATCCCGCTCACCATCATTGGCGTGATGCCGGGGCATGCCTTGCTCGGTTCGCAATTCACCGCGACTTCCATGATAGGCATGATCGCGCTGGCCGGCATCATCGTGCGCAATTCCATCCTGCTGGTGGACTTCGTCAATCTGCAATTGCGCGACGGCGTGGGGTTGCAGCAGGCCGTCATTGCGGCAGCCAGCGCGCGTGCCAAACCTATTATCCTGACCGGGCTGGCCGCCATGCTGGGCGCGCTGTTTATCCTGGATGATCCGATCTTCAACGGGCTGGCCATCGCGCTGATTTTCGGCATCCTGGTTTCCACCTTGCTGACGCTGGTGGTGATCCCGGTGCTGTATTACGCCACGCTGTACAAGAAATTCGGGTAAAATTTTTTAACCAAGAGAAGGAGAGTAGTCCATGAATGCAGAACGTATCGTTCGAATTGTTGCGGGATTTTTTGTCCTGCTTTCCCTGTCGTTGGGCGTAGAAGGCAGTCCGCTATTCGTCAGCAAGAACTTTCTTTTTTTTACCGCCTTTGTCGGCCTGAACCTTTTCCAGAGCGGTTTTACCCGCTTCTGCCCACTGAATAATATTCTGGCAAAATTCGGGATCAAAGGCGGCAGTTGCTAAGCAAACCGGCATTCGGTCCGATACGCTACGCCCACGTCAGCCTGGTGTCTATCGGGTTGATGTGGGCTTTGCCGTTTCTGTATTACCGCCACCACTTTCCGCTTACCACCTTCTATCAGGAATGGGGCGCCGCCATGCTCGGCTTGTGCGCCATGCCTTTGCTGATGACGAAGCGCTATTGGCAGCAGCCGGAAATTCCGCGCATCGTCATGCTGCCCATCGGGCTGATGCTTCTTATCGTGGTGCAGTTTGCGCTGGGCAAGGTGGCGTATTTTAGCCATACGCTACTGACGTCCCTGTATTTGATGTGGGCGGCGCTGCTGATCATGTTGGGCCACAGGTTACGCGAGGAGTTTGGCCTGCCTGTACTGGCCACTGTGCTGGCTGCGTTCCTGTTGCTGGGAGCGGAGCTGAATGCGATGGCAGGAATATTGCAATATTATCGGTTGCACACGTTTCTCGATACCTTGGTCGCAGTCAAGGTTTCTGGTGCAGTGTATGGCAATGTGGCGCAGCCCAACCACTATGCCAATTACATCATGCTGGGGCTGATCTCGCTTGGCCTGTTGCGTCTGCGCTTGCGATTGCACATGTGGCTAGTTGCGCTGCTGGCGGCACCGCTGCTATTCGTGCTGGTATTGAGCGGGTCACGCAGTTCGTGGTTGTACCTTCTATTCATGATAGCGATGTCCTTTCTGTGGCGGCGCCGCGACAACATGTATCTGCCGTTGTTGCGTTACAGCCTGTTGTTGCTTCTGGGTTTTGGTTTGATGCACCTGGTCGTGATGATTCCCTGGCTGGCCGGGCCTCCTGACGCCGTCACCGCTGTGGAGCGCCTGACCAGTCAGGCGGGCGGCCGCAGTATCCGGCTGCATTTATGGCACGAGGCGTGGTTGATCTTCACGCAGAATCCCTGGCTGGGTGCGGGTTTCGGCCAGTTCGGCTGGCAACACTTTATGCTTGGCCCGTCGCTGCGCAATACCATCATTCAGGGCATATATAACAACGCCCATAATATGGTGATGCAGATCGCCGCAGAAATGGGTGTGGCTGGGCTGTTCATATTGTTCGGCACGCTGGCGCTGTGGCTGCGCCAGGCATACAGCGCATCGCGTAGCTTTTACCACTGGTGGGGTTACGGATTGCTTGCGGTGTTGGGTATCCACAGCTTGGTGGAATATCCGCTGTGGTATGCCTATTTCATTGGTGTGGCCGCGCTGACCCTGGGCATGCTGGACAATACCACCTATCGTCTGGAATTGCGTGGCGTAGGGCGTTTGTCGGTGGCGGCCATATTGTTGCTTGGCGTGCTGTCATTGATGCAGGTGTGGCAGGGTTACCGCAAGCTGGAGGGCATGCGCAGCATGCGGCCGACATCCGCTGTTGATGAAAATTATTTCCGGGCCGTAAATGAGGGCTTGGTGGCGACGCACAAGCAAGCCTTGCTGCAACCCTATGCCGAGTTGGTGATGAGCAACATGATAGAAGTGAATGCCGACCATCTGGGGGCTAAGCGCGAACTGAACAGCAGCGTAGTTCGCTTTCTGCCGGCCAGCCCCGTGGCGTACCGCGAAGCGTTTCTTATGGCGCTATCCGGCGAGCAGGCGGCGGCACAATTGCAGATCGAGCGGTCCATCTGGGCGTTTCCAGCTGAATTCCCGGCGGAGCGCGAGAAGTTGCGCACCCTGGCGCAGAAAGACCCCGTGCATTTCGCTGCTCTGCTAGAATTCGCGCTCAAAAAATATGAGGAGTATCAGCTTGCAGTTCGTACAAGATAATATCTGGACCATTCTGATGGCGGTAACCAGCGGCCTGATGCTGTTGTGGTCGTTTGTGGGAAACCGCATGCGCGGGGTGAAGGAGGTGGATACTGCCGCTTCTCTGCAATTGATCAACCACAAGAATGCAGTCATTCTGGACGTGCGCGAAGAGAGTGAATTCAAGGGAGGACACCTGCTGAATGCGAAACTCATCCCGCTCGGCAAGCTGCGTGAACGCATTGGCGAACTGGAGCGCTACCGCGAGCACCCCATTCTGGTTGTCTGCCGCAGCGGCCAGCGTTCAGCGGCGGCGTGCACCGTGCTGGGCAAGGGCGGGTTCGGACTGGCGTATAATTTGAAAGGCGGCGTGCTGGCATGGCAGAAGGCAGGCTTGCCGCTGGAGAAATAGCGATGCAGAACGTATTGATGTACTGCACCGAAGTGTGTCCGTATTGCGTCATGGCCGAGCGTTTGCTGCGTGCCAAGGGGGTGACGGAAATAGAAAAAATACGTGTCGACCTGCAACCCGAGCTGCGTGTGGCGATGATGGAAAAGACCGGCAGGCGTACCGTGCCGCAGATTTATATCGGCACACGTCATGTTGGCGGCTATGACGATCTGGCTGCGCTGGAGCATAGCGGTGAATTGGCTCAGCTTTTGAATGCCACGGCTATTGAATAATGACTTTGGTGAATCTGAAATACTTTGTGAGGATAAAATAATGACTGAAGCGGCAGCATCACAACAGCAACAACCCCTGTTCAATATCGAGAAGCTGTATGTAAAGGATCTGTCGCTGGAAATTCCTCATGCGCCAGAAATTTTTCTGGAGCGCGTAAATCCGCAGATTGACATACAGTTGCATACCCAGGCCGTTCCCGTCGGGGAGGGTGTGTTTGAGGTATCCATCACCATCACGGTTACCGCAAAGCTGGCGGAAAAGGACAAGGTGATGTTCCTCATCGAGGTCAAACAGGCCGGCATCTTCCAGGTGCGCAATCTGCCTCAGGAAGAACTGGAGCAGGTGCTGGGGGTTGTCTGCCCCAATATCCTCTATCCCTATCTTCGGGAAGTGGTGTCGGATGTGGCGGTGCGCGCCGGATTTGCGCCGGTGTTGCTCAATCCGATCAATTTTGAGGCGCTGTACCAGCAACAGAAAAAACAGCAGGCAGAGGCTGCGTCCGCCACCACCCACTAGGCCATGAGTGTGCGTGCTGTTATGGTTCTGGGCGCCGCGCTGCTGGCGGTAGCAGTCCCCGCCCACGCGCTGGACTATGTTTCGGTCGCGGATGGCTCTGCCATCCTCTATGATGCACCCTCGCTCAAGGCAAAAAAATTATTCGTTGTCAGTCGCTACCTGCCGTTGGAGCAGGTGGTCAGCCTGGATAGCTGGGTCAAGGTACGCGACAGTTCTGGCAGTCTGTCCTGGATAGAAAAGCGTGCGCTGAGCAACAAGCGCTTTGTGGTGGTGACGGCAGCGCTGGCTGCCATGCGCCAGGCGCCTGAGGAAAACGCTGCTGTGGTCTTGCAGGCGCGCCAACAGGTGGCGCTGGAGTTGCTGGAAAACACGGGAGGCGGCTGGCTCAAGGTTCGACATCAGGACGGTGTGACAGGCTATGTCAAGACGGCTGATGTATGGGGCGGCTAATCTGGCAGGCAATAACCACAGAAGACACGGATTGCACGGAAAATGCGATCCTGACCGTGCATCCTGCTTGGCGTGAAAATAATAAAGGCAATGTCTTTTCCGGTTTTGTCTGCGTCTTCCGTGGTTGAATCATTTTTTGACTTCATGACACCATGAATATCACCATCCTGGGAGCGGGCGCATGGGGCACTGCGCTTGCCATCAGCCTGTCGACACATCATCGTGTTACGCTATGGGCGCGTGATGCGGCGCAAATCGCTGCGATGCGCGCCAGCCGCTGCAACCAGCGCTACCTGCCGGAGGCAGCGCTGCCGCAGGCACTGCACCTCACTTCCGATCTGGATGAAGCATTTGCAGGCGCGGAATTTATACTGGTCGCTGTGCCGATTGCCGCGCTGCGAACCACGTTGCACCAGATTGCGCAACTGCCTGCGCCCGTTCCGGTAATCTGGGCATGCAAGGGATTTGAAGCAGATACCGCGCAGTTGCCGCATCAGATCGCTGCGGAAACGCTGCCGCCCGCATTCCGCTATGGCATCCTGTCCGGGCCGAGCTTCGCCCTGGAAGTGGCGCGCGGGTTGCCCACTGCACTGACACTGGCGTCCGGCGATGGTCAATTTGCCCGGCAGGCCGCGCAGTCGCTGCACCATGCGCGGCTGCGCATCTATTCCAGCACCGACATTGTCGGGGTGGAGGTGGGTGGTGCAATCAAGAATGTGCTGGCCATCGCAGCCGGTATCGCCGATGGCATGGGCTTTGGCCACAACGCCCGCGCTGCGTTGATTACGCGTGGGCTGGCGGAGATGACACGGCTGGGACTGAAGCTGGGGGGGCGCGCGGAAACGCTGGGGGGGCTGTCCGGAGCGGGTGATTTGATCCTGACCTGTACCGGGGATTTATCGCGCAACCGCCAGGTAGGCATATTGCTGGCACAACAACAGGCGCTGCCGGACATCCTGCGCCAACTGGGGCATGTGGCAGAGGGCGTGTATACCGTGCGCGAAGTGCATCGGCTGGCGCAACGGCTGGATGTGGATATGCCAATCAGCGCGGCGGTATATCGCGTGCTGTATGAACACGTTCCGGCGGCAAATGCAGTCGAAGATTTGCTCAATCGCGTACCGAATGCGGAGTTTGGTTAGCTCCTTCAAACCGGCACTGGCGCCACGCCTCGTACACCGCGACGGCAACCGTATTGGACAAATTCAGGCTGCGGTTGTGCGGCAGCATGGGCAGGCGCAGCCGATGCTCTCCCGGCAGTGATTCCAGTACGTCCGCAGGCAAGCCTTGACTTTCCGGGCCAAACAGCAGGGCATCCCCAGCCTGATAATCCACCTCATGGTAGGCCTGTGCACCCTTGGTGGTGAAGGCGAACAGGCGTACGTCCGGCAACGATTGCAGGCAGGCGGCGAGGTTGTCATGCACGCGCACATTGGCGTATTCATGATAATCCAGCCCGGCACGGCGCAACTGTTTGTCATCCAGATCAAAACCGAGCGGGCGGATCAGGTGCAACTGCGTCCCGGTATTGGCGCACAGGCGGATGACGTTGCCGGTGTTGGGCGGGATCTCCGGCTGATACAGAATTACGTTAAACATTAAAATGTTATTTAAAACACTAAAAAGAGGTGGTTTCCGCCCGTTAAGTTAATCAGTGGACCTTCAGAAATGGGCGAAAATGACGATATAAAAGTCTTATCCCTGCCAGGTCGTAACATTGTAGTGGAAGGTAATCGAGAATTCCTGCCACTGCTCTTTGTGACTGGGAGAGAGTTTAGCCTGTTTTAATTCCGGCTTGCCCGGTTTGAGGAAAATATTATGGCGCGCCCGGAAAAAATTCGGCTCGGCGAATTGATGATGCAACATAAGCTCATTTCGCAGGAACAGCTCATGTTCGCGCTGGAAGAGCAGAAACGCAGCGGACGCAAGATTGGCCGGATACTCGCGGATAATGCCTTTGTCAGCGAAGACCAGGTTGCGGAAATGCTGGGCAAGCAACTCGGCATACCCTACGTCAACCTCAAGTTTTATAACGTTAACCCCGAGATCATCCGTCGTTTGTCGGAGAGCCAGGCGCGGCGTTTTCGCGTGTTGGTGCTGGAAGAGCGCAATGGCCGCCTGCTCGTCGGCATGGGCGACCCCACGGATCTGTTTGCCTTCGACGAACTGACCCGCATCCTCAAGCGCGACATAGAAATCGCAGTGGTCACCGAAGGGCAGCTGCTGGAGACCATCGATCGCATCTATCGCCGCACCGCAGAAATTTCCGGCCTGGCACGTGAGCTTTCCGACGAGCTGGGCGACACCACTGTGGATTTCAGCGCGATGGGCGAGACGCCAGGTAGCGATGAGGCTCCCGTTGTCAAATTGTTGCAGACCATGTTTGGCGATGCCACGCAGATTCGCGCCTCCGATATTCACATCGAGCCGCAGGAAGGGCGTCTGCAAATCCGCTTCCGCATAGACGGTGTACTGCATCTGCAGACCGAGGCCGACAACAAGATCGCACCTGCGCTGGTACTGCGGCTTAAGCTGATGTCGGGGCTGGATATCTCGGAAAAGCGTCTTCCACAGGATGGCCGCTTCAACATACAAGTACGCGATGAAGCGGTGGACGTGCGTATTGCCACCATGCCCACGCAATACGGAGAATCGGTGGTGATGCGCCTGCTTAACCAGGGTGGCAACTTCCTTGCGCTGGACAAGCTGGGCATGCCGCCGGACATGCTGGAGCGCTTCCGAAAAACCATTCAGCGCAGCAGCGGCATGGTTCTGGTTACCGGGCCGACGGGCAGCGGCAAGACCACTACGTTGTATGCCGGGCTGGCAGAGATCAACTCCGTGGAGCAGAAAATCATCACCGTCGAAGATCCGATCGAATATCGTTTGCCGGGCATCAATCAGGTGCAGGTGAATGCAAAGATCGATCTGACTTATGCGCGCATATTGCGTGCGGCATTGCGCCAGGACCCGGATGTCATCTTAGTGGGTGAAATGCGCGATGAGGAAACCGTGCATATCGGTCTGCGTGCGGTGATGACCGGGCACATGGTGTTTTCCACGCTGCATACGCGTGATGCTGTCAGTACATTGTCGCGCCTGGTGGACATGGGTGCGCCGAGATACATGGTGGCCGCTACGGTGCAGGTGGTGCTCGCTCAGCGCCTGTTGCGGCGTGTGTGTGAAAGCTGCAGCGAGCCATATAGCCCCACGCCGCAGGAGGTGGAGTGGCTGGAGCATGAGGGCATTCAGCGCGGCTCATGGGGTGAGCTTAAGCATGGGCGCGGCTGTTCGCGCTGCAATAATACGGGTTATCTTGGCCGTGTGGGCGTATATGAAATGCTGGAAATGACCGAGCCATTGGTGGAGGCAGCTGCACATGATGATGCCAGCCGCTTCACTCAGGCAGCGCGCGCGATCATGCAGGGGAAAACCATGCTTGACCGTGCACTGGAGCTGATGACGCAGGGGCACACCTCAGTGGCGGAAGTCATGCGCATCAGCAATCAGGTGGAGGACTGATGGCGACATTCGCCTACAAGGGAAGGAGCGCGCGCGGCGAACTGGTGCAGGGTACGTTGGAGGGTCCTGATACCGGGACGATTGCCAACCAGTTGTTCAATATTGGCATCACGCCTGTCGAGATTAATCCCTCGGAGGGAATGCGGCGCGTTACCGATAAAAGCTCCTCGCTGTGGAATTCGCTGACAGAGAAAAAAGTCGGGCCGCTGGAGCTGATGCTGTTCAGCCGCATGATGTATACGCTGCTCAAAGCGGGTGTGCCCATCATGCGCGCGCTGGCGGGCTTGCAGGAATCGACAAAAAATGCCGCTTTTGCCGCCGTCTTGCAGGACTTGCGCGAAAGCCTGGACAGCGGGAGGGATCTCAGCATTGCGATGCGGCGCCATCCAAAGGTGTTTTCCGTGTTTTATGTCAGCATGGTGCAAATCGGCGAGATGACCGGTATGCTCGATGAAGTCTTCATCCGCCTGTATGCCCATCTCGAATTCGAGAAGCAGATGCATGAAAGCATTCGTAGCGCAGTGCGCTACCCGATATTCGTGGTCATTGCCATGGGAATTGCCATCCTGATCGTGAATCTCTTCGTCATTCCGGCGTTCGTCAAGGTGTTCGAGGGTTTCCACACCGAATTGCCTTTCCTGACCAGGTTGCTCATAGGCTTTTCCAACTTCATGGTGCACTACTGGCCGCTGCTGCTGGCGATTGTGCTGGGTGCGGTGGCCGCCTTCCGCATAGTCACTAACACGCGGGGCGGCAGATACCAGTGGGACAAGTACAAATTCCGGATTCCCATCGCAGGAAAAATCATATTCAAGGGTACCTTGGCGCGCTTTGCACGCAGCCTGGCGCTGGCCTTCAAGAGCGGCATCCCCATTGTGCAGGGAATGAACGTGGTAGGGATGGTGCTGGATAACGAGTATATGCGCTCACGCATCGAGCAGATGCGTGATGGTGTGGAGCGCGGCGAAAGCATTTTGCGTACTGCCGTGGCGACCGGTGTGTTCAACCCTGTCGTGCTGCAGATGATTGCGGTGGGCGAGGAAAGCGGCGACATGGATGGCTTGATGTTTGAGGTTGCAGGCCTGTACGAGCGCGAGGTGGATTATGATGTGAAAACCATCAGCGCCCAGATCGAGCCCATATTGATCGTTGGGCTGGGCATCATGGTGCTGATCCTGGCGCTGGGGATTTTTCTGCCGATATGGGATCTGGGCAAGGCAGCGTTGCACAGATGAGGAATTCCTCAAAAGGCTTCACCCTGATCGAGCTGGTCGTGGTGGTCACCGTTGTGGCCATCCTCTATACGGTGTTCCTTAATCGGATATGGTTCTATCAGGAGCGTGCAGAAAAGACCGCGATGGTTGAGGTGGCGGGGGCGCTGCAAAGCGCGCTGATCATGCAGTACGGGCGCCTGATGGTGCGCGGACGGGAAGCGGAAGTCACCGCGCTGGCGGCGGATAACCCGATGAGGTGGCTGCAAAAAGCGCCAACCAATTACGCTGGGGAATTCTATGATCCTCAACCAAGCGCCGTTGAGCCCGGTAGCTGGATGTTTGACCTGAAGTCGAAGGAATTGATTTATGTCCTGAATCGTGCCGATTACTTTGTGCCTGGCAAGGATGGGCAAAAATGGGTACGCTACCGTGTCAATCTGATATATGACACGGTCAAGGGTGTACGCGGCAAGGGAGCCAAGGAGCTGGTAGGCACACTGGTCGAGCCAGTTGAACCATACCGGTGGTTTGAATAAGGAAGATCCCCAGTAAGCTGGGCTCGATTGTTTCCACGAACCCAAGGAATATAGGATGTCCGCAATGGCATCTGCGATGAATATGATAAGGCTGGTATGTCTCTTGCCAATACGTTACTTTTGCATGCGCTGTTGTTGTTTCTGATGGTTGGCAGCATTGCCGGGCTGCTCGCAGGCGTCGCGCTGATATTGCACCCGAGCTGGCTGCTGCACGCGAACAGGCATGCCAACCGCTGGGTTGCCACGCGTCAGATAGATCGCATGCTGGAGCAGGCGATCAAGGTAGACCGCTGGTTTTACCGGCATCACCGTATAAGCGGAATCTCGCTGCTGGCAGGAGCGATTTTTCTCATTTATTTTTTTACCGCTCGCTTCGACAGGCTTGGCACGCTTGCCGGCCTGTCCAGAATATTTCTGCTTACACCCACGATCACGGCTGTGTTGCTGGATGCGGTGGTGCTAAGCATCCTGCTGGGGGCCGCATTCACCTCGATTATCAGCTTGTTCCTGATGTCGCGGCCCAGCATGTTGCGCGGATTCGAGCAGGGCGCCAACCAATGGCTTTCCTTGCGTCGCGGCCTCAAACCCCTCGAAATGGTTCGTCCCGGCATGGATGACTACGTGTTCCGGAATGTTCAGCTGGTGGGTGCGTTGTTGTTGATCGGCAGCCTCTACACCCTCGCCGGGGTGACCGTCTGGCTGAAATAGCTGCTGGAATTGGCTTGAATGTCGAGCCTCACTTTTGTGCATTATAAATAGCCCCGTTTCCTGCCCTTATTTCTGGCTTGCCTGTCTGGCGGAGCTGTTACCGTAGCATCATGCCAGCCTGTTCTGTGACCGGCTGCAGAGTCGGGAAATCGTTTGGACACAAAATTATTGAACGGTGGTGTTGTGTTCCAGCCGCAACCAGTAATCGGATGCACCCTAAAGTTTCTCAGGTTAAAACCGATAATTGACCCAGTGGCAGTGATATCGCCAGTGCGGTGAGTCGGAGCAGGCAGCGGCAGCGCGCAACGGTCTCATGTGCATTGCATGGTGGAGTTGCGGACCTGTGCGGCGGGTGCCAACAAAATTGCTAGAGGTGAAAAAATGAAACATCAAGGTTTTACATTAATCGAGCTGATCGTGGTGATTGTGATACTCGGCATTCTGGCGGCAACTGCACTGCCCAAGTTCGCCGATCTGCAGGCGGATGCGCGCCTGGCAAAAATTGACGGGGCGCGCGGCGCCATGAATTCGGCCGCTGCCCTTGCCCACTCCACGCAACTGGCGATGGGGCTGGCGTCAGATGCTGCGGTTACTCTGGAAGGCCTGACTGTCAGCATGGTGTATGGCTACCCAACGGTATCCGGAATTTTTGTTGCTGCCAATCTGGTTGATTACGTCACTGCTGCTTCTGCCCCAGGGCTGTCGATTGCGGTGGATAGCGGTCATCCAACTTGCCAGGTTACCTATTACCCGGCTACGGGCGCTTCCGGCGTGACGATAGACCCATCGCCGGGCCGCGCGAACTGTTTGTAACCTGGATTGATTGACTTGATGGGGCGGTTTTTGCCGCCCCTTTGCTTTTGGGGCGGTTCCGATAATGCTCTCCCGGGTTTATCGAAAGGCGCGATGCGAACGGATGCATGGATAAAGCGTACAGTAGCAAAAAATAGCCAGTTTTTTGCTTCTATTCCGGGCTTGCATGACCGGATGAGCTGTTACCTTGGCACTGTGCGAGCCTGTGTGACGTCAAGCTGCGAAGGGGGTGGGTCATGCGGGCACAAAACAGTAACCGGTTGCACTGTATTGCTTGTGCTGCCCACAAAAAATTCAAATGCGCACTAAAGTTTCCATAACGGAGGCCGATAGCTTGACTCATGGCGGTTGCGTACTGCCTGCACTAAAAGAAGTGAATGGCGACTGCACCTCGTGGGGTGTGTTGACAAGTGGGGCTGCGGCCTTGCGAAGGAGTTCGGGACGGGCTCCATGATACTGTTCCCAAAAGTGTTAAGGAGATTAAAATGAAACAACAACAAGGTTTTACATTGATCGAATTGATCGTGGTGATCGTGATCCTGGGGATACTGGCGGCGACGGCATTGCCGAAGTTTGCCGATCTGCAGGCGGACGCGCGTCTGGCAAAAATTGACGGTGCGCGTGGTGCGGCACAGTCGGCGGCTGCGCTGGCTCACTCCGTGCAAATTGCATCAGCGAATGCAACTTCCATGACGGCAGTCGTAATGGAAGGGGTGACCATCTCTATGGCATATGGCTGGCCGACTTCGGATGCGATTGGTGTTCTTGCTAACCTGGGGGATTATAATAATTCGGTGACCGCAGCTTCAAATGTCTGGGCCGTTGATGCGGGCCATGTAGCTTGCGCGTTTACATATACCGAGGCAACTGTGGCGAATCCTGGTGTAACAATCTCTGCATCACCCGGCCGTGCAGCCTGCATCTAAGCTGAAGGTTGTGTAACATGAGGGGGCGGGAATTTATCCCGCCCCTTTTCCATGGTGGTAGCCCTAATAAGATGAAGCGCTTGCAAAAATTGCCCGGAATGATTCCGTTTGGCTCGCACCCTGCGCGCGGCTTCACGCTGGTCGAGCTGGTCACAACGATCGTCATACTGGGCATTCTCGCGGCCATGGCCGCCCCGCGTTTTTTTGATCGCAATACATTCGAAAGCCGCGGTTTTTACGACCAAGTCATTTCCGCGCTGCGCTACGCGCAGAAGGCGGCGATTGGGCAGAACCGCTTTGTATGCGTGGATTTTCCCACGAGCAGCAGTCTCAAGTTGACCTACGATCCTGTCGCACCGAGCGCCGCGCATTTGACCATGACTGCTTGCCCCGGAGGCAGCGATCTCGCCGGTCCGGCAGGTGCAGCACCCTATTCGGTTTCCAGCAGCAGCGCGTCATTTGCCACCCCCCTTCCGGCGCCATTTTACTTTGATGCGCTGGGCAGACCCAGTGCGGCGGGGGCTATTACCATCAGCAACTATGCCATTCCCATCATGGTCGAGGCGGAAACCGGCTATGTCCATTAGCAGTTTTTCCTGCGCCGCATCGGCGCGCCAGCGTGGCGCCAGCCTGATCGAACTCATCATGTTCATCGTGATTGTCAGCCTCGCACTGGCGGGGATATTGCTGGTGATGAATCAGGTCACCGCGCACAGCGCCGATACGCTGGTGCGTAAGCAGGCACTGGCGGTTGCCGAATCGCTGCTGGAGGAGATTGAGCTGCAACCCTTTTCCGGTGTTTTCGCCGGCCCCTATACGCAAGCCAATCGCACGAGCTTCGACAGTGTGTTCAACTACAACGGCTTCGCCACCTCCGGTGTTTTTCCTGCGGACGGAACACTGACGGTTGTGCCCGGATTGGGTAACTACCATGTCGCAGCGCAGGTGACGGCGCTGCCGGCTGCATGGGGAACCATTCCCGCCGCAAGCGCGGTGCAGATCACGGTGAGCGTAACCGATCCTGCCGGGCAGATAACTTCCGCAACCGGATACCGGACGAACTACTGATGCATCCGCCCAGGAAAATGAAAAGCAGCCTCCGCTCTTCTCAAGGCGGGTTCACGCTGGCCGAGATGATCATGGTGATGGTTATCACCGCCATCATAGGCGGGATGGTTGCGCTGTTCATCGGCGGGCCGGTGCAGGGCTACGTGGATAGCACGCGCCGCGCAGGCATGGCCGGCGTCGCGGATACGGCGCTATTACGCATCACGCGCGATCTGCGTCTGGCGCTGCCAAACAGCGCGCGGGTGACGACGAGCGGGGGGAGCGCCTATCTGGAATTCATTCCGGCGAAAGGAGGGGGGCGTTATCGCGCCGATGCGGCAGGGGGCTCCGGCAGCTGCGGTGGGGCGGGAGATGAGTTGTCGTTCGTTGCCGCTGACACCTGCTTTGAAGTGATCGGCACGATGCCGGCCTTCGTCGCGGGAGAGGAAGTGGCCGTGCACAACACTGGCGCCGTGGGCCACAGCGCCTACGAGGTGCCTGCAAGCAATCGCGCGGCCTGGATCTCGAATACGGCAGCGAAAGTGACCGTGGCGTCCGTGACGTTTCCCTCACCATCGCCCGGCAACAGCTTCCAGGTGATTTCCACGCCGGTAAGCTATGTGTGCGATCCGGCGAATGGCACGCTGAAGCGCTACTGGGGCTACCCCATTCAGGCGGCACAGCCGGCCAATGTGGCTGCCGCACCCTTGGTGACCGCAGCTAGCGCATTGCTGGCAAGCCACGTGAGCGCCTGCAGCTTTGTGCGGGCGCGCCCCGGGCTCGTGACGATGCAGCTGACCCTCACCGAAAGCGGCGAAAGCATCAGCCTGTACGGTGCTGCCCATGTCAGCAATGTGCCATGAGGCTTGCGCCATGATGAAATACAAGACCCAACAAGGATTCAGCCTGATTACGGCCATTTTCCTGCTGGTGGTGCTGGCGGGCCTCGGTGCGCTGATGATGACGTTTTTTACCGCGCAGCAGCAAGGTTCGGCGATCGATGTGCTGGGTTCTCGTGCCTACCAGGCGGCGCGGGCGGGGGTCGAGTGGAGCGCATTTCAGATTACGCAGTCCGGTGTTACAGGCGGCGCATTTGCCACTGCCTGCCAGACGGGGGCAGCCAGCAGCGCGGTGCCGTTGCCCGGCGCGCTATCCGAATTCAGTGTGAATGTGCAGTGCAGTGCCGCCTCAGCCGTAGAGGGCGCAAGCAACATATGGGTGTATAACATTGCCGCCACTGCCAGCGGAGTGAACGGTGCGACGCCGGGAAGCGCAGACTATGTCGAGCGCGAAATTCAGGCGGCCATCTGGAATCAGGGAATTGCTGCCAGCCACGTCATCCTCTGGAAATAGATTTCTCCGCTTCAACCATCCGCAGCAGCGATGTAGCCGGATTTGTTCCGCGTCGCCTGAACGACGGAATTGCCAGCATTTCTCCCCCCTGTTTGCTCAATTAAATGGAATCCGTGCCGATATAGTGAGACCACGGGTAGTCCCATGCGCGTTTCATGAATTGTTATCAATAAGATAAGCTGGTAATGAAAATCCCGAATCTATCCAAATTGTTCCGCCGCACCGACCAGCACATAGGGTGGGTCGCCGCTTGCGTGAACAGTCACGGCGTGTATTTTGCGCAGGTCAGGCACGCCGGCGCCAAGCCGGAAGTGCTGATGTGCGCCTTCCATCCCGCAGACAATGTGACACCGGCTGCGCTGGAAAAACTCCGCAAGGATGCGCGGATTGGCGATTTCCAGTTCATCACGCTGCTTGAGCCCGGTGAATATCAGATGCTGCTGGTGGACACGCCCAATATTCCCGTGGAGGAGATGAAGACGGCCATCCGCTGGCGCATCAAGGATTCGCTGGATTACCTCGTGGAAGAGGCCACCATCGATGTGCTGAAGATTCCCGCCAACAGCGGCGGCGGCGAGCGCCCGCAGGCACTGTATGCGATTGCCGCACACAACAGCGTCATACAGAATCGCATTTCCCTGTTCGAGAAGGCGAAGATTGATCTCAAGGTGATCGATATTCCGGAAATGGCGCAGCGCAATATTGCCGTTTTGTTTGAGGAGGGAGAGAGCGGGCTGGCACTGCTGTCGCTCGATGACAATGGCGGTCTGCTCACTTTCACGTGCAGCGGAGAGTTGTATCTGGCGCGCCGCATCGAAATCACCATAGGGCAATTGCAGGATACCGATGAAAGCATGCGCACGCAGTATCTGGAACGGCTGCAGCTGGAGTTGGAGCGATCCATGGATTATTTCGGCCGCCAATACAGCTACATTTCGGTGCAGCGTTTGCTGGTTTCCGCGCCAGAGCAGCTGGGCCTGGTTCAACTGCTGGGTGCCGATCTGGATGTGCCGGTGGAGCAGATTGATCTGGCGCAGGTTCTGGAGATCGGCGCAGTGCCTGAGCTGGCGAACAGTGAATATGCAGCCCAGGTGTTCCTGGCGCTGGGCGCGGCCCTGCGGCAGGAAAGGCGGGCGCTGTGAGCCAGCAGATTAATCTGTTCAATCCTGTTTTTCTGAAACAGAAAAAATTGTTTTCATTGGTCACCATGCTGCAGGGGCTGGCACTGATCATGGCGGGGTCGACGCTGTTCTATGGTTACGCGGTGTATCAGGTCAAGTCGCTGACCAGGCAGTCTCAAGAAACGGACAAGCGCTATGTTTCCGAGCAGGAGAAGCTGAAGCGCTACAAAGAAGGGTTCTCGCCGCAGCAAGTCAATGAAACCCTGGAAGAGGAATTGAGGGTGGCAGAAGCCAAGCTGTCTGCCCAGAATGAGATCGTCGAAACCTTGAGAAGCGGGGTGATAGGCAATACCACCGGCTATTCGGAATACATGCGCGCATTCGCACGCCAGGCAGAGCACGGTTTATGGCTGACACGCTTTAATATCATCGGGGATGCGGCACAGATGAGCATGAGCGGTGCAGTGTTGTCCCCCGAATTGGTGCCGGCCTATATTCGCAGGCTGGGCCACGAAAAAGTGATGAGCGGGAAATCGATTGCGGCACTCCAGATGCAGCGAAGCGGTGAAGGCGGGCGTTATGTGGAGTTCACGCTGCAATCGCTTGAGACTAGCTGGGCGGTGAAGCAATGAAGCAGTACTGGAAAAAGCTCGCAGACAAGATTGACGGCATGTCACTGCGGGAGCGTGCGCTGATTTTTGCTGCTGTCGCGTTCATGCTGGTCTCGCTGATCATGACGACGTTTCTTGACCCCCTGCTGGCGCAGCAGAAAAAACTGTCTGCCGAGGTGGTACAGAAACAGGAGAGGATGAAGGGGATACTGGCAGAGATAGAAACCTTGCTGGCGGCCAAGAGGGCGGATGCAATCTCACCGATGCGCCAGCATCTGGAGCAAGTCAAGCGGCAAATCGCCGAAGGAGATATTTACCTGCAAAGCCGCCGCGAGCGCCTGGTAGCCCCGGAAAACATGGGCGGTCTGCTGGAGGAGGTGCTCAGGCGGAATGGCAGGCTGCAATTAATCAGTCTGCAAACCTTGCCTGCTGCCCCGCTGATCGATAAGGCGGCCAAGCCGGGGAAAGAAAGGGAACGCGCTGTACCTGTGGACGCCGCGGTCGTGCCGGACAAGCAGGTGTTCCGGCATGGCGTGCGGATTACTGTACGCGGCAGTTATCCGGATTTGCTGCAATACCTCACTGCGCTTGAGCAGTTGCCCGCCCAAATGTTCTGGGGCGAGGTAGATATGGAAGCGGCATATCCGGATGTGACCCTGACGCTGACGCTCTATACCCTGAGTCTGGACAAGATATGGCTACAGATTTGAGGGGCGTATTGATGTTCTGCCGCAATGGCTGTGCGCTGCTAATGCTGTGCATGCCGGCCATCGGGTCGGCACAGGTACTGAACGATCCGACGAAGCCGCCCGCTGAAATCAACGCCCCTGCCGGCGATGTCATCCCGGCGGGCAATGCGCTGCAGACCATCCTGATTTCCCCCAACCGGCGTGCGGCCATCATCGATGGTCAAACGATTGAACTGGGCGCGAAACATGGCGATGTTAGGTTGATTGAGGTCAGCGAGAGCGGTGTAGTGTTGGAGGGATCGCAGGGCCGGCAAGTGCTGGCCTTGTTTCCTGGCGTGGAAATCAAGAAAAAAAATGTGGCCGTGCTGCCGGAAGCACATAAAGTGAAACGTGTTTCCCGGAAGGAAAAGCCGGTTGATCAATCAACCAGCGAGGCGGGAAAGAAGGAGAAGAAATGAGTCGAAAACTTAAACTGCTGTCATTGGGAATGCTGGCACTGGCCGGCCTTTCAGCCTGCGCCACGCCAAGCGCGACGCATAATGCGACAGCGCAAGCAGTCCAGGGCGAAATGGACGCAGTCGCCCGGGAAAGCATACGGCAACGGGAAAACGCCAAAACCATCAATATAGAAGCAGTCAACAATGCACTGCTGCCGCCGCTTGTGATGACGATGCCCAAGGTCGACAACAAGCCGCTGGAAGCCCGGTTCGATCTCACCGTCAACAACACGCCGGCAAGCCAGGTATTCATGGCGGTCGTATCCGGAACGCGCTACAACATGCTGGTGCCACCCGGCATTACCGGCGCCATCTCGCTCAACCTGAAAGACGTGACCGTGTTCGAGGCACTGGAGGCAATCCGGGACATGTATGGCTACGAATACAAGGTTGATGCCAACCGTATTTTCATTCAGCCGCTCACGCTGCAAACCCGGCTGTTTCAGGTGAATTACCTGACGGCAAATCGTGGCGGTTCGTCCATGCTGAGCGTGCAATCGTCAAGCAGCGGAGGTACGACAACCGGCACGACCGGTACGACTGGCACTACCGCCGCCACAACGGGCGCAGCAGGTACAACGGGTACCACAGGCGTAGCAGGCACAACAGGCGCGACGACTGGAACCACCGGTACGAGTGGCGGGGGGAGAAGCAGCAGCACGGTCATCACGACATCCAATCCCAAGTCCAACTTCTGGACTGAGCTGGAGGCGTCGCTGAAAGCCATCGTCGGCAACGAAAACGGGCGCAGTGTGGTGATCAACTCCATGTCCGGCGTAATCGTGGTGCGCGCCATGCCCGACGAATTGAAGAGTGTCACGGCCTACCTCAAGGCCTCGCAAATTTCGATCGAGCGCCAGGTCATACTGGAAGCCAAGATCGTCGAGGTGCAGCTGAATGACGGCTATCAGTCCGGCGTGAACTGGGCGGGTTTCGCGAACCTCGGCTCGAACAGAAGAAGCTCGTTCGGGGTGCTGTCCCCGGACGGCATGATGATGCCCAATGCTGCCGGGGGCGCGGCGCAAACCCTGGGCAACTCCGCGATTTCGTCCTTGCCGGGCGCCACTCTGGGTGCCGCTGCGGCGGGCGTTGCCGGCTCGATGTTCGGCATGGCGTTGCAGACCAGCAATTTCGCCGCGCTGCTGAATTTCCTGGAGACACAAGGCAGCGTGCATGTGCTGTCCAGTCCGCGCATCGCGACCTTGAACAATCAGAAGGCCATATTGAAGGTCGGGACGGACGAATACTTCATTACCGGGTTTTCCACGACATCGACCATAACGACCACTACTTCCACCACAGCTGGCACGGTTACACCTCTCTATTCTTCGATGTTTTCGGGGATTGCACTGGACGTGACGCCGAACATCAACGAGCACAATGAGATCATCCTGCATGTGCACCCTTCGGTTACCAGTATTTCCGAGAAGAACAAATTTGCGCTGTTCGGCCAGACAGGGGCAACGGGCGGGACCATTCCCATGGCATCGACCTCGGTCTCGGAAACCGACAGCATCGTGCGCGCGCGCGATGGACAGATCGTGGTCATCGGCGGCCTGATGCGCCAGGCGACCTTTGACGATAAGTCCGGCCTGCCCGGCATGTCGAAACCCTTGTTCGGCCAGACCAGCAGGCGCACGGACAAACGCGAGCTGATCCTGCTGCTCAAGCCCACGGTGGTGGACAGCGACGGCAGCTGGTCCGATGACATCGTGCGCAGCCGTGACCGTATGAGCGGCATGACAAATCATTAGGCTGCTGCAATGAATGCGATTAACGAGACTCTGAACGATCTGGCAAAGAACGGGGCGGACTCGCTGCCCGGCGGCTACGCAATCCGCGTGGTGAATTTGTTGGAGAACAGGCGCAAGGCCGCATTGATGATGGGGGGCGTGCTGGTGCTGGTCGGTTTGGCAGCATGGGCGGGGTGGTACTGGCAGCACAAGACTTCAGTACGGGTGCCTGCCGCGCAGGGGCCCGCCACGCCGATTTCAGCGCCGAGAGCCGCGCCCGAACCGGCTGCTCCATCGCAGCCCGTTGCGGCAGTCGCGCCGGAGGCTCCTCAAAAGGAGGAGGCTATTCAAGAGGAAGGCGCGCAAAAAGCGGCTCCACTCGTTCCGGGCATCAACAGCGAATCTGGCATCACCCCGCAATCTTCCGATTTGCACGCCAAACCGCTCGCCGCAAAAGGCAGTTATAGCGCACCCAAGGCTGCAAAGGCGCGTCTCCAAGCACGAGAGGCTTTTGCCGTTCCGGCCGGCAGTGCGGATGACCATGCGGATGTGCAGCAGACAGAGCCTGCGGCAGAACGCAAAGTGCCCCCCGCTGCGCCGGCACTTGCTGCTGCCATTGGAGGCAAGTTGGATAAGCGCACCAAGCAGGTCAGCGTTGAGCAGCAGGCGGACAACGAATTCCGCAAGGCGGCCGCGTTGATGCAGCAGGGGCACATAAATGAAGCATTGGCCGGATACGAAGCGGCATTGCGGCTCGACGCCGGTCACGATGCCGCACGCCAGGCCCTGGTTGTATTGCTGCTGGAAAACAAGCGTATCGACGATGCCGAGCGTGTGCTGAAAGAGGGGCTAAAAAACAATCTCAAGCACAGCTGGTTTGCCATGGTACTTGCGCGCCTGCAGGTTGAACGCGATACACCGTGGTCTGCATTGCTAACGCTGCAAAAGACTTTGCCCTATGCGAGCCAGCAGGCCGATTATCAGGCGTTTGTCGCGGCGCTGCTGCAACGGTTGGGCCGTCACAAGGAAGCCGTCACGTATTACCAGAAGGCGCTGCAGCTCTCACCGAATTCTGGCGTATGGCTGATGGGGCAGGGGATTTCTCTGCAGGCGCTGCAACGCAAGGACGAGGCGCGCGACACATTTAAGCGCGCCATCGAAACGCATAACCTCAGCGAGGATCTGCAGGCGTTTGTGGCGCAGCGGCTGAGAGAGCTCTGATCAGCCGGTGTGCGGCAGCGTCCGCGCAATCACCCACGCACTCACCTCGCGCGCGCCGGCGCGGCGCAGAGCCAGCGCCAGTTCATTCAGCGAAGCGCCGCTGGTCATCACGTCATCCACCATCGCAACATGCTTGCCTGACAAATCGGTCGTGCAGCTAAAGGCGCGACGCATGTTCTTTCCCCTCTCCTTCCATTTCAGCGCAGATTGCGGCGGCGTGTCGCGCACGCGCTGGCAGGCCTGGCTCAATAATGGAACATCCAGTTTTGTTGCGAGCCGTCGCGCCAGTTCCCGGGACTGGTTGAAGCCGCGCTCACGCAGGCGGGCGGGATGCAGCGGCATCGCCACGATGCAATCTGGAGGTACTTTGATGCGCAGCGCCAGCTTGTCTGCGAGGCTATTTGCCAGCATCAGCTGTTCCCCAAATTTCAGGGCCTGCACCAGCTTGTCGAGCGGAAAAGCATAGGCGAAGGCCGCCACGGTGCGGTTGAAAAGCGGCACGCGTTTCAGGCAGCGTCCACAGGTTGCGCCATCCAGCGTGGGCAGCGCGCACACCGGGCAATGCGCGTCAGCCAGATAGGGTAGGGCGGCATCGCATGCCGCGCACCATGCGCCATGGCGGCTGGCTGCGCCGCACAGCACGCAGGGCTGGGTGGGAAGCATCTGCTCAAATGTTGAGCAGATGTTCATAAAATGCTGCGTCAAAATTGACAAGCGCGCGCCCTTTCAAGGATGATGCCGGGCTATTGTAATTCATTCAGACCACAAGCCATGACGACTCAGACCGTGAAATTTTTCCGCCCTGTCCAGAAGCAGGAGGCCGAGCCGCGCTGGAGCGTCGACGAGATCGAGGCGCTGTTCAAGCTGCCGTTTTCCGATCTGCTGTACCGCGCACAACAGGTGCATCGTCAACATTTCGACCCGAACGCAGTGCAGCTTTCCACCTTGCTGTCGATCAAGACCGGTGGGTGTTCCGAGGATTGCGGGTATTGCCCGCAATCGGCGTTCAACGACACAGGCGTGGAAAGCCGTGCAATGCTGGACGTCTCTGCCGTGGTGGAGGCCGCGCAGGCTGCGAAGGACCGCGGGGCGGGACGGTTTTGCATGGGGGCGGCGTGGCGCGAACCGAGCGGCGACGATATGGCGAGCGTGGTCGAAATGGTGAAGGCGGTGCGCGGCATCGGCATGGAAACCTGCGCCACGCTCGGCATGCTGAATGACGAGCAAGTGCTGCAATTGCGCGATGCCGGGCTGGATTACTACAACCACAACCTCGATACCGCTCCAGAGTTCTATGGCAGCATCATCAGCACGCGCGATTACCAGGACAGGCTGGACACGATCGAGCGCGTGCGCAGAGCCGGGCTGCATGTCTGCAGCGGCGGCATCGTCGGCATGGGCGAGAATCTCACGCAGCGCGCCGGCCTGATTGCGCAGCTGGCGAACCTCGACCCCTATCCGGACAGCGTGCCGATCAATAATCTGGTCAAGGTCGAAGGCACGCCGCTGGCTGAAACCGAAGACATCGATCCGCTCGATTTTGTGCGCACCATCGCGGTCGCGCGTATCACCATGCCTACCGCGCGCGTGCGCCTGTCCGCGGGGCGGCAGCAGATGTCCGAAGCGGTTCAGGCACTGTGCTTCCTGGCCGGGGCGAACTCGATCTTCTACGGCGAGCAACTGCTGACCACCGGCAACCCGGATGTGGAGCGCGACCGTGCGCTGCTGGACAAGCTGGGGATGTATCCGTTTTCCGAAAACCATTAAGGAATGTAGGTTGGGTTAGCGTAGCGCAACCCAACGATGCGTTGTTGGGTTACGCGATGAAGCCGCTAACCCAAGCTACGAAAATCCATGCCGTTTACCGTTCTTCAACATAAGCTCGACGAACGCGCTGCGCAAGGCTTGCAGCGCCGCCGCCGCGTTCTGGAATCGCCGCAGGGTGTGCACATTACGGTTGATGGGAAAGACTATCTTTCCTTTTGCAGCAATGATTACCTCGGGCTGGCAAATCATCCGCGACTGATCGAGGCACTGCAACACGGCGCGCAGCAATACGGAGTGGGTGCGGGTGCCTCGCATCTCGTCAGCGGCCACTCCGGTGCACACCACGAGCTGGAGCAGGCGCTCGCTGCATTCGTCGGCAAGCCGCATGCGCTGCTGTTCTCGACCGGCTATCTCGCCAACCTTGGCGCCGTGCAGGCGCTTGTCGGGCGCGGCGACACGGTGTTTGCTGACAAGCTGAATCACGCTTCGCTCAATGACGCGATGCTGCTGTCGCGCGCCACGGTGAAGCGCTATCGTCACAACGATATGGCGCATCTCGCGCAACTGCTGGAAGAAACCCATGGCGGGCGCAAGCTGATCATCACTGATGCAGTATTCAGCATGGATGGCGACATCGCGCCGCTGCCGGAGCTGCTGGCATTGTGCGAGCAGCATGATGCCTGGCTGCTGGTGGACGATGCGCACGGCTTCGGCGTGCTGGGCAAGGAAGGGCGCGGCTCGCTGGCGCATTTCAGTTTGGAATTGCCGCGCATCATTTACATGGCGACATTGGGCAAGGCCGCAGGGGTGTCCGGCGCTTTCGTCGCTGCCGAGAAAGTTGTGACAGAAACACTAGTGCAGAATGCGCGCAGCTACATCTACACCACGGCCAGCCCGCCGGCGCTGGCTTCCTCACTGCTGGCAAGTTTGGAAGTAATGCGCGAGGAAGAATGGCGGCGTGAGCACCTGCGCAAATTGATCGTGCAGTTGCGTGCTGGCCTGAGCGGGTTGCCGTGGTCGCTGATGCCTTCATTCACGCCCATCCAGCCCTTGCTGGTCGGTTCCAATGAGGACGCCGTAGTATTGAGCGAAGGGCTGCGCGTACGCGGAATCTGGGTTCCGGCAATACGCCCGCCGACCGTGCCGCAGGGCACGGCGCGGCTGCGCATCTCCCTGTCCGCCGCACACAGTGCGGACGATGTTTCACAACTGGCAGAGGGTTTGCATGAGCTTGCACAGTAATTTCAAATTCGCGCAGCGAGGCGTTTGCTCCCTCGCCCGCAAGGCGGGAGAGGGGACGGGCATGGCGTGCTTTATTGTTGGTGAGGATGGCTGCCATGCACGTTGAGAGTTATGGCAGCGGCAAGCCGCTGCTGATGCTGCATGGGTGGGGCATGCATGGCGGCATGTGGGGCGATGCGGTACAGCAACTGGCGCATAGTTTTCGCGTGCAATGCGTGGATTTGCCGGGTCACGGCTTTAGTTCTAGGACTGGCGAGCAAGATTCTTCGTTTTCTCTTGATGCCATCGTTGATGAGTTGTCCACGCAGTTCGATGAGCCGCTGAATGTTTGCGGCTGGTCACTCGGTGGGCAGATCGCACTGCGCTGGGCACAACGGTGCCCGGCACAAATAGAGAAATTGGTTCTGGCCGCCAGCACACCGTGTTTTGTGCAATGTGCGGATTGGTCGTGTGCGATGCCAGAGGATGTCCTGGAGGCGTTCTCTGACGCCATGACACAGGATTACCAGGCCACCCTGAAGCGTTTTCTGGCGTTGCAAGTGCGAGGCAGCGAGGGCGAACGCGAGCTGTTGCATACTCTGCGTGAGCGCCTGTTTGATCGTGGCGAACCTGATATCGCAGCGCTGTATGGCGGCCTTGCGATTTTGCTGGATACCGATTTCCGCACGCAGCTGGCACAGATTGGACAGGCTGCCCTGGTCATCGCTGGCACACGCGATACGCTGACGCCCCCCGCTGCTTCAGCGTATCTGGCGCAAGCGTTGCCGAATGCGCGCCTGGTAAATATTGCAGGCGCGGCGCATGCACCATTCCTGTCGCACCCGGAAATATTTGTGAAGCAGATAACGGATTTCTTGCATGAATGAATTTGAAATAGACAAGCGCCAGGTGCGCCGTTCCTTCAGCCGCGCAGCGCAGCAATATGACGCCGCTGCGGTACTGCAGCGCGAAGTATGCAGCCGCATGCTGGAGCGGCTGGATTACATCAAGCGGCAGCCTGCGCGCATTCTGGATGCAGGCAGCGGCACCGGCTGGGGCGCACGCCAGCTGGAACAGCGCTACCCGGCGGCACAAGTGGTGGCGCTCGACATTGCGCTGGGCATGTTGCAAGCAGGGCGCGACCAATCAGGCTGGTGGCGTAAACTCTTTGCAGGCGGCAGGCAAAGTTCGCTCTGCGCCGATGTCGAGGCGCTGCCGCTGGCGGCCAACAGCGTGGAGCTGATTTGGTCCAACCTCACCGTGCAATGGTGCAACGATCTGCCCGCAACTTTTGTGGAAATGCATCGCGTGCTGAAAACGGAAGGGCTGCTGATGTTTTCCACCTTCGGGCCCGATACGCTGAAGGAACTGCGCGCGGCCTTCCACGATGCGGATGGCTACAATCACATCAACCGTTTTGCTGACATGCACGACATCGGTGACATGCTGGTGGCGGCGGGTTTTGCCGAGCCGGTGATGGACATGGAATACATCACATTGACCTATGACGACGTGAAGGCGGCGATGCAGGACTTGCGCCGCATCGGCGCGCACAATGCCACCGCCGGGCGCGCGCAGGGCATGATGGGAAAGGGGACGTGGAACAAGGTGGTGGAGAATTATGAACGCATGCGCCGCGACGGCAAGCTGCCCGCCACTTTTGAAATCATCTACGGCCACGCGTGGAAGCCGCAGCCGAAAAAGATTGCCGACGGGCGCGCGATCATCCAGACGCCGTTCAAGCTATGAGCTGCACGCTGTAGCTGCTTACACCCTGAACTGGCTGACAGAACTTTGCAGTGAACCCGCAAGTTCCGCCAGGCGCTCCGCAGTTGTGGCGATTTCTCTGACCTCACCACTGTTCTGCTCGGTCATCTGGGCAATGCTTTCCACACTTCCGGCAACCTGTTCGCTGGTCAGGCTTTGCTCGCGCAATGCCTCCATGACTTCACTGACGGAAGCGATGACCTGGCTGGCGCCTTCGCGGATTTTCAGCATGGATTCCCCGGCCTGTTTGGCCATGGCCACACCGTCACGCACCCTGGACGTTCCTTCATCCATGCTGGATACCGCGCTGATGATTCCACCTTGAATGCTTCCAATCATCGTGCTGATTTCCTGTGTCGAGTTGGTCGTGCGCTCGGCCAGCTTTCTGACCTCATCCGCCACCACGGCAAAACCGCGTCCCTGTTCGCCGGCACGCGCGGCTTCAATTGCGGCATTGAGCGCCAGCAGATTGGTTTGGTCGGCTATTTCCTTGATGACGTTGACGATGGCTGAAATCTGATGCGATTGGTCCCCCAGTGCCTGGATCAGCTGCGTGGAATGATTGACCGAATCGGCGATCTTCGTCATTTCTTCGGCGGCGTTGTGCACGATCTCCCCGCCCTGGGCGGACAATTCACCGGCTTGCTCGGCAATGTGATGGGTCTCCTTGGAATTGTCGGCAACACGATCGATGCTCGCCGACATTTCCTGCACCGCCGCTGCCATGGAAGTGGCCGCTTCGCTTTGCTGGTTCGAGCTGGCGGCGACGCGCTGCGACGATTCGGACAGCTGGGCGGAATTGCTCATGACTTCCTGAACGCTGGAGACAACCTGATGAATGATATCCTGGAAACTCTTGACCATTTCGTTGAACGACAGGCCGATTTCACCGACCTCGTTGCTTGACCTGATCGTCACGCGCCGCGAAAGGTCCTGCGTCGTTTGAATGGTTTTCATCGCTTCCCTGAGCTCAGCCAGCGGCTGGATGATGCTCCGGATCAGCAATAGAAGAAGGATGCCGATCAGGACCGTAACGGCAAGCACGATGGCGATCAGCCAGGTCGCCCTTTGCCAGAAGATGCTATCCACGTCGTCGATGTAGATTCCGGAGCCGACGAGCCAGTTCCATTCGTCGAATTTCTTGACGAAGGACATCTTGCCGTACAGTTCCGTGGTAGTGCCGCCACCGGCCTTGGGCTTCGGCCAGTTGTAGGTTACGTAGCCGGAACCGGCCTTGCTGGCGACTTCGTTAAAGGCCACGAACAGATTCTTCTTTCCATCCGTTTTTTCGACAGGGCCTTCCAGGCCGGCTTGCAGGCTGGTTGCGCAATTGAATTTCTCCGCATCCAGCACCTTGCCGTCCAGCGTGGGCACGGTCGCATGCATGACCATTTTTGGAACCGGGGCCGTGAAATCGTTGACCCAGAAATATTCCTTCTGGTCGTAGCGGACTTCCTTGAGCACCCTGATCGCTGCATCCTTGGCAGCCTCTTCGCTGAGCACGCCGGTCTTTTGCAGGTTGTAGTAGTGGGCCAGCACGCCATGCGCCACTTCGACCAGATGCCTCGTCTTGATTTTCCGGTCTTCCAGCAGCGTGGATTTTTCTGCCATCAACGCGAATGCGGATACAATCAGCATGCCCACCAGCGACACGACTATCACCAGCAACAAACGGGTTTTGATGCTCATTGAGCGGGCAGCCTGATTCATGAAAGGTCCTCGTTTGAATTTGTCGTTTTGCTCCGATGCTGGAGAATATTGGCGCGCTTGCATAGCGTCAACGCGCGAGGAACGAATGGTCGAATTTCCGGAATGAACGGTAAATCCGCGCATGATGCCGCCACGTGCCGATATGAGGCCTTGCTATAATGATTCCGGTGCGCCCGGGAATGTTCGTCTTCCCGTGCTTCGCAACGAAACATGAAGCCCCAACTTTACAGGAAGAAATGAGCTATTTCGTAACAGGCACCGACACCGGTGTCGGCAAGACGCTGATCAGTTGCGCCCTGCTGCATGCCTTTGCTGCACAGGGCAAACGCGTCGCCGGCATGAAACCGGTGGCGGCGGGGTGTGATGAGGATGGCCAGAACGAAGATGTGAAACAGTTGCGCGCCGCCAGCAACATTCTGGCAAGCCTGGGCCAGATCAATCCCTACAGTTTTCTGCAGCCCGTTGCGCCGCATATCGCCGCGCGAAATGCGGGCGTGCGCATCGATCTCGCGCGCATACTCAATTCATATCGTGAGCTGGCGTCACAGTCGGATGTCGTAATCGTGGAAGGAGTGGGCGGCTTCTGCGTGCCGCTGAACGACACGCAGGACAGTGCCGATCTCGCTCTGCAATTGGGCCGGCCGGTGATCATGGTGGTGGGCATGCGGCTGGGCTGTATCAACCATGCGCTGCTCACGGCCCTTGCAATCAGCGATTGCGGATTGAAATGCGCGGGCTGGGTGGCCAACGTGGTGGATGAAGGCATGCCCGCCTTGCAGGAAAACATCGAGGCGCTGGAGCGGCGCGTTGGCGCGCCATTGCTGGGAGTAGTGCCCTATCAGGAACAGCCGGATGTGCGCGCGGTGGCGGCGCAGCTCAACTTGGCGTTGCTTGCTGAGGGGAGCGACGGAATTTCCCCGGATACCCATGACTGAATTCAGCATCATCGCAGTGTTCTTCGTCGGCCTGCTGGGCGGCGTGCACTGCCTCGGCATGTGCGGCAGCATCGTCGGCGTGTTTACCGCGCAGCTTCCAAAGCCATCTCCTCAATCCTCTCCCGCAAGCGGGAGAGGAGGCGAACGTCTCTCCCTTCGGGAGAGGATTGGATTTAATGTGGGGGCACGCTGGCCGTTCCATCTGGCCTACAGCAGCGGGCGCATAGTCAGTTATGCCGTGGCGGGCGCGCTGGCCGGCAGCCTGGGGCAGGCCGGCCTGCTGCTGCGTGATGTGGTGCCCATCCAGCATTTGTTGTTTGCGCTGTCCAGCCTGATGCTGATTGCACTGGGTTTGTATCTGGCCGGCATCTGGGGCGTGGTGCGCCATATCGAACAGGCCGGGCGCGGCCTGTGGCAGCGCATTCAGCCCTACACGCAACGCCTGCTGCCGGTGAATACGCTGCCGCGCGCGCTGGCGCTGGGCGCTTTGTGGGGCTGGCTGCCATGCGGGCTGGTGTACAGTGTGCTGATCACCTCGCTGGCCAGCGGCAGCGCGCCCCAAGGTGCGCTGGTTATGCTGGCGTTCGGCCTGGGCACGTTGCCCAATCTGCTGGCCATCGGCCTGTTCTGGGAACGCTGCCGCCACTGGGTGCAGGCCCCGCGCGTGCGGTTGGCGGCAGGGCTAGTCGTGATGGGATTCGGGTTGTATGGCCTGGTTAAAGTGGGCTATACCTTTGCCACCTACGGCTGGAGCGGCAGCTGCCACATTCCCGCATGATGCGCAATCTGCTCATCCTGTCACTTATTGTCCTGCTGTGCGGGTGCGGCGAGCCCAGGCTGCCTTCCCCCTTCCAGGCCAGCGACGTCAGCGCGCAATATGCGGGTGCGGATTTTCACCTCACCGACCACACCGGCAAACCGCGCACCTTGGCGGATTTCCGGGGCAAGGTGGTGCTGCTGTTTTTTGGCTATACACATTGCCCCGATATCTGCCCCGCCACTCTGGCCGACCTGGCGCAGGTGGTGCGTTCGCTGGGCAAAGATGCGGAGCGTGTGCAGGTACTTTTCGTCACGCTTGACCCGGAACGCGATACGCGCGAACTGCTGGCGCAGTACGTCCCGGCATTTCATCCGGCTTTCCTGGGATTGTACGGAGATGCACAGGCTACCCGTGAGGCCGCCAGCGCGTTCGGCATGATTTACAAAAAACAGGACGGCAACAACGGTTACACGCTGGATCATTCCACCGGCACCTACCTCATCGGCGCAAGCGGGAAACCGATGCTGCTTGCCCCTTACGGCCAACGCGCCGAACTGCTGGTGCAGGATGTAAAATTACTGCTGCGCATGGCACACCCGTGATCTTAATGTCATTCATGAAATAGTTGTTTTACAGTTTTGTGAATAGGGCGCTTTGGCCGGGAAGGTTTCCCCGGCTTGAGGTATGATTCCGGAATCGAATATCGGTTATCCTTCTTGTTGTGAAACGTTCCATGTCACTAAGCAGCACCGCCAATAAACCTTCCCCGTTACCGGCACGGTTGGTCGCCCTTCTGCGCGAATCGCGCTGGCTGCTGCTGACCGCCGTGGCGATGTATCTGATCCTCATCCTGTTTGGCTATGACCGCAACGATCCCGCTTGGTCGCATAGCGCCAGCGGCGCTGCAACGCACAATCCGGGCGGCGTATTTGGTGCATGGCTGGCGGATGTGCTGCTGTATGTGTTCGGTTTCTCCGCCTGGTGGTGGACGGTATTCCTGATACAGCGCGTGTGGACAGGCTATCGGCGCATGTCCCCGGATAGTCTGTTTGACCGCCGCGCCTTGTGGGTGGCGCTGCTGGGTTTCGCGGTGCTGCTGTTGTCCAGCAGCGCGCTGGAAGCGCTGCGGCTGCATAGCCTGAAAGCCGCGCTGCCGGGTGAGCCCGGCGGTATGCTGGGGGCAATCGTGGGCGATGCGCTGGCGAAATTTCTTGGTTTTACCGGTTCCACGCTGTTCCTGCTGACGCTGATCGCCGCCGGCTTCAGCCTGTTCAGCGGCCTGTCGTGGCTGCGTTTTGTCGATTGGGTGGGCGCCGCTTCCGAGACCAGCTATCTGTGGGTGCGCAACACCTGGCAGACTTGGCAGGACAAGCGCATCGGCGTGCAGGCGTCGACCGAGCGCATGGTGGTGGTCGAGGAAGAGAAGAAGCGCGTGGAGGAGCATCAGCCCATTTACATCGAGCAGCCGCTGTACGAAGTGCGCCAATCCTCGCGTGTGGTGGAAGAAAAGCAGGTGCCGTTGTTTGCGGATATGCCCGATTCGCCCCTGCCGCCGCTGCATCTGCTGGATCAGCCGGCGCATGAAGTCGAAGTGCTGTCGGCCGAGACGCTGGAATTCACCTCGCGCCTGATCGAGCGCAAGCTCGGTGATTTCGGGGTGGAAGTGAAGGTGGTGGCCGCCTATCCGGGCCCGGTCATCACGCGCTACGAGATCGAACCCGCCGTCGGGGTGAAAGGCAGCCAGATCACCAATCTGGTGAGAGACCTGGCGCGCGCGCTGTCGGTTGTCAGCATCCGTGTGGTGGAGACCATACCTGGCAAGGCATACATGGCGCTGGAACTGCCCAATCCGAAACGACAGGTCGTGAAGCTGTCCGAGATCCTGGGTTCGCAGGCGTATGCGGACATGCATTCGACGCTCACCATGGCGATGGGCAAGGATATCGCAGGCAAGCCGGTGGTGGCGGACCTGGGCAAGATGCCGCACGTGCTGGTGGCGGGCACGACTGGTTCAGGCAAGTCGGTGGCGATCAACGCCATGATCCTCAGCCTGCTGTACAAGGCCACGCCGCATCAGGTGCGCCTGCTGCTGGTCGATCCCAAGATGCTGGAGCTGTCGGTGTATGAGGGCATACCGCATCTGCTTGCACCGGTGGTCACCGACATGCGCCAGGCGGCTTCTGCGCTCAACTGGTGTGTGCAGGAAATGGACAAGCGCTATCGCCTGATGTCGTCGCTCGGCGTGCGCAACATCGCCGGCTATAACCAGAAGGTGCACGATGCCGCCAAGGCCGGGCAGCCGCTCACCAACCCCTTCACGCTGACGCCGGACAATCCCGAAGCGCTGGAGGAATTGCCATTCATCGTGGTGTTCATCGACGAGCTGGCCGACCTGATGATGGTGGTCGGCAAGAAAGTCGAGGAACTGATCGCACGCCTGGCGCAGAAGGCGCGCGCTTCCGGCATACACCTGGTGCTGGCGACGCAGCGTCCGTCGGTGGACGTGATCACCGGCCTGATCAAGGCCAACGTGCCGACGCGCGTGGCGTTCCAGGTTTCGAGCAAGATCGACTCGCGCACCATACTCGACCAGATGGGCGCGGAGGCGCTGCTCGGCCAGGGCGACATGCTCTACCTGCCGCCGGGCACCGGCTACCCGCAGCGCGTGCATGGCGCGTTCGTGTCCGACCAGGAAGTGCATCGCGTCGCCGAATATCTCAAGGCGCAAGGCATGCCGAATTACGTCGAGGGCGTGCTGACGTCGCTGGAAGAGCAGGAAGCGGGCGGCGAGGCGGAAGGCGGTGCGGATGCAGAAGCAGATGCGCTGTACGACCAGGCGGTGGAAATCGTGGTCAAGTCGCGCCGCGCGTCCATTTCGCTGGTGCAGCGCCATCTGCGCATTGGCTACAACCGTGCCGCGCGCCTGGTGGAGCAGATGGAGCGCGCCGGCATCGTGTCCGCCATGCAGAGCAATGGCAACCGCGAAGTCATCGCGCCCGGACGTCAAGAATAGAGGTTTTCCCCATGATCAAGAAAGTACTGTTCGGCCTGCTGGTCTGTATCTGGTCATTTGCTGCACAGGCAAGTGGCATCGAAAAGCTGAAAAACTTCATCGCCGCCACCCATTCCGCACAGGCGAATTTCACGCAGGATGTGCTGGACAAGTCCGGCAAGCGCATCCAGTCGGCTTCCGGCACCATGCAGTTCGTGCGCCCCGGCAAGTTTCGCTGGGTGTATCAGAAACCGTATGAGCAACTGATAGTGGGCGATGGGGCGAAATTCTGGCTGCATGACGTGGAGCTGAATCAGGTCACCGTGAAGAAACTGGATGCGGCGCTGGGCAGCAGCCCGGCAGCATTGCTGTCCGGCAGCAACGAGATCGAGCGCGGCTTTGTGCTCAAGGATAGCGGCAGCCAGGACGAACTCGACTGGCTGCAGGCAGTGCCTCGCACGCAGGACACCAGCTTCGAGAAAATACGCATGGCGTTCAACGCGCAATCCGAGCTGGTCATCATGGAGCTGCACGATACTTTCGGGAATACCACCGTGTTGCGCTTCTCCAAGTTGCAGCACAACCCGCAACTGTCACCGCAATTGTTCAAGTTCGTGCCGCCGAAAGGTGCGGATGTGCTGGGCGAATAAACCCCTCCCCAAGCCTCCCCTTGCCAAGTGAGAGCGCGCTCGTCACCTCTCCTGATAAGGTGCCGGGAGAGGTTGCCCTGGTTGTGCTGCCGTTAGTTTGATGCCATTGCTTAACAATATGTCCACAACCCAAGACAATCTGTTCGATGCACCATCTCCCGCCGCACCGCTCGCCGAGCGCCTGCGTCCGAAACACATCGACGAAGTAATCGGCCAATCGCATTTGCTGGGCGCGGGCAGGCCGCTGCGCCTCGCATTCGAATCCCGCAAGCTGCACTCGATGATTCTGTGGGGGCCGCCGGGCGTGGGCAAGACTACGTTGGCCAGGCTCATGGCCTCGGCGTTCGATGCAGAGTTCGTGCCGCTGTCGGCTGTGCTGTCCGGCGTGAAGGACATCCGCGACGCCATCGCGCAGGCGCAGCACACCTTGCAGCAGAGCGGGCGCCACACCATCCTGTTCGTGGATGAAGTACACCGCTTCAACAAGTCGCAGCAGGATGCCTTTCTGCCTTTCGTCGAACAGGGTCTGGTTACCTTCATCGGCGCAACTACCGAGAATCCATCGTTCGAAGTGAATAGTGCGCTGCTGTCGCGCGCTCAGGTGTACGTGCTGAAATCACTGTCTGGCGCAGAGCTGGGGCAACTGTTCCAGCGTGCGCAGCAGGCCGCGTTGCAGGGTGTGGAATTTGATGACGCGGCGCGCGAGCGCATCATCGGTTATGCCGATGGCGATGCGCGCCGTCTGTTGAACGTGCTGGAGCAATTGCAGAACGCGGCGCAAACCAAAAAAATTACCCGGATTGATGCCGAGTTTCTCGATGACACGCTGGCCCAGAACCTGCGCCGTTTCGACAAGGGCGGCGAGGCGTTCTACGACCAGATTTCAGCGCTGCACAAATCGGTGCGCGGTTCCGATCCGGATGCCGCGCTCTACTGGCTGGTGCGCATGCTCGATGGCGGCGCCGACCCGCGTTACCTCGCGCGGCGCATCGTGCGCATGGCCTGGGAAGATATCGGACTGGCCGATCCGCGCGCCATGCAGCTTGCGCTGAATGCGGCAGAAACCTATGAGCGTCTCGGCTCGCCCGAAGGCGAGCTGGCGCTGGCGCAGGTGGTGATCTATTTCGCCGTCGCAGCCAAGTCGAATGCGGGCTATGTCGCGTATAATTCCGCCCGCGCTTTCGTCTCCCAGGACGGCTCGCGCGAAGTGCCGCTGCATTTGCGCAACGCCCCGACCAAATTGATGAAAGAACTGGATTACGGCAAGGGCTACCGCTATGCGCATGACGAGGCGGAAGGCTATGCGGCAGGCGAGAATTATTTCCCGGAAGGCATGCCGGAAGTGAACTTTTACCAGCCGACCGACCGCGGGCTGGAAGCGAAAATTGCCGAGAAGCTGGCGCATTTGCG